>OMZE01000003.1 GCA_900315455.1 uncultured Prevotellaceae bacterium | reverse complement strand
ATAGTAAGGTGTATAACAGATGCCGTTGACGTCGCTATCCAGTTGAATGTATGGAGAAATCATTGTGAACAAGGTCAATTCCTTCCATTCAGGCATCGTAAGGCCTGCCATCACCACGGTTTCCATCTTCTCCTGGCTGCCTGAATTGGCATTGCGGACATAAGGGACGATAGGCGCATCGTTGCCACCCACTTCCTTCCAATTGGTGATTTCTCCCATATAGATTTTCTTCACCTGCTCAACGGTGAGGTTCTTCACAGGATTGCCGGCATTGACGATGAACACAAATGCGTCTTTCGCTATGGGGCGTGAGAGGAGTTCAACATCCTTTTCCTTGGCATATACCGATTCGTCACGTGAAATGCCACGTGCCGTGATGATGATGTCGTTTTTCCCATCAATGCAGTCAACGAAAGACTGGTGAGTATTCCAATTCAGGAGTTTTTTGTTCAGCAAGCCGTCTATTACAGGGGCATTTTCGATGGTAAAAGCGGTCGTGGCTGTAGGTTTTTCAAGACCTGCAGTATCTTCTTTTGTTTTTTCCGCGTTGTCATTACTACTGCCGCATGAAACGAAGCACAACAACAGAAGCAGGAAGGAAAAGATATGTTTCATTTATTGAAAATTGAAGATTGAAGATTGAAAATTATGCCATTTAAACCATGCCTTTTGCGTTTTAAACGCTTCACTATCTGTACCATTTACAGCATAACAAGCATATATTCATAGTCAGAATCACGGCTAATGCTTTATGACATCCAAAAGCGAATCGTTCTCTTCTTGTTCAAATTGATACCCATCACTTAATCTATAAAAGACAGTGCGGTGATAGATGCTGTCGCTTTCAAATTCCGTTGCGTCAATCTCTTCTTTAATCAGGTCAAATTCGTCGTACATAGAAAAATCGGCTCCCCTCAGTTCACCGAAACCGATGTTGTTCAAACGGTACATACGCCTGTCGACAAGACCGTCTCTTTTGTATAAGACAAACATATTGGGGTCAAAAAAGTCGTAGTATTGCGAATAAACGACATACTCTTTGTTGCTCCATATTTTTTCATCATGCTTGACCATTGCAATATATATGCTAATCAAACATGCCATAACCAATACGATACTGCACGACCAACCCATTGTTTTCCATAGGATGCGTTTTCCTTTTGTGAAACGGATGGTCATCAGGATACCCATGATGGCGATAAGCATCGAGGCAAGTATCCAAGCCCAATTGCTCAATTGCCAGACCAACCTGTCACTATTTTCGAGGAACAATGTTGGCACAAACACAATGCTCAAAAGGACCAAGGCAAACAATGCCATTCCATACATTACAGACTTCTTCATTTTGCTTCCTTTTTTATCTTCAAGTCAACAACTTCTTTTCTTGATGAACCGAATGAGTAAAGCCCACAATGCCAATATTGTCACGATTGTGATCGTATGTCGAAGCGGGCTTTCTATTTTGTGAGCCTCCCTTTGTGCTTGGGTAAAATAGTCATCTGGTGTCAAAGCAGTTTTTGCATCCAGATTTCGGCTTCGTAGAGTTTCTGCCAACTGCAGTGTGTCCGCTCTATTCAAAAGCGTATCCATCCCATTGCCTTGACGATGAAAGAGATACAACGAATAGGTGGATGAGGAGGAATCATTGATTTCCGATGAGATTGCCTTGTCTTGTATAGTCACGAACACGCTATCATCCTGTACCCATAAATGCTCTACACGTCCACTGCCTTCTAGGTAAGGACCTTTTTCTCGGATACATGCCGTTTCCGGCATGTCGACAGCAGAAAGGCAGTGGCTTGCAGAAAGTGGTGCCTCCCAATAATCACCGAAGCCCAGGTCGACACCTTTCGTCTCGGAGATATACACACTTCCGATAAATCCCAACACGGCCTCCATGCCAATGAACAAGGCAGGAGTGATGGCAGCCAGCAACACTATCAACCGTTTGTGGCTCCAGTTTCTTCTTCGTACAATCCTCCACGCCACTACGGAACTAAGGAGTCCGAGTACAGCGGCGACGATCAAAGCAATGATGGCAAATATGATAAGGGAAATGATCAGCATCTTTTCATCTGTAATTTGTGGAGGTAAAAAATGGGATTTGCCTTAGTTTTTAACGCTTCACTATCTGTACCATTTACAGCTGAGGTGGGGTATTGTATTAATTATAGACTTGTGGCACATTTTGCGAACAACCAAAAACTAAAGCAGATGAAAACGAAGGCCACGATAGAGCCGAGGATATTGCCTCCAGTCTCGGTTGCTTTCTCTGTCAGCGTTCTTGTTTCGACAGAGAATCGGTGACAAATACCATATACGGAGTATTTAATCGTATTGATAAAATCTTGTTCAAAGTTAGGCAAAGTGTGTTTTTTGCTGTAGGATTGAATTATATCCATTGCTTTAACGGCAGCGTTTCTGATTCTTAGAACATCCTCATCTGTAGAAATGGCCCAATTCGGGTTATAATTCCAATAAGAATAAGTGTCATTAGCTAAATTATATTTGTTTTTGGCCATTTCTATTTCCTCTTTTCTGTATTTATCCCGCAAAGCGTAGATTGCGAGATTAAGTTTTGCGCATGACTTCAAAAGATAGATGGCTGTAGTAGCAGAATTGAAGTTTTTAAATTCATTAGTGTTCATACTGTCTCTGTCTTCTCTATACTCGCGCATTTTATCAGAAACCCAAGAAGGGTTTTTGAAATTAGCCATCTGTTGTTCGTCTTTGAGCGCTGAGAAGTCACGGATAACAGAAGTCATGGGGCCAGTTATACCTTTTAGGTATTCCAGACCCTTCTGAAACCTCACTGGTGGAAAATGTATGATTACAGTATCACTTCTCATAGATTTTTAATTTATTCAAATTTGAGGTGGGGTAGGGCCTTCACGTTTTAAACGCTTCACTATCTGTACCATTTACAGCCATTATACTGTAATATGTTGATGCAAAGATAATTAAAAATATTGAAAGGCAATGGAAAATGCCCGTTTTTTTGTCATGTCATTTTTCTCCCATTTTTAATTAACTTGGCCGGAAAAATGGCGAAACAAACTTAGTTGCCACCAAACTCGTTGCTGAATTATGGCTATACTCTACTCCGGTCCATGATGGCAAGGCGTATTATGGATGCAGGATAGCTTCCAACGGTCGGTACCTTTCATCACAATAGTTACGATGAATTCCCTTTGGGGGATGATTTGATGGAGCCATACAGACCATATGTTGATTATAAAGTGAAGTCATTGATTGAAGAAGGGGGAAAACATCATCTTTTCAGCCCCCTTCCATCATCGCCATCATACCCATTTCCAACCTCCCATTCCCTGTTCTGGTCGTGGCTCCCGCCTATGGCCCGGAACAAGTTTTTATAGGCGAACTGCTGTTTGAGCCGTTCGCGTTCCATAGGCTCTGTCGTCAACAAATAGGCGCGTGTTTCTTCCTGGGAAAGGTAGAAAATCTCTGAATGTCCAAAGTTGTTGAAGACAACCCGTAGGTAGAACTTTCCGTTCTTATGCTTGGCGATGGTGATGGAGTCCGTATTCATGGCTATCGGAGTATTTTGAGCCGATGAGCCGATGGTCTTTTGTGCATGTTCCTCATTCCTCTTTGTTTGGATGTCCATCCATTCTCCCATTCTCAGCACCTGACTGCCGTCGAACGCTGTCTTGGTCTTGTGGTCGATGATGCCGTAACCCCGAACGATGCCGTTTTTGTCTTTCTGCCAGTGGATGTCAATGCCTAACTTCTGCCGGAGCTCTTTCAGCATCCATTTCACTTGCAGTTTCTCCATCTCATTGAAGGAAGTGCCGTCCTTATGCTGCAACCCCGACAAAGCCAATGTCTTTCTCTCTTCAAGGTCGGACTGTGTCTCGGCCTTGCCCTTTTTTGTCGGGAACTGCTGTTGGAGGCTCAGTTGGCGGTATTTCATCAAGATGGCTTTCAGTTGCCGGGCACGTTCCTTGCGCTTCCTCATAGCCAGGCTGTCTTCTTTTGCTGTCATTCGTTTCATGACCTCCACCTTTGGAATCGTGAATTGGGGATAATGGCTGCGGAAGAAGGTATAGCATTCCACGCCATCGACAGTTTCTTCCTTCGGATTGTAACCACAGGAGCGGGCGACGTTCATGAACTGCCCCTCTGTCTGGAAACCATAGGAGAACAGCTTCTGCCTTTCCTTTTCGGGAGTGATGCCGAGAATCTCGTCCGTCACCCGCTGCATCCTCATCTTGTCGAAGCTGTCGCTGATGGCGATGCCGTAGCGGTTGATGCGGGTGGAGAGAATGTGCACATGGTTGTTGCCCGTGTCATGGTGGAAATAGACGAAGTACGGCTGGCCGTCGTACCCCATCCTCTCCATGAACTTCTCGGCAAACTCCCCCAACTCATACCTGTCCATCTCATGCTCCTTCACCGACAGAGCCACGTGGAACTGCTTGTTCTGCGTCTTGGAGTTGCCGTAGGTCTGCGAATGCTCCCTCATATACCGCTCCACCTCCCCGGTGGCGTTGATGCCCACAGCATGCATGATGTCCAGTTGGCGTAGGAAACGCCCGTCCACGTTCCTCGCCATAAGGAGGTCGGCCACCCCTTCGAGCACCTTGCCCTCATTGTAACCGGCGGCAGGGAACCGCCCGCCGCCGGCCTGACGTAGCTTCTTCGTGATCATAGTTCCTTGATGATTTGTTTCAGGCTCCTCAGCCCCGACCAAATTCCTTGTGCGCATTCCAACATCTGGGTGGAACAGGCCTCCACCGCCAGCACATCCTTCCGACTGACACTTTTGGAACCAGCCTTCAACGACGTATTCATGTCGCGGACTGCCTGGTTGAGGTTGCCACCGGTCTTTCCAAACTCTGCCAGCAACCCTCGAAAGAGCGTCACGAGGTCTCCTATCATGCCAACGAGCAATTGACTGGCGCCATTGTCGGATTTCAGTCCGGTATTGGCTGCGGGTTCCTTGTCTGCACTATGGATAAGGTAGCGGATGTAACTGCTCATCGTCAGTCCTTTGTCCCCGGCCTTCTTCTCCAGGACATCCATCGTGTCCTGATCCATCCTCACATGAAGCTGTGAGTTCTTGTTTTTTATATTTTTCATAAAATGTAAAATCTAAAAGATTAAAAATGTGATTTCGTATAAATAGCAAATATGCAAATACCATAATATGTAAAATGCATAAAAGGGAATGCGAGTTTCGAGCGACCTCAACTCCCGACCCTTGGGGTGGGCAAGTGGCCGATGTGTACACATTCGGCACATCTTGCCCCCACCTCTTTTACATGTCAGGTCGGTGAGATTGGATGCTGTTGGCTGTCCTCATTTTCGGGCAACATTCCCAGTCTGTGATGTACCGGGTCGAAGGCATTCCGCTTGCAGTATTCCTCATATGAGATACAGTGGGCTTTATGCTCGGCTTCCTTTCGGCTGCGCAACTCCTCATCCCGAGCCTCGTATGCCCTGGCACGTTCCTGAAGGAACATCCTCAGGCTTGACAGGATGGCCTGCGGGTCGAACCGGCTGAAGAACCGTTCATAGCACCCTGCCTTGAAGCGGTAGAAGAAGAGCATCAGTTCACTGGTCTTCAGCCAGTGGAAGTCCGTAGCGATGAACGCCGCAGTGAATTCAAGCTGTTCCCTCGACGCATTCTCTTTCAACCCGCAGCAGAGACTCAGATCCAGCAGTTGCGGAATGAGCCAGGCATTCGCCTTCCTTTTCCCATATGTCCTGTCAATGACGGACAATGTGGGAGAGTCGCCGAAGTAGCAGGAAGGCACGTCCTTGCATATCTGCAACTGCATGGACGGGTTGCTGGCTTTCAGGAAGTCCGTGACGGAACCATACTTGCCTAGCAACGAGACGCAGGCATCAGGCAACCGACTGTCCTTCATCATCAAGGTACTCGCGCATGAGTTCTGCTGCATCCTGCACGGCAGACTGCCGTCTTCCAGCATCTGGTTGATGATTTGTTTCATTTCCATGATTGTCATTAGTTAACGGTTCATTCTCCCAGACTTTAAGGGAAAGAAAATTCTCGAAGTTCCTCCGGTACCTGACCTCGGGTCGTGAGGCGACATACCCTGGCACGTATTCAAAGATGGCGGCCTTGTCCGCCTCGGAAAGAAGATTCCACTTTTCCCTTAAAGTCGAAACATTCCCGACGGGTTTGCCATACATCTTCCATATTTCATCGAAGGGATAGCGCTCGTCTTCTTTAGGCTTCATGGAAACGACAGTTTCCAAGCCTTCACTATCACTGACATTATCACTATCATTGACAATATCACTATCATTGTCATTAAGGATAACGTCCGATGTCGTTGGATGTCCAGAGTTATCGTCCGATACCGGCGGATGCCTTCCGACATCAGCCGATACCTTTCTTGCATAGCATTTCCGCATATGGGAGTACTCCTTGTTCCTCCTGCATTTCTCCGCCCATTTCTCCGCTTCACGGTCGATTTGTGTGCGGAACATCTCGAACATGGCGGCGATGGCAGGATCCTGGGACTTGGAAACCTCCAGGTCGTTGACATACGCATAAATTTGCTTGAACAATCTTCCCGCCTGTTCGTCGGTGAGCACACTGACGGCAGTCATGTAATCCGCGAACAGAACGAAACTCTTTTTCTTCAATTCTGCAGCCATAGCCTAATCCTCCACAAGTTTAAGGTTGGACTCACGATAGTATACTTTCCCGCCTATTCTTGTCTGGGTGAGGATGCCGGCTTGTCGCCAACGCCAAAGGGTAGATTTGCAGACATGGTGTTTGTTCGCAAATTCCTCAGGAGAATAGAGCGTTTCGTCCTCCTTGCTGTTGTCATCCGAATTCCTCACTTCGTTTGCGACTGACAAGGCGAATTCCTTCAGGTCGGCAGCAGTGATTACCAACTGCATGTTAGGACTAACGGACAACAAATCCTCAATTCTTACACTATTATGTGTCATATCATCAAAATATTAAAAGGAAGTGGTCTTGTGTCCGTCTAACAGGCAACGGTTACCTTGCAAACCACCGCTTTCTGTTGCGGAGCCTGTTATCTTCCGCAAAAAGCTGATGCAAAGTTATTGATAGAAAAAGCAGAATGCAATTAATTGAAAAACAACCTTGACAACCAGTTTCATAAGTTGTCAAAGTTGTTTGAATTGTCGTTCAAATAATTGAATATGAGCCTGTTGCTTACAATTTTTGGAGCGTGATTTTGCTTGGAATCTTCTTTTTGAACCTGGAGAATCCTGCCTTGTCTATGACATTCGGGAAAGTTTCGTCGAAGGCACGGAAGGTGATGTCTGTGCTGATGTTCGTTCCCAATTCTGGGAGGATGCATTCCTCCAAAGCCTTTTGTCCTCTTCTTCCTTCCATCAAATCTTTTAGTTGTTGTATATAGGCTGTTTTATCAGAAATGTTCTTCCCTATTATAAAATCAAAGATGGTACGGGTGTCGATGCTTTTGCCTGGTTTCTGCCTTTGAGGTAATTCTGTTGGTTGCTCAGAATTTGGACGTTCGTCCGTTCTGACTGCAGGAGGAGTGATTACTCCTTCAGAGTCAATTTCTTGCAGCTCGTTTTCAGTATTCGACTTGATGTCCTTCTTCGGTTTTTTCCAGTCAAAATAGAACAGGATACTACAGATGAGACCTATCGACAAAGGGATGCTTATTCCTATGGACTTTCTGTAAAAGTAGCAATAAGCAACATAGATAACGAATGCTGAGAAAACACTGAGTGCCAATGTGCGTTCAAGGCCTATGCCCTTCTTCTTAACCATACATATGCCTGAAACCATACAGATTAAGAATGTGGCAGCAGGCCATAATATTTCATTTAATCCACAAAGAAAATCATTAAAGGTATATAGCATAGCATTCATAATAATTGTTTTTATGTTTTTACGTAATTTATCAAGCATAAAGGACAGCCAGAGATTACCATCGATTTCTCCAACTGTTATAGAAAGTGCCGAAAAAAGGAACTATTGCAGATTATTTATCGACACCAGATAATAAAAAAACAACATTTCCACACTCTGTGTTTCCATGTTACATCACCTCTGTCAATGGCCAATTCAAGGAATACAAAACCGAGGAGGGAGGGCCGATAAATAATGCAGCAAAGGTAAGTAAAATCCTTCAGTACTCCAATTATTATCTCTTGTTTTTCTTCTTGAAAATAATATTTTTCAAGCCATTTGGCATTTATTCTTGAAATATCACGCCAAAATCACGCCAAATTTCATATTTTAGACCAATGAAAAATCGGCAGCCATCTAAATTTCAGATAGTTGCCGATTTTGTCATGTGCGCCTGAAAGGACTCGAACCTTCACGTCGTGAGACACTAGATCCTAAGTCTAGCGCGTCTGCCAATTCCGCCACAAGCGCATTTCCGCGAAAGGTGGTGCAAAGGTAAGAAAAAGAAACCGAAAGAGAAAATTATTCTGCTTTTTTCTTTTCTATGTCTTCGGCTTTCACACTTTGGCCTGCGGCCCAAGATAGGAGGCGCCTCGGGAATTCAAACAAAAAACTTCGTCTTTTGTTTGGTATTCCACTCGGCTTTCACTATCTTTGACCTCCCATAACCCTTTACTATACACATCATGAAAGAAGATATCATCCGCTTGCTCCTTGAAATGCCACAAGAGGGGAAAGCCCCACAAGAACGGCTGGACAAACTGAAAGAAGAGTTCATCCGCCTGCTCCAAGAGACCCCAAAAGAAGGAATAGAACGAGTGATTGAGGCTCTTGAAAAGAAAGGTTTCTTCACTGCACCTGCTTCTGCCGGCAAACACCTCAACCACAGGGGAGGACTGCTCGAACACTCGATGATAGTCTGTTGCCTCGCGCTGAAAATCCGTGAGCAACTGACAAGTCTTGACCCCGAAATAGGAGAGAAAGTGAAGAAGGAAAATGTTGTCATCGCCGCCCTGCTCCACGACTTCTGCAAGGCCATCACCTACAAGGAAGCCGAGAAATGGCGCAAGGATGCCACCAACCGGTGGGAGAAATACATGGGCTATGTGGCCGACTACTCCAACCTTCCCTTCGGCCACGGGGAGAAGTCGGTGGTGATGCTGCTCATGTTGGGATTAAAACTGGAGGCATCAGAACTCATGGCCATCCGCTGGCACATGGGAGCATGGGACCTCGCCTTCCAAAGCCATGAGATGAGAGAGAGCATCGGGACAGCCAACAGCAACTTTCCCCTTGTCACCATCCTACAGTCGGCCGACTCCATGGCTACCCATATCCTGGAGAAGAGATTCGAGAAAAAGGAATAATCGGGGGGAGGGGAATAAAGAAGAGGCCCGTGTGCAACGACCCTCTCAGGTTATCGTGTCTGGCTCATTAACCAGGCGAAGCCCTTTGCCGTCCTTTCGTCGGTATGTTGGAAATGGTTCCCTTTGTTCCATTCAAAGATGGCATCGATGCCTTGCGTGACCAATAACTCATGCTGTTTGCGGATGCACTCCCCCACCCTTGCCATGACAGGATTTCTTGCTCTTTCCTCCTTGTCGCCCAGACTGAGATACACAGAAGAAGTCATCGGCTGATGGGTCTGCGCATAGTTCATCCAATCAGGATACCATACAGAGGGAGAAACGGCTGCTATGCCATGGAACATCGGTGAATGATAGCACGCCCAAAGCGCAAAGAATCCAGCCAGGGAATAGCCCCCCAGCAGGCATTTCATCACATCCGCATCATATATCAGTCTGTTTTGTAACTCAGGCATCAGCGTGTCTGTGACAAAAGACAAGGTGTGCTCCGCCCCATCGCCGAAGGGAGTATTCCCAAAAACTGCGGGGGCTGTCCATGGTGTCAGTTCACCAAACCAATCCTTCACCTCAAAGGCAACCAAGACAAAAGGTTTCGTCGACAGAGACGCTATGACGGCCACCTCATTGTCCATGACCTCCAGGTCATGGTTGTCGATGGGCTGTAGCAGAAGCAGTTCAGGCTGTTCATCCCTATAGACCACACATTTTCGGTCTGCTATTTGTATCGTCTCTTTCTTCATCTTCACATTGGGTTCATTTTCTCCATCTCATCCGTCGATGCGGGATGCCATCAAGCATAAACTCGTCGGAAGAAACCTGAAAACCCAGTTTCTCATAAAAGCCGAGCGCATAGCACTGCGCTTCTATCTCGATGCATTTGGCATCATTTTCCTCCGCCACCTTGATAGCCTCCCTCATCACCTGCAAGCCGTAATGATGATTCCGTTCGGTGGTCAGCACACGGCCGATATGCCACAAGTCATTATCATCTTTGAAAACCCGGGCATAGGCGACGATTTCATGATTGCGCCAAAGCGTAACATGCATGGAATGACGGTCAATGCCATCCAAATCCTGGTACGCACATTCCTGTTCAACGACAAATACGGCTGCCCGTACTGTGAGAATCTCATAGAGTTGCGAGGTGCTCAACTCCTCAAACGACTGTATCGTCAGTTTCAATTTGTTATCGACGTCGGCTGTCATAGCATATCCTCCAATCGTTTCACGGCTTGTGAAATATCCTCCTGAAACCTACTGTGGTCTCTCAGAAAGTCAGTCCTGCCACGAGAAATGACATCAAACAATTGCTTGCTCATGCCATCAGCATAAGAGGCAATGGCCAGTTCGATGTCATCCCTCTGCCAGTCGAGCGTGGAGTGCTCATAGATGCGCAGTTTCTGATGAAGGAAACTATAAGCGGTCTCTATACTGTCTTTAGTTATCATCTTATCGTAGCCTATCGGACGAAACTGCCTTTGCGTCTCGCTGTAGACGAATCCATGCCCAGACAAGTAGTTTTTCAAATCCTCCGGTTCCTTTCCAAAGCAATAGCAAAGAGATTCAAGCGTGTCGAACTCCTCGTCACGGAGAAGCATGTTGACGCTTGAAACCAAAATGGCGGGGTCTTTGGGAAGAAATTCCATGGTCTTGCAGGTGTGTCAGTGTAATCAATGGCTTCCCTTCAAAGAGAAATGGAAGGGTTTGTCGAACTGCCGGCGAGAGTAATATGTGACAGAAGGAGAGGAAAGGTCCATCACCATTGTCCATGCCGTGCCCAGGAAGCCATCTCTCTGAGGTTGGGAAACAGAAAAGACAGCCTCTTTGAGTTGTTGGAGGTTCATCACGCCACCAGTCTTTTCCATCCGCTGGCAGAGTTGTTCATACCTTTGGTCTCCTTCTACCAATCCCACATTATGTTTCTCCTCGCAGAGGTAATGGTTGGTCACGGCAGGCGAGTCGACGACCACCATTTTGTTATCGACATACTCCACCACCACGCTCTTGCCAGACGCATCCGCCATGGCATAATGATGTGCCGCCCCAATATCGGAATGCATGTCTATTCCCTGAAGCAGTTTCAAGGCTTCATCCACGTTGGCAGCATTTTTCAGCAGATAGCAGATGGCCGTCGAAGTGGTCAGCGCAGGCTTTCCCGTATTCTGATGTGTCTCCACCTCATCGCCAGCCATCAGGTCGGCAATGGCAAATCCTTTTTCGTTGATTCCGTCGAGGGCGAAGAAAAGGCATGTCAGCGACATATACTGATTGGAAAAGCCCTCAGGAACCCATCCTTCACCGAAGCCTAAATACTCCACATTGAAAGTTGTGATAGACTCATAGCCCCGCTTGGGGATGGTGTGCAGTATCATGGCGGTGGCTGATGTGTAGTCGAAGTTTCTGCCCATCAGCACCTTGTTGTCGGGGGTGCGAGTGGTAAGGGCAGAGCAACCATGATTGGCGGCGACAGCATCTGGTGCGGGAGGATTATAATGGCCTTTTGTCAGGAAGTTGATGACATATCCCTGAAGTTCGGCGGTATTTCGTCCGCCGCCTTTCTCCATCAACGCGTCAAAGCCGTCATCCCCCTCGTACTCCATATAATAAATGCCCTCATCCAATTTCTCTACAGACATCGCTCCTTTGACAAGAGAGCCAAAGACCGACCACATATAAACGCCGACAACAACAATCAGCACGAGAAGACTCCATAAGAAGATTTTTACTGCTTTTTTCATTTCAATAGTTCTATGTTTCTGTTCAACAATCACATATCATTTCACTGACATTTGAAAACTCAAATACCGGTTGATCATCTGCTCCAGTTCTTGCATATCGATGAACTGCGAACTGCGATAGACTTCCTTTCCATCCATCAGCAACAGCACCGTAGGACCGGAATAGACCAGGAAACGCCCTGCAATGAGTGGCTCTTCGCGGATGTCGGTATAGAACGAGCATAATGAAGGAAGACCGCTTGCCAGTTGGCCTACCCTGTCAAGCATGACATTGCAGACCCCACAGTCGGGAGCCTTGATGAAAAAGAGGCATAGGCGATTGTCCAATATTGTGCGCTCTATGTCCTTGATGTTCGTCAGGTGTTGCATCATTATCTTCCTTTTTGCCATGCAAAATTAGTGATTTCGAGTGAATACTTGGCAAGAAAACTGGAATTTTGCTTGGGTCGCGATAAAATCGCGACATACGAGACGGCTTTTAAATGATGACGCCTGCTGGGATTCATGGAGGTTGCTGTGGTCGCGATGAAATCGCGACATACGGAACGGCTTTTAAATGATGCTGCCTGCTGGGATTATGAAAATAAAAAACCACACTCCCAGATGAGGGGAGTGTGGAGAGAAAAGAGCCGTGTCTTCATTGTAGAAAGACACTATTTTTGGTAAGTGTACGGCTTCTATGAATGCCGTAGGATAGAACGATTGTGCTTATCTAACCTCCAGGTTGTCGTGACGGGTCATCCAAACACAAAAGAAATAACCGACCAAACTCATTGCCACGATTGAGATGATTGCTGTTGTATTCATTGTTCCTGAAATTTTAAAGTTTGTAATGTTCGTTTTGACAATGCAAAGGTACAGCCACTTCAACACTTCTGCAACCAATGGTTATGAATTGTTCAGCATCCTTCACCGCAAGAAAATCGAAACGCAGTTATCGAAAATATCGATAGCCATACACGATTCCGACTAAAAAACGTGATAGAATCTTGGTTTTCTCGGAGAAAAAGCGTTACTTTGCGCCCTATATGGAACTAAAACAACTAAAATATTTCGTCAAACTTGCTGAGACCCTCAATTTCTCAACGGCCTCAAAGGAACTGTTTATCAGTCAGAGCACTCTATCCCATCAGATCTTGCAGTTGGAGAACGAACTGCAACAACCCCTGTTCCAAAGAAACAGCCATGAGGTAAGCCTCACAGAGGCGGGGCAGGAACTGTTGCCTCTTGCCAAGGAGACGCTACACTCTGCCGACAATTGCCTGCTAAGGCTCGAAGAACTGAAGAATCTGACCGGCGGAGAACTGAACATTGGTGTCACCTTCTCTTTTGCCAGCATCATGGCAGAAACAGTGACTGCCTTTCTTAGAAAGCATCCTCACGTCAAGATGAATGTCACCCAGTCGACCATGGCCGACCTTATCTCACGTCTGGAGAACCGCGAGTTGGATTTCGTGCTCGCCTTCAAGCCCACCACCCCCAATCCAAGGATTGAGAGCCAGGTGCTGTTTCATCACCGTCTGGCAGCCATCGTCAACGACCGTCACATGCTTGCCAACCGTTCGGCCATTACCTTTGAGGAACTTCAGAAATACGACCTTGCCCTCACCAAGAAAGGCACACAGGCCCGCAGCGCCTTTGAGCGTGCCATAGCGCAGACAGACTACCGATTCCGAGTCAAGGTAGAGATGAACACCGTCTACCTGCTGTTCAGACTGATAAGGGAGTCCAACTATGTCACCTTGCTCAGCGAGAGCACGGTGGTGGCAGAACAAGGTCTGAAAGCCATCCCCATCACCGACACCGACACGCCCGACAAACAGATGCACGGCTGCATCCATCAGTTGAAGAACACCTATGTGAAAAGAGCCGCACGTGAATTCTTCAGCATGCTCGGCGAGAGCACATCTGTTCTTTTCAATCAAGAACACATTATTGGATGATTCTCATCACCTTAGGCCTTTCTACAGGTCTCTGATTTACTTGCACAAAGTGCATGATACGAAAAAACCATCCCCACACTCCGCAAAGAAGTGTGGGGATTTTGGTGCATCATGATTGCTCATGCTGTATATATCAGGGGTATGGATTACCTGTGACCGAAAGAGCGACCAGAAGGACCATGATTGCCGCGACCGGCTGAAGGACCGTGGTTGCCGCGTCCGGCAGAGGGACCGTGATTGCCGCGTCCGACAGAGGGACCGTGGTTGCCGTGGCCTACCGAGGGACCGTGGTTGCCGTGACCTACCGAGGGACCGTGGTTGCCGTGGCCGTGACCTGGTCTGGGAGCAGGGCCAGCAGCGGGACCATGATGGCGGTGACCTGCGGGAGGAGCCGGGTGGTTGAAGTGGTGACGGGCGTAGAAACTGGCACTCCTGTGATTATGGCCTCCACGGAAACTCACATACACTGCGGGGCGATGCATGAACATCCTGCCACGAGCATAACGGCTGTAGATGGAGAACGACCAGCCACCGGGAGCCCATACGAGCGGACGGTAGAAATAGGTGCTTGCCATAAAGCGGTCGAACTGCCAGGTGCTGAGCACGAAGCGCAGGTCGCGGTTGCGCACCTCCCACCAGGGTCCGAGCACATCGGCGCGGTTGTTGACGTTGAGCAGGTAGTCGAGGTTGATTTCATACACAGCCTCATACTGCTCGTTGGTCAGACCAAGTTCATATGCCATTTTGTCGCTGAGAAACAGCGCTTCGTTGCGAGCGGCATTGTATGTCATTGCGTTGGCCGAGATGGCTATCGTCATCATCATTGCCATAAGCATCATCTTCTTCATAATTGTAATATTTTGATGGTTATTATTCGTTGTTTTCTATGTGCAAAGGTAGCGCAAACCGAATGCAGAGTCAAGCATGCTTGCTATGCTGAGGTGCAGCCTACCTTCGCTCTTCTATGTGCAAAGGTAGTGCAAACCGAATGCAGAGTCAAGCATGCTTGCTATGCTGAGGTGCAGCCTACCTTCGCTCTTCTATGTGCAAAGGTAGTGCAAACCGAATGCCTGTGAAAAGGATTAAACCTAAACTGAGGTAGGCCTTTCCCTAATGTTTGAGGGGAAAACCCCATCATGGTATTATTCTTACCATTTCGAACAATCGTTTTTTTGCGGCTATTCTGACGAAATCGAAAGAAAAAAAGGGGCAAGAAGTGGCATTTTCAAAAAAAATGTGTATCTTCGCAACCTAACCACTCTATGACAGCAATATCAACCATAATATAAAAACCCCATGATGAACGAAGAAGAGAAAAAAGAACTGGAACTGTTGCGCGCGGAAGTAGCACGGCTGGCAGAAGTAAACAGGAATCTGGTTGAAGGCACAGAGAAACTCATTGCCCGCAATATGATGCTTGCCGAGAAACTCGATGTATATTATGAGGTTCGCAGGCGAGTGGAATGGCTGAAAGACCTTGTGAGAAAGCACCGCGAGGTGATGGCACAAGCCGATCTGCGCGACGATGAGGAACTGCTGGCACTCATCGAGGCCCGTCTTGAGGGTGAGGACATCCCTCTGCCCCCAGAATTTGGTCTCAAGGAAGTAGCCGAACTCGTGGGCACGACCCAAACCCGTATCATTTCGCTTTACAAGGAGAAGACCATCTATCACTCACTTGACAAGTATCTCGACTTCCTCCGTCTGATGCGCGCCCTCCGTCTGTTGAAAGACCACCCGGAATACAGCATCGAGGCCATCGCCATGGATGCCGGCTTCAATACCGTGCGCACCCTCAACAGGAAGATTCAGGAGGCACTGGGCATTACCCCACGCCAATTCCGCGACATCACCAACCCCGAATAACCAAAGTATAAACCATAAGATGAAAAGAAACTGTCTGCTGGTTCTCATTGCCATTCTGTTTCCCCTCATGGCAATGGGACAATGGCCTATGCGCTCGCAAGGCCCCTGGGAAAAAGGCGCGTTTGAAACGCGCCAGTACCGTAACCTCTTCACTGAGATGGGCTACCGTCCGAATGAAGTGGAGAAGAAGTTGAAGGAAGTCTTCGACGACGTGTTCCACGGTCCCAACAAGGTGTATTTCGAGGTGGGAGACTCCATGGGCTACATCTCCGACATCAAGAACCACGACGTGCGCACCGAGGGCATGTCGTATGGGTTGATGATTGCCGTGCAGTTTGGCGAGAAAGACATCTTCGACCGCCTGTGGCGCTGGAGCAAGAAGTACATGCAGCACCAAGACGGCATCCGCGAAGGTTACTTTGCGTGGAGTTGCAAGACCGATGGTACGCGCAATTCCCAGGGAGCCGCCTCCGACGGCGAACTCTATTTCATCACCGCCTTGCTTTTCGCCTCCAACCAGTGGGGCGACAACACGGGCATCAACTACAAGGCCGAAGCACAGCATATCCTCAACTGCATACAGCCCAAGGAATACGAGCCCGAGCAGAGAGGTGGATTTGGCGGCTTTGGCGGACCGCAGCAGACGGGTTCACAGAAGATGTTCCTCATCGACCCGGAGACCCAACTCATCACCTTCACTCCTGATGGGTTCGGACAGCGCTACACCGACCCCTCCTACCATATCCCAGCCTTCTATGAAGTGTGGGCACGTTGGGCCGACGACGGGCGCAGCGACTTCTGGTATGAGTGTGCACGGAAGAGCCGTGAGTTTCTGCATAAGGCCATCCATCCCGAGACAGGCCTGAATCCCGACATGTGCCAATACGACGGCAGTGAGTTGCAGATGCCCCGTTTCCCTGGCAGGCCTCCGGGGCAGCCACAGGGCCAACAGGGTCAGCAACAAGGGCAACAGGCACAGCCGCAGGCACCACGCCGCAACGGCAACAGCAACTTCCGCTACGATTCCTGGCGAGTGCCGATGAACATCACACTCGACTATGAGTGGAGTTGTGCCGACCGCGACTGGCAGCGCCAGTATGGCGAGCGCATCCAGAACTTCCTCTACAGTCAGGGCATCGACACCTTCGTCGACCAATACCGTGTCGACGGCACGCTGCCCGAAGGCAATGAGATACTGCCCGCCGGCGGTTTCAGGAAGTTGCGCCACAGCATCGGTCTGGTGGCCACTTCGGCAGCCGCCTCGATGCTATGCAGCCACGACAAGCGCAAGGAGTTTGTGAAGGCACTTTGGGAGGCCAAGCACGAACCCTTCGAGGATGGTTATTTCGATGCCTATTACGATGGTCTGCTGCGCCTCTTCGCCTTCATGCACCTGAGCGGGCACTACCGCATCATCTTCCCTCCCGCCATGCGTGAGATGAAGACCGACCATCTCTCCGCCACCATCGACACGGGTGCCGGAGGCAAAATCCTTTCACTGAAATACGACGACAAGGAAGTCATCTCGCAGTCGCCGATGCCCGAGGCTTTCGGCAGCACGTTCTGGACGAGTCCGCAGAACGAGTGGAACTGGCCCCCGGTGCAGGAGTTCGACAAATATCCTTATGAGATAGAGCGCGACGGCAACCCGCTAGTCATCACCAGTGCCGTATCGCCGAAACTGGGACTTCGCATCAAGAAAGAGTTCACCACCGACGACCGCAGCCATGCCCTCATCGTGAAATACTCCATCATCAATGCCGGTACGACAGCCCGCAAGGTGGCGCCATGGGAGATTACCCGCGTGCCCAACGAGGGCTTGATTTTCTTCGATGCACCAGTCGACGGCATAACCCCTGCCGGTCTCATGTCGTTCACCGCCTCTGATGGTGCCGCATGGTATCAGACCGACGAAGCCCGCGAGAACCGCAAGGTGAACGCCGACGGCAAGGGTTGGCTCGCCTACCTCAACAACGGTCTGTTGCTGCTGAAGAAGTTCGACGACCTCTCCCCCACCCAACCTGCCCCCGGCGAGGCCGAGATACAGGTTTATGTCAACAGGGGCAAGACCTATATCGAGTTGGAGAGCCAGGGTGCCTACACCAATCTTGCCCCAGGCGAGTCGCTCACCTGGACCGTTCGCTGGCAGTTGGAGCCCTACAACGGCACCGCACCATCCAAGCAATTGGTGAAACAAGCGAAGAAGATATTAAAGATTAAAAATTAAAAATTAAAGATTAAAGATTAATATTGGAAAATGGGAAAATTGAAAATTGAAGATTGAAAATTGAAAATTGAAAATTGAACTTCGTCCAAATACAGGCTGCGCCTCCTGGTAATCCAAGGGGCGCAGTCATTTATTTTTATTTTTCAACTTTAATCTTTCGGACGAAGCCTATAATTTTTCATCTTTCATCTTTAATCTTTAATCTTCCTCGCGTAGCCAATAATCTTTCATCTTTAATCTTTCATCTTTCTTGCGCAGCCCGAAATCATACTGTTGCTTCGATGCCTGCCACGGAGTCGCCGGGCACATCGATGCGTGCCCGCTCTATGTTCACGTCGCCCATGCGCGAGACGGTGACATCGAAGGGGATATAGTCTTCGGAGAGTTCATCAGGCGACCCAACGCTGCCGAGGAAGTGCATGCCGTTGGCATCCACGCCATTGAAGACCATGCCAAGGATAACATTCTTCGACAGATAGTTCTCGTCTACATGGCCTGCAAACATGCTCTTGCTGAAACTCTTCTCGAAAAACACACTGCCGTCGGCCCTCGATATCTTCAATTTGATGACATTGTTGCGGTAGCGTTTGCCGTTGTTGTCGGTCACCACCGAGAGACTGTCGGAGGTGTGCCGGTTCACCGATACCCTATACGTGCTGCCAAGCCATTTCACCTGGTCGGTCTGGTCGATGGGGTTCATCTGATGGATGATGGTGTCGACCACCACCTCTTGCCGAGGCGGCACAATGATGTTGTTGTGTATGGTGTTCTTCTTTTCTTTCTCGCACGATATCATGATGGCTGCAGCCATCAAAACAGTCAGGAGGACAGGTGTTTTCTTCATTTCCAATGAGGTTTTTAAGTGATGAATGGATGATGCCGGAAGGTCATGACCGGCAATTGCCATGCAAAATTAGTGGAAAGCATTGGCCCCACAAAACGTTTTTGTGATTTTTTCGCAGATTCTTTTACTTTCATGGAAATCACTGATTGGTCGCGATGGCATCGCGACAAACGGGACGGCTGCCTTGTTGGTTGCTATAATATAGCAACATACAGGACGGCGATGAAATGCCCTTTCAATCTACCCCGTCTATCATCACATACGGTGCCCAGTAGAACGGTTGGGAATACACCTTGCGCAGAGCATTTACGGCATCGTGCAGCGCCTGCTGCATCGGTTTGCCCTCCAGCCACTCCTTGTAGAACGTTTCCATCAGGATGGCCGTACTGCGGTCGTTCACATTCCACAGTGTGGCGAGAATCGACCGCACTCCCGCTTGCTTGAACCCACGGTGCGTGCCAAAGACGCCCTCCTGACTGGCGTAGCCCACTGCCGTCTGACAGGCAGAGAGCACAGCCAGTTGGGTGTGGGTAAGGTCGAGCCGTGCCACCTCATTAGCGGTCAATATGCCGTCGGCATCCTCGGGCAGCGTGTTGCTGCCGTCCCATGTGGCGTTGGCACCATAGAGGGCGAGTCCGGCACGCTGCATGCTCTGGAATCTCGACTGCGGGTAACGCGCCAGAAACTTGTTGGTCATCACCTCGTCGTCATCACGCACATAGAAACCATGGGTAGAGAGGTGCAGAATGTCGGGACTCTTCCCACTCACATCGCGCAACGCCTTCTCCGTCGACATCCGTCCGCTGAGCAGGGTGGCACTCACCCGATGCGTCTTGAGCAGACTGTCTGCCACGTCTATCTCATGGTTGGTATAAGGAAGGAACCCGAAGGTCTCTTCCTCGTCGTTCACCGCGCCACGGCTGTCGCCGGTGGAGCGGAAATCACCCGTCGTCCGCGACAGTTCCCTTGCCAGTGCCTCATGCCCGTCGCTGTAGAACACGCCACCCATGAGCAAGGCCGAGCGCAAGGAATCCTCGGCTTTCTGACTGCGCTGACGGTAAACCTCGCCCGTGGTCAATACCTGATGCAGGTTGTAACGGTCGGTGAGACAGACACCGTCGGGCAACTTGAAGGCATGGAAAGCCAGTTCGTTGAGGTAGTAGATTGGCGAGAAATACACTATGGTTGCCCCCTTCAGTGCTGCCTCAAGAGGTTTCCACAACCGCTCATAGAGATGCAGCCGGTCTTCCTCATAGAGCACGCGTGCCTTGTCTTTTGCCGACATCCTCATCAACTCCGACAATTGGTCGCGCAGTTGGAAGCCATTGGTGAGACTCACATACTGTGGTGTGCCGGTGGGCAAGAGCACCAATGCCCCGGCAATGCTGTCGGACGACACAAACTCCACGGCTGCCTCGCCCTCCTTCAACGCGCCCTGCACGTCCTTCCACGAAAGCGCCTTCTCCTGAGCCACATATTTCGCCACCTCCCTGTTCACGACCCTCTCCAGGTCAACGATTTGCTGTTTCAGGGCCACGGTGGCAGGATCCACGTCATAGTTGTCGTGCATCCAGTCCACCTCGAGGTTTTTCTTCTTGTACTCAGCCTTCAACCGCTCGAGTTCTTCCATCTGGGCCATCAGGTTGGCATTCCCCGACGCCCTCACTGCCCTGCTGATACGCTCCGATGCCCTGAGCAGCAAGCCCTTCTCTGCGAGGATGGCATCATACGCCTCCTCGCCCACCCTCCCGGGCATTTTCTCCAGCAAGGCAAAGATTGCCATGCCGCCCGCGCCCCCTTGGTTTACGAAATCCTCGCGTTCTGCCTGTGTGAGGAGGTCGAACTCCAGTCCGATACGTTGCTGACGGGCTTGATATAACGTCCGGGCCGGCAGCAGCGCCTTTTCATATTGTCCGCTTCGGAAATAGGCGACAGACAGCATGTTGTTGAGCATTTCCCTGTCATTGAGGGTCTCCGTATACGAAGACACCTTGCCCAACGTCTGCCTTTGCCTTTCGAGCAGTTCGGCAGCCTCGGCAAACTTCCCCTGGGTCATTTTCAGGTTGGCAAGCGACCACAGTCCTGCCGACTGCACGCCGGCATCCGCCGACTTCGTCAACTGCTCGTAATATTCCCCTGCCTTCACCGTGTCTTTCTCTATGATGAGATAATAGGTGGCGTAGTTGCGGTACATCTCCACCACACCACTGTTCTCGTCGAGGTAGTGTGGCGACATCGCCTTCTGCCTTTCCTCCATCGTCTGGAGTACGGGGAGGAGTTGACCATAGAGATTCCTTACCATCAAGAGTTTCTCTTCTGCCGCGGCAATTATCTCCGGGGTCTCATACGCCTTGGGCGCTTTTTTGATGTGCGCGAGATTCTTCTCCATATCGTCGATAGTGTAGAGAAACTCCATGGCCTGTGTCAGCCAAAGGTTTTGATAATATGGAGGTATCTGTCCGCCTGAGAGGTTGTTGAGGTTATTGAATTCTTCATTAAACTCATTGACGGCCCTCGACCAGAGCACCTGGTCGTCCATACCTTTCGACTTCAAGAGTTGCAGTCTTTGCCACATCATGTCGAGCACGAGCAGTCGGTTGGCGAAGGGGTCGTTCCTGATGGCATCCATGCCACGCTGCATCAGTTGCTCGGCCTTGTCGGTCTGTTGCTGTACGGTGTAGAGGGAATAGAGCGAGGTGACGAAATCCACATAAGTGGCGTCATGTGTGCCCAGACTCAGTTGCTCATACCTTTCCAGTCCTCGTGCCAGTATGCGCTCGGCCTCGTCGTAACGCCGTTTTTGCATCTCATGCTGACCAATATACACGTAGTCTGAGATATAATTGAGTTTCACGTCCTCCTCCGTTTTCCAGAATGCCGTCTTCGCCTCATCAAACAACCTGTCGGCCTCGGCAAGCGGGATGCCCGTGTGATACGACTGGATTTGCCATGCCAGAAGCAGTTTCACATGGGTAGTAAAGGCGTCATCAGCATGGTCGTCGACCTCGAGCAGTCTTTTCAGCGTCTGGGCACCCTCTTCATACTTGCCCAACTTCACCTCATAATTGTTGAGGTAGAACAGCGGCATCTTCGGCGCGATATGCAGGCGTTGGTAAAGGGCAGCCGCCTCGCTGCAAGCCTGCTCACCCTTTGTCATGTGGGCAGGAACGTCGGATGCCGTCAGTTGCATGGCATGGTTGGTAAGGCTGAAGGCATAGATGGGCGACTCTTTCCCCACCAGTTGTGCCATGTCGGCCAAGGCGATGTCGTACACGTCGACTGCCTGCTCCATCTGCTGCAGTCCTATCAGATAAACGGCGAGGTTATGAGCGATGGTGATGGATGGCCATGAAGCCTGGTGGTTTTGCCGGTAGTTGTCGTAGAGTCCCGACACATATTGCATCAATTCATTGGCATCTTCCTGTGCCTGGGCATAGCCCACGATGAGGAGAAAAGTGTGCATCAGCCCATAGTTGGCATCGGTCTCCTTGAAAAGTTTGTCAATGAGTTTTTTGGCATCATGAGCGAGCATTCCTGCCCTTTCCGGGTTCACCACAGCCTGCTGGCTGACGAGTCGGATGAGGGCGTTCAGATACTCCATGCTCTCCTCGCCATAGTGTGCTGCCATAGGCCGCAGCACCTTGTTCACCATCGTGGTCTCAAACAAGTTGGTATTGCAAGTGATGTCGCAGTCCCACTTCTGCAATTCTATTATCACGGATAGCAGGTCGTTCTCGGGGAAGTTGGCCCTCGCCTCATCCTCCATCTGCTGCAAGGTGGCATGCAGTTGGTCGTAATCTGCCAAACGGTCTATCGACTGGATATAGAGCCACTGCAAACGGTAGTTGATGGTGCGGGTGTCGTTGTCGCCCCACAGCCGTTTCCCTTCCTCGTAGGCCACCTGTGCATACCCCAGCGCGTTAGACGATACGCCTATCGTGTTCATGGCCATGGCGAAGGCATGCCCTTTCGGAAACAGTTTCCCCTCTAGGTATTTAATGTATTCGGAATAATGAGAGTTGGAGTATTTGAAGTTGGACATATTTCCACATGCCTCAAGCAGGTAGTAGCCCATGGGCTGGCGCTTCACCGCCATCGGCCCCAGTTCCTTCTCTATCTGCAGTGCCTTTTCCCATGCCGTGGGGTCGTCGGTACCCGTTTTCCTCGCCACGAGCAGGTGGTCAAGTTGCACTATCATCCACAGCAGTTTTACCTCCACATCTTTTTGGTGTTTCCTGTAGAGGATCTCCGCCGATGTGGCATTCTCCGCTGCCAATGCCTCCGACTTCGTCCAGTCGTTGCTCGAACAGGCCAACATAGCAAGGCGTCGACTCTCCACAGCCTCACGGCTATCCTTCCCCCAGGTTTGCACGGCATAGTCGAGCACCGCGTCGGCGGCAGCAGCCAACTGTCGCTCGCCCAGGTCGCATACCCCTTTCTCCCGCATCTCTGCCAGTTGGGCAAGGGGTGTCAATCCCAGTTCCTCCGCTCCCCTTCGCATCAGTGCGATGTCGGCAGATTGGTGGTTGCCGGTATACACGATATGCGACAGGTCGATAACGAGTTGACTCTTCTGTGACGGCTGCGCCAAGCCCTTCATGGCCGCCAGCAAAGTCAGCAAGATGATGAAGTGTAGTTTTTTCATATCAGGTTTATGTTAATCCGCCCCACCCTACTTTTGCCAATCAAATAGGATGGAAGGTAGCCACCACAAAAGTAGTCATTTCCCACGAAAAACGATGGTCATTCCTTGAAAAAAACACACCATTGGCGACATTTCATCGTCATTCATACTCCCCTTTGAATTCCTAATAAATTCCCCTTTTAATTTTTCATTCTTCAATGATTGATTTTCAATATTTTTTGTTTACTTTTGCATGGAAACGAACATAAATTGAAAAACATGACAACAAGACACGCCTTTGCCACCCTTTTGATAGCGGCAGCCCTCTGCTCCTGCGGAGGACAGAAATGGTCGGAACAACAAGTCGACTTTATGGTAGTGGAACAAAATGGAGGTCCCACCCTGGGCTATTCGCCCCAATCCGGAGTGAAAATCCTTTCCATCGACGGCTATGCGTTCAAAGACCTCAACCGCAACGACACCCTCGATGCTTACGAAGACTGGCGCTTGCCCTGCAGCGAACGCGCTGCCGACCTTGCCTCGCAACTGTCGGTGGAAGAGATTGCCGGTCTGATGCTCTACAGTGCCCACCAGGCCATCCCGATGAAAGAAGGAACGAGTTTCTCGCCTGCCCATTACGACGGGAAAGCCTACGAAGAGGCGGGTGCAGCGCCCAGCGACCTCACCGATGAGCAGAAGAAATTCCTCAAAGACGACCACCTGCGCGCCGTGCTCATCACCAGCGTGGAGACCCCTGCCGACGCCGCCCGTTGGAACAACAACATGCAGGCCTTTGTCGAGGGCCTCGACCACGGCATACCCGCCAACACCAGTTCCGACCCCCGCCATGAGACGAAAGCCAGCGCCGAATTCAATGCTGGTGCCGGCGGCCAAATATCCCTCTGGCCCAGTTCGCTAGGTTTGGCATCCACCTTCGACCCCGCCCTGGTAAGACAGTTTGCCGACATCGCCTCAGAGGAATACCGTGCCCTCGGCATCGCCACCGCCCTCTCACCACAAATCGACGTGGCCACCGAACCCCGTTGGTGGCGTTTCAGCGGTACCTTTGGCGAAGACCCGCAACTGGCCACTGACATGGCACAAGCCTACTGCGAAGGATTCCAGACCTCGCCCAAAGAACTGTGGACCTGCGGTGAACAAGGATGGGGCACGCTGAGCGTGAACGCCATGGCCAAGCACTGGTATGGCTATGGCGCACAGGAGGGAGGCCGCGACTCCCATTTCGCCCACGGCAAGTTTGCCGTCTACCCCGGCAACAACCTCGCCATGCACAAGCGGCCGTTCACTGAAGGCGCCTTCCGTCTGCAAGAAGGCACCAAGATGGCATCGGCGGTGATGCCTATCTACAGCATCCTATGGCAACAAGACCCATCGGGCGAGAATGTGGGCGGCAGTTACAGCCACTGGCTCATCCAACAACAGTTGCGCGACGAGGCAGGCTTCGACGGAGTGGTGTGCACCGACTGGGGCATCACCGCCGACAACACCGCCATGGACTACACCGGGGGCGGCAAGCCCTGGGGCGTGGAACAACTCACTGTGGCAGAGCGCCATTACCGCATCCTGCAAGCCGGCGTCGACCAGTTTGGCGGCAACAACGAGATTGCGCCCATCCTCGAAGCCTATCAGATGTGGGTGAAGGACAAGGGCGAGCAGAGTGCCCGCGAACGCTTCGAACAGTCGGCCCGGCGCCTGCTGATGAACATGCTGCGGGTGGGACTCTTCGAGAACCCCTATCTCGACCCGAAGCGCACAGAAGAGACGGTGGGAAAGCCGGAGTTCATGAAGAAAGGCTATGAGGCCCAACTCAAGTCGGTGGTGATGGTGAAGAACCACGGCAATGCCACGCTCCCCATCAGCAAACGCCTCAAGGTGTATGTGCCCAAACGCCATTTCCCCGCCATTCCCGGCATCTGGGGCGGCATGTCGGAAGAGAAGACCGACTATCCCATCTCGCTCGACCTGGTGAAGAAATACTACGACGTGACCGACAAGCCCGAGGAGGCTGACTTCGCCCTCTGTCTGATAGCCGAGCCTGCCATCAGCATGGGCTACGACACCGACGACGTAAGCCGCGGCGGCAACGGATATATCCCCATGAGTCTGCAGTACAACGACTACACCGCCACAGAAGCACGTGAGACGAGCATCGGCGGAGGCGACCCGCTGGAGAAGTCGGCCAACCGCAGTTATAAGGGCAAGACCGTGCAAACGCGCAACCACGACGACCTGACGATGGTGACCCAGACCAAGGAAGCCATGGGCGACAAACCCGTGGTGGTGGTGCTGGAGACCGGCAGGCCTGTGGTATTGGCAGAAGTAGAGCCGTCGGCCGATGCCATCCTCATCTCCTTCGGCGTGCAGCACCAGGCGCTCCTCGACCTCATCAGTGGCAAGGCGGAGCCATCAGGACTCCTGCCCATGCAAATGCCAGCCGACATGACCACGGTGGAGACGCAACGGGAAGATGTGCCCTTCGACATGCAGTGCCTGCAAGATGCCGACAACAACACCTACAACTTCGCCTTCGGCATGAACTGGAAAGGAGTCATCAACGACGACAGAGTAAAAAAATACGTCAACATCCCCAGGGCAAGGTAATCCCGGCAGGCCATTAAGCACAACAATCCCTTTTACTCCAATAAGCACAACACCCCTTTTACTCCAATAAGCACAACACCCCTTTTACTCCAATAAGCACCCCCTTAAGAAATGCCACAGCAACAACCCCCACCCCCCACGGGCAAGATGAACATTCTCGACCTGCTGAAAAACATCATGCCCTTCGTGCTGCCCTACCGGTGGCTCATCGGCATCACCCTCGCCCTCACCCTCGTAGGCTCCCTCATGGCCCAGGTCAACGCCGTGGTGCTCGACCGTGCCGTCGATGCCATCAACGCCCTCATCCAGCAGCCGCAGTTCTCCTGGGGCAGTGCCGTGCGCATCCTCACCACCATCTCCGTCATCCTCCTGGGCAAGGAAGTCATCGCCGCCCTGGTGACCTTCTTCCAACGCTACTATGGCGAGCGTATGCGCATCCTCGTGAGCCGCGACCTGTCGGTGAGCGTAGTGAAACGCATGCTGTCGTTCAGGATGGCGTTCTTCACCTCCGAGGGCAACGAGACGGGCAAACTGCAGTCGCGTATCGACCGTGGCATCATGAGCCTCAGCAACACCGTCAACAACTTCTTCATCGAAATCCTGCCGCTCTTCACCAGCGCCATCCTCGCCCTCGTGCTGATGTTCATGGCCAACGTCTACGTCGGACTCGTGGCGCTCTGCATCGTCCCCATCTACTTCTGGGTCACCTATATCCAGGCCAATCGGATGAAAGGCGGGCGGCGCGGCATCTTCGGCGGCCATCAGGCGGTGAGCCAGAGCATCCTCAACATCATCGAGAGCATCACCGTCATCAAGTCGTTCAACCGCGAAAAGATAGAGGCGGGACGCCAGGCCGACATCCAGCGCACGATGACCGACCTGCAACTCAACACCCGCAAGCAGAGTTATATGTTCAACGGTCTGAAGAGTTTTCTCGAGCAAATCGGCACCGTGCTCATCATCATCCTCACCGCCTATCTCGTGCTCATCGACTACCCCGGCATGACCATCGGAAAAATCATGTACCACGTGATGCTCTTCGCCAACGTCAGCGCGCCCATCCGGCAACTCCACCGCATCTACGACGACATGAACGACGCGCTCATCTACGCCGAGGGGTTCTTCGGCATCCTCCATGCCGACCATGAGGTGGAGGCAACGGGAAAGTACCGCCCGGAAGAGGTGAAGGGTGACTTCCAACTCTCGGGTGTCGACTTCACCTACAGCAACGGCACACAGGCACTCTTCGATGTCTCCATGCATATCCAGAGCGGCAAGATCACCGCCCTCGTCGGCCTCAGCGGGGCGGGAAAGAGCACCGTCGTCAACCTGCTCGACAAGTTCTACCATCCCGACCGCGGCAGCATCACCCTCGACGGGGTGGAACTGAGTGAGTGGGACACGCAGTGGCTGCGCGAGAACGTGGGACTGGTGCTGCAGAAGAACCATATCTTCGACGGCACCATCGAGGAGAACATCAAATACGGCAACCCCGACGCCACCCACGACGACGTGGTGAAGGCAGCCCAACAGGCGTATATCTACGACCAAATCATGCAACTGCCCAACGGTTTTGAGACACAAGCGCTGCAACTCAGTGGCGGACAGCAACAGCGCATCGCCATCGCCCGTATGTTTCTCAAGAACCCGCCCATCATCTTCCTCGACGAGCCCACCGCCAGTCTCGACGCCATCGCCACCGAACAAATCAAGGCGAGCATCGACGCCATCAAGTCGGGCCGCACCGTCATCATCATCTCGCACAACATCGGCCAGATTATCGATGCCGACTACATCTACGTGCTCAAGGAGGGTCATGTGGTGCAGGGCGGCAAGCCTCAGGAGGTCTACCAGCAAGGCGGTGTCTACAAAGACATCTTCGACGCCAGCGCCCGCAGCATGAACGTCGACAAGATCGCCAATACGATAGGGAGTTGAGATGTTTTGAGGTATGCCATGTAGAGACGGGATTCTTCCCGTCTCCCCGCAAAAAAACGTTCGGGCGGATTTGCTCCATGGGCGTTCGGGCGGATTTAGATAAACTGCTCACGCTCGGCAGTGTTCAAATGAATTTGCACTGCACTCACTTAATCACAGTTTTGCAATCCGACCGGACTGAGTAAGAGCATTTACAATACGTACAACACCCCATTTAACTCCAAAAATAATCATCATGCTGAAAACCCTTTTCCTAACCCTCACGTTCTTCCTCCTCGGCGCCACCGTCGATGCCACTTCGCAGAGCGGCACCACCATGGTGTATATCAGCACCGGCAACTCCGCCTACGCCTATCACGCCAAACTCGAATGCCGCACCATCAAGAGATGTGTCGCCGAAGGACACTGGAAGAAAATCACCCTCGCCGAAGCCCAGAAGATGGGCCGCAAACCCTGCGGGGTATGCTATAAGTAGAAAAAACTACCAAGTAAGCATAGCATGGAACCAAGAGCCCCGTTGCCAAAAGGCATGGTTGACATCTATAATTCTGAACTGATATAAGTGACTTCTGGGCTTAAGTTCACAAAATCATTTTCATTGCACCTTTTTCCTTTAAAAAGGCAAAGAATTCGCAAAATAAATCGTATTTTTGCATAAGCGAAGAAATCTATCAAACATGCTTACTGCCTTTGTTGTAAGCATGAATAATAGTTATTGAATAATATCTGACTATGAGTATAGACGAGAGACAACAGCAGACGACGGTCAACGTGCAGGAGAAGGCGAACCTCATCTGGGCCATTGCCGACAAGTTGGTGGGGGTCTATAAGCCCCATGAGTATGGCAATGTTATCCTGCCGATGTGTGTCATCAAACGCTTTGAGGACACGTTGGCTCCGACACGTGAAAAGGTGCTGGAGACGAACAAGGAGTTGGAGGAGAAGAAGATCGAGATGAAACGCGGTTTCCTAGAGCGTGCTGCCAGACAGAAGTTTTATAATCTGAGCCGTTTCACCTTTGACACGCTGCTGGCTGATGCTGATAATATCAAGGACAATTTCGAGTCGTATCTCAACCACTTCTCGGAGAATGTAATCGACATCATCCACCGCATGGAGTTCCAGAAGGAAATAGACAAGATGGCAGATAATGGATTGCTCTATCTCGTCATCAAGGAGTTCTGCACAGCAAAGGCCTACCTCGGTGCCGACAAGATATCCAGCGTCGACATGGGCTACATCTTCGAGGAACTGGTGCGGAAGTTCTCTGAGAGTTACGACGAACAGGCAGGAGCGCACTTCACCGCCCGCGACATCATCAACCTGATGGCGGAGTTGCTGATTGGCGACGACGAGGAGCGGTTGGAGGAGGAAGGCATCATCGCCACGGAATATGATATGACGATGGGAACGAGTCAGATGCTCTCCTGTCTGCACGATCGTTTCAAACAGATTGACCCCGATGCCGAAATCACGAGTTATGGTCAGGAACTGAACAACCAGACCTTCGCCATTGCCAAGGCTGATACCCTCATCCGTGGCGGCAATGCCGACAACATGCGGCAGGGCGACACATTGGGCGACGACAAGTTTGCAGGCTATAAGTTTGACTACATCATCTCCAATCCTCCCTTTGGCATCGAGTGGAAACCGTCACGCCAAAAGGTGGAGGAAGAGCACCGTCTTGGTGGTGCTGGACGTTTTGAACCAGGTCTGCCCGCCATCGGCGACGGCCAGATGCTGTTTTTGTTGAATGGTGTTGCCAAACTAAAGGACGAGGGGCGCATGGCCATCATCCAAAATGGTTCTTCGCTCTTCAAGGGCGATGCCGGCAGTGGCGAGAGCAACATCCGTGGCTATCTGCTCTACCACGACTGGTTGGAGACCATCGTGCAGTTGCCCACCGATTTGTTCTACAACACGGGCATAGCCACCTACGTCTGGGTGGTCACCAAGAACAAGAGTGCGGAGCGGCAAGGAAAGGTGCAGTTGATTGATGCCAGCCAGTGCTTCGAGAAGCGCCGCAAGCCCCTCGGCAACAAGCGCGTGGAGATAACCGACTTCTGCCGCGACCTCATCATACAGGCTTACCGCGGCTTCAACAATTTCGTTTACAAGGCCACCACTCCTGATGGTGTGGAGGTCCAAGTGGAGAGCCGTGTGAAGGACAACGACGACTTCAAATACCGCAAAATCTTCATCGACCGTCCGCTGCGCCTGGTGTTTGAGAATCCGCAGATGCCCGACGAAAGTGTCAAACTGTCGGATAGCGATAGAAAGGTAATACAGTCGTTCGTAGATGCTTATTGTGAGTATTTCGATGGCCAGCGGATGTCCGACACAGACTTCTTCCAAAAGATCAAGTTCAAGGCAGGGCTGAAGGTGACAAAGGCGCAGGTGAAGAAGATCCGCCAGTATCTCGGCACGAAAGACGAGACGGCAGAGCCAGTGTATGAAGACCCGTTCAACCTGTCTCAGCGCACCTACGTTTGGGACACCGACCTTGCCGACACCGAAATCATCCCATGGAAAGAAGACCAAGAACTATATCTTGCCAAAAATGTGGCTCCCTACGCTCCCGACTACCATGTGGATGAGAGCAAGACCCGCATCGGCTACGAGATACCCTTCACCCGTGAGTTCTACCGCTATACACCGCTGAAGCCCAGCGGCGAGATTTTCCAGACGCTGAAGGAACTGGAACTGAAAGAGAGTGATTTGATGGAGAAGCTTTTGCACTAAAAAGGATAAAGCATTATGGCAAAGAAAACCGAAATACAAGATACTACCCGAATAGATGCCCTCTTTGAGCGTATTTCTGCCATCATAGAACAAGGCCGTAGACATGTCGTAACTGCGGCAAACATCGCCGAAGTCTATACAAAATACGGAGTAGGCAGATATATCGTGGAAGATGAGCAGGAAGGAAGTACTCGGGCACAATACGGCAAACAGGTGTTGAGAGGATTGTCTGACCGTCTGACGAATCGATTTGGTGATGGTTGGTCTGTTGAAACACTAAAACTGTGTCGACGATTCTATGTTGTATATTCAGATTCGGTAAACAGCGTTTACCCAATTCAAAATAAAAGCGATAAACAGCGTTTACCCAATTCTAATCCATTCAACAATGCCGAGGACATTGCAAATACTCGTTATCCTCAATTCACAATTTCATGGAGCCACTATCTCATACTGATGCGTATAGAGAATGCTGAAGCCCGCAGTTTTTATGAGATAGAATGTGCACAGCAGCAGTGGAGCGTGCGGCAACTCAGTCGGCAAGTGGGTAGTAGCCTCTATGAGCGATTGGCGTTGAGCCGTGACAAAGACGAGGTTATGCGACTGGCCAAAGAAGGACAGACGATTGAGAAACCGACAGACATTATCAAAGATCCGCTGACGCTGGAGTTTCTGGGTCTGAAACCTGATGTCACATATACAGAGACAAAACTCGAAAATGCCATCATCAATAAAATGCAACAATTCCTTTTGGAATTAGGAAAAGGTTTCCTTTTCGAAGCACGTCAGAAACGATTCACTTTCGATGAGGAGCACTTTTATGTCGATTTGGTGTTCTATAACCGTTTGCTGCAATGCTATGTTTTGATTGACTTGAAGGCAAATAAACTGACTCATCAGGACCTCGGGCAAATGCAGATGTACGTCAACTATTACGACCGCTATGTCCGCCAAGAGTTTGAGAAGCCGACCATCGGCATTTTACTTTGTGAACGGAAAAATGATGCACTTGTAGAACTGACTTTGCCAAAGGATGCCAACATCTATGCTACACAATACCAACTCTACTTGCCCGACAAAGCATTGCTTCAAGCAAAGGTGAAAGAATGGATAGAAGAATTCAACGAAATGAATAGGGAAGGATGATATGATGGAAAGAGAATTCAAGGATAGTGGTATAGAGTGGATTGGTAGGATTCCGAAGGAATGGAAGACTGTTCCGTTTAAGGCATACTTTTCTACAGGAAAAGGGTTGTCTTTTACCAAGGCTGATTTGACACCATCAGGAAAAGCCGTGGTTAGTTATGGTCAGATACATTCTAAACAGAATACAGGCACTAGGCTCGACGATTTCCTTATTAGGTTTATCCCTGATAGTCTGACGGAAAACGGTGAGTCTTCAAGAATGAATAAAGGTGATTTCATATTTGCTGATACTTCCGAAGACTTGGAGGGATGTGGAAATAGTGTATATGTAGATAGAGAAACAGAATTATATGCTGGTTATCATTCTGTAACTGCAAAGTCAAAAGTTCAACAAGCAAATAAGTATTTTGCATATTATTTCTTGACACCTTGTTGGAGAAGCCAGGTCAGGAGTAGAGTAACAGGAATTAAGGTTTTTAGTATCTCGCAATCCATTATTAATCAAACCTCAATAATCGTTCCTCCTTTTACCGAACAGCAACGCATAGCCGATTATTTGGATAAGAAGTGTGGGGAGATAGACGAACTGATAGCCTTGCAGGAGCAAATGATTGCACAGTTGACGGACTATAAGCAGTCGGTCATCACCGAGGCAGTCACTAAAGGACTCAATCCTGATGTAGAACTCGTTCCTTCTGGCATTGACTGGATTGGGGATGTGCCAAAGGGGTGGAAAGTGACAAGAATGAAAAATATTGGTGATTTTCAAAATGGACTTACCTATACTCCATATGATGTTTGTGGTCCTGAAGGTGTTTTAGTATTTCGTTCATCAAACATTCAGAACTCTAGATTATGTTTTGATGATAATGTATTTGTAAAAACGGCTCCCACGTCATTGATGGTCAAAAAAGGTGATATAATCATTTGCTCGCGAAATGGCAGTGCAGAACTTATTGGTAAATGTGCAATGGTAAATCAAGATTTAAATGCATGTTTTGGAGCTTTTATGGTTAGATTTAGAAGTAAAATCGAAAATAGATATTCCTTTTACCTTGTATCAACAGTGATACCTAAATACAAGCAGTTATTCACAACTACCACAATAAATCAGTTAACAAAAGGTATGCTCTCATCTATGGTTGGCGTACTACCGCCAGAGAATGAGCAGCACGCCATCGCCACCTACCTCGATACCAAATGTTCCGAGATAGACTCCCTCATCGCCATCAAGCAGCAGAAAATCGAGACGTTGAAGGACTATAAGAAAAGTATGATTTACGAATGTGTAACAGGAAAAACTGATATTGTATGAAGACAGTTGTGGTTATAGGTAACGGTTTTGATATAGATTTGGGATGGCGTACAAGTTATAAAGACTTTTGCGTTAGTCAAAAAAAACATTGGGATATGTTCAGAACCGATGAAGATGATCTATTCCAATACGTCATCAATAATGTAGGTGAAAATTGGTATGATTTAGAGCGTACCATTTACAATTATTGTTTAGCCAAATCTAAAGAGATACCATCTGAAGAAATAATGAAGAAGGATCTGCAAGACTATAAGAACTTTAAAAATCAACTTGTTGATTTCGTCAAAAAGAGGTCGGCTGAACAAGTTAAAAAGAAATCTTATGCCTATCATTTGTTGAAATTTTTTATAGAACAAAGATTACCACAAAGTCGTTATGATGAGATGGATTCAGAGTGGTTTTCTTTTAACTATACACCTTTGGATAAGGTGGCAGGGCAAATATATCCTAATGTTGTTTTTAATTATACCGCAATTCATGGCACTTTGGAAAACAATAATTGTATTTTTGGTTTCCACGATGACCAGCAAATAAAAGGTCTATATCGATTTATGCAAAAGTCCTTGGATGATGATTATAAACCACATGTGATTTATCCTGCTCTTAATGAAGCCGATAGGTTCATCTTCTTCGGTCTATCTATGGGCTATATAGACGCTGTTTACTTTAAAGATATATTTGTGCAAATTTCTAACCCTAACAATTCTACCAGCAGAATACCCAGGGAAATCATTTTTATCACAAGGGACAATAGTAGTATGCGAGATATCAAAATGAATCTTCAAGATATAGGAATTAGCATACAATCTTTGATGACGAATAATGAGGTTAATTTCATTTTGACCTCAGAAGGGTTTGAAGAAAACAAATTAAAAAATATGCTAATATGAATGACAACGACCTGAAGGAAAGAAACTTTGAAGCCGACATCGAGCAATGGCTATTGAATGAAGGCGGCTATACCAAGGGCGACCAGCGCACCTATGACAAGGAACGTGCCATCGACATGGCAACGCTCACGTCATTCTTAGAACTGACGCAGCCGAAACCCTGGGAGCGCTACGTGCGCAAATACGGCGACAAGGCCGAGGCACGGCTCTACCAGGTGTTTCAGGAGAACGTGGTGCGCTATGGCCTGATATGGGTGCTGCGCAACGGCATCGACGATTTGGGCATCAAACTCAGGATGTGCTATTTCCGTCCGGCATCGGAACTGAACGAGGAACTGATGCTGAAATACCGGCAGAACATCCTTCAGGTGACACGGCAGTTCGCTTACAGCACCCAGAACCGCAACACCATCGACATGGTGCTCTCCCTAAACGGCATCCCCGTGGTAGCGTTGGAACTGAAAAACCAACTCACCGGACAGAACGTGGAGGACTCGCGCCGACAGTGGAAGAACGATCGCGACCCAGTCGAACTGCTGTTCCATGCCAACACCCGCATTTTGGCTTATTTCGGCGTGGACCTCTACGAAGCCATCATGGCCACTGAACTGAAAAAGGACAAGACGTTCTTCATGCCCTACAACCAAGGTAGCGGTGGCGCCGGCAATGTGGGTGGGGCGGGAAACCCCGATAACGAAGACGGCGACTACGCCACGTCGTATCTCTGGAAACGGGTGCTGCGCCGTGACATGTTGCTGAGCATACTGCAACGCTACATCTCGCGTCAGGAAGAGGAGAAAATCAAACTCGTCCGCGACAAGCACGGGAAAATCAAGGAGAAGAAGGACATTTCTGTGAAAATCATCTTTCCGCGATACCACCAGTTGGACGTGGTGGAGAAACTGATTGCCGACACCGAGGTAAAAGGCAGCGGACAGAACTACCTCATCCAGCACTCGGCAGGCTCGGGCAAGTCGAACTCCATCGCATGGCTCACCTACCGCCTCGCCTCGCTGCACACTCGGACGCACGTTCGGGCGGATTTGCAATCCGACCGTACCGAGTATAAGGATTTGCAATCCGCTAAAGCACAGTCAGTTTTGCAATCCATTCTTCCCCTCTTCGACTGCGTCTTTGTCATCACCGACCGCCGCGTGCTCAATTCGCAGTTGCAGGCCACCATCCTCGGCTTCGACCACATCGAGGGACAGATAGAGACCATCACCGACAACGACCCATCGACCAAACTGCGTGATGTCATCAACGACGGTGCCGCCCGTATCGTCATCTGCACCCTGCACCGCTTCCCCGTCATCTATCAGGAGGTGACATCGAGGAGCGGCAAGCGCTATGCCATCATCGTTGACGAGGCACACAGCAGTCAGAGCGGCAAGAGTGCCGAAAAAGTGAAAACCGCATTGGCCGACACCGACGAGGCATTGCGTGAGATGGCGGAACTGGAAGAGAAGACTGAGGAAGAACTGGAGGAGGAACGCGACAGTATGATGGAGGACCTATTGGCACAAGGTCAGCACAGCAACCTGTCGTTCTATGCCTTCACAGCCACGCCCAAGCCCAAGACGCTGCAAACCTTCGGCGTGTTGGTGGAAAAGGGTCGTACGACGGAAGAAGACAAATATCGAGCCTTTCACATCTATTCGATGCTCCAGGCCATCGAGGAGGGCTTCATCAAGGACGTGCTGCTGCAGTACACCCCGTATAGCGTGACCTACGAGATAGAGAAGCGCATCTCGCAAGACCCCACCTACGAGGAGACACCCGCCACAAAAGCCGTGAAAGCCTACCATGACAACCACCAGCACGTCATCAACCAGAAGACGGAGATCATCGTGGAGAAGTTCCGGCAAATCACCCTGAATGCCATGAAGGGACAGGCCAAGGCGATGGTGGTGACGTCGAGCCGTGCCCATGCACTGCGCTATTTCCTGCAAATCAAGAAATATTGCGAGGAAAAGGGCTATACCGACGTGCATCCGATGGTGGCTTTCTCGGGCAAGGTGAAATACGAGGAGGAGGAATACACCGAGACCCAATTGAACAGCACCGCCGACCTGCACATCAGCGAGGAGCGGTTGCCGCTCTACTTCGCCAGTGACATGTACAACATGCTGGTGGTGGCCGACAAATACCAGACGGGCTTTGACGAACCGCTGCTGCACACGATGTTTGTGGACAAGAAACTCAAGAACGTGAAGGCCGTGCAGACGCTGAGCCGGCTAAACCGTGCGCACAAGGACAAGGAAGACACCTACGTGCTTGACTTTGTCAATGCCCCTGAGGACATCAAGAAATCCTTCGAACCCTTCTATACGGCGACGGAACTGATTCGTCCCGTGGATGTGAATGGCGTGTATAACTTCCGTAACGACATCGCACAGTATCATCTATGGAGTCCTTTAGAAGAGGATGCCATCTACAAGTTGGCCACCTCCACCAAAGGAGACAAGAACAGGTTGGGCAAACTGAGCAATGCGTTCAAGCCCATCGTCGACCGCTTTTTAGACCTCGATGAAGAGACTCGCTTCACCGTGCGCTCACTGGTGAAGAACTTTGTGCGCTTCTATGCCTACATGGCACAGGTGGAGCGCACCTACGACCGCGACCTGTACAAGACCTACGTGTTCTGCGACCTGCTCTATCGCCTGCTGCCCAAGACTCCCCACGAGAAAGTGGATTTAAACAAGCAAATCCAACTCATCAACTCGCGCATCGAGGAGGGGAAGACGCAACAGATTGTCTTGGAGCGCGGCCAAGGCGGCATCAAGGGCGAGAACGTGAAGGGCGGTGGCAAGCCCGACGAGAACAAGGACCTGCTGTCGAACATCATCGACAAGGTGAACTTGATGTTCAAGGGCAGTTTCTCGCCATCCGACCGTGTGATTGTGGAAGCCATCTACGACAAGTTGAGTACGACGGCGGCGAAGAAGAAACTCACCAAGCAGGCCAAGAACAACGACCCGAAACAGTTTGCCGAGAGTATCTTCCCGGAAATCTTTGAGCGAGCCGCCCAACAGTGCTACGACGACAGCGTGGGTGCCTTCGACCGCCTGTTCCAGAACCGCGAACTCTACAACAGCATCATGACACAGATGGCAGACCTGATGTATCAGAACTACCGGGCAGAGGGCGAAACGCTCATCTTCAACCCCGAGCGGTTCAAGGAGAAGATCATGCCTACAATAGAACGGGAGTTTGCTGTCTTCAAAATGATGCCGAAGAGCAAGGAGCAAATCGCCGATGACCTGGTGGCGCTGATTTCCGCTCGCACCACCGATGACATCGACGGTGCCAACGATGTGATTCAGAATGCCTTCAACCGCCTGTATTGCAGTCCAACCAAGGTGTCACTCGTGGATAAGAAGCAGCATTTCAACACCCTCGTCACCCGATTTGAGGTGTTGTTGAAAAAGGTGTATTATCTGAAGAATCGCTCAGAGATAGTCAGCACCAAAATCGGTCAGGAGGGTACAATGGCCACACTTGCCGACTGCATCTTCCAGACGCCGTGCCTGAAGCGCCTGAAATACTCCGACAGCGATGCCGACAAGAAGTTCAGCGAATACCTGACCATGGTGCGCGACTGGCGCAACGACCAAGCCCACAAGGCACCGACCGCCACGGAGCAGGAATGCGACTTCGCCATCAACGTCCTCACCACGATGTACCTTTTCGTCGTCGCCTTCGGCATCAGGACACGGGATATAGAGGAGAAGGATTCTGCAGCCCCATACGCTACTCTCCATGACAGAGAGTATGGCATGGCTGCCGAGCCAGGTGTGGATTATGTTGAATAAAACTTTTTTAAGATAGGGTTGAGTAACCAATAGCGGGCGAAAACTAAAAGGACCTCAAAAGTCTTGCGACTTTTGAGGTCCTTGGTTGTGGGCTTCATCATCTGTTGTGGAGGGCAGGGGGTGCCCCCGGCGGCACATTAGATGAGCCTTAAGCCCTGGAGGTCGTTGCCGTACTTCTCGTAGATGTCTTTCTCCATATCCTCCAACTCATTTATCTTTTGGGTGAGGCCTTTGATCTTGCCCTCGATATTGAGGATTTCGGAGAGATTGGCGGCGGGCAGGGTGTACATCCCGGCAACCACACCGTAGTCTCTGTTGCGGTTGGCCTTCGCCATCTTCAGTTGCACCATCTCCTTCGCCACCTTCTGTTCGAGACCTGCCTTCTCCTTGCCAATCTCCTGCAGTTTCAAACCGGCGAGCATCACCTCGTTGATTTCCTGAGCAGATTTCTTGGCGGGGACAGTGAAGGATGCCATAGCACCGTCGTCACCAGATGAGGCAAGCAGGGTGCCGGAACCATCCAGGGTGGGCATGTTGAGGATGGCCTGTGCGCGTGAGACATACATGGAGCGCAGGGTCTGCCATGCCGTAATCTCCTTCCGGATGTGACGGGTATTCGTGCCGTAGTTCTCCCTTGCCCATGCCACGTCGGCTTCGGCCTTGGCACTGCGGTCGCCGTTCCTCCAGGTATGCCATGCCTCGCAGGCTTTCTCACGGCTTTCTATCTCGTGGTTGTACTCTGCCAGGGTGGCTTTGAAGGTCGACTCGTATGGCGACTGGCGCAGACGGGCGAGGTCGTTGTCGGCTTTGCTCTGGTCGGTGCTTGCCAGTTCGGCGAGTGGATCAGCCACTACCGTCAGTTTCTTTTTGTCGACGGTGTTGAAGGCACTGAGTGACAATACCATTGCTGCTGCGAACGAGAAGGCGGCTACGCCCTTCATGCTGTTCTTGAGGTTTTTCTTTGTTTTCATGACTTTTATCGTTTTTGTTATTATTATTTTTTATTTGTTCATTTTCATGTTTTTGTCTTCTGACGCTGCAAAACTAAGGACAAGGAAATGGCATCACAACTTTTTGCGCCATTTTCTTCTGAAGTTGACAAGACAGCAGGGGATGAGTTGGACAAACAGGAAGAAAAGGCGAAATTTTTGTCGCAAAAGGACGATTATTCAGAGAAAACTACGAAGAAAACTGAGAAGACTGAGAAACATTCTATAAGGATGTTCATCGGACAGATGCGGCATGCAGTGTCCCTACAGTTCTCTCACGGCCTCTTGGGCTTGCCTGCTTGTTCAAATCGGTCAAAGCCTGATATCGTCCATACGAAAATGACATCTATTTTCCGCTTCGTGACACTAATTTTGCCATGGTCAACAAAAAACTCAATAATCATGGCAAAAAATCTGAATAACTTTCAACTCAGTGTCGACTTCTTCGACAGACCGGAAATCTGTGCCGTGACCGTGGAACACGGCATCAAGGGACAGGCGGCCACCATCATGCTGCTGTGCGCCATCTACAAGAATGGGTACTTCTTCGAGTGGAAACCGGAGAACTATATCTCCATCCTCAAGGAACTGCCGGGCATCAAAATCAACAAGATGCCGAAAATCGTCAAGACTCTCGTGGAATGGGGATTCTTCGACCGTGCGGCGTTCGAGGAGCATCAGGTGCTCACCAGCCGGGAGATTCAACAGCAGTACATGGCATCACAAGAAGATAATCTTCCTGACGTGGCCTCGCTGCCTTACTGGCTGACCGATGACAACGGGGAAGACACTGAAAAGAAGTTGGATGGCAACAAGGAAAACGCACAACAATCACAGGTCAACGCGGAAAGAATTGCAGCCAGTTATCCTGCAAACCCGGATGAGTATGTAGAACTTGCTATACAAAACATACCTCGGGTGAGGGAGATATGTGCACGACATAACCTTAACCTTGGAGAAGTGGGGGATTGGCTCAGAATGTTCGCAAAGGAAAACGAGGGAACAGGAAAGGAAACCTACAACAATTGCGATGATCTATTGGACGGCTTCGACCACTGGTTGTTGACGGTGGAAACAAAAACGTAAAAACTGACACAGGCATTACCGACTTGCCATCCCACTGGGGAGACGGGAAGAATCCCATCTCTACAAAAATTCCGCAATTGGCATTCCGCAGTTTTTTGCAGAATATAGTGAGGATATTTTGCCGAACGTGACGTTTTTATTACCTTTACGGCAGAAAACAAAAACGTTATGAGAAAGACTATACTGACGATGCTCATGCTGGCAGCATGCTCGACGATGCCGGCACAGACAAGGTATTGGCTCCCCGGAGGAGAAGGGATGGCGGATGACGAACGGCCCTGCATAGAGGTGTATCTGCCACAGCAGGAGAAGGCCAACGGCTGTGCCGTGGTGCTCTGTCCGGGTGGTGCGATGCGGTGGCTGTCGTGGGACAGCGACGTGGTGGAGATGGCGGCATTCCTCAACGAGAGGGGCTTCGCCGCCATCGGACTGCGCTACCACCTGAACAAGGCACCGATGCCCCAGGGCATGACGATGCCACCGATGGTAGACGTGACACACCCCGACCACTTCCCCCTGGCGGATGCCAACCCGATGCACAACGCGACGGGCGACTCCATCATCCTCTTGGCAGCCACCGACGCGAGGGCTGCCATCCGTTTGGTGCGCAGCCATGCCACGGAGTGGCACCTCGACAGCCATAAGATAGGATTCCTGGGGTTCTCGGCGGGAGGCGGTGTGGCCATCGCGGCAACGATGAGTGCCGACGAACAGGAGCGGCCCGACTTTCTCTGCACGAACTTCGGACCGTCGCTGCTGCCGGTGAAGGTGCCGTCGGAGGCTCCACCACTGCTCATCATGACACGTGCCGATCACCCCAACGTGGCAGCGGGTCTGGTGGCGCTCTTCATGGAATGGAAAAAGGCTGGTGCTAACGCGGAGATGCACATCTACGGCGACGGCAAAGGTCCGTATCAGTTGATGCCGCAAACAGGAAAAACGACGACAGAGGCGTGGAGCGAACAACTAGTGCTATGGCTGAAAACGAAACTTCAATTAATTGAAAATTGAAAATTGAAGATTGAAAATTGAAGATTGAAAATTGAAGATTATTGTCGGGCTTCGCCCGATTGAAAAATTAGCATTCTTTGATTAACGACCACGAATTTACCGAATCGGCCTAAAGAATAATTTCGTGAAGATTCGTAGATTCGTGGTCGTTAATATTTCGTGGGCATCCGCGGCTATGTACTATAGGTATGCACCGATACGCCTTGCGCCGAGGGCAAGTAGTTGATGCCCCACCAGCAAACCTGGAGCAGGACGAAGGCGATGAGGAGCACCCATAGGGAGAGGTTGCGGCTGTGTGAGGGCATGCGACGGTAGTGCACGTAGACGAGGTAGGCGAGCCATGTGATGGCAGCCCACGTCTCCTTCGGGTCCCACGACCAATAGTGGCCCCATGCCTCTTTTGCCCACAGCGCGCCGAAGAGCATGCCCACCGTCATGAACGCCAGGCCCACATAAACCAAGTTGTCGCTGATGTCCATCTCCTCGTCGGTAACCGCCGTCTTCTTGAAGAAGAGCAGGTAGGCCGCCATCACTGCCGACGCGCCGAGCATGGCGTAGGCAAACATATAGACGATGACATGCGGGGCGAACCACGGACTCTGCAGGGCGGGCATGAGTGTGGTGGAGTGGATCTCAGGTTTGAGGATGTTGACACAGACGAACACTGTGGCGAGGATGGTGGAGAACGTGAGAATCCACTTATAATGCCATCGCGAATAGACGAGGAAGCCGGCGAGGGGCAGGAAGAATGAATACCACAGGCGTGTTTCGCCCATGGTGCGCAGCGGGGGCCGATGGAGCGACAGCCATATCCCCACGATGAAGGCGAAGAAGACGGCAAGGCCTATGACGGTGGCCGTGTATGCCATACGTCGCTTATCCTTCCAGGCAGCAAGCGCACCGGCTGCCCAAAGCACCACGGCGACGATGGCGAAATAGATGAAATGCTCCCAACTCATACCTGTTCCCTCCTTACTCCCAATAAAAACATCAACACGGCACCGAGCAACATCATCGCGATGCCTGTATAGACTGCATTGAGCCACGGGTCGCGCACCAGTTCGAGGATGCTTATCTGGCTATCCTTTCCCATTGCCGTGTCATAGCCATACTGATAGATTTTCCATCCCTCCACCACCACGGGCTTGTTCACCTCGACAGTGGTGTGGATGTTGCTGCCACTCTCGGTAAGCACCTGTATCTCTGAGGCGAAGCGGCGCGGCGTGCCGTCGTCGTACACCTCCATGATGAACTGCTGCAGTTGGATGGCAAGAGGGAGTGTCACGACCTGTTGTTGCTGGTCGAGGGCGCGCCACTCCGGCCCCTCCACCGATGTCACCATCCTGAGCCTTTGCATGTCGGCATTGCCCAGTGTGGCGCAAGTGAGGGCGATGAAGAGGCCGAGATGGTTGAGAAGGAACGGCACGTCGCGCCTCCACGACGAGAGACGGCGCAACCGTTTCACCACCACCATTCCCAGGATGACAGCGAGGTAGACATACGTCAAGACAAAAGGCCAGAACGTGAGCATGTTGTTCACTCCCCGCCCATCGACGGTCTGTCGTGTGAGTCCCATGATGATGGTGAGTGCTACAGCATAAACAATGGCAGGCACTGCCGCGGCATGGCTGCCGAGGAAGCGGAAGGCATATACCTTACGTGCCGAGAGCGCCATCGCCACGATAATGAAGACGAAGGCAGCGAGCACGATGGCATTGACGGGCCACCGGAAGGCATCCCAATCCACCGCGCCTGCACTCAGTTCAAGCAACAGTCCTGCCACGATGAGGCCTCCGCCGATGACGAAGCCCTCGGTCATTCTCCAAGGTTTATTCCACATTTCAAAACGCAAATTTACTACTTTAGGAGCATAAAACAAAAGGAGAAGCGAAGTATTTTTCGTGTCAATGAAGAAGGGGAGTCGCAGAACCGATGTCCTTCCGACTCCCCTTTTGCAGTTCTTCTTGTCTAATGAAAAATCAGAGTTCGACCAACTTGCCGTTCTTCTTCGCCTCGTCAATCCACTTCGGGACAACGGTGTCGAGGAAGCGCTTCTTCTTGTCTTTCAGTTTAGCCATGTCGAGACCGATGGCTGCCTGAGCCTTCGCCTTCGAAGAGTAGTCGGGCACCGGGATGTCGCCGGTATGGCCGTGCTTTGCTGCCACCTTGGCGATGAGCAGGCGAGCCTGCTGGGCATAGTCGACGCTATGCGAGAGCAATCGGGTCACCTCCTGCGGTGCATGGAAGGTAGCACCATGCGAAGCGATGGCATAATCCCAGCGCCACTGGCTCTTGCGCAGCAAGTCCTGGATGGGTTTCATCTCGGCATCGGTGGCCCCCTTGTCGATGAGGAACTTCGCCTCGAAGTGAGCACGAGCCAGTTCCTGTTCGGCACGGTCGCGCACCTCGGTGCACTTTGCCTGGCGGTCGTATACATTCTGTCTCAGCACCTCTGCATCCTGACGGTGACAAGTCTGGCAGGTACGGTCGATATTTGCCAGCGGCGACATGATGTGATGGTCGCTGAACTTCACGCCACCCTCGCTCTTGTAAGGCATGTGGCAGTCGGCGCACGACACACCGCGCTGAGCGTGGATGCCCTGGAGTGCGATTTCGTAGCCCGGGTGTTGAGCCTTGAGTATAGGCGTTTTCGACAGCGGGTGGATATAGTCATAAAAACCTATGCTGTCGTAGTATTCCTCTGCTGCCTCGCAAGTCATGCCCTTATCTTGCGGGAACATCAGGTAGTTGGCTTTTCCTGGGTTCTTCGGGTCATCGGGCTTGATGAAGTAGTATTCGGTGTGGCACTGTGCGCATACCAGTGAGCGCATCTCCTGGTGGCTTGCCTTGCGCACATCTCTGCCGGCACGAGCCCATGCCTCGTAGAGGGCGGGACGGGCAGGACGCAGGTCCATCGTACGGGCATCGTGGCAGTCGGAGCATCCCACCGTATTCACCATCTCGGCACCCAGTTCGCTCCATTTCATGGCGTAGTAGTTGCCTGGGTCGAAGACTGATTTTGAATCGCTGAGTTCGCGCATCATCCGCGGCACATCGGGTCCCTTGCAAGTCCAGCACGTAGCGGGCTGCATGTCAGCATCTCCGTCGATGCCGGGGTTGCCTGTACGCAGGATTTTCCTCAGGTCATCCAAACAATGTTTGTGTCCTCTCGGCGTGTTGTAGTGGCGCGAGAAGGCGTAGCCTGCCCACAACACCACCATCTCGGGACGTGCCTCGAGCACGTCGACCTCTTGTGAGGAGTTATACTTCGACACGAACGAGGTGTCTTCGGTCATCGCCCACGTCTCATACTCACGTGGGTAGTCGGCCTTGAACTTCTCGTTTTGCGCGATGATGGAGTCGGTGAACTCCGTGCGTTTGTTGTTGAACACGCTGGCCACCTCTGCCCTCCGCTCCATGAGCGACGAGACGAGCAGGCCGAGCAGGAACACGACGGCCATTGACCCTCCGAAGAGGAGCCATCCTTGCCATTTTTTCAGTTGTTTTGCCATGTCGTTATCTGTTGTTTGTTATTTCATCATATTCTGCAGCCACTCCGGCACTGGGCTAGGTGGCAGAGGCACCTGGCTCTCGGCGTTGGGAGTGGACGAAAGTGAGTTCATGCCACCATGGGGCACGTTGCGGTGGCAGTCCCAGCATGCCTTGCCCTCGTCTTTCTTTGCGAGCATAAAGTCGATGCGCCCAGTTTTCACGAACTCCTGGTTGAGTTGCGTATGGCAGCGGATGCAGTTGTCCATGATTACCTCGGCGCTGGCATCTTCTGCCATGATGGCCTGGCGCTCGCTGTGAGTAACGAAATAGGCCACGTGCTTCATGCCGTCCATCGCCTTGAAACCATATTTCATGGCGAGGTTCTGGTGAGGCACATGACAATCGTTGCAAGTGGCGCCATTCGACTTGTCGTCGACTCGCCCGTGGCTTGAGCGGCTCCACGTGGCGTAATAGGGTGACATGATGTGACAGTTGACGCATGCTGCGGGGTCATCACCCAGGTAGGTGTGTGCCCTAAGGAGATAGAGGAACAAGCCTCCCAGTCCCAGCACTACACCGCCGAGGACGAGTAGCGCGACTTTATGGCGATAAGACAGTCTGTTGGTGAACCGACGGATGAATTTCATCATTTGCATAGATTTAGTTTACAAAAGTAGACCTCACTCCCCATTAATGGCGATAACAAATGTTACCCGTCGTTTATAAAAAAGGTTAAAAATGTGTTTCCCTTTAAAAATGTGGCTACATTTGTGCATATCAACCACATTTACGTATAATTGCATGGATATCGACACGCTGAACGGTCTGAAAAAATGTCTGCTTTTCAGAGGACTTTCCGACAATGAGATTATCGGTTTGATGCACGAGGTGAAATACCGGGTGCAAGTATATAAGAAAGGTGAAATCATTGCGTTGGCAGGCACGCCTTGCCGTCATGCCAGCATCGTAGTAGACGGGGAGGTGTCGGCGCAACTCATCGGTCCGTCGGGTCGTGTCATCAGAATGGAGAAGCACCACTCAGGTCAGATGCTGGCCCCTGCCTTTCTCTTTGCCAACGACAACCACTACCCCGTGATGGTGGAGGCAGAGAGTGCGTCGAGGGTGTTGCGTCTTTCTCCCGACGACCTGCAGACACTCATCCATGCCGACCAGCGCATAGCCATGAATTTCGTCCATATCCTCTCGAACATCATCTCCTTCCTCACGAAAAAGGTGGGTATGCTCTCCATGACCGTTCGTGAGAAGGTAGGCAGGCGGCTCAGGAAGGAGTTGCAACAACAGGACACCAATCCCATCTTCCTCAAGGAGTCGAGGCAGCAACTTGCCGATGAGTTTGGCATTCAGAAATACTCACTCCAGCGATGTTTTCATGAAATGCAGCAGGAGGGTATCGTAAGAATAGAGGGTAAGCGCATCCATGTGTTGGATGCAAGTAGGTTGTAGGTTTGTTTGTGCGGGCTTTGCCCGCCAAACTCTAGACTATAATATGGAATTATGAGAATTAAAGAATTGTAAAAGCATATTCTTTGCTTCAATTCTCTAATTTGCTCATTCGGGAAACAGTTCTAGATGATTGGACAAGCCTACTCGACGGTTTCGATATTTGTCTCTTCGCCCGACTCCTCTACCAAAGCGAAGTTGTAGTAGAGATAGCCCAGGATGGCTACGAGGATGGCGAAGATGACCGCCTTGATGAGGCAGCCTGCCACCTTCTTGATAAGCATGAATGCCACGATGACGGCAACTATTGCAAATACGATGTAAGCGATATCGCTGTTGGTGATGTTGAGATCCATTTTCTTGAAAAGGGTTAAAGAGACTTTTGTTTTACGATTCAGCCTTTTGTCTTACATTCTGCCGGGGAGATGGGAAGAATCCCGTCTCTACAACACAACTCTCAGAACAAACTTCGGAAAGCGGTGGGGATAGGAGTCTCGAACTCCATGCGCTCGTGGGTGACAGGATGGTAGAAGCAGAGCAGGAAAGCGTGCAGGCAGAGTCGATGGAGCGGGTCGTCGCCATTGCCGTATTTCACGTCACCGCAGACGGGATGCCCCATGTCGGCGGAGTGGACACGGATTTGGTTCTTGCGCCCGGTCTCCAACTTGAACTCCACGAGAGAGTGCTCGGTGGTGCGTGCGAGCGTATGGAAATGCGTCACCGCATACTTGCCACCATTGTCGACAGGCGACGAATAGGTGACGTAGGCCTTGTTGTCTTTCAGCCAGTTGGCCACTGTGCCACCATCCTCCTCCATCTCTCCCGACACCACTGCCACATAGCGGCGGTCGTAGACGATGTCGTGCCACTCATGCTCCAGGCGCTGTTCGGTATCCATGTCCTTCGCATAGACCATCAGTCCACTGGTGTCGCGGTCGAGTCGGTGCACCACATGCGCGCGGCAGCGCTGGTGAGTCTTCTGGAAATAATCGTCGAGCACAGACTTCACGTTCAGCGACTTGTGTCCGGCAGCCATGGAGAGGATGCCCACAGCCTTTTCCACTACGATGAGGTACTGGTCTTCGTAGACGATTTTCACATAGCGGCTCTTGAACGTGTCGTTGCGTTTCGACTTGCTCACCGACACCTTCATTCCCGGCTTCAGGGGGAAGTCGAACTGCGTAACCTGCTTGCCGTCGACCTTGATGCCACGTCCCTGGAGCGTGGCCTTTATCTTCGTGCGGCTCTGTCCGTTGAGTGTCTGGAGCAGATACTCCAGCAGCGGTGCCTCACGGTCGACCGTATAGTGGTCGTATAGCGGTGCTTTATTATAATTGTTCTTCATCTTGTCGGCAAAATTAAACAAAAAAAATGGTATTCAGCATAAAATGGATTTTATTCTGCAAAGAGGTCTGTTAATTCATATTTTTTGCCTAATTTTGCACCCACAAACATTTTTTTAAGGTAAAAGCATGATTACTGTGACCAACCTTGCCATACAGTTTGGCAAGAGAACACTTTACAAAGACGTGAACATCAAGTTCACTGCAGGAAACATCTATGGCGTTATCGGTGCCAACGGTGCCGGTAAGTCGACACTCCTCAAAGCCATCAGCGGTGAGTTGGAGCCCAACAAGGGAACCATCGAACTGGCACCCGGTGAGCGACTCTCTGTGCTCGACCAGGACCACTTCAAATACGACGAGTTTACCGTGCTCGACACGGTGATGATGGGGCACCAGCCCCTCTGGGCGAACATGAAGGAGCGCGAGGCACTCTACATGAAGGCCGACTTCGACGAGGAAGACGGCAACCGCGTGGCAGAGTTGGAAGAGCGTTTCGCCGAGATGGACGGTTGGAATGCTGAGAGCGACGCTGCCATGCTCCTCTCCAACCTCGGCATCAAGGAAGCCCTTCACAATAAACTCATGAGCGAACTCTCCGGAAACGAGAAGGTGCGTGTAATGCTTGCCAAGGCCCTCTTCGGTCATCCCGACAACCTGTTGCTCGACGAGCCCACCAACGACCTCGACCTCGACACCGTGCAGTGGCTCGAGGAATACCTCAGCAATGTGGAGCAGACCGTGCTTGTGGTGAGCCACGACCGTCACTTCCTCGATGCCGTGAGTACACAGACCGTGGACATCGACTTCGGCAAGGTGACCGTATTCGCCGGCAACTACTCCTTCTGGTATCAGAGTTCGCAACTCGCCCTTCGTCAGGCCCAGAACCAGCGCCAGAAAGCCGAGGAGAAACGCAAGGAACTCGAGGAGTTTATCCGCCGTTTCTCTGCCAACGTGGCTAAGAGCAAGCAGACCACCAGCCGCAAGAAGATGCTCGAGAAACTCAACGTGGACGAGATACGCCCGTCGTCGAGGAAATACCCCGGCATCCTCTTCCAGATGGAGCGCGAGCCCGGCAACCAGATTCTCGAGGTGGAAGGACTGAAGGCCGTAGACACCGATGGCACCGTGCTCTTCGACAACGTGAGTTTCAACATCGAGAAAGGCCAGAAGACCGTGTTCCTCAGCCATAACCCCAAGGCGATGACCGCCCTCTTCGAGATTATCAACGGCAACCGTCAGGCCGATGCCGGCACCTACAAATGGGGCATCACCATCACCACTGCCTACCTGCCCCTCGACAACACCGAGTTTTTCAAGAGCGACCTCAACCTGGTGGACTGGCTCAGCCAGTTTGGCACCGGCAACGAAGTGATGATGAAGGGCTACCTTGGACGCATGCTCTTCAAGCAAGAAGAAGTGGAGAAGAAAGTCAACGTGCTCAGCGGTGGTGAGAAGATGCGCTGCATGATTGCGAGGATGCAACTCAAGAACGCCAACTGCCTCATCCTCGACACCCCTACCAACCACCTCGACCTGGAGAGCATACAAGCCTTCAACAACAACCTGGTGACCTTCAAGGGAAACATCCTCTTCGCCAGTCACGACCACGAGTTCATCCAGACCGTAGCCGACCGCATCATCGAACTCACGCCCACCGGCACCATCGACAAGTTGATGCAGTATGACGACTACATCTATGACGATGCCATCAAGGCACAAAAAGAAAGGATGTATGGCTCTTCTTTAAATAATTAAAGGAACTCATATTCTTTTGAAGAAAAAGAAGTAGAAGGACGGAAATAGCGAAAGAGGAGTGACACAAAAACATGACTTGCCATTCGCGGAGACGAGTTTGGCAAGATTTTTGCTGTGAATAAGGCAGAACAAAAAAAACACTATCATGGACAAAGACAACGAGACACTTAACGAGGAGATTCAGGAAGAGGTAAACAACGCCCAGGAGAATGAATCAGAGGCTCAGGAAACCGAGGAGCCACAAGAAGAGTTGCAAGACGAGAGCCAAGAATCTGAAGAAGAGAAAGAGGCTCCCAAAGACCCATTGGAGGAAGCCCAGGCCAAGATTGACGAACTCAACGACACATTGCTGCGCAAGATGGCAGAATTTGAGAACTACCGCAAGCGCACGTTGAAGGAGAAAGCCGAGTTGATACTCAACGGCGGCGAGAAAACCATCAAAAAGATACTGCCGGTCATCGACGACATGGAACGCGCCATCGAAAACGGCAAGAAGACCGACGACGTGGCAACCCTTCGCGAGGGTATGGACTTGATTTACAAGAAGTTCATCAAGATTCTCGAAGGCGAGGGCGTGAAACGCATAGAGACCGACGGTGAGGACTTCAACACCGACTACCACGAGGCCATTGCCATGGTTCCCGGCATGGGCGACGACAAGAAAGGCAAAGTCATCGACTGTGTGCAGACCGGCTACACCCTCAACGACAAGGTGATCCGCTTTGCCAAAGTGGCAGTGGGGCAATAATATTGAAGATTGAATATTGAAAATTGAAAAATATTTTCGGACGTTGTCCGATTGAAAATTGAAACCGGGCTATGCCTGATTGAAAATGGCAAACAAAAGAGACTACTACGAGGTGCTGGGCGTGGACAAGAACGCCAGTGAGGATGAGATTAAGAAAGCCTATCGCAAGATAGCCATCAAATACCACCCCGACCGCAACCCCGACGACAAGGAGGCCGAAGAGAAATTCAAGGAGGCCGCCGAAGCCTATGACGTGCTGCATGACCCCCAGAAGCGTCAGCAGTACGACCAATTTGGTTTTGACGCCCCAGGCGGATTCGGAGGCTTCAGCAGTGGAGGTTTCTCCATGGACGATATCTTCGACATGTTTGGAGGCATCTTTGGCGGACGCGGCGGATTCGGCGGGTTTGGTGGTGGCGGTCGTCAGCGCGCCCAATACCGCGGCGGTGACCTGAGGCTGAAGGTGAAACTCAACCTGCAGGAGATATCCACCGGTGTGACGAAGAAGTTCCGCGTGAAAAAAGACATCGTTTGCTCCCACTGCCACGGCACGGGTGCAGAGGCCGGCACACAGCCGGAGACCTGTCCGACATGTCACGGCACTGGGTATACCGTGCAGACGAAGCAGACCATATTCGGTGTGATGCAGACACAAGGCAGTTGTCCCACCTGCCACGGTGAAGGACAAGTCATCAAGAACCGCTGCAAGGAGTGTGGCGGCGACGGTGTGATCAAAGGCGAGGAAGTGGTGGAGATCAAGATTCCCGCCGGTGTTGCCGACGGCATGGTACTCACCGTGCAAGGCAAGGGCAACGCCGGTCCCCACAACGGCATTCCCGGCGACATTCAGGTATTCATCAGCGAAGAGGAGAACGATACCTTCATTCGTCAGGACAACGACCTGATATACAACCTGTTGCTCGACTTCCCCACCGCAGCGCTCGGTGGTGAGGTAAAGATACCCACCATTGAAGGGACGAAGTTGAAAATCAACCTTGAGCCCGGCATTCAGCCCGGCACCACGAAGCGCCTTCGCGGCAAGGGTCTCCCTGCCGTTCAAGGCTATGGGCACGGCAATGGCGACATCATAGTCAACATCAGTGTGTATGTGCCCAAGACCCTCTCGCACGAGGAGAAGAAGATGCTGGAGAAGATGAAGGAGAGCGACAACTTCAAGAGCGACAACACCACGAGGAAGAACATCTTCCAGAAGTTCAAGAATTATTTCAATTGAAAATTGAAGATTGAAGATTGAAAATTGAATTACAAAGACACCATAGAATACTTGTATCACTGCGCCCCGGTCTTCGAGAAGATTGGGGCCGGTGCGTATAAGGAGGGGTTGGCCAACACCCACGCTCTCGACGAGCGTCTGGGGCATCCCCACCGTCAGTTTCTGACCATCCATGTGGCAGGTACCAACGGTAAGGGGTCGGTGTCGCACACCCTCGCCGCCATCCTGCAAGCCGCCGGATACAAGGTGGGGCTCTACACTTCGCCACACCTGATGGACTTTCGCGAGCGCATCAGGGTGAACGGCATCTGCGTGGACAAGCGCTTTGTCATCAACTTTGTAAAGCGCCACCGCACGTTCTTTGAGCCTCTGCACCCCTCGTTCTTCGAACTCACCACCGCCATGGCCTTCGACTACTTCGCCCGACAGCAAGTCGACATTGCCGTCGTGGAAGTGGGTCTGGGCGGACGCCTCGACTGCACCAATATCATCACCCCCATTGTGTCGGTGATTACCAATATCAGCAAAGACCACACCCAGTTTCTCGGCGACACCATCGCCCAGATAGCCGGAGAGAAAGCCGGCATCATCAAGCGAGGCGTGCCTGTAGTCATCGGCGAGGCCAATGAGACCACCCGGCCCGTTTTCACCGCCAAGGCCCGTGAGATGGAAGCCCCCATCACCTTCGCCGAAGACCACCCTTTGGTGACAGCAGCACAGCCGACCCCTGACGGCGGCATGGACTACACCCACGCCGACGGGCACACCTTCCACGGACAACTTGGCGGCATATACCAAGTGAAGAACACCTGCACCGTGCTCACCGCCGTGGATGTGGCACGGCACCAAGGTCTCCAGATTCCCGACGAGGCCGTAGAGGCGGGCTTTGCCACGGCAGCCTCCGCCACCGGACTGATGGGTCGCTGGCAGATATTGCGCCAACAACCCACCGTGGTGTGCGACACCGGTCACAACGCCGGTGGCTGGCAATACATCTCACGCCAGTTGTCCATGCAGCACTATGCGCACTTGCATATTGTCTTCGGCATGGTAGACGACAAAGACATCGACACCGTGTTGGGCATGTTGCCCACCGACGCCACTTATTACTTCACCCAAGCAAGTAGTCGGCGCGCCATCCCCCACCAAGAGGTGCTGCGCCGCGCAGAAAGCCACCATCTGCCAGGCACCTCCTACCCCACCGTGGCAGAAGCCTACAAGGCTGCGCTCGCCGCCGCCAGGCCCGAGGATTTCGTATTCGTGGGCGGGAGTAGTTATGTGGTGGCGGATTTGCTGGTGCTTTTATAGTGACTATAGGAACTATAGTGGCTATAGGGACTATAGTGGCTATAGTAACTATAGTAGCCATGAGTGGCCTTAATTGTTTTTAACAATTCCGAATCCTTACTTTTTTGTTGTTTCTTTTGCTGCTCTCGTTTTTTTTTAGTTATTTTGCAGACTACATCATTAACAAAATGCGGTGACTCGCCTTGCGAATCGCCGCAGGTCTCACCAAACTAAAAACCAGATATTATGAGCACAATCGAAACAGAAAATCTCTGTGGCCTGAAGAGAGAGAACTTTCAGACCACTATCAATGGGAAAAACACCGATTTGTTTATACTCAAAAACAGTCTTGGCAACGAGGTAGCCATCACCAATTACGGCGGAGCCATCGTAGCCATCATGGTTCCTGACAGAGATGGCAACATTGCCAACGTTATTCAGGGATATGACAATATCCAAGACGCCATCAATCACTCACAACCTTATTTGTCGACCCTCATCGGGCGCTTTGGCAACCGCATTTGCCGCGGCCAGTTCCGTCTGCGCGGCAAGGACTACCAGTTGGCCATCAACAATGGTCCGAACGCCCTCCATGGCGGTCCGAAGGGTTTCCACTCCCGCGTATGGGATGCCACCCAGATGAACGACCAGTCGCTGGTTCTCGAGTTGGTATCGGCCTATGGCGAGGAAGGTTTCACGGGTGAGTTGAAGGTCACCGTTGTCTATACGTTCACCAACGAGAATGAATTGATGATAGAGTATCTTGCCACAACGAACAAGATGACCATCATCAACCTCACCAACCATGGTTTCTTCGCCCTTGCCGGCATCGGCAACCCCACTCCCACCATCGAGGACTTGGAGTGCGAAATCAACGCCGACTACTACCTACCCATCGACGAGACCTCTATCCCCACCGGTGAAATCCGCTTTGTGAAGGACACCCCGTTCGACTTCCGCACCCCGAAACCCATCGGCCGCGACATTGACGCCGACAACGAGCAGATTAAGAATGGTTCGGGCTACGACCACTGCTATGTGCTCAACAAGCGTGAGGAAGGCGAGTTGAGTTTCGCCGCCCGCATCTACGAGCCGAAGAGCGGCCGTACGATGGACGTCTACACCACCGAACCAGGTGTGCAACTCTACACCGACAACTATGGTTGTGGTGAGAAGGGCCAGAATGGTGCCATCTTCCCCCGTCGCAGCGGTATCTGCTTTGAGGCACAGCACTTCCCCGACACGCCCAACCATCCTTATTTCCCCTCCGTGGTGCTGAAACCCGGTCGCCGCTACAAGCAGAAGACCATCTACCAGTTTGGTGTGAGGAAATAAGCCCCAATATGCAGACGCTGTTGGCCCTTAGGGCCTTTGCTCCGATGGCCAACAGTTATCTGCATGCCTACACTGCATTTTAAAATCTAACCATACTACAACAATGAGTAAACAACAGAAAAACGGAAGTGTCATCGCCATTATCACGATGTTCTTCCTCTATGCAATGATTTCGTTTGTCACCAACCTCGGTGCGCCTATCGGTGTGATTTGGAAGAACCAGCCTGAGATTGGTGGCAGCAACGTGCTGGGCATCATGGGTAACTTCATGAACTTCTTCGCTTACCTGTTCATGGGAATCCCCGCCGGAAAGATGCTTACCAAAGTAGGTTACAAGAAGACCGCCCTCATCGGTATCGCCGTAGGTTTCTTTGGTGTGCTGATTCAATATCTTTCAGGATTCTCTGGTGGCATACCAGGATTCTGCATCTATCTTCTCGGTGCCTTCATCTCCGGTTTCTCCGTATGTATCCTTAACACTGTGGTGAACCCGATGCTCAACTTGCTCGGTGGCGGTGGCAACCGCGGCAACCAGTTGAACCTGATTGGCGGCACGCTGAACTCATTGGCAGGCACGATGACCCCGATGCTCGTGGGTGCGCTTATCGGCACCGTTACAGCCTCTACCCAGATGGCCGACGTCAACCTGGTGATGTACATCGCCATGGCAGTCTTCGCCTGTGCTTTTGTCATCCTGCTCTTCATCCCCATCGAGGACCCGGAAATCGGCAAGGTGACCGCCGACACCGTGTTCGAGCACTCCCCCTGGTCGTTCCGTCACTGCCTGCTTGGTGTTATCGCCATCTTTGTGTATGTAGGCGTGGAGGTAGGTATCCCCGGTGGACTTAACTTCTACCTCTCTGACACCACTGCCAAGGGAGCGTGGATTAATCCCGATGCCATATTGAATGCCGCCACCATCGGTGGTGCTGTGGCAGCCATGTATTGGTTGCTGATGCTCGTGGGCCGTCTCTGCTCCAGTTTCATCGCCGGTAAGGTATCATCTCGTCAGTTGATGCTCTTCACCACCTTCGTTGGCATGATACTCATCGTGGCAGCCATGCTCACCCCGAAATCGGTTACCGTTTCCATGCCATTGGTGAAGATTCTTGAAGGCAGTGTAGAAATGACCACCGTGCCGTTGAGCGCCCTGCTGCTCGTGCTCGTAGGTCTCTGCACCTCAGTGATGTGGCCCTCTATTTTCAACCTCGCCACCGAGGGACTGGGCAAATATACCGCCCAGGCTTCTGGCATCTTCATGATGATGGTGGTAGGCGGTGGTGTGCTGCCTGTGGTGCAGAATTTCTTCGCCGACTTCATGGGCTATATGCCGAGTTACTTCGTCTACCTGATTGCCATGGCATATATGTTCTACTACGCCCTCCACGGCTGCAAGAACGTGAACAAGGATATACCAGTCGATTAAATTAGGTTTGAGGTTTGAGGTTTTTGTCCTCAAACCTCAAATCTCAAATCTCAAAACTTAAAACTACAACTATAACTATGGACATTGAATTTGTAAGAAGTCGCTTTATCAAGCATTTTGACGGGCTCACTGGCAACATCTACCACTCACCCGGACGTATTAACCTCATTGGTGAGCACACCGACTACAACGGAGGCTTTGTGTTTCCAGGAGCCGTAGACTGCGGCATCATGGCCGAGATGCGCCCCAATGGCACAGAGAGCACTATCCGTGCCTACTCCATCGACCTGAAGGACCGTGTGGACTTTGATTTCCATGACGGAAAAGGCCCCCGTGCCACATGGGCCCGCTTCATCTATGGCATGGCTCTTGAGATGGAAGCCCTTGGCGTGCCTGTGAAGGGTTTCAACATTGCCTTCGCCGGTGATGTGCCCCTGGGTGCCGGTATGTCGTCGTCGGCTGCCATGGAGAGTTGCTTCGGCTGCGGACTGAATGACCTCTTCGGTGAAAACAAAGTGTCGAAATGGGACATCGCTCTTGCCGGACAAGCCACTGAGCACAAGTATATCGGCGTGAACTGCGGCATCATGGACCAGTTTGCCAGCGTCTTCGGAAAGGCAGGCCATCTCATGCGCCTCGACTGTCGCTCACGCGAGTTCGAGTACTTCCCCTTCAACCCCGTAGGCTACAAACTGGTGCTCCTCAACTCCTGCGTGAAGCACGAACTGGTAGGCTCGCCCTATAACGACCGCCGCAACTCATGCGAGAACGTGGTGAAACACATCGCCGCCAAGCATCCGGAGGGCAAGTTTGAGACCCTGCGCGACTGCACTTGGGAACAACTCGAAGAGGTGAGAGCCGAAGTGGGTGAGGAAGACTACACCCGTGCACACTTCGTTCTCGGTGAGAAAGACCGTGTGCTCGCCGTTTGCGACGCCCTCGTGGCAGGTGACTACGAGACTGTGGGCAAGAAGATGTATGAGACCCACTACGGTCTGAGCAAGGAGTATGAGGTGAGTTGTGAAGAACTCGACTTCCTCAACGACGTGGCCAAGGAGAATGGTGTGACCGGCAGCCGCATCATGGGCGGTGGATTCGGCGGATGCACCATCAACCTGGTGAAAGACGAACTCTACGACCAGTTTATCGAAGATGCCAAGAAGAAGTACTTCGAGAAGTTCAACAAGCATCTCAAGGTCATCGACGTGGTCATCGGCGACGGTTCACGTAAGATTTGCTAAGAGTGACAAGAATCTACAAAACAATTTTATCTCAAGTGCGGCCCAAGGGTCGCACTTTTTTTATCAGGAATGGCGGGAATGAGAGGAATAACTAGAATATCTAGATTATCTAGAAGGACTAGAAAATCTAGAAGAACTAGAAATCCTATCATTCATGGAAGGGATAAGGGGTGTTAGAAATAGAGAAAATGCCTATTTTAGGCCTTGGAAATCTTAAAAAGTGTTATTTTTACACTTTTGCATAAAATACATACACCCAATCTATTGCAAATATGAAAAAATAATTGTATTTTTACACCCAAAATAGAATTATCAAACTCTAAACCATTAATTATGAAAAACTTCAAAAGCATTATTCTGGCAACTGGCGTGGCCATCGCCATGCTCTCCGCCTGCGAGACCATCGAGAAGCCTGTTTTGACGGCATCCAATCTTGACCCCGCAAAGTTTGACACCATCATCAATGGTGACACTGTGAAACTCTACGTGCTGAAGAATGCCAACGGCATGGAAGCCTGCATCACCAATTACGGTGGTCGTGTGGTATCGCTCATGGTACCCGACAAGGACGGCAACCTCACCGACGTGGTGCTTGGCTACGACAACATCGCACAGTATGCCGACACCCTCAACTCGCCCAGCGACTACGGCTCATCAGTGGGACGTTATGCCAACCGCATCAACGACGGCAAGATTACGGTGGCCGGCCAGCAGTACCAACTCACCCAGAACGATACCGGCAATGGTGCCAAGCACTGTCTGCATGGCGGCGGCAACACCGGATGGATGCACAAAGTATATAAAGCCAACCTGGTAGATGAGAAGACGCTGCGTCTTTCGCTCGTTTCGCCCGACGGTGACAATGGCTTCCCCGGTACGGTGACCGCCGTGACCACCTACAAACTCACCGATGACAACGTGCTCGACATCACCTTCGAGGCCACCACTGACAAGGAGACCATCATCAACATGACCAACCACAACTACTACAACCTCAACGGTGACCTGTCGCAGGAAGGCATGGACATGGTGCTCTACATCAACGCCGACAACTTCACTCCCTCAGATGCCTCTTACATGACTACCGGTGAGATCAAGCCTGTGGAAGGTACCCCGATGGACTTCCGCACCCCCAGTGTGATTGCCGACAAGATGGACACTACCTATGTATATATTAAAAACGCCACCGGTTTCGACCACAACTGGTGTCTGAACACCTTCAAGGACGGCAAGGGCGACGACTCACAGGTTTGCGCATCGCTCTACTCCCCCAAGACCGGCATCCTGCTCGAAATGTTCACCAACGAGCCTGGTGTGCAGGTATACACTGGCAACTTCCAAGGCACCGGCATTGCCTGCAAGCATGGCGTGAAGTATCCCAAGCACGTGAGCGTGTGTCTGGAGAGCCAGAAGTATCCCGACTCCCCCAACAAGAAAGACTGGGTGCAGCCTACACTGAAACCCGGTGAGCAGTACTACAGCCACGCTGCCTACCGTTTCTCCGTGAAGGAAGACAAGAAAGCCGAATAACAAACAACTAATAACAATAAATCTTTCAACAAATGCAAACATTAGATTGGATTGTCATTGGCGTTTTCTGCTGTGCGCTGATAGGCATCGTACTTTGGGTTGTCAGCCAGAAGAACGACAACTCTGCAGATTATTTCCTCGGTGGTAAGGATGCAACATGGATTGCCATCGGTGCATCAATTTTCGCCTCGAATATCGGTTCGGAGCACCTCATCGGACTTGCCGGTGCCGGTGCCTCATCAGGTATGGCTATGGCCCACTGGGAGATTCAGGGGTGGATGATTCTGATACTCGGATGGGTATTCGTGCCCTTCTACACACGTAGTATGGTATACACCATGCCAGAGTTTTTGGAGCGTCGCTACAACACACAGAGCCGCACCATCCTCTCCGTCATCTCGCTCATCAGTTATGTGCTCACCAAGGTGGCCGTAACGGTATATGCCGGTGGACTCGTCTTCCAGCAGGTATTTGGCATCAAGGAACTCTGGGGCATCGACTTCTTCTGGATTGCCGCTATCGGACTCGTTGTCATCACCGCCATCTACACCATCTTCGGTGGTATGAAGAGCGTGCTCTACACCTCCGTGCTCCAGACCCCCATCCTTCTGCTTGGTTCGCTCATCATCCTCGTGCTTGGTATGAAGGCCCTGGGCAGTTGGGACCAGATGCTGCAACTCTGCGACGTGAAGCCCAGTTATGAAGGTGCCACCGGAACGATGATTCACCTGATGCGCTCCAACAGCGACCCGCAGTATCCCTGGTTGGGTGCCCTGATTGGTTCGGCTGTTATCGGTTTCTGGTACTGGTGTACCGACCAGTATATCGTTCAGCGTGTTCTCTCCGGAAAGAATGAGAAAGAGAGCCGTCGTGGTACCATCTTCGGTGCTTACCTGAAACTCCTCCCCGTGTTCTTGTTCCTTATTCCCGGTATGATTGCCTTCGCACTCCATCAGAAGTATGCCGGTGACGGTGGCTTCCTGCCTCTGCTCGCCGACGGCACCCCCAACGCCGACGCTGCCTTCCCCACCCTCGTGGCAAAGATTCTGCCTGCCGGTGTGAAGGGTCTTGTGGTTTGCGGTATCCTCGCTGCCCTGATGTCATCGCTGGCTTCACTGTTCAACAGTTCAGCCATGCTCTTCACCATCGACTTCTGGAAGCGCCTGAAGCCAGAGACCTCTGAGAAGAGTCTCGTTCGCATCGGCCAGATGGCCACCGTCGTGATTGTGATTCTCGGTATCCTCTGGATTCCCATCATGCGCTCTGTGGGCAACGTGCTCTACAACTACCTGCAGGATGTGCAGTCGGTATTGGCTCCCGGTATTGCCGCAGCCTTCCTTCTCGGTATTACCTGGAAGCGCGCCAGTGCCAAGGGTGGTATGTGGGGTCTGCTCTCCGGTATCATCATCGGTCTGACCCGTCTGGGCGCTAAGGTTTACTACAGCAATACCCCCGACGCAGCCGACAGTTGGTTCAAGGCCGTATTCTACGACTTCAACTGGTTGTTCTTCTGCGGTGTGATGCTGGTGGTGTGCTGCCTTGTTGTCATCGCGGTAAGTCTCTGCACCAAGGCTCCCGACGAGCAGAAGATTCAGGGTCTCGTCTTCGGCACCTCCACACCCGAGCAGCGTGCTGCAACCCGTGCCAGTTGGAACACATGGGATGTGATTCACACTATCATCATCCTTGGTTTCACTGTGGCATTCTACATCTATTTCTGGTAACATATTCAGCGGGGAGGTCAAGGCCTCTCCGCACTTTTCCTTCAATCGCAGACTACCGTTTCGCGCCATGCTACAGCACCCGCTGACATGGTCCTGCCAGAAGGCACGAGGTAAGGTTGTCTGTACCTTGACAAAACGCTAAAATCAAGCAAATCCAACAAGAATTATGACAGGATTCTATGGTGAACATTCGAAAGTATTCGTCTCAGTAGACTGCATCGTTTTCGGTTTCGACAACGGCAAGTTGAAGTTGCTCATCGGCAAGCGGCAGATGGATCCCGGAAGGGGCGAGTGGTCGCTCTACGGTGGTTTTGTAGGCGAAGACGAAAGCCTGGAAGAAGCAGCCAGCCGTGTGCTCTACACCCTCACAGGCCTCGACCACATCTACATGAAGCAAGTAGGAGCCTTCGGAGCCATCGACCGTGACCCAGGCGAGCGCGTCATCACCGTGGCCTATTGCGCCCTCATCAACGTGAATGACTACGACCAGAGCCTGTGTGATGAACATGGTGTGGAATGGGTGAGCGTTGACGAGATGCCCAAACTCTATTCCGACCACAACGAGATGGTGCGCAAGGCCGTCAAGTTGCTGCGCAAGCGCATCGGCACCGAACCGCTGAGTTTCAACCTACTGCCCGAGTTCTTCACCCTCACGCAGTTGCAGCATGTCTATGAAGCCGTTCTCGGTGAGGAGATTGACAAGCGCAACTTCCGCAAGCGCATCAAGGCCATCAACTTCATCGAGAAGACGGAGAAAATCGACAAACTCACCTCAAAGCGTGGAGCCGCCCTCTACCGTTTCAACAAAGAGGCATTCTCCCCGTTCTCTACTTTTAAATTATAAGCCAGGACAGTCACTGCAGCGACTGTAAGGACAATAGAATCAGCAGTGACTTTGGCCGCAACGCGCAATATCACAATAAAAAAACACAACACATGCTAGAAGAATTAAAAGAAAAAGTATTCCGTGCCAACCTCGACCTCGTGAAGCACAACCTCGTTATCTTCACTTGGGGCAACGTGTCGGGCATCGACCGTGAAAAAGGCCTCGTTGTCATCAAACCCTCTGGAGTGGACTACGACGTGATGAAAGCCTCCGACATGGTGGTAGTAGACCTGGAGACAGGCAAAGTGGTGGAAGGCGACCTCAACCCCTCGTCGGACACCCCCACACATCTTGTGCTCTACCGTGCCTTCCCCGAGTTGGGTGGCATCGTGCACACCCACTCCACCTATGCCACAGCATGGGCACAGGCAGGCAAAGACATCCCCAGCATCGGCACCACCCATGCCGACTACTTCCACGATGCCATTCCCTGCACCGACGACATGACTGAGAGTCAGATGGCAGAATATGAGAAGGAAACCGGCGTGGTGATTGTCGACCGCATCAAGAGCAGCAACATCAACCCTGTGCACACCCCTGGCGTGTTGGTGAAGAACCACGGTCCATTCTCCTGGGGCAAAAACCCCGACAATGCCGTCTACAACGCCGTGGTGATGGAACAAGTGGCAAAGATGGCCTTTGTCTCGTTCTGCGTCAACCCCAACACGACGATGAATCCCCTTCTCATCGAAAAGCACTTCAGCCGCAAGCATGGGCCGAATGCTTATTATGGACAAAAGAAAAAGAAGAGTTAAAGATAAGAGACGATACTCTTTTTTACTACATGCTATAGAAAACCAAATACAAAACTTAAATCAAACAAATACGAACAATTTATGAACAAACCTTTCGACAATTTCGAGATTTGGTGGGTGACTGGTGCACAGTTGCTCTATGGAGGCGATGCCGTGGTACAGGTAGACGCACACTCCAAGGATATGGTGGCCGGTCTCAACGAGAGCGGCAACATCCCCGTTAAAGTGATTTACAAAGGCACTGCCAACAGCAGCAAGGAAGTGGAAGCCGTGATGAAGGCCGCCAACAACGATGAGAAGTGCATCGGTATCATCACCTGGATGCACACCTTCTCGCCCGCAAAGATGTGGATTAAGGGTTTGCAGGCACTGCAGAAGCCATTGCTCCATTTCCACACACAATATAACGCCGAGATACCATGGGACACCATGGACATGGACTTCATGAACCTGAACCAGAGTGCCCACGGCGACATCGAGTTCGGACACATCTGCACCCGTATGCGCGTGGCCCGCAAGGTGGTCTGCGGCTACTGGAAGAGTGAAGAGGCTCAGAAGAAGATTGCCGTTTGGGCCCGTGTGGCAGCCGGTGTTGCCGATGCCAAGAACGTACGCTGCCTGATGTTTGGTATGAACATGAACAACGTGGCAGTGACCGACGGCGACCGCGTGGAGTTTGAGCAGCGTCTGGGCTATCATGTAGACTACTACCCCGTCTCCTCACTGATGGAATACTACAAGAAGGTGACCGATGCTGAGGCCGATGCCCTTGTAGAAGAATACAAGAAACTCTACACCATCAAGATTGACGAGAGTGGCGAGGAAGTGTACTGGGAGAAGGTGAAGAACTCCGCCAAGGCAGAGATTGCCCTGCGCCGTGTGCTGAAGGACGAAGGTGCCACCGCTTTCACTACCAACTTCGACGACCTCGGCGATGCCGACATCGACGACCCCAACTTCGTGGGCTTCGACCAGATTCCAGGTCTTGCCTCACAGCGACTGATGGAAGAAGGCTACGGCTTCGGTGCCGAGGGCGACTGGAAGACCGCCTGCCTCTACCGCACCCTTTGGGTCATCCAGCAAGGCATGCCCACCGGCTGTTCGTTCCTTGAAGACTACACCCTCAACTTCGCCGGCGACCGCAGTTCGTGTCTGCAGAGCCACATGCTCGAGGTTTGTCCGCTCATTGCCTCCGACAAGCCCAAACTCGAGGTGCACTTCCTCGGTATTGGCATCCGCAAGCAGCAGACAGCCCGTCTGGTGTTCACATCAAAGGTAGGCCGTGGCATCAAGGCCACTGTGGTAGACCTCGGCAACCGTTTCCGTCTCATCTCACAGGAGGTGGAGTGCATCGAGCCGAAGCCCATGCCCAACCTTCCTGTCGCCTCTGCCCTTTGGGTACCTCAGCCCACCTTCGAGATTGGTGCCGGTGCATGGATTCTCGCTGGCGGCACACACCACAGCGCATTCTCTTACGACATCACCGAGGAGTATTGGGAAGACTTTGCTGAAATGCTGGGCATAGAGTATGTCCGCATCAACAAGGACACCAAGACGAGCGAGTTCAAGCATGAACTCCAGATGAATGAGATTTATTACATGTTGAACAAAGCGTTGAAGTAATTAATATATTGAAAATTGAAGATTGAAAATTGAAAATTAATGTCGGGCTTTGCCCGATTGGGATAGAGATGAAGAAAGAAAACAAGGTTCTGAACCTCTCCAAAACTTTTGCTATAAGGATTATCCGTTTATACCAATACCTGCAAAACGAGAAGATGGAATATGTTTTGTCAAAACAAGTTCTTAGGTCAGGTACAAGTATAGGAGCAAACATAAGAGAAAGTGTCCATGCTCAAAGCCTTGAAGATTTCATCCATAAACTCAACATCTCTTTAAAAGAGTCCTATGAGACAGAATACTGGATTGAATTACTGTATGAGACAGATTACATTAATAAACAACAGTTTGAGTCAATCATATCCGACAACAAAGAGATTACGGCAACCCTCGTCAAAATCATCAAAACTTCAAAGATGAAGAACGATGCTAACCATTAATTTTTCAATTATCGTAAAAACAGAATCAAATGTGTTTATGTACTGCCGAGTGATAGCCAAAGACCAAATGACATGCAAACCGAATGCAGAAGAACTTGCTCTTATGCTGAGATGCAGCCGCCATTCATCGCGAAGCGGTAATCTTCAATCTTCAATTTTCAATTTTCAATAAAAAAAATATAATATGACTGCAAAACAAACCATAGAATCGGGGAAGGCTGTTCTGGGTATCGAGTTTGGCTCGACCAGAATCAAGGCCGTGCTCATCGATGAAGAAAACAAGCCCATCGCGCAGGGCAGTCATGAGTGGGAGAACCAACTCGTCGACGGTCTCTGGACCTACAGCGTGGAGGCTATCTGGTATGGTCTGCAAGACTGCTACGCCAACCTGCGCAAAGACGTGCTCAGCCAGTATGACTGTGAGATAGAGGCTTTGGCAGCCATCGGTTTCAGTGCCATGATGCACGGTTACATGGCCTTCAACAAGAACGAGGAAATCCTCGTTCCCTTCCGCACCTGGCGCAACACCAACACCGCCAAGGCCGCTGCTGAACTCTCCAAACTCTTCAACTACAACATCCCACTGCGCTGGAGCATCAGTCACCTCTATGAGGCCATCCTCGACAACGAGGAGCATGTGAGCGACATCAAGTACCTCACCACCCTGGCAGGCTATGTGCACTGGCAGGTCACCGGACAGTTCGTTCTTGGTGTGGGTGATGCCTCCGGCATGATTCCCGTCGACCCGAAGACGAAGACCTACGATGCCGAGATGGTAAGGAAGTTTGATGAACTCATTGCCCCGAAGGGCTTCTCCTGGAAACTCCTCGACATCCTCCCCACCTCGCTCAACGCCGGTGAGAACGCCGGGTTCCTCACCCCCGAGGGAGCCAAACGCCTCGACGTGAGCGGTCACCTGAAGGCAGGCATCCCCGTCTGTCCTCCCGAGGGCGACGCCGGAACAGGCATGGTAGCCACCAACGCCGTGAAGCAGCGCACCGGCAACGTATCCGCCGGCACCTCATCATTCTCGATGATCGTGTTGGAGAAAGAGTTGTCGCGCCCCTATGAGATGATAGACATGGTAACCACCCCTGATGGCAGTTTGGTAGCCATGGTGCACTGCAACAATTGCACCTCCGACCTCAACGCCTGGGTGAACCTCTTCAAGGAGTATCAGCAGTTGCTGGGTCTGCCCATCGACATGAACGAAGTATTCGGCAAACTTTACAACAACGCCCTCAACGGCGATGCCGACTGCGGTGGTCTGATCAGTTACAACTACATCAGTGGCGAGCCAGTGACCGGTCTTGCCGAGGGCCGTCCCCTCTTCGTCCGCTCCGCCAACGACAAGTTCAATCTCGCCAACTTCATGCGCGCCCACCTATATGCCTCTGTCGGTGTGCTGAAAATCGGCAACGACATCCTCTTCAACGACGAGAAGGTAGAAGTGGACCGCATCACCGGTCATGGCGGTTTGTTCAAGACCAAGGGTGTGGGACAGCGCATTCTCGCCGCCGCCATCAACAGTCCCATCTCTGTGATGGAGACCGCTGGTGAAGGAGGCGCATGGGGAATCGCCCTCTTGGCAGCCTATGCCGTGAACAATCCCCGTAAACTCTCCCTTGCCGACTATCTCGAAGAAGTGGTCTTCGCCGGCAACACCGGTGTGAGCATCTCGCCCACCCCAGAGGATGTGGCAGGCTTCAACGTGTATATCGAGAACTACAAGCGCGGTCTCGCCATTGAGCAGAGTGCCGTGGAGAACAAGAAATAATCACCCCAAAAATCATTGACCAACGACATGAAGAAACTTATTACAATGGCCATCCTCGGCGCGTTCACCCTCACGGTGAACGCCCAGGATGCCACGGCAACTATTCACGCCGACAAAGGCAAAAACGTCATCTGCAAGGAAATCTACGGACAGTTTGCCGAACACCTCGGCTCCTGCATCTACGGTGGTCTCTGGGTGGGCGAGAACTCCCCCATTCCCAACATCAACGGTTACCGCAAAGACGTGTTCGATGCCCTGAAAGCCCTTCAGGTGCCCGTGTTGAGATGGCCTGGCGGCTGCTTCGCCGACGACTACCACTGGATGGACGGTATCGGTCCGAAGTCGCAGCGCCCCTCGCTCCGCAACAACAACTGGGGCGGCACCATCGAAGACAATTCCTTCGGCACCCATGAGTTCCTCAACCTCTGCGAACTGCTCGGCTGCGAGCCCTATATCAGCGGCAACGTGGGCAGCGGCACGGTGAAGGAGATGGCCCAGTGGGTGGAGTACATGACCAGCGACGGTGACACCCCCATGGCCCGTCTGCGCCGTCAGAACGGCCGCGACAAGGCCTGGCACGTGAAATACTTCGGCATCGGCAACGAGGCCTGGGGCTGTGGTGGCAACATGACCCCCGAGTACTACAGCGACGAGTTCAGGAAGTTCAACACTTACCTGCGCGACTACGACAACAACAAACTCTGCCGTATCGCCTCCGGTGCCTCCGACTACGACTACAACTGGACCCGCACCCTGATGAAGCGCATCGGCAACAAGATGAGCGCCATCTCCGTGCACTACTACACCGTGAAAGACTGGGACCACAAGGGCAAGGCTACCGCTTTCACCCCCGAGGAGTACTACCTCACCCTCGAGAAATGCCTCGACGTAGACAACGTGGTGCGTGAGCACTGCGCCATCATGGACGAGACCGACCCCGAGAAGAAGATTGCGCTGATGGTAGACGAGTGGGGCACCTGGTGGGACGAAGAGCCCGGCACCATTCCCGGCCACCTCTTCCAGCAGAACTCCATGCGCGACGCCATGGTTGCCTCGTTGATGCTCAACGTGTTCCACAAGTACACCGACCGTGTGAAGATGGCCAACATCGCCCAGGTGGTGAACGTGCTGCAGTCGATGATTCTCACCGACCAGAAAGGCACCGGCCACATGGTGCTCACCCCCACCTACCACGTGTTTGAGATGTACAAGGCATTCCAAGAGGCCACCTTCCTGCCCACCGACCTGCAGTGCAGCAACATTACCGCCAGCAACGGCAAGAGCGTGCCCAGAGTGAGCATTTCCGCCGCCAAGACCAAGGACGGCAGTTATGTCGTGGCCCTCGCCAACACCATGCTCGACAATTCACAGACCATCTCTATCAACCTTGACGGTGCTAAGGTGAAGGATGTCAGCGGCCGCATGCTTACCAGCAAGGCAGCCACCGACTTCAACGACTTCGAGCACCCCGACGTGGTGAAACCCGTTGCCTTCAAGGATGCCAAGTTGAACAAAGGCAAGTTGGAAGTAAAACTCCCAGCAATGTCGATTGTAGTTCTGACAGTGAAGTAGGACGGAGTTTGCAAGATTGATAATTGATAACAACCTTTTTTAAATAAAACCAATATGAACGACAACAAAGTAATGAACAAGGCAGCCGACAATATCCGTATCCTTGCTGCCTCTATGGTTGAAAAAGCCAAGTCGGGTCATCCCGGCGGTGCCATGGGTGGTGCCGACTTCATCAACACCCTTTACAGTGAGTTCCTGGTCTACGACCCCGAGAATCCCGCATGGGAAGGCCGCGACCGTTTCTTCCTCGACCCCGGCCACATGGCTCCGATGCTCTACAGCCAACTCTGCCTCATTGGCAAATACACCCTTGAAGACCTGAAGAACCTGCGCCAGTGGGGTTCAGTCACCCCCGGACACCCAGAGCGCGAGATAGAGCGCGGTATCGAGAACACCTCCGGTCCGCTCGGTCAGGGCCACACCTTCGCCGTTGGCGCCGCCATTGCCGCCAAGTTTCTGAAGGCCCGTCTGGGCAGCGTGATGAACCAGACCATCTACGCCTACATCTCCGATGGTGGCGTGCAGGAAGAGATTTCTCAGGGTGCAGGCCGTATCGCCGGTAACCTCGGTCTCGACAACCTCATCATGTTCTACGATGCCAACGACATCCAACTCTCCACAAAGACCGAGGTGGTGACCTCTGAGGACACCGCCAAGAAATACGAGGCATGGGGATGGTTTGTGCAGAAGATTGACGGCAACGACGTCGACCAGATTCGTGAGGCCATCAAGAAGGCCCAGGCAGAGAAAGAGCGCCCGTCGCTCATCATCGGTCACTGTGTGATGGGCAAGGGAGCCCGCAAGGCCGACAACTCGTCGTATGAGAGCAACTGCGCCACCCATGGTGCTCCTCTCGGTGGCGATGCCTACATCAACACGATGAAGAACCTCGGTGCCGACCCCGAGAACCCCTTCCAGATTTTCCCCGAGGTGCAGGAACTGTATGCCAAGCGTCGTGAGGAATTGAAGAAGATTGTGGCTGAGCGCTATGCCGAGAAGGAAGAGTGGGCCAAGGGTCATCCCGTACAAGCCAAGCAACTGGAAGAGTGGTTCAGCGGCAAGGCTCCTCAGGTAGACTGGAGCAAGGTAGAGCAGAAGGCCGGTGCCGCCACCCGTGGTGCCAGTGCCACCGTTCTCTCCGCCCTTGCCGAGCAAGTGCCCAACATGATTTGCGCCTCTGCCGACCTGTCGAACTCCGACAAGACCGACGGTTTCCTGAAGAAGACCCACGACCTCGTGAAAGGCGACTTCAGCGGTGCCTTCTTCCAGGCTGGCGTAGCAGAACTCACCATGGCCTGCTGCTGCATCGGTATGGCCCTCCATGGTGGTGTCATCCCCGCCTGCGGTACCTTCTTCGTGTTCTCCGACTACATGAAGCCCGCCGTTCGTATGGCAGCCCTCATGGAACTTCCCGTGAAGTTCATCTGGACCCACGATGCTTTCCGTGTGGGAGAAGACGGTCCTACCCATGAGCCCGTGGAGCAAGAGGCTCAGATTCGTCTGATGGAGAAACTGAAGAACCATCATGGCAAGAACTCCATGCTCGTTGTCCGTCCCGCCGACGCCGAGGAGACCACCGTCTGCTGGCGCATGGCCATGGAGAACACCGAGACGCCTACCGCTCTCATCTTCTCACGTCAGAACATCGACATGCTGCCCGAGGGCAACGACTACAACCAGGCCGAGAAGGGTGCCTATGTGGTAGCAGGCTCAGATGCCGACTACGATGTCATCCTGCTCGCCTCCGGTTCTGAGGTATCCACCCTGCTCGCCGGTGCCAAGTTGCTCCGTGAGGATGGCGTGAAGGTGCGCGTCGTGAGCGTGCCCTCCGAGGGACTCTTCCGCTCACAGAGCAAGGAATACCAGGAGAGCGTGCTGCCCGCCGGCAAGAAGAAATTCGGTATGACCGCCGGTCTGCCTGTCACCCTCGAGGGTCTGGTAGGTGCTGACGGTTGTGTATGGGGCATGCAGAGTTTCGGTTTCTCCGCTCCCTACAAGGTGCTCGACGAGAAGTTGGGTTACACCGGCAAGAATGTTTACGACCAGGTAAAGGCCCTTTTGGCATAAAACGACCATGGAAGTGAAGACTATAGGCATAGCCAGCGACCACGCTGGCTATGCACTTAAACAATTTGTGAAGCGCTATCTCGACGACAACGGTTATGCGTGGAAGGACTACGGCACCTACAGTGAGGCGTCGTGCGACTATTCCGACTTCGGTCATGCGCTGGCAGAGGGCATCGAGAAGGGCGAAGTGTATCCCGGCATTGCCATCTGCGGCAGTGGTGAGGGTATCAGCATGACGCTCAACAAGCACCAGTCTATCCGTGCCGGTCTGTGTTGGATTCCTGAGATTGCCCATCTCATCCGTCAGCACAACAATGCCAATGTGCTGGTGATGCCTGGCCGTTTCATCGACGAGCAGACCGCTTCGCTTATCATGGACGAATTCTTCGCCACGGAGTTTGAGGGCGGTAGGCATCAGGCCCGTATCGACAAAATCCCTCTCAAGCCTAAGAGCGACCTGGCATAAGCAACCATGAAGATACGACATATTCGTCTTACAGAAGTCAACTCCACGAACAGTTACCTGAAGGGATATCCCCAGGAACCTGACGAGGAGTTGACTTTCGTTTGGAGCGACAGTCAGACGGCGGGACGTGGCTGTGGCACCAACACCTGGGAGAGCGAACCGGGAAAGAACCTCACGTTCAGCCTACTCTTCCATCCTCTCGCCGTGCCACCCTCGAAGCAGTTCATCATCTCGATGGCCAATGCATTGGCACTGCGTGACGCCCTTCTCGCCTTCGTTCCCGACATAGTCATCAAGTGGCCCAACGACATCTATTGGCACGACTGCAAGTTGGCGGGAACACTCATCGAGACGACGCTGAAGCAGGGTCGCATCCGCGACTGCATCATCGGCACAGGCCTCAACGTGAACCAGGAACGGTTTATAAGTGACGCGCCGAACCCCGTCTCGCTATGTCAGATTACGGGACACCCTTTCGACCGAGAAGAAGTGGCGGCGAAAGTGGTGGAGCAACTTATCCGTTACCTCACCCTGCTCGATGCTCCAGAATCGTGGAACATTCTTCGCCACAATTATCAAAAAGCCCTATACCGACGGGGCGAGTTGTGTCCCTACCATACGCCTGACGGGAATCTCTTTCATGCTACACTGGAAAGTGTAGATGATGATGGGACGTTGGTGCTGAACGAAGAGGGACAAGAGAGAAGGTTTGGGTTTAAAGAAGTTGTATTCGACCTGCGGCCGAATACAAACCCTATATTTCCGTCACTTTGATTATTTCCCTTTTTTGAGAATGGCCGTCCAACCGCCTCCACTGCTCAGATGGATGTGGAGCATGTCGTCATGGCCTACCGTCTGTTGGGTATGCTTGTAATCGGTGGCATCTTTCATGGCATTCACGCCGTCGGCAAAGATGTCGGCCGTATAACCACCCTCATTGAGGAAATCCAGACTGATGTTCAGGTCGCGTGATGTCCAGTCGGTCATGGCTGCCAAGTACCAGGTGGTTCCCTTGCGCCGTGCGACAACCGTAAATTCACCGAGTTGTCCGTCGAGGGCTATCGTCTCGTCGAAGGTGGTGGGAATCTGGGCGATGAAGTCGGTGCATTCCTGATTCTTCATATACATCGTAGGACTGTCGGCCAGCATCTGCAGCGGAGCCTCGAAAGTAGTGTACATAGCCATCTGATGCACCCGGGTTCCCTGGCTCATGGGGTGGTCGTTGTTGCCGAAGAAGTTGTCCTTCATGGCATTCATCATTGCACCGGGAGTGTAGTCCATCGGTCCTGCCAGCATACGCAGATAAGGTGCCGTAACATCATACCGGGGTTGGTTATGCAACGGGCCGTTGCCCGCCCGCGGTTCCCATTTTGAATTCTCCAAACCCTTTACCCCCTCGAAGTTGAAGATATTGGGATAGGCGCGCTGGATGCCGAAGGGTTTCAGACCATGGTAGTCGAGATAAAGATGATGCTTTGCGGCACAGTCAGCAATCTTATAGGCTGACGCGATGACCTGTTGGTCGTCACGGTCGAAGAAATCTACCTTGAATCCCTTGATGCCCATGTCGGCATAGTGTCTCATCACGTTGTCGGTGACCGATATGTCATTGTCGGGATTGTTACCGATGAGGTTTCTCCAACTGCTCCACAGTATGATGCCTACGCCTTTCTCCTGCGCATAGGCAATCAGTTTCTTCAGGTCAATCTCCGGGCTCAGGTCTTCCATCAGCGACTCCTTGCCGCTCCATCCCTCGTCGATGATGATATATTCGATGTGGTTCTTGGCGGCAAAGTCTATATAATACATATAGGTGTCGGTGTTCATGCCCGACTGGAAGTCCACCCCCGTGACATTCGTATTGTTCCACCAATCCCATGCCACCTTGCCGGGACGTATCCACGAGGTATCCTTGATGCGGCACTCAGGAGCCAGCCGCTGTGCCATGTCGCAGTTGAGGATATCGGCGTCTTTCTCTGTGATGACCACCGCACGCCAGGGCAAGGCACGGTTTCCATTCAATTTGGCGATAAAGTCTGCCCGCTTTGTAGGCACGAGGTTCAGACGGTCGAAGCCCCCTATCTCCTGTTCCAAGGGATAAGGTGCGAATTCTGCCTTCAGGCCATTATTGCCATTGCTCTTGAGGAACATCCCCGGATAGTCTTCCACGCCGGCATCCATCACGATGGCCTTCATCCCTCCTGGCAGACAGACAGCCAATGGCGTAATGGCCAATGAATCCTTGAACATCTCCGACAGGGGCTGCTCGTCGTAATAGGACTCAAAACTAAAACAATAGCGTTCGCCGCCCCTATTGTCGTTGACATAAGGTATGAAAGCCGGATAGTTGCCAGCAAAATTGAACTCCGCTATCTCGCTCGTCACCTCCGACATGTTTTTCCTGTCGAGCAGGAAACGATAGGCGGCACCATCATTATAGACGCGGAATTCAACGCTGATGCCGTTTTTGAACGACACCGTCATACCGTTATACTCATCCTTTACCACAGCCTTTTTATAGAATGGCGTGGCGAATTGCGTCCTGACCTGCACCTTATTGGTAGCCTTTCCCACTCCGCCTTTTTTGTTAGCATCATGGAAAACATCATAGGCACCATCCACCATGACATTCATGCCCGAACGCTCCAACACCGATATGCCGTTGTGCCCAATACACCAATACAGCCAGATATTATTCACTGTCCCGACGGTCACCTCTGTCTTCTTGTCAGGAGACACTATCTTCCAGGATTTCTCCACATTAAGGGCGTGTGCGGCAGAAGCCATCATCAGAAGCACAGCCACCAGAGCGAAATTGATTATCTTTATCATGGTAAGTAAACTTTTAAAACTGTACACCACAGTTATGACGGGGCACTAAAGACTTTGAGACATCATTTGTTCCAATTCAGCATCAGATTTCTCGTAGATTTCATTTTCCTTGTAGAAACGAGTGAGCATGGTGGCAAAAACCTTGTTCTTGTAGATGAAAACAAAGTCATAGTAGCCTGGGGCGACTTCATCGGGATGAAGGTAAAACGACCCCCAATGGTAAGTTTCATCTTCGTTGGGATCTTTGTTCAGTTCCCATTCTTGAATATAGCCTGGCGTCTTGTCGTTCAAGGCATTTTTCATGTAAAAGCCCTGGTCTTCCTTATGTTTGAAAACCATTACTTTAATGCCAGACCCTGCACTGGCTTTTGGATGAAACTCTATCCATTCGTTAAGTTCGAAAACAGACCGGATTCCTTCGGTAGCAAAAGGTTTGTTGTTGAAGTCTCCAGTTCCACAGCGGTCACCGAACAAACTCAGGGCGGTCATCACAGGATGTTCACCCTCTTTGAGGTTGACGAAATAGAGTTTGCCAAGAACCATTGTATCTTGAACTTGCAAGGTATTGGCAACGATGCTGGTGTTCGCGGCATTGTTGGTTGAGTTTGCCGCCTCCGCTTTTACGCCATTGCTGAAGTGGACAGTTGAAAATGCGGCAAGTCCTGCGGCTAATAGTAGAGCAATTGTTTTCATAGGCCTAAAATCCGCACCACTTTGATGAATAATAACGCAAGTTTCGCTTTCGCTCCATTTAGAAATATCACCGGCCTTCGTGGTGCTGTAAAAGACAGTAATACTCCGACTTTCATAGCAAAGATAGCACAAATTGTGTGAAATGACTATCCTATGCAAAGATAGCACAAAAACATAAGAAAAACGCTTTTGACAGCATTTATTTCATGTTGCTTTTTCTATCCTAGTACTATTTGTCGCTTGCACTATGATGATACCATCTGCACAAAAGAGCGGCAGATGGAAAAAAAAGAGAAAAAACCAATAGGATGTGCACAAATTTTCATACCTTTACAAAATCATTTTCAAACAGACAGACGCTATGCGGAAAACAATCCTTCTCGCGATGCTGACATGCTTTGCAGCAGTCGCTTTCGCACAACGGACTCCCACGATGGGCTGGAGTTCATGGAACACGTTTGCCCTCAACATCAACGAGGGTCTCATCAAGGGACAGGCTGATGCCATGCACCAGAACGGTCTGCAGAAAGCCGGCTATCTCTATGTGAACATCGACGACGGCTACTGGAACGGACGCGGCGAGGACGGTCATCTGCGTCTTAACACCCAGCGGTTTCCGAATGGCATGCGCCCGTTGGTGGACTACATCCACCAACTCGGTTTGAAGGCCGGCATCTACTCCGATGCCGGTGACAACACCTGTGGCAGTGAGGGTCGTCATGCATGGGGCATCGGTGTGGGCTTCGCGGGTCATGAGGAACAAGACTGCAAACTTTACTTCATCGACTGGGACTTCGACTTCATCAAGGTGGATTACTGTGGCGGCAACCACATGCGACTTGACGAGCGTGAACAATATACCAAGATTTCAAACGCCATCAGGAACTGTGGCAAGAAGGACATCGTATATAACATGTGCCGCTGGGCTTTCCCCGGCACATGGGGTGCCGACGTGGCCGACTCCTGGCGAACTACCGGTGACATTTACGATGCCTGGAAGAGCGTGAAAGGCATTCTTGCTGAGAATCTCTACCTGAGCGCCTTCTGTCACGACGGTCATTACAACGACATGGACATGCTCGAGGTGGGACGGTCGATGTCGCAAATTGAGGACGAGACACACTTTGGGATGTGGTGCATCATGGCATCACCGCTTCTCATCGGTTGCGACACCCGCAACATCCGCCCGGAGTCGCTGCGACTGCTCTGCAACAGCGACCTCATCGCCCTGAACCAAGACCGGCTTCATCTGCAGGCCTATGTGGCAGAGAAGCAGGGCGAGTGCTTCATCATGGTGAAGGACATCAAGAAACTGCAGGGCAAGGAGCGTGCTGTGGCCATCTACAACCCCAGCGACGAGGAACAGACCATAACGCTCCATCCAACTACTATCGACCTTGGTGGAGCCATACAGTATTACGACTGCTTTGCCCAACATGACTATCTTTACGACATGAACCCCATCCCTCTGAAGATACCCGCCCACGGCACAAAAATCTTCCGTGTGAAGGGTAAGAAGCGTCTGGAGCGCAAGGTTTATGAAGCAGAGACCGCCCTTTTGCCCGCCTATCAGGAACTGCGCAACAACCAGGAGGTGAAGTCGGGCATCTTCGCTGCCGAGTCTGCTGCCAGCGGCGGCTACAAGGCGGGATGGCTCGGAGGCCGTAAAGGAAACGACATCCGATGGGATGATGTCTATGCGAAGAAAGCCGGCATGCGCCGAATGACCATCACCTACTTCAGCGGCGAGGAGCGCACGATGGACCTCACTGTCAACGGACAGCGCATCACCACGCTGAAAGCCAACTCCGGTGCCTGGGACAAACCTGCCACCGTCACTGTAGATGTGCAACTCAAGAAAGGACGCAACAGCATCTGCCTCAGCAACGACAACGAATGGATGCCAGACATTGACAAGATGGAACTGGACAATGCACGCTGATGCAACTGTCCTTGGTGAATAATAACGATATGCAAGAAAACCAACCATAAAAACAGACAATGAACTTCCTTGAAGAAAAAATCCTAAGCGATGCCATTATCAAACCTGGTGACATACTGAAAATCGACAATTTCCTGAATCATCAGATAGACATCGGCATCATACGCCAGATTGCCATAGAACTGAAACGGCGTTTTGAAGGTATAGAGGTGAACAAAATCCTGACCATCGAGGCCAGTGGCATCGCCATTGCGACGATGCTGGGCAACCTGTATGATGTGCCCGTGGTGTTTGCCAAGAAGAGCGAGACCGCCAACAGCACAGACAACAAATACGTGTCGCAGGCCTTCTCATTCACCCATAAGCAGATGAACAAGGTATTTGTGTCGAAACCATATCTGCACCCCACAGACTGTGTGTTGATAGTGGATGACTTCCTGGCCGACGGTCAGGCCGTGCATGCGCTCATCGACCTGGTGCATCAGGCCGGGGGCAAGGTGGCAGGCATCGGCATTGCCGTGGAGAAAGGCCAGCAGAAAGGCGGCCGGCTGCTGCGTGAGGAAGGCTACCATCTGGAGTCCATCGCCATCATCGAGGAGATGGACTACGAGAAGCAGACCATCCGCTTCCGGAATCAGGAAGAAGCCGATTCTCACACTGTATGAAGCATTCTGTCGTGGAGAACAGCATGACGGCTGGGAGAAATTAGTAGAAGATTAGATTCGGTATTTTTCAAATTGGATTTCCCTTTATACCATAACAACGAAGACGGCGCGGAGTACGCGCCGTCTTTTCATTTAAAAGAGTTAGACATTATCTGAACACCCGTTGCGGGCGGTTGCTATTGCCTGAGTTGCCGTTGCCCGACCTGCCTTTGTTGCCACTGCCTGTGGTCCCCGTATTGTGTGGAGGCTTGATGTTGTGGTCGAAAGAGGTGGTGGAGCCACTCTGGCTGTGAGAGGCAGAGCCTGACTTGCTTCCCGAAGCGTGTGAACTGGGTTTCTGTACGCCCCTGTTTTTGTAATAGGATGCGCTGCCCCTGTTATTGCCACCCCTATAGGAAGAATAGGCCGTAGGTTGTCCGCGATACATCTTGCTCCTATTGGAATAGCGAGAATATACGGTCATGGTGAAGGTATTGTTCTGCCATTTCATCGGACGGTAGAAGTATTCGGTGTTTGTAAAGAGCCGGTACTGGTATGCCGAGAGCACATATTGCATGTCGTTGTTGCGACGAGTCCAGTACTTGCCGAAGAGGCTGGCCTGACGGTTGACAGACATCAGGTAGTCGAGGTTGATTTCATACACTGCCTCATACTGACTTTTAGTGAGCCCGAGTTCATAGGCCATTTTGTCGGAGAGGAACAGTGCTTCGTTGCGTGCCTGATTATACGTCATTGCTGTGGCGGAGATGGCTATCGTCATCATCATTGCCATGGTCATTATCTTTTTCATAACTCTTGCATTTTTAAGTGATACATTGTCATGTTTCTGCTGCAAAAGTAATATGGAGAATCCACCTTTGCAAGGGTTTTCGCCTAAGGTGCAAAGGGAGAATCCCTAAAGTTTCATCGGGGTTCACCTGATGAACAAGGGGAGAAGGAAGGAAGATATGGGGAGTAGAAGATGGAAGATGGGTGCCCCACCCTGCCCTTCGGGCACCCCTCACCTAAAAGGGCGGAGAGTGCCTGAAGGGCCATGGTATAAGCGAAGAATAATCTTTAAATAATTGAAGATCAAGCCAGGCCTACGGCCTTCTGCCATTGTTCGAAGAGTTCCATTTCCTTCGAATCCGACTTTTGGTCGGCGATGATGACCTTGTGTATGAACAGGCTTGTGGTGACGAGGATGGCCTTTCGCTCATCATCGTTGAATCCCTCCACCAGTTGCAGCGTCTCTTTCACGATATCGTCGAGGTTGTAGGTATGGTTGAGAGTGTCTTTCACCTCTGCTTTCAGTTCATCGCTGATATCGCCTACCTCTTCGATATTTCCCACGAAACTCTCGAGGAAGTCGCGCTCACGTTCGGCGAAATTACCGTCGCAGTTGGCGAAGAAAAGTCCTGCCTTCGCCATCAGTTTTATGGTATCGATAATCTTTTCCATCACTTCACGGATTTACCTGCCAGTCCTATAGTTTTCAACACACTCTCGGCCAAGCCGCCCAGATTACCCAGGTCGATGCCCATCTTTCCGAACATTCCACCCGTCTCTTCGTCTTTCTTTTTCTTAGCAGCCTTCTTGCTTGCCGTTGTCTGCTCATCGTCGACGGGGATTCCCGCCTTCCGTTTCACCTCTTTGGCCACATCGCTGGCACTTCCCGAAGGATTCCTGTGCACGGTAGTGGTGTCCATTCCCATTTTCTTCCGGATGTCTTTTGCGATATCACTTATTCCACCCGAAGAAGTGCGCGTAGTGCTGCTTGAAGAAGAGGAGGACTGTCGGCCGCCCATTTTCTTCTGCAGGTCTTCGACGACGTCTTCATTTGAGCCGCCCTGAGCCGAGCCGCCCATTTTTTCTCTCATCGAGTTGATGATATCCTCGATGCCGAGGCCGCCTCCGCTGCTACCCGACGAGCCGCCTCCTCCGAGCACTGAGCCGAGTACGTTGCCCAGTCCTCCTTTAATGATTTCTTCTAAAAAATTTCCCATAGATAAATATAGTTTTGAGGTTTGAGATTTGAGGTTTGAGATTTATCATGCTTTGCATGATGAACATCGGCGGCGCCTCGGCAATTGAAGTAAACTTCATTGCACTCGGCTTGCACGATGTTTGAGATTTATTCCACCCATATCTCTACTATCCCTTTTTATAGATATAGTCGAGGGCTGCGCCTATAGCGGTGCAGAACTCCGAGTATTTCGGGATATGGAAACGCACGTTGTAGAGTTGTTCCATCATAGGGAACACGTCTTTGCACTGTGGCAGGAGCGAGAGGTTGCCGATGAGCACGAAGTTCTTGATGTCGGTGTTGAGCGCTGAGAGCACTGCCGCGCTACCCACCGACTGCAGCACGGTATGAATGAGTCCCACGGCGATGTCCTCTTTCGACGCGTCAGTCTGTGCGTTGGCGAAGAGCGATGCGGTGACGTTCATCGGCAGTCCCGGCAGCGGGTGTGCGCTGATGTCGCCAATCATGAGGCTTACGTGCGAGATGTCGCCATGCTTTGCCAGTTCCGACACCTGTCGGATGTCGGAGGTTTGCAGCATGATGCGTGAGAGGCCCTGCAGTGTTCCCCCTCCGATGCTGATACCACCGATATGGTGGATGTCATTGCCGTTGCAGAGCACGAGCGATGTTCCCGTTCCCATGCTTACCACGATGATATGGTCGAGTTTTGATTCGAAGCGTGCGCCAAGTCCGTCGGCCACGAACTCATCCGCCCTGCTGGTGGGCAGTCCGTAGACCGGTTTCTCGATGTATGCGCTGCCCACGCCTGTGAGCACCACATGTTCGACGTCGGTCAGGTCGATATGGTTTTCATACAAGTATTTCCCAAAGGCCCCATAGAGCGAAGTCACGGGGTCGGCTGCGGTGATGCGCATGGGCGACACTACTTTCATCTCGTCGATTCCTACGATTTTTGTGGTGCTGATGCCCACGTCGATGCCAATTACGATACTCATTTAAATGAAGATTTTAGTTAAAAAGGTAGTTAAAGAGAACCTTCTTCATGTCTCTTTTTTGTTTACTACAGTGTAGTAGGTTACACGCCACGAAGATACAACTTTTTTTTTGGTTATTGGAGTGAAAGGTAAAAAAAACTCCTATTTCATGTAATAATTTCGGTCTAAAAGGGTCATATAAGCAGATATGACTGACAGGGAACTTGCCAACAAGGTATTACACGACAACGACCAACGCTGTTTCGCCGAGATAGTGAGGCGTTATTCGGGCATCGTCTTCTCGAAGACGTTGTCCGTGGTGCGGCGCGAGGAACTCGCCAAGGAGGTGACACAACAGACCTTCATCCGTGCCTACGAGCGTCTGGCCTACTGGCGCAACGACTCACTTGGTCCGTGGCTCACCACCATTGCCATACACACAGCACTCAACGAACTGGAACGTGAGCGCAGGGCACGGCAGAACTTCCCCCACTCCACTTCCGACACCCCCGGAAATGCCCTCTCATCCTCAACCCTTGTCAACGATTACGACGAAGAGCATGAGGTCTGTCTGCAACGTATGGAACGCGCCATCTCCACCCTTCCCGAACAGGAGCGTCAGATTATCCGTCTGCATTACTACCAGCAAGTGAAGACAGAAGAGATAGCCCGCCAGACCGGACTCTCGCAGTCGAATGTCCTTGTTCGTCTTCACCGCATCCGCGACAAGTTGCGCCGAATGATGTCTTCGGAAAGCGAACTATAATTCACCCCACCAAAACACCTTAAGAAATATGGAACAAGATAACAACCATCATTTTACCGACGAGCAGTTCGACGAACTCATCCGAGAGTCGTTTCAGCGCCAGCAAATCATCGACGATATCAATGTCAGCGTGACACGGCAACTGCAGCACAGTGCACGTCGTAGACGGATGCAGCATTGGGGTCGCATTGTAGCCTTTGCTTTCGGTCTTCCCCTTCTGCTCCTTTTGTTTGGATGGTTGCTATGGTCTACCGTCTGTCAGGAGCACACCGCATATCTCACTATTCTCAATAGTCAGGTGCCGGTATATGCCTGTCTGCTACTCCCCGTTGCCGCGATGCTCTATGCCACCTGGCGTGCCATCAGGAATTTTTCGCCAGAAGAAGTGTAATAAATCCCTGCCACGACGGTCTTATTAGTGAACAAACCAATGAACCGGTTCAAGAGTGTTCATCACAATATATTCATTAACAAATAAAAAAAGCAATCATGTCAATAATTGAAGGATTTATACCATTAACAGCAGTAGTCTTATCATTGCTCTTTCCTATCATTGCCATTGTCTATGGCATCAAGGCTTCCATACGCAAAAAGCAATACGAGACAGAACTGCGACGCCTCATCATCGAAAACCACACCGACCTCGAAACCGCCAAGGCACTCATCGAGAAGCAGGAGCCTAAATCAGACAAATACACCTCGCTGCGCTTTGCGTGTGTGCTCATCGGAGTGGGTATTGGTGCCCTTGCCGACTATCTGCTCCATATCGAGGGTATCTATTTCTGGCTCGTCATCGCCTTCGGAGTGGGTCTGGGTCTGCTTGCCTCGTTTATTGTGGAGTTGAAATTGCAGAAACAAGAGCCCCAAGAATCACAAGAGCCATAATTTCAAAAACATATACACTCTCTCACTCCTCTCTGCAGAAGGAAAACCTTTTCTGGCAGAGAGGATTTTTTGTTTTGAATGATTTCTAAATGAAGGGAAAGAAGTAGAAAGGTTGCGATGACATCGCAACATACTAAACGGAGCATCTGCGGTGTATCCCTTAGGGTGAGAGGGCAAGGCTATGCTGTCAGTCGGCTTCTGGTGGGGGACTTTGAGAAGAGAAGGGTATCAGGACTGGGAGATTGGGGTTGGCATCATAGTCGTCAACTGGTGGGTCGTCATCGTTGGGGGTGTCATCATAACCCAAGAGGATGTGGATGATAGCCGCGACATCGGAGATGTTGACAAATCCGTCGCTATTGACATCGACTGCCTCGAGCGTATACTCCGAGTCGGCTTTTCCCAGGATAATGTTGATGACGAAGGAGACATCGCTGATGTTGACCAAGCCGTCGCCGTTGGCATCTCCTTTGATTTGTGCTTCTTCAGTGGAGTGAAGAGGGACTGCCGTTGCGCCTGCCATCAAAGGATGGCAGAAAAACAATACAAACAAAAACGACAGCAAATTAGGCTTCATTTATTACTAAAGTTTCGCATTCGCTCAGCATATGTGAGTCAAAGGAGAGTCAGGGGGCTTAAGATGAGATATACCCCGGAAAGCATTCCGGGTATGCCCGATTGAAATCCACAGGATAATGACACTTGCAAATATAGCACATAAAAGTGAGCCATACAAATAAACAAAGCCTTTTTTATTTAAAGCCTTTTTATTTAAGGTTGAAGATTTGCTTTTTTCGAGTTTTTGTTTGTACGCCCAAGTAACGAATTGGGCAACATACAAAATGAAGCCCCGAATAACAATTTTGCCAAGCCTTCGGCTTGGGGGTCACAACAACCCCAACCCCTACCCCCTCCGACTCCCCCGTTTGTCGGGGGAGAGCAATGCCCTAAGAAGGGGCTTCTACCCCATCCCAAGGCCCTTCCCCTCTCCAGGGGAAGGGATGCAACCGCTCGCATCCGCTCGCTCGGTCACTAAGGTATCCGCGACCCATCAAAGAATCGCGGGGAGATTCCTTACGCAACAGAGTTGCGATTGTTGGTGTTCGCTCCGCTCACCTAAATGCGAAAAACCATCCAGTTTTGGTTCTTGTCGCGATTGTTTGTGCGGGCTACGCCCGCGTTTGCTCTAACTTTGTTATATGGAAGTGGATGGAGACAACTCCCGATTAATCCTATGTTGAAATTCCGCACGAAATGCGGTTTTTGTCGGTGCAGAGTCGTGACCGAAACCAAGAGAAACGATAAAAGTTGCTGAGAAAGCCACAAAATGGCGAGAAATGTTTTATCTTCGCATGGATTAAGCCTTATTTTTGGACCGAAATGCAAAAAACTTGCCTTTTCCGTGAACGAAATCCAGTTTCGGGTGTATACCATAACGTAAACCCATTAACAACGAAGCAGAATGAGAACAACATTCATTACATTCATACTCCTGGCAACGGCACTCATCAACACGAGCGCACAAGACCAGACTACCGCTGCCGACTACGAACGACAGATTGTAGCCTCATACACCAACAAGAACATGCCGGTGCTGGACAGTCTGCTGAAGAGTTACTACAACACCGGCCTCTATCCCATAGACGTGCTGATGTACAACTACAACGAACTGCAGGGCATGGAAGACTGGAGCGTGATTGTCATGTCGTCGGCCGAAAGCCTCATCGGGAAACTCATCCTCCAGCGAGTGCTCAACGAGCATCGCGACAAGGTGCTCGTATGCATCGAGACGGGAGGCCTCGATGCCACCATCTGCGGCAAACTTGGTATTGCCGAGCCACTAACGTCGGGACGTCCCGAGGAGGTTTTCGAAAAGACCATCAAGTGGGTGGCCGAACACAGCGACCGCAAGGTGTATTTCCCCTTCACCGACTCGCCGCTCTTCAAACAGTTTCCCGATGCGATGAAGGCCTGCATCTACAACGAAGGCCTGACCATGCGCTACTCTACGACGCCCTACGACAACATCGCCGTCAAGATACGCAATCTGGAGGAGCGCTACCTGACCGACTACCTGAAGTTATCGCTCCAACCCTATAACGAGAAGAGAGACTGCCGACTCTATCGGCGGTTCACCCCCGGGATGCTCGCCCTCAATTACTCGGCCATCTATATCGACATGCTGCCCTATTACCAGAAGCACCGCCCCGACAGGGTGGAATGGCTGCAAAACCTCTATGGTGCCTGTCAGGCACACTACAATGTGCTTTCTGTGGGTAGTTTCCTAAACAATGAACCATAACGTGGCACTTTTTCACCTACATACCAAAGACAGCACCGACGAGGAACTGATGACCCGGGTAAAGGGAGGAAGCCGCCGAGCCTTCGACGAACTCTACCACCGCTATGCCCATCGGTTGAACGGTTTCTTCTTCTCACAGTTGGGAGGCGATGCCGAAAGGGCTGCCGATGCCGTGCAAGACGTGATGCTACGGCTCTACGAGGCACGAGAGCGCTACCGGGTAGGCGAGAGTGTGGTGACATGGGTGTTTGCCATGGCCTACAACCTTTGCAAGAACCGATATCGCCACATGGAGCATGAAAAAGACTATCTGGCGCTTCTGGATACCGAACCCATCACGGAGAGCCAGGTGGAGGTGCAAATGGACCGCCACCTATTGGAGGAAGCCCTCCAGCAAGTGCTCTCCTCTCTCCCACCGCCCTTGCGCATGCTCTTCTCACTGCGATACGAGGAAGACCTTACGGTGCCACAGATAGCCCAGATTGAGCAACTGCCCGAAGGAACCGTGAAGAGCCGCCTTCACAAGACCATGAATATCATCCGAAATCAACTGAAAGCATATGAAGATAAGCAATGAAGATATTGCCTTGGCAGCCAAGACGCTGAGAGCAAGACAAGACAAAGGGTTGGTCACCCCACAGAATCCTCTGAAGACCAGACGGAGTAAGACTCCGTGGATAGTAGCAGCCGCCTGTGCCGCAGGATTTGTCCTTGGCATCGGTGTGAGCCCCATGCTGTCGCCCACCGACAACGATGCCAGGGTAGCACAGACTACTGCCGTTCAGGTTGAAGAGCCCAGAGCCACGAGTGTGGAGCCACAGGTCATCACCCAGGTGGTGCACGACACCATCTACCAAACGAAGGTAGTCACCAAAGAAGTTTTCCGCAAGAGTACGGTGGTGGCGAAGAACGAGGTAGCAGCCATTGAGAACATGAACGAGAACGAGAACAATAACAATAACAATAATAACGAACAGAGCCAATCGGAGTCGGTGGGATGCTCCATGATGTGCGACAACATCAGTTACGACCTGATTGCCTCCAAAAACTAAGATTAACATGAAAAAGTATCTTTTGTCAGCAGTAATCCTGCTCGCCGCACTGACAGTGCAGGCACAGAAAAGTGTGAAAATCACTCCCACGTTGAAGGTGGGCATGCAGAAAACCTACATCACCCGAGGCGAAGCCACCACATCAGGCTCTGCTGCCGCCGACATTACAGGAGAGTTAAGCTACAAGGTAGACGGCAAGACCGCCAACGGCTATCAGATCAGCATGGTGTCGAAATCGACCAATATTGACGCCAACCAAGTCATGCAGAGCCTGACTACTCCCGACCTCATGCAGATGCTCAATTCCATTCGCGTGGAACTGTTGACCGACAAGAAAGGTGCCGTGACCGCCATAGGAAATTCAGAGGAAGTGCTTGGAAAATGCATGGCTGTGATTGACTCGATGTTCAACGCCACCATCGCCAAGAGTGCCGAACTGAAAAACAATCCCGAAGCGGCCGCCACCATGCAGAAGAGCATGGGCATCATGAAAGAAATGTTTACTGAAAACTACCTGCTGGAAAGTTATACCCAGACCCCTGGTATTACAATGCTTAACGGCAAGACCATCACCGACGGCATGGTAGAGGAAGGCATGTTCTCCCCGTTTTTCAAGACAAGGACCACCTACTCACTTCAAAACGACGGCAAAACCATCGTTCAGGTTACCGAAGGCGACATAGACATGGAATCCGTGAAGACCTATATGTCCAGGATGCTCAGTGCGATGCTCCCCGAGTCGGTAACCAAGGAAGCAGACCCCGAGCAATTGACAAGCATTATTGATAACATGATCAGCAACGGCAGCATGAAGATGGACATGAAGCGCACAGCCACCTACGACATTGCCGCCGATGGTTGGGTGAAGAAGATGGTGATGGAGATGAGCATGAATATGCCTGGCCAATCCACGAAAGGACGGCAGGAGGTGGTGCTGAAAGAGTAAAACCCACAAAAAGAGGGAGCCATATCACTATATTTGCTCCCTGCATGACCATCCTCAAAGCGATCTCAAATAACAATTATGCCAAGCCTTCGGCTTGGGGGGCACAACCACTCCCACCTCTCCTTGTCCTAAGGAGAGGCCTCGACCCACCCCCCGTCCCCCGCCCTCTCCAGGGCGGGGGCTCAACCGCTCGCATCCGCTCGCTCGGTCACTAAGGTATCCGCGACCCATCAGAGAGTCGCGGGGAGATTCCTTACGCAACAGAGTTGCGATTGTTTTTCGGGCTTCGCCCGCATTTATTTCAACTTTGTTATATGAAAGGGTATCACCTACATGAAACTTTTCCGTTTCATTTTTGTCCCTTTCTTTTGCGCAGCATCAACAGTGCTATCACGCCCGCCGAGATGTTTGCCACGAAGGAGGCCGCTATCAGCATAAAGATGACGAGCAAGCCTTCAAGTGCAGGAACACCCCCCAGCAGCATACCGGCATAGAGCATCGGTATGACCATCACCAAGGGCTGTGCAAGTGTCCTTACCTGAGGTAACAGGCTATCACACAGAGCCTCTGGATGCTGCATGCTGCGCTGGTAGCCCATCATGGTCTGCATGAGCGAAGCAGTCATGCAGGCCGCCAGTACTGAATATACAGACAGGAAGACACTAAGTGGCAGACACAGCATCGCACTGCCTCCCAGCACGATACAGCCCACCAACGTCCCAGCACATACTGGCCATAGCATCTTTTTCCACATGGCCTGTAAAGGATACAGACACCAGCAGGTAGACAAGAAAAATACCAACAGGAACCAGAGGAAATATGACCACCAGGCTTGCGTCTGATAGACCAGCCATACAACGGTCACCACGACAGCCATCTGAGCCACCGTTGCTCCGAATATGACCAACATCCGGCGCAGCATCTTGCTGTCGAAGAATGCAAGTGCTATCATCGCTACAAACACGACACACGCTACCAAGGCAGCACCCCATAACGAAATCTCAGATACATACATAATCAGATAGTTGTTCTATAGAATTCTTACATTTGCTCCACAACCGATGGCAAAAGAATAAAAATGTTGATTATTGTCACCAACAGTGTCAGTTTTATCCATTTCATCGACAAAAATACAAAAATATATCAACACTTTCAATAATATGGATAAAATTGTCCGTCTTGACAACAATTATGTTTAGAACAGAACCCAGGGCATTCCCTGGGTTCTGTTCTTGTTGGCCGCCATAATGACTACAAATGGTAAACAACGGTGTGCCAATCTACAATCAGACACACCATCATGGGAAAAACACGTGCTCTACATGGCTCAATTGGGATTGCGGTGTCGGGGTGACTCGTCCATGAAGAGGTAGGACCGCTGATATCCGCCGTTGTCGATGATGACTTTCTCGAAGACGATGGCGGGGTCTTGTGGATGGAGTGTTATGGTATGCCGTTGCTGCGTGCTGGTCACGGGCAGTGTCACCACACTCTCCACCACGCGCCGTGCCACGGTGGGATAGTAAACGGAATAGATGTTGCGCGGGTTTTCGTTGAGGTTCTCGTTGAAGCGCACTGCCACTGGTGTGCCCCCGTCGAGAGACACGTCATACACCAGGCTTCCCTTGTTGAGATAATCGAGTGTCGACTTCACCACCACATGCACTTTCACACTATCGGAGAGGTTGGCATCGAAGACATAACTGAGACTCGCGTCGCCGACGGGGCGGTCGTAGGGCATGAGTGTGACGCCACTCCTTGTGCGCCCCATGCCCGGGATGACGGTCCAGGAGAGTCCGTCGATGCCCTTGGCAACACTATAGTGCTCTGCCTCCATCACCACCACGCCGTTCTTCTCGGTGAAGAGATACCCTCCCTGAGCAGGTTGCAGCCGATGGACAGCAGGCAGTTTGTCGGCGGGGAAATTGTCGTTCCACGACGTGTATCCGATATGTTTCTGCGTCATCATGCCATCCCACTTGCCTCCAGCGATGTCCTTGTTGTAGGAGCGGCACAGTTCCGCATCACGCGCGAAAGCCTGTTCCACACGGTCGGCCCAGAGGTTGCAGTCGGGGTCGTTGGCACGATAGAGGCTGTTGTTCATCGCCTGAGCATAATACATCTGGTAGATATTTCCCATGGCCTGTACGGGGAAGAGGATGAGTTGCTGGTAGGCATCGCGGTAAGCCTCGGGCAAGGTGAGATACTGGCGCAGTGCCTCTGCCTCGAGCCGCATATACTCATCGGCCACCTGTCGCCACTCCCCTGTCTCCAGGCTATAGGTGCGACTGTCGAGCATCTCGGCGGTGATACGGCCATTGAGTTGGCACACCCTGTTGAGGATACGAGCCGCCTCGGGAGCCTGCTCCTCGCCGAACGCCTGCTGGCAGAACGGCAGGGTGTGCGACTGCACCACGTCGACGTTGACCGAGGAGGGGTTCCATGCCATGTCGAGGAAGAGCGTGATGGGATACTCCATGGGTTTCAGGTCGCCCACGTTGAGCACCCACAGTTTCTCCATCCCACTCTGATAGGCCAGGGTGAGTTGTTCCCACATGTTCTGCGACGGCGTGACATTGAGCCATTTCGAGTTGCGCGGTGCCCCTACGTAGTCGACATGATAGTAGAGTCCCCATCCACCCGGGTGTTTGCGCTCCTCGGCGTTGGGTACACGTCTCAGGTTGCCCCAGTTGTCGTCGCAGAGGAGGATGCATACATCATCGGGCACCCGCATGCCCTTGTCGTAGTAGTCGAGCACCTCTTTATATAAAGCCCACACCTGTGGTGTCTTCTCCGCCGGGCGTCCTGTCACCTTGCGTATGATGGCACGCTGGTTGGCCACAACCTTCTCAAGGAGTTTGGTATCCGCCTCCTCGCTCATCGCCTCGTCGCCATCGCCACGCATACCGATGGTGATGAGGTCTTCGGTATCCTTCGCCCGCTCCATGCCCTCGGTAAAGAACTGGTCGATGACGGCCTGGTTGGTCTGGTAGTTCCACGCCCCCTCTTTTCCACGTTTACGCACCCATTCCTGGTGGTTGCGTGCCATGGGCTCATGGTGGCTTGTGCCGATGACCACCCCCATCTCGTCGGCCGTCTGGCTATTGAGCGGGTCGTCGGCATAGAATGCCCATCCCCACATTGCCGGCCACAGGAAGTTGCCCTTAAGACGGAGGATGAGTTCGAACACCTTCTCATAGAAGCGGTGGTCGCCGTAGTCGGTGCCAAACGTGTTTTTCACCCAAGAGGTGAGGCATGGTGCCTCGTCGTTGAGGAAGATGCCGCGGTAACGCACGGCAGGTTCACCGTCGGTATAGGTGCCCCGGAGGGCGTAGATGCGGTCGTGGTGCGCCACGGGCACGTCGGCCCAGTAATACCACGGTGACACCCCTATCTGGCTCGACAGTTCGTAGATGCCGTAGATGGTGCCGCGTCGGTCGGAGCCGGCTATGACGAGTTGGTTGTCGACGACGGTGATGATGTATTTCTCACACTTGCCGTTGAGCGCCTTACGGTCGATTTTCTTGGCCTTCACCAAGCGGTCGATGGCGGCAGAGTGCCCCATAGTACCCACGAGGATGGTGGCATTGCCGTCGGCAGCCACGACAGGTTTTCTTCCGCTCACGCGCTGGAAGTCTTCTGCCAGATTGCGGGCGGCAATGGCCACACCCTTACAGTCGACAGGATCGACATAGATTTGCATGTCGTTGCCGTTGAGCAGCACGTCGCCGCTATCGAAACTCACGAAACGGGGGGCTGCTGAGAGTGCCGTCGTGAAGAGACACATCATGAATAGTTGTAATAAGCGGAAGTTTTTCATTTCTCTGTTATTGATGACTGAAACGGGGTATATTTACTTGTCGCAAATATAGGTAAAAAAGCAATATATACAAACATACTTTTATTATAAATACGCCCGATAGCACAAAACATAAACAATGTGAAATGATTTTTAAAGCCGACTCCGCTTGCAAGCCGCTCCCCACCCTATCGTTCCTTCAAACGGGAAAAGACACTTTTTTAGGGCATGGAACAATTTTGAACGTCTATGTAACGCCATTTTATGGATGCAAAAGAGAAAAATTCTATTTTTGCAGCGACAACACAACGCATGTAAAATTTGATTTCGATACCACCTAACTTATATTATAACTATTCAAACTCATTTCAACCTATGAAAAAAACCTTTACCATGCTGTTGGCCATGCTATGTGGCACCTTGAGCCTGCATGCGCAGGACATCCCACTGGTCTACTCCGTAGAGAACACCGGCGCTGAAGCCAATCCCGTGCTCCCCACGAAAGACCAGGCGAAGAAAATCGACCCTCTGCCCGACCCTCTGGAATGGTCGGACGGCAGCGGCCGCGTGACCGAGTTCAGCGACTGGTCGAAGCGCCGCGGCGAGATAGCCAAGGAGATTCAGCACTATGAGATTGGCACCAAGCCTGTGGTGGATCCTTCGGCGGTGAGTGCCTCGATGGACGGCAACACGCTGAACGTGGACGTGACGGTGAACGGTGAGACACTGCACCTGAGCGCCACCATCACCTACCCCACCGTGGGCGAGCCCCCCTATGCCCTGATGATTGGCACCAGCAACAACTCGCTGCCTGCCGCCCTGTTCCGCGACCGCCCCATCGCCTTGATGAACTACAGCGAGAGTCAGGTGAACAACTACTCGCAGTTTGGCAGTCCGGCGGGCCGCGGCAACTACGCCTTCGACCGTCTCTACCCCGACCTGACGCAGAACGGTGCCTACAGCGAGTGGGCATGGGGTCTGAGCCGACTGATTGACGGTCTGCAGCAGTTGGGCTCGGAGGCCACGAAGATTGACATGGCACGCATTGGTGTCACCGGCTGCTCGTATGCCGGCAAGATGGCCCTTTTCTGCGGAGCCTTCGACGAGCGTGTGGCCCTCACCATTGCCCAGGAGCCCGGTGGCGGCGGTGCTGCTGCCTGGCGCTACTCGCGCTGGATGAATGCCCAGCCCGATGCCGAGTCGGTGGAAGGTCTCGACAACACCGACTACAACTGGTTTATGCAGAGTCTGCGCGACACCTATGGCGGGAAGGACGTGTCGTATCTTCCCCACGACCATCACGAATTGGCAGCCATGGTGTGCCCGCGTGCCCTGCTGATGCTCGGCAACCCTGACTACACCTGGCTCGCCGACCCTTCGGCCTACGTGTCGATGAACGGTGCGATGAAGGTGTGGGAGCAGTTTGGCATCGCCGACCGCGTGGGCTACTCCATTGTTGCCGGCCATGGCCACTGCCAGTTGCCAGAGGTGCAGTATCCTGAGGTGCAAGCCTTCATCGACAAGTACCTCCTGGGAAAAGAAGATGTGGACACCCATGTGCGCATTGCCCCGAGCAACTACTCGAAGATAGACCTCGACTGGTGGACCGGATGGTGGGGAACGGGCGAGCCCGGAGAGTTTGCCGCCGACCCCGTAGTATACCAAGGTCCTGACCCCGGCACTGAGGCCTTCCTCCCCCTCGTGGGCAACTGGGCGAGCAGCGTAAGCGGCACGGCATCCGACGACGGCAACATCTACAGCGGCACCGTGAACTTCCGCGGCCAGTGGGGCGAAGTAGGCGGCAAGGCATGGGGTTCTGACGTGACAGAGGGCACGAAGCATGTCATCACCGTGCGCACCGCCAACCCCATCCCCGACGGACTGCAGTGGAAACTCGGCTACAAGGACGAGTATGGCGAGCCCATCGGCGAGACCTACCCGCAGATAGAAGTATCGGGCAACTCGTTCAGCATCACCCTTACCCAGAGTTACTGGTATCTGGCCGTGCAGCGCAAGTCGAGCACTGCCATCGACCCCTTAGAGATTACGTCGGTGACACGCGACGTGTACCTCACCGAGTTCACGCCCTCGAGCGAGGACCTGGACATCAAGGTAGACTACGGCGCAGAGATAGAGGGCCGTCCGGTGAGTGTGAACGGCCTGCCCGCCACTGTTTCGTTGCCCGGCAACTGGGGTGACGTGAAACTCTGGGGCGAGCCATTCAACATCAACGACTATCCCCGCTACCGCATCGATCTCGGTGTGGCTCCCGGTGCAGAAGGACGCCTGCAGATGTTCGTGCGCAACAAAGCCCAGGCCGATGCCTACGGCGGCCACTACTACCCCTTTGCCGCCGACCAGACCGTGCTTGAGGGGAGTTTCAACCCCAGCGACCTTGGCGACGACCCTGTGGTGACACAGTTTGCCCTCCAGAACATGACTAACGGGACGGTGGAAACCATCGTCAACGACGTAGTACTCTACACCACCGACGGCGAAGCCGTGCACACCAGCGGCCTCGTTGCCAACGGCTGGAACCCTGCCACCATCATCCCCTACGGTTCAGAGCCCGTATATCAAGGCACGGTGAACTTCACGCAGCAGTATGCCTATGTAGGCCCTTACTCCGGCAATGTATCCATCGGCACCTACCACCACTACACCTTCCACACCAGTGAGCCCATCGGGGAGGACTTCCAGATGGTGACCGTGATTGGCGATGACGTGCAGGTGACCCCCGTCGTGGCCACAGGCAATGACTATACCTTCGACGTGTTCGACAACTACTCGTTCCTCGCCCTGCAGTATATCGGCACCTCCACGGCATCGATACACTTCGACCGCATCAGCCGCGAAGTGCTCGCCATTGACCCCACCGCCATCGAGCAGCCCTTCTCGGGCAGCATGGCGAGCGTGGTATCGACACGTTTCTTCAACCTGTCGGGACAGTCGCTCGACCAGTTGACGAAGGGTATCAACATTGTGCGCGAGACACTCAGCAACGGGACGACAAGGACAAGGAAAGTCGTTGTGAAGTAAAGTAAAATAAAAGGAAGGGGCTTGGGGCTCTCCCCAAGCCTACTTCTTTTTTTGTAAAAATAGGGGCCAAGCCTCTAATGAAAGGAGGGAAAGGAAAGGAAGGAAAAAGAACATACGACACGCAATGTATAGAAGACATCTTACTATAATGACAAGAAAAGCAATGACAAAGACAAAAACTATTCTGACACTGGCGTTCCTCACACTCACTATATTGGGCAAGGCAGACAACGTGAACTTCACCAGTTCGAACCTGCCCATCGTGATTATCGAGACGCAACAAGCCATCAACGCCGATGAAAAGGTGATGGGAACGATGAAAATCATCAACAACGGCGAAGGACAAGTGAACAACGTGACCGACACGCCCAACGACTACGACGGGCACGTGGGCATCAAACTGCGCGGGGAGAGTTCGCTGAACTTCAACCAAAAGAAATACACCATTGAGACATGGGATGAACTGGGCAACGACACAGCCGTATCGCTGCTCGGTATGCCCGAGGAAGCCGACTGGGTGCTGCTGGCACCCTACAACGACGTATCGATGGTGCGCGACGTGTATGCCTATTATCTCTGGAACGCCATGGGCCACTGGGGACCCCGTACACAGATGTGCGAGGTGATGGTGAACGGCGAGTATGTGGGGGTGTACGCCCTCTGCGAGAGCATCAAGCGTGACAAGAACCGTGTAGACATCAACAAACTGAAACCCGATGACATAGCGGGGCGCGACGTCACCGGTGGCTATATCGTGCGCATAGATGCCGTAGACCCCGATGACGAGACCTTCGTCTCGAAAGTGAAGGGCATCCAGCGGCAATGGTCGTGGACCGGCATGACGACGGTGGAGAGCGATATCATCTGGACCATCTACTACCCGAAGAAGAAAGACCTGCAGCCTGAGCAGAAAGCCTACATACAAAGTTATGTAGACAGTGCCGAACTTACCATCCAGAGCGACGAGTTCGCCGACCCTGTGCAGGGCTACTCACAACTCATCGACGTGGCGTCGTTTGTAGACTACTTCATCCATACCGAACTGAGCCTGAATGCCGACGGATTCAAGCGCAGCGCCTACTACTACAAGGACAAAGACCATAAAGACGGTAGCCGCGGCCTGCTGTTCGCCGGTCCGGTGTGGGACTTCAACCTGGCCTACGGCAACTGCAATTTCTGCAATGCCAACAACGTGCTCTCATGGGTATATCAAGGTTGTGAGACCAACCCCACCCCCACGATGTGGCGCCGGCTGCTCGAAGACCCTGCCTTCAGCAATGCCGTGAAGACGCGCTACACCGCGCTGCGCCAGGGCATCCTTAGCGAGGATTCCATCAACCTGTTTCTCGACAGTTATGCCGCACTGCTCGACGAGGCACAGGAGCGACAACTGAAGAAATACAAGGAGATACTGAAGTCGGACAACCCATGGGATTTCAGTCCGACGAGTTTCTTCGCTGCCTACCGTGTGTCGTCGTATGCCGAGGAGATAGCCACGGTGAAGAACTGGTTTCACCAGCGCCTGCAGTTCCTCGACCAGCACCTGCCCGGTGAAGTGATAGAAGACGGAATTCGCGACATCCCGTTCCACGACGTGGGGGTGCGGATTAACGGTCACTCCGCCACCATCTTTTCATCTCGCCCGTTGGTCAGGGTGGATGTGGTGAATGCCACCGGCACCTGTTTCCTCACCAGGAAATGCCATGGCGACAGTACTGTGGAACTGCCCCTCGACACCCTACCCCACGGCATGCATATCGTGGTATGTTATGGCGCTGACGGTTCGATGATTTCGAAAAACGTGTGTATGTGATGTCTAGAGGAAGGCACGGCATATGATAACGATTTTGTTAAAATATATTATAAAAACAAGTTGTCGGATTGATGTATCAAGTATTCTTTCTATATTTGTAAATTATTGAAAAGCATTATTTATTTACCTAAACAACAGAGTTATGACATACAAGATTATTGACATCGAAGGTATCGGCGACGTATATGCCGAGAAACTGATTGCCGCTGGCATCAACACCGACAAAGAAATGCTTGAGAAATGCTGCAAGCCTGCTGGCCGCAAGGCACTGGCCGAAGCCACCGGCATATCTGAGAAACTCATCCTCACTTGGTCGAACCACTGCGACCTGATGCGCATCAATGGCGTAGGTCCACAGTTCTCAGAACTTCTTGAGGCTGCTGGCGTAGACACCGTGAAGGAGTTCCGCAACCGCAAGCCCGAGAACCTGCAGCCGAAACTTGAGGAAGTGAATGCCGCAAAGAACCTCGTGAGACGCGTTCCCAGCCTGAAGGAAGTAGAGAAGATGGTTGCCCAGGCCAAGGAACTCCCACCGATGATGGAATACTAACGATACTTCATAGAATGCCTGTGTCACCCCCACAGGCTTCCTTATCCCCTCCCACTGGCATGAGGAGGGGATTTTTTCGAAGATAGGGACGAGGAACCGCAAAGACCATAAAGACTGCAAAGACTGCAAACTACAAGAAACAAACCATAACTAAACAATCGTGAAGAAATATCCCAAAATAGGTATCCGCCCCACCATCGACGGCCGTCAGGGCGGAGTAAGAGAGAGCCTGGAAGAGAAGACAATGAATCTGGCGCATGCCGTTGCCGACCTCATCAGCAGCAACCTGCGCAACGGCGACGGCAGCGCCGTGGAGTGTGTCGTCAGCGACACCACCATCGGCCGTGTGGCCGAGTCGGCTGCCTGCGCCGAGAAATTCGAGCGCGAGGGTGTGGGCAGTACCATCACCGTGACCTCGTGCTGGTGCTATGGTTCTGAGACGATGGACATGAACCCTCACTACCCCAAGGCCGTATGGGGATTCAACGGCACGGAGCGCCCCGGTGCCGTATATCTGGCTGCCGTTCTCGCCGCCCACGCCCAAAAGGGTCTGCCCGCCTTCGGCATCTACGGTCACGACGTGCAGGACCTTGACGACAACACCATCCCTGATGATGTGGCAGAGAAGATACTACGCTTTGCCCGTGCCGCCCAGGCCGTTGCCACGATGCGCGGCAAGTCATATCTCTCGTTGGGCAACACCTGCATGGGTATAGCCGGCAGTATCGTGAATGCCGATTTCCTACAGCACTATCTCGGTATGCGCACCGAATACGTGTCGCTGGTGGAGGTTCTGAGGCGCGTTGATTTTAACATCTACGACCAGGAAGAACTGGCTAAAGCCATGGCATGGGTGGAGAAATACTGCAAGCCCCGTGAAGGACACGACTACAACGAGGACCGTCCGCTGTTTCCCGGCACGCCGATGGCCACCTTCAACGGCAAGGGCAAAGGCAAGAACCGCCAGGAGAAAGACGAAGACTGGGAGTTCACGGTGAAGACGATGATGATTATACGCGACCTGATGCAAGGTTCGGAGCGGCTTCTCGAGATGGGCTACAAGGAAGAGGCCATCGGTCACAATGCCATCGCCGCCGGTGTGCAGGGTCAGCGACAGTGGACCGACTACAAGCCCAACTTCGACTTCCCCGAGTCGATGATGTGCACCTCGTTCGACTGGAACGGTCCGCGTGAAGCCTATATCCTCGCCACCGAGAACGACTTCCTCAACGGTATGTCGATGCTCTTCGGGCATCTGCTCACCAACAAAGGTGTGATGTTCTCCGACATCCGTACTTACTGGAGCCCGGATGCCGTGGAGCGTGTGGCTGGAAAGCGTCCAGAAGGCAGTGCAGCAGGCGGTTTCATCCATCTCATCAACAGCGGTGCCACCACCCTCGATGCCACTGGTGCGATGACCGACAGCACAGGAGGCCCCACGATGAAGTCGCACTGGGACATTACCGATGCCGACATGGAGGCCTGTCTGAAAGCCACCAGTTGGATGCCCGCCGACCGCGACTACTTCCGCGGTGGCGGCTACTCGTCGCACTTCCTCACCCGTGGCGGCATGCCGATGACGATGCTGCGCCTCAACATGGTGCAAGGGCTCGGTCCGGTGCTGCAGTTGGCAGAAGGCTGGTCGGTAGACCTCGATCCAACAGTGAACGACATCCTCGACAAGCGCACCGACCCCACCTGGCCCACCACCTGGTTTGTCCCTCGCCTCGACCCACGTAAAGACGCCTTCAAGGACGTTTACTCGGTAATGAACAACTGGGGTGCCAACCACGGTGCCATTGCCTATGGCCATATCGGCGCCGATATCATCACGCTCTGCAGCATCCTCCGCATCCCGGTGTGCATGCACAACATCGAAGACGAGAAAATTTTCCGTCCGTCAGCATGGAACGCCTTCGGTATGGACAAAGAGGGAGCCGACTACAGAGCCTGTGCCACGTACGGACCAATATACAAGTAATCCATCCGGTGGGCAGCCCGCCTGCCCACCATAATACAAACTAATGATGAAACGCAATTCCATTCTCTCGAAAGACGGTGTGAACTTCCTCATCCCGTTTATCCTCGTCACCTTCTGCTTTGCCCTTTGGGGCTTTGCCAACGACATCACCAACCCGATGGTGAAGGCCTTTTCGAAGATTTTCCGCATGAACGTCACCGAAGGGGCGTTGGTGCAGGTGGCCTTCTATGGCGGCTATTTTGCCATGGCCTTCCCTGCTGCCATCTTCATCCGCAAGTTCTCCTACAAGGCCGGCGTGCTCATGGGTCTTGGCCTCTACGCCACTGGCGCATTGCTATTTTTCCCCGCGAAGATGGTGGGAGTGTATGGCTGTTTCCTCATCGCCTATTTTGTGATGACCTGCGGCCTGTCGTTCCTGGAGACGAGTTGCAACCCCTACATCCTTACCATGGGAAGTGATGAGACCGCCACCCGGCGCCTGAACATGGCACAGTGTTTCAACCCTTGCGGTTCGATTATCGGCATGTTTGTAGCGATGAACTTCATCCAGGCAAAACTCAACCCGATGAGCACTGAGGACCGCGCGCTTCTCAACGATGCCGACTTCGCCGCGATGAAGGAGGCCGACCTGAGCGTGCTCGTGTCGCCCTACCTCGCCATCGGTCTGGTGATAGTGGTGATGTTTTTCATCATCTTCTTCACGAGGATGCCGAAGAATGGTGACCAGAGCCACGACATCCATTTCCTGTCCACGCTGAAGCGCATTTTCTCGCTGAAATACTACCGTGAGGGCGTGATAGCCCAGTTCTTCTATGTGGGCGCACAGATTATGTGCTGGACGTTTATCATCCAGTATGGCACGAGAGTGTTTATGGAAGAGGGAATGGCGGAGCGCGATGCCGAAGTGCTGTCGCAGCAGTTCAATATCTACGCCATGCTCTTCTTCATCTGCTCGCGTTTCATCGCCACCTACCTGATGAAGTGGTTGAAACCCGCGAAGTTGCTCACCATCTTCGCTTGTCTTGGAATGCTTTTCACCCTGGGTGTGATACTCTTCCAGAACAGGTTGGGACTCTACTGTCTGGTGTGCGTGAGCGGTTGCATGTCGCTGATGTTCCCCACCATTTACGGTATCGCCCTCGACGGGCTGGGCGATGACGCTAAGTTTGGCGCCGCCGGTCTCATCATGGCTATCCTCGGCGGTTCGGTGTTGCCCCCGCTGCAAGCCGCCATCATCGACCAGAAAGAGATTGCCGGTTTCCCCGCCGTGAACCTGTCGTTTATCCTGCCGTTCCTCTGCTTTGTGGTGGTGGCGTGGTATGGATATTCCACCTACAAGCACCGGGGGATGTAAGACCCCTTCCAGGAGGCTTCTGCCCCATGAAACAAGCATCCCTGCCTTTTGTCAAAGGGCAGGGATGCTTGTTATGGTTATAGGCATTTACGGGCGAGACGGGGATGATAGTCCCTCAGTCCCTAGCCCTACTTGTATTCGATGCGGGCTTTCAGGTCGACTAGCCATTTGCCTCTTTCCAAGTGTGCCTTTCCCGGGGTGCAAGTGTATTGCGCTGACTTGGCATTGACGAAGGTGCAGGCACGCTCGATATACTTCTTCGAACTGTTGTTGGCCTTGCTGAGTTGCGTGTCGCTCATGGTGACAAAGACAAACTCTGCATGGGTGCGGGAGTCATCGAGCCGGAAGAGATAATAAGTGTCTTCGCTCTGTGCGGTGAGTCGTTGTCGGTCGTCGAACGAGCCGTCGTCGCCTGGCCAGCGGAAGAAGATGACCGATGGGTCGGGTTCCTCCTCCACCACCTCTGATACCTTCTCTTCCACCTGTGGAGTGAAGAACGCCTTCTGCTCCACCGACGTAAGTTTCTCGTCGATAGCCTTCTGATAAGCCTCGGCCTGCTCGTTGATTTTTTTCACGGCCTTTTTCAGTTCCTCCTTCGTGGCGAAGAAGTCGAAAGCACTTGACTTGTCATCACTGTCCTCGCGCCGTAGCGACTTCAGCCGATATTCCACGTAGGCGATGGCCAGTAGGAAGAGGAAGATGGAAAGCACTGTCTGCATGGTGATGATGATTTAGGGGTTTTGTGCAATGTAGAGTGCCAGTCGGCTGATGCCTCCCGTAAGAGGTATGAAGAAGAGTGAGTCTTTGAGTTCAGGGTTCTCCTCATCGGTCATACTGTCGTTGCGAGCCTCGATGGCCTTGTTGAAATCCTGCTCCGCCTTCTCGGTAAGCACCGTTCGGAACTTGGCGAACTCGCGCTCGTTGGACACGCCAAAATACTTCGCGAAACTATAGCGCTGGTTGAGTCCGAAGAAATAGTCGACGAACTTTTCGTAAGCCTCGAGCACCTCTGCCCGCACCTGCGGTGTGATGTCCTTGTAGCGTGGAATAGCGATGCTGTCGAGCGTCTTCGAGCCCGAGCGGAACCGTGTGATTTCCTCGACATCCTCCACCACATAGCGCTGCTTCATGTTCAGTCCGCCCTTGCAAGTGATTTCCTTCGGGTTCTCCACCAATTTGAGTTCCACCTTTCCCGTATCGCCCAGCACGTCGTTGAAGATGTGCGTGGCCAGTGACTGCAATGCGTCGATGCTGCCGATGAGCGAGAGCACCTTTGATGCCGTACCGCTCACAGTGATGTATGCCGGTGTCTTCAGTTGGCGCATCTCGAGGAGTTTGGCGGCATAGTAGACCTCTGCAGCGAAGAACATCATCAGCACCACGCGCAACTCCTGGTTGGCACGGAGTTCCTCAGAGAAGGAGATGCCCCGTCCTGCCATGCGCGGGTTGCTGTCGAGCGAATAGAGGAAGGAGATGAACTCTGCGCTGTTGCGTTTCGACTTCAGGTAGACATCGCTCACGCCGCTGATATCGCGCAGTTTCACGTCGAAGTCGGGTGCGAAGGCCTTTACGAAGCCGTTATACTCCGGTCCCCGTCCGAGGAAATCACCGTAGATATTGTTTCCCGCGAAGCGCACCGACGAGATGAGCGCTGCCTGGTTGCCCGTGTGATAGACCACGAAATCAGTGGTTCCGCCACCGATATCCATCGACACCACTGGCCTGCTCTCCGCATCCACATCCTCTTTCTTCGTATAGTAGTAGTAGGGTGCGAGCGACTCTGCCACCTTCTGCAGTTTATATCCCTGTGGAGAGATGAGCCGTCGGCAGAGTTTATTCCAAGAGTTCTCGAGGTTGGAAATCTGGTAAGGCTGCATGCACACCGGGTAGAACCATGTGATGCTCGTGCGGGGGAGGAATCCTCCGGAGAGCAGCACCTTGTTGCGGATGAGCATGAGAAGTTCCTCGAAATACGCCTCCACGAGCAAGTTGTTGCCTCGGCTGCTGTCCCATTTCAGGTCGGGCCGAGTCTCGTTGTAGTCGTAGGTATCCTCCTTCTCGTAGTGGAAGCCGATGTTGTAGTCGGCCAACGGGAAGATTTCACGTCCCTCAACGCTGTGTCCCGACCTGTAGCAGAGGTTGGTGCGCATGGGGAACCGTGCTATCTCGCCCTCGCCGATGGCCACTGGCACAAACTCCTGCATGAACGCCTGAGCCGGTCCGCCATAGAATGACTCCAGTCCCTCCTGGTCGATCATATCGAGCGCACGTCGCGACTGTGAGTTGAGCGAGAGCACCTGCACGTCGTCGGTGGTAACGGTGAGCGGCTGCGGCTCGGCATCGGTATCGGTCTTAAACTCCACATGCGTATTGGTGGTGCCGAAGTCGATGGCGAAGTCGAACACCTTGCTGCCCTGTTTCACCGACCGGTAGAGTGGCACGAGGATGCCGCTGGCTATGGTATTGGTGACTACCAAGTAGTCGAACTCCTCGTTGAGGCAGAAATACTTTGAGGTGAGGAACTGGCGGCGTTTGTCGGCCCTTTCGACGAGCGTATGCCGAAGCGGTTCGCTCTCATTGTCGCGGTAGGCATAGACCGAATACTGGAACTGGTCTTTCTTGTATCCTGCCGTATCCTCGTCGACGAGGTATATGCGCTGCGGCTTCTCCAGGTCGGGGTCTTCGATATGGTAACTCGGGAAGAGGAAGAGGTCGAAGCGGCACTCCATGATGGGCCATATCAGGCGTTCGGGGTTGGGGTCGACCTGTGCCGTGGTATACTCCCGGTGCAGCGTGACGTAACGTCCTTTCTGCACAGGGATGTTGATGACCGCCTGCATGCGTCCGTCGGGCATCTCATTGAGTTGGAACACCGGTTTCGACGTGTTGCCGGCATACCCTGTGAGCGTCTTCACCGAGATATACCTGAGAATCTCTGGTTTCAGCGGCAGCAAGTACTGGCACTCGTCGGCCGTGCGATTGTTTCCGCGGAACATATTGGTGAAGAAAGCCGACTCATTGACCGGGAATACGGTACGGATGAGATAAGGCTCGAACACGTCGTCGGTGGTGAGGTAAGGATATTGGGTAGTGTCGAAAGGCAGTGTGCGCTCATCGATGGGCCGTGGGTCGGCCAGAGGCACCATCAGACTAGGTTTCCAGTCGGTGGTGGTATAGCGCATGCCCGTCTCGAAATATGGTTCTGAGGGCAACACGAGCGGCAGTCGCTGCTGGTCACCCTCGGAGAGGATGCGGAAGTCGCTCTCCTCTGCTATCCTGTCGCCTGCCATGCACATCATCGGGATGTCGCCCGCCAGCATCATCTGCGAACTGCCAGCCAGCAGCGGTTGGTAGATGCTGCCATAGAGGCTGGGCTGTGCCATGTTGAGCCGATTTTTGAACTCCGTATCGGTATCAGCCTTGAAGCAGGTGTCGACATAGGCATGGAACTCATTGAAGAGTCCGTTGAACCCAGGCTGCTTGGAGAGCAGGTAGACGAACTCCCGGAAATCGCGGTCGCGGTCGACGAGAGAGCGGAAGGTGCCGTCCTCATCGGGCTGGAACGCCTCGTGGTAGTTGCTCAGGTATACCCCCCGCACATACGACAAGTCGTTGGCCGAAGCCATGCACACCGAGGTAGGCGAGGTGCCCCCCACGATATTGATTTGTCCCACAGCCCCCGGTCCGATGTAGTTGAGCATGTAGATATACTGCATGCGAGCGAAGTTGAAACTCTGTGCGTCTTGCGAGAGGAAAAGTCCCAGTGTGGCAGCCACGGCAGCATGTTCGGGCACCCCGTCGGCAGCCAGTCGCTGCAAGTCGTTGCTCTTGTCCCAGGTGACGATTTGGAACAGTTTGGCATACTTGCTCTTGTAGCAGAAGAAAATCTCGAGCACATCGAGTGCGTTGGCCGCCATCTTGTGGTAGATGGTAGAGCCCTTGACCCCCATCTCGGCACAGTAGGCGAAGGCCGTCTTTGCCAGTTCGAAGCCGGCGAACGGTGTAGGTATGGATGTGATGGGCAGGGAAGCCTTGGCACCGTTGGGGTCTTCGATGGTCTCGATGTCCTTGGTACCCAGTTGTGCTGTCTCCTGCCATCCCTCGATGGTCTCGCTCCCTTTATGGAATCTGAAAACGTATGCCATGATCAAATATTATATTTCTTTTTGATGACGTTGTTGATGGCCTGCTCATGCACGGTCATGAAATAGTTGTAGGCGTCGAGTCCACGCAGTTTCTTCATCGACACATCCGACACCTCGGAGTCGATAGCGGGATATCCCTTGAGGTTCTTTCCCAGCAAGCGTCCGAGTTTGCTCGTCTTCTTCGGTTCGATATGCATGATGGTGTCGAACACATCGTCGGTATTTGCGAAGAGGTCGAAGGGTTGGAAACTGCGCTGGTTGTCGGACATCTCCTTCAGCCAATGGTTCTTGTAGAGGTCGGCAAACTGCTTGAGGTCGGCGAAGAAAGCATCGTTGTAACTCACGCCCTTCATTTGTGGAGTTTTTGCCCACGCGTAATCCTGTGTGAGGTGGAAATGCTCCATGAGGAAGCGCGAGAAGAGGTAGAAACTGATCATCTCGCGGCCCACTGCCCCGAAGGTGGCGGAGCAGAGCGCATCGAAGGAGATAGGGTTCTCGTCGCCCTTGACAGCGAACTCACGGTATGACGTATTGGTCTGCACGCGGTTGTGCTCGACGTTTGAGTTGGCGAAGTCGACGATGGCGAGCGCTGCTGCCAGTTCCACAAAATGCGCCTTGTTGCGCTGTTCGGTAGCCCCCTCGATATTGTCGTATCTGTTTTTGATGTTGTCGCTGATATAGTAGAGATTGTCTACATCGAGGTTTCCGATATAGTATTTCAGCGCCGCCTTGGTCTTGGAGATGAATGTCTCCATATTGATTTCGCTTTCGGCATTCTCTTTCAGTCCGAAATACGGCAATACGGTGACAGCACCTATGGCTGCGTTGGCGATGGCCGACGAGTTGGGGATGTTGAGCCGTTCCGCCTCACGGAAAGTTTTCTGCAATAGTGGGAACCCAGCCGCTCCCGTTCCTCCGAAGATGCTGCTGATGATGAAGATCTGGTCGTCGGACTGGAAATGCTGGAGCAGCGAGATAAGCGACTCAGTGTTCTTCGGGTCGTTGAGCACGATGCTTCCCATATTGGGGTTTCCCTTGAATCCCACGTCGAGCGGGCAAGCGAGGTTTTTGTCGGAGAAGAGCAGGCTGAGGAGTGCCTGGTTGCTGTCGGCCTGTCCCTGGTTGGCGAATCGGTTGTAGGCGATATAGTCGGAGAACTTCATGTTGGCTACATTGTTGAGATGCAGCCTGAAGTTGGTGTTCATATCGTCGATATCCACCTTGAAATAGCCTTTCTTCTCTGGACGGTTGTCGAACGACAAGTGCTGCCGCACTTTCCTGTAGAGTTGCATCAGCGATATAGTGCGTGTGAGGTCGCCGTTGCTGGTATCGGGGTCGATGATGACCGGCACGATGGTGTCGATTTTCCCGCCCAGCGAAACGCCCGAAGCGAGTAGCATCGTGAGCGAGCGCAATACTCTTGCTCCCGTGCCTCCGATGCCATAGATATATAATTTGCTCATTTTTGAAATGGTTTTCTGTAAGGAAGGGAAGATGGTCTTGAATGGGAGTGAAAAGAGAGTTACAGGGAAGTTGATGGAGAGTGGAACGGACGTATGTCCTACTCATCTGCCTTTTTCAGTACCTCTGTTGAACTCTAAATTACCGTTCCGAATACCGCCCCCAAAAATCTCAAACCTAAAATCTTAAATCTCAAACCTAAAACGGTATGTTCCTCGACCTGCTGCTGAACGACTTCAGGATGAGTGAGAAGACGAAATAGAGCAGAGCACTGTAGAAGAACACGATAAAGCCGAAGGAGAGATAGTCGGCCGACCCTATGTTGACGTTGAAGATATTCTGTGCGAAGGTGAACCCCTCAATCTGCTGGTGTGCGATGAACATCGCAACGAGGGCAGCCACCACGCTTGTCGTTGTCCCGATGATGAGCCACTTGCGCAGTTGTGCAAGCAGGATATGGTCGAGCACGATATAGTAGACGAAGGCTACGAGGAGCGGCAGCAGGAGCATGACGTAGAACACGCTTCCATACGCCCCGGCTTGGAACATGTACTTGGAGAAGTCGCCAAGATAGGCTGCTCCGAACAATTCGAGAATTTCTGATATTATGTCCATATTTGTATATATTTGCAAGAAGGGGAAGTTAATGGGACGTATGTCCTGCTTTTCAGCCTTTGCTCTTTATCACTATCCCCGATTCCTTTTTTCTGTTTCTCTATCTCAATCTTCAATCCTATTCATAGCCTTCAAACTTCACCTGGAGTTGGAAGATGTCACGGCTGTTGGTGTCCATCGAGTTATAGAAAGCGTTGTAGATGCCTTCCACCATCTCGTAGATGGCATACGACTGATGGCTTTCGGGCAGTGTGCCGAGGCGTTTGTTGTAACTGCACTCGGAGACCCATTTAGGCACCTTGTTCTTGAGTTTGAGCGTGAGTTGTGGCGCGTAGTGTTGTCCAAGCACCACCATCTGTACGCAGATGGGGTGTTGGAAGAAGTCGCACTCGGTGAATTTCGCCTCGTCGTTGACGTCGGTGATTTTAAACTGTGCCGGCTCCACCTCATAGTTGTCTTTATCGAGCAGATAGGACAGGTCGGTGAAGAGGTGGCGCACCCCCAGTCCTAACGCAAAGTTGAAGTTCGATTGTTCCTTGTCGAGCGTCACCTTCCTCACATTGAGCCCGTCGTGGTTGGCCTGTATGCGCACGGCATTGGTGAAGTCGCTGGCAAAGATGCGCGCGGTCATATTGTCGAGATGCCATGTGGGCGAGGACGACACCATATACTTGTGAGTGAGGCCGGGCAGTCCGGTGGCGGTATCTTCCAGTTCCATATGCTCACTGAAGTCCTTCACCTGGTCGAGATTGCCCAAGACGATGACGTAGTAGGGCCGTTGTCCGTTGCAAGCGATGGCTTGGTTGCCCTCATAATAGTTTCCACTGAACTCCGACATACACTGCATGATAATGGCGGCGAACTCCTTTTTGTCGTCGCGTGCGCGCCGGATGGCTTTCATGAAGGTGCCGGTGGTGCTGGTGGCAGCCGCAGAGAGCAGGTTTCCCACGTTGTCGACATCATACATACAATCGCTCACGAGCACTGAGATGGTATCGCGCGAGGTACGGTCGAGAATCATCTTGAAGATTTTGTTGATGTCGGTAGAACTGGTATTGCCCACCTGCATCGACGTGGGGTTGAGGTTGAGCACGAAGTTATCGAGGTCGTCGCACATCGGCGTATGGAAGATGCCCTGGTTGATGAAGTCGATAGTCGTGCCACTATAGAACCCATCGGCCTTGGTGATGAGGTGGCCGAGCGCATTCTTGAACTGTGAGTTGGTGGTCACATAGCCGTTCATGCTGCCAGAGTTCTCCATGTAGATATGCACCACTGGTTTGGCGGTCTTCAGCGTAGCGGTATCGGGTGGCAGGAAATGACCATTGTCGTCGACTCTTGCCGACCGTTTTCCAATGAATATTCCTACCACTACCAGAGCCACCACGATGATGATGGCCATCAACTTTCTCATATTGTCGTTGTTTTAAGACGTGATTCCATACCAATCAAAGCCAAGGAATGTGGTTCCCCGGCTAATATGGTGCAAAAATAGTGAAAATCGAAGAGAACACAAAGAAAAAATCCGCTTTTCTTTTGTTTAACGGATTGGATGGATTTGTATGACGGATTGTTCCAACCCTTGGCCGATTGTTGATTGAGAATTTAGTTCTGCATGAATGCTCGGCTGCAACATAAGCGAGGTGGGTGGTCGCTGTGGTACAGCGACATACGGGACATGCTTCTATTTACGCATATGGGGTATGCTTCTATTTACACTTATGGGCTCTTATCCATTTACACATTGAGTGCGCCACAATGGGGGCATCGGCCTTTCTTTTTGATTTGCAGGCCGCAGTTGCCGCAGATGAATTTGCTTCGTGTATGGGTGAAGTAGCGCCACAATGCGAATGCGATGTATGCCACAAGCAGAAGATATCCCACATAATACATCGTGGTGATGGTAAAGACGATATAACAGACGGCACACACGCCAGCCAGTCCGAGCAGATAGAGCACACCGTCGCTCACATTGAGGTGGCGGAAGGTATCGTCGACCACGGCGATGCCCACGATGAGGATGGCCCATACCGAGGAGAGGAAGAGCGCAAGGAGCCTGGGCTGCGAGAAGGGGTTGAGCGTGGGATGGAAATAGAACTCCTGCCACTCCTCCGGACAGAACATCTGTATGCTGGCATAAAGAGTTGCCGAAGTGGCCACCACCAGTGCGAAGAGTGTAGGATAAAAGGTGGCGATATCATTGAAATGCACGATATGCGCGTTACGCCTCAGCAACTTGTACATGCCGTAGGCGGTGATAATGAGGACGAAGACCAACAGGAAGATGAGCAGGTGTTCGTCGGAGAAGAAAGAGATGAACTGCGATATGGGGTCGTCGGGCTCCACGAATTTCAACATCTCACTCTCGTGCACCCATCCAAACATCCCCTGTTCGTGAGCCAGTTGCACCCACACCGAGTCGACGGAGTCGGCAGGGAGAATGCGTATGTCGGCCACCACCAGCCGCTCTTCCTTCCCGATGGCGAAGGAGTCGGTAGGGAGGTTGCTCACCGTCTCTTCCGGCATCTGCCTTGTGAGCATGAGCGAGTCGGCACGCACCACGAAGTTGTAGTTGATGGTGTAGTGGTGGGTGCGGGCGAAGGCGATGGAGTCGAGTTGTTGCTCGGTAAGCACTGCCGATGCCCTATGCCGTGCCGTCGGTCGGTGGAAACAGGCCGAGAGCATCAAGAGCAACAGCAATATGGGCAATAACTTTTTCATGCAATTATTTACGAACACGAATCTACCGAATAACACGAATTGTTTTTATCACGAATAGGAGAGTCAGAGAATGATGTTTTCCCGCAGCAATGGCCATGAATTGCCAGAAGTTCATGTACTGAATACCAACATTTCACAGTCGCGGCAGTTGAACTGCAGGCGGAAGCGCCGTTTGTCGGGCAGCACGAGGAAGAGCGGTTCGTGCCACTGAGGTGGCTGATGCCCATCGCGCGTGCAGCAGCCCAAGGTTCGTCGCAGGCAATGGCGGCAGCGCATGAGGAGCACTGGTTTTCCGTCGGGTGTCCCCGACAGTTCGAAGGCCTCTCCCACCCCATCTACGCCCTGACGGGCATACACCTCACGGGCTGTCACATTCGCCACGTTATAGAGATAGGGATAAGGATAGGCGGGAGGGGTGACGGTTGTGGTGGTGGCGATGGTGGCGATGGCATCGCCACATACAGGACTAGAGGTGGCGATGGCATCGTCGAGGGCGGCTATGGTCTGGCGTCGGAGGTCGGCGAGACGACTTGAAGGGATAAACACCTCGGCTGTGCCCTCGCCCATCGTGACCAGCGCGGCCTCATATACCGTGTTGCCCAGGCGCGACAGTTGCCGTTGGATGTTCTCCGCCTGCGACTGGCGCGCCGGTTCATGTGGCATCTTCACCTCGGCAACGGCAGAGATATCAGTATCCGGCACCTGTGCCGTGAGGCACAAGCCATCATCGGTCAGGTCGAGATGCAGATGGAGATCCACTCGCCGTGAGGCACTTGTCTTTGCCAACAGCCTGTCCATTGCCGCGTCGGCATTGCGGTAGAGAGCCATGCCCGCCTTGAGTTGCGGTGGCATCTGGAGTGGGAAGACCCGATTTCCCTCGACACGGTTGACGCGGAACCCCTGCAACTGCCTGTCGTTGTCGAAGAAGCACAGTCCGTCGCCATTGGCGAAGGCAGCCAGTCCTGCCACATTGAACGAATCGCGCCGCATCTCCTTTACCTTACCCACATACTCACCCAGCGCCTTCGGGGTGTCTGGTGAGGCAATGCCATCGTCGGTACCGTCGATGAAATATCCTGTAAATCCCCGGTTGAACGTCTTGCGCAAGTCGGGAGTGAACGAGTATGTCACGTGTCCCAGCGAAGCCCTTCGGTATCGTCCACCACTGCGGTTCACCACTGCATTGAGAGCCTGACTATAAGCCGCCACCACGTTTTTCACGTAAGCGACGTCCTTGAGCCGTCCCTCAATCTTGAACGAGCAGATGCCCGCCGCAGCCATCTCTTCCAGGCGGTCGATGCGGCACATATCCTTGAGCGAGAGCCAATGGCGCGGTGGTCCAATCTGTTGGTCGTTGGCATCGACGAGGTTGAACTTCAGCCGGCAGAACTGCGCGCATTCCCCCCTGTTGGCACTGCGATGGAAACAATACTGCGAAGCATAACACTGTCCGGAGTAACTCACACAGAGCGCGCCATGCACAAACGCCTCGAGTTCCATCCCCGGCACCTGCCGATGAATCTCCGCCATCTCGGCGAGCGACAGTTCGCGGGCGAGCACCACCCGCTGGAATCCCATCGCTGCGAGCCATGCCACCTTTGAGGCCGAACGGTTGTCGGTCTGCGTGCTGGCATGTACGGGCAACACCCTGCCCTGCCTTTCAGTCTCTTCGCGCACAATATCGACAAGCGCCATGTCTTGCACGAGCAGCGCATCTGCCCCCGCCTTGCACAGCGATGCCACCAATTGCCTTACCTCGTCGAGTTCATGGTCGTAGACGATGGTATTGACAGTGACATATACCCGTGCTGAGAACCGGTGTGCATACTGACACAGCGCACCGATGTCGTCGATGCTGTTGCCAGCCGCCACCCTTGCCCCAAACTTCCCCGCGCCGATGTACACCGCATCGGCCCCATGGTCGATGGCGGCAATACCACATTCCAGGTTTCTGGCAGGCGCGAGCAGTTCGAGCGTAGTCATCGGATGTCGTTGATGTTATAAGGCGTAGCCTGGTAGACGTAGTAGTTGACCCAGTTGTTGTAAAGCAAGTTGGCATGCGCCCTCCACGTCACCAGAGGTTGCTTGTCGGGATCGTTGTCGAGGTAATAGTTGACGGGCAGGTCTACATCATCGCGTATGCCACGGTCGCGCCGATACTCGTTGTCGAGTGTATTGGGCGCATACTCCAGGTGCCCGGTGACGAAGATTTCTCGTCCGCCACGAGCCATGACGATGCCCACGCCACTCTCCGGCGACTCTGCGATAATCTGCAGCCGGTCGTCGCGTAGGATGTCGTCGCGCCTGATTTCCGTATGTCGGCTATGAGGCATGAAGAACACATCGTCGAATCCCCGGAAGATGGGCAGCCGTGTGCTCTGCGGGAAATGCCGGAAGATGCCGAACATCTTCTTCGGCAGCGGGTACTTCGGTATGCCGTAATGGTAATACAGTCCGGCCTGTGCCGCCCAGCAGATGAAGAGCGTACTGGTGACGTTGGTCTTTGCCCATTCGAAGATTTCCGTGATTTCGTCCCAGTAACTCACCTCCTCGTAATCAAGTTGTTCGATAGGAGCCCCTGTGACGATCATGCCGTCGAACTTCTGTGTCTTGAGGATTTCGAAATCCTTGTAGAACAACATCATGTGTTCGATGGGCGTGTTCTTCGGTGTGTGGCTTTTAAGGCGCATGAACATGATTTCGAGTTGCAGCGGAGTATTGGAGAGCAGTCGCAGCAAGTCGGTCTCTGTGGTAATCTTCAACGGCATGAGGTTGAGGATGACGATGCGCAGCGGACGAATATCCTGTGTGGTGGCCCGCGAGTGGTCCATCACGAAGATATTCTCCTCTTTGAGCAGGTCGATGGCGGGAAGCCGATCGGGAATTCTTAATGGCATTTATTGAAGGAGAGTTAAAGGGTAGAAACCCCGTTAATGGTTATTATTATCTTATTACCAAAGGCTGAGGCGGTCGCTCTTGGGTACGAACATCTTGTCGGTGGGCTGTATGCCGAATGCTTCGTACCACATATCGATATGAGCGAGAGCACCATTGACACGGTATTTTCCCAGCGAGTGGGGGTCGCTCTTTGTGCGTACACGAATCTCTGCCTCGGTGATGTTGTTTGCCCACACTCCTGCATAAGCCAGGAAGAAGCGCTGTTCGGGTGTGAACCCATCGATGGTGCCAAGAGGATTGTTGCGCATGGCATTCTTCAGTGCGTAGAATGCCACCTGCAGTCCGCCATGGTCGGCGAGGTTCTCACCGAGTGTGAGGTTACCGTTGGCATTGAGGTCGGGAAGCACCTTGATGGCCGAGAAGAAGTCGGCATACTTCTCTGCCCTTGCGGCGAAGTTCTTGCCGTCGGCCTCCGTCCACCAGTCGGTCATGTTGCCGTCCTTATCATAGTGGCGTCCCTGGTCGTCGAAACCGTGAGTCATCTCATGACCGATGACCACTCCGATGGCCCCATAGTTGAACGCGTCGTCGGCTGTCATGTCGAAGAAAGGCACCTGGAGTATACCTGCCGGGAAGCAAATCTCGTTGGTGGTAGGGTTATAGTAGGCGTTGACGGTCTGGGGAGTCATGTGCCACTCGTCGCGGTCGACTGGTTTTCCTGCCTTGTAGTCGATGGTGAACTTATCCCAGAACTTACGGCAGTTGAGCACATTTTCGCAGAACGACTTCGAGGGGTCGATTTCCATTCCACTGATATCTTTCCACTTGTCGGGGTATCCCACCTTCACGTAGAATGTGCTGAGTTTATCGAGTGCGTTGCGCTTGGTGATGGAATCCATCCAGTCTTGAGCCTCGATGCGCTCAGCCAGCGCTACCTGCAAGTTGGCCACCAGTTTTTCCATACGCTCCTTGGCAGCAGCGGGGAAGAATTTCTCGACATAGAGTTTTCCGAGCGCCTCACCCATCATGTTCTGCACCTGAGTGGTGGCACGTTTCCATCGTGGGTGGTTCTCCTTTCGTCCCGACATCACCTTTCCGAAGAAGTTGAAGTGCTCTTCCTCCACAGCATCGCTGAGATAGCCTGAGCATGAGTTGATGATGTCCCATTCCAAATACGACTTCAGTTGTCCGGGTGTGAGTTCGCCCACCACGGTATTGGCTCCAGCGAGGAAGTCGGGCTGTCCCACCACGATTTCCTGGATATGCTGCGGATCAACGCCCTCAGCAGTCATCAGTTCGGAGAGGCGCAGTTGCGGGTACCGGCTTTCGAACTCGTCGATCGACATCTTGTTGTAGTTGGCCTCCACATCACGCAGTTCGGTACGTGACTTCGACACCTTGGCCAGTCGTGTCTCTATGGAGAGAACGTCGTTCATCTTGAGCAGAGCCGCCTTGTGGCTGAAGCCGAAGAGTTCGAACATCTTCACAATATGTTTCTTGTATTCCTCGCGGATGTTCTGGGTAGCCGCGTCGTTGTCGAGGTAGTACTCCTTCTGTCCGAGGGTAAGGCCGGCCTGGCTGATATTGAGGATGTTCATCTTGGCATTCTTCTCATCGGCGCCGAAATAACTGCCGTAGGTGAGGCCGAAGCCGAATGCCACATATTTCTTCTGCAACTGCTGCAAGGCATATTTTGTCTTTGCCTTCTCCACCTCCTTGATGAGAGGCATGATAGGTTTCACGCCCTCACGGTTTCTCCGTGTGGAGTCCATAGCCAGTTTGTAGAAATCGCTGAGTTTCTGTTCAACAGTTCCCTTGGCATGAGTTTTTGCGATAAGGTCTTTGAGTATGCCGTTGATGCGCTCGTTGTTGTCTTGCTGCAAGCGGTCGAAACTGCCGAACCTTGAGTAGGCAGCAGGCAGAGGATTGTTTTTCACCCACCCCCCACACGCAAACTGATAGAAGTCTTCTCCGGGACTCACGCTGCGGTCGAGGTTATCGAGGGGTATGCCCGATTTCAGAGCCTGTCCGAAGGCGGGCATGGTGGCGGTAGTAATAGCCATGACTGTTAAGATGGTCTTGATTTTCATTATATGTCAGGTTTTGGTTATGATTGCTGTTGCATCTCCTCCAGGAGTTCAGATAGTTGTTCCCAGCGTGCCACCTCGTCATCGAGGGCACGTTTGGTGGACGTATATTCGGTGACGAGTTGCATATCAGAAGCCCCCTCAGGTGTGCAGAGCGTCTCGTCGAGTTGTTTGAGCCGTTGCTCCATCTGTTCTATCTTGCTCTCCGATGCCTTTACCTCTTTTTCGAGTTTGCGCACGCGTTTCTGTTGTTCACGCCGCTCGGCATAGTTCTGTTTGTTTTCGGAAACCGGTTGTTCCTCCACCTGTTTGGGCTGCACAGGCGACGAGGTGCCCAATTGGTTGAGCGAGTCGATGTTGCGCCCCCGGAGGAAGTCGTAGATGCCACCGAGGTGTTCGCGCACGTGTCCGCCCCCAAACTCATAGACCTTGCTCACCAGTCCGTCGAGGAACTCGCGGTCGTGCGAGACGATAATGGCGGTGCCGTCGAACGCCTTGATGGCCTCTTTGAGCACATCTTTCGACGGCATGTCGAGGTGGTTGGTAGGCTCATCGAGGATGAGGAGGTTGACAGGTTCGAGCAGCAGCCGTATCATTGCGAGTCGGCTTCGCTCCCCTCCGCTGAGCACCTTGACCTTCTTCTCCGACTCCTCGCCGCCGAACATGAAGGCGCCAAGGATATCATTGATGCGCGGGCGCACATCCCCCTTCGCCACATAGTCGATGGTGTCGTAGACGGTCTTGCTCTCGTCGAGCAGTTGCGCCTGGTTCTGCGCGAAGTAGCCAATCTGCACGTTGTGCCCTATCTTGAGATGCCCATCGAAAGGTATCTCGCCCATGATACATTTCACGAGCGTCGATTTCCCTTCGCCGTTCTTGCCCACGAAAGCCACCTTTTCGCCGCGGCGGATGGTGAATGTCACACCCTCGAACACGGTGTGGCTGCCATAGTCCTTGCGCACCTCATCGCAGATGACGGGGAAGTCGCCACTGCGCAGGCAGGGAGGGAACTTCAGGTGCATGGCCGAGCGGTCAACCTCGTCGATTTCTATGGGCACGATTTTAGCCAGTTGCTTGATGCGGCTCTGCACCTGCACCGCCTTAGTGGGTTTGTAGCGGAACCGCTCGATGAAGTCCTTGATGTCGGCTATCTCCTTCTGCTGGTTCTCATAGGCACGCAGTTGCTGCTCGCGCCGTTCCTGGCGCAGCACCACATACTGGTCGTATTTCACCTTATAGTCGACAATCTGTCCGCAGGTAATCTCTATCGTGCGGTTGGTGACGTTGTTGATGAATGCCCGGTCGTGGCTCACCAGCACCACGGCACTCGAAGAGGTGGCGAGGAACTGTTCCAGCCACTGTATACTTTCGATGTCGAGATGGTTGGTAGGCTCGTCGAGCAACAACACGTCGGGGCGTTGCAAGAGGATTTTCGCCAACTCGATGCGCATGCGCCACCCTCCGCTGAACTCTGAGGTGGGCCGCTCCAGGTCGTCGCGGACGAAGCCCAGACCGGTGAGCGTGCGCTCCAACTCGGCCTCGTAGTTGCCTCCACCCATCATCATGTAGCGGTCGTGCTCCTGTGTGAAACGTGCCACAAGAGCGTTGTAAGCCTCGCTCTCATAGTCGGTGCGCTCTGCCAGTTCACGCTCCATGGCATCAAGACGCTCTTTCAACCGTAAGTTGCCGGCAAACGCCTTGCGTGCTTCCTCGCGCACAGTGGTGTTGTCTTGCAGCACCATCACCTGTGGCAGATAGCCGATGGTGGTGTCGGAAGGGATGGCCACCGTACCTGCCGTGGGCTTCTGTTGTCCGCACAGGATTTTGAGTAGCGTCGACTTCCCTGCGCCGTTCTTTCCCACGAGGGCAATGCGGTCGCGGTCGTTGATGACAAAACTGGCGTCATGGAAGAGGGGCTTCACCCCGAATTCTACCTTGAGTGCTTCTACGGAAATCATATATGTTGCGTATCCCCAAAGGGACTGTCGTTTTGAATGTTTAAGATGCAAAAATACTGCAAAACGGCAACATGGCAAAATCTTTTCGGATTTATTAACGGAAAGGCGGGAAAAACCTGATATGACAATTCATATAAGGAAAGCAGCCGTGCACTGTCGCTCCGCAGCCAAACTTGGCTGCGGAAAAAGAAACTACACTGCCGCTTTGCGGCCAAGATAGGCGGCGGCTCGGGAATGGAAACAAAAAAATTCGTGTTTTATTTCGCATTCCGCTCGCCTTGCACTACACTGCCGCTCCGCAGCCAAGATAGGCGGCGGCTCGGGAATGGAAACAAAAAACTTCGTGTTTTGTTTCGCATTCCGCTCGCCTTGCACTATCTTTGTTCCCAAAAAGAAAAAGATGGCCATTATCCCTATCACATCTCTCCAACATCCCGGGGTGGAGATTTTCAGTACGCTGACCGAAGCACAACTGCGCAACCGCATCGAACCCACAAAAGGCATTTTCATCGCCGAAAGTCCCAAAGTGATCAATGTGGCCCTGGGAGCCGGTTATGAGCCCGTGGCCCTGCTGTGCGAACAGAAACATATCGAAGGCGATGCCGCCAGCATCATCGATGCTCACCCCGACATGCCCGTCTACACGGGCAGTAGGGAACTGCTCGCCACCCTCACGGGATACACCCTGACACGAGGCGTGCTCTGCGCCATGCGGCGCCCCATGGCCCCCACCGTGGAGGAAGTGTGCCGTGATGCCAGAAGAGTGGTGGTAATAGACGGAGTAGTAGACACCACCAACATCGGAGCCATCTTCCGGTCGGCCGCGGCATTGGGCATTGACGCCGTGCTGCTCACCCCCAACTCGTGCGACCCACTCAACCGGCGGGCCGTAAGAGTGTCGATGGGGTCGGTGTTCCTCGTGCCCTGGACATGGATAACTCAACTCCCTGGCGAACTGCACGATATGGGATTCCAAACCGCGGCGATGGCACTCACCGACGACTCCATCCCCATCGACCATCCCCTCCTTGCCAAGATACCCCGACTGGCCATCATCATGGGTACAGAAGGCGACGGACTGCCACAGCAGACCATCGCCGAGGCCGACCATGTGGTGCGTATCCCGATGCAGCATGGCGTCGACTCACTCAACGTGGCGGCAGCGGCAGCCGTAGCTTTCTGGGAACTCCGCGACCGCCAAGGATGATTTTCATGTGGCCTATATTTGGCCGTTTGACGGGAAATCGCTATCTTCGCATCAACAAAACCAATCCAAACCAAGACAATGAATGCCATCACCAAAATAATCGCCCAGCAGTTGCATCTGCCCGAGACAGGCGTGGATAATACCATTGCCCTGCTCGACCTCGGCTGCACCATCCCCTTCATTGCCCGTTACCGCAAAGAGCGCACCGGCAACCTGAACGAAGTGCAAATCGGCCAGATAGCCGATGCCTACGACAAGTTGAAGGAACTGGAGAAACGCAAAGAGACCATCCTGAAGACCATCGGCGAGCAAGGCAAGTTGACCGACGAACTGGAAAAGCGCATCAAGGATTGCTGGGAGGCCACCGTGCTCGAAGACCTTTACCTGCCCTACAAGCCCAAGCGTCGCACCCGTGCACAAGTGGCCCGTGAGCAAGGTCTCGAGCCCCTTGCCACCCTCCTGCTCCTTCAGCGTGAGCCACAGCCCGAGGCCGCTGCCCGCAGGTATGTGAAAGGCGATGTAGCCGACGTGGCCACCGCATTGAAAGGCGCCCAGGACATCATAGCCGAGATGGTGAACGAAGACGAGCGCTCTCGCAACCAGTTACGCCAGTCGTTCCGCCGCGAGGCCATCATCACATCGAAGGTGGTGAAAGCCAAGGCCGAGAGCGACGAGGCAGCGAAATACTCCGACTACTTCGACTTCTCCGAGCCCCTGCGCCGCTGTTCGTCACACCGTCTGTTGGCCATGCGCCGCGGAGAGAGCGAGGGCATCCTGCGCGTGAGCATCGGTGCCGATGACGACGACTGTGTGGCACGGCTGAAACGCCAGCATGTAAGAGGACACGGGCCATGCAGCCGCTTGGTAGAAGAAGCCGTGGAGGATGCCTACAAGCGCCTGCTGCGCCCCTCGATAGAAACAGAGTTTGCCGCACTCAGCAAAGAGAAAGCCGACGACGACGCCATCTTGGTGTTTACCGAGAACCTTCGTCAGTTGCTGCTCGCCGCCCCACTCGGACAGAAACGCGTGATGGGCATCGACCCTGGTTTCCGCACCGGCTGCAAGGTGGTGTGCCTTGATGCCCAAGGCAACCTGCTCCATCACGAAGCCATCTTCCCCCACCCTCCCGTGAACCACCTCATGCAAGCATCGGTGCATGTGGAACAGATGGTGAAGGACTACGCCATCGAGGCCATTGCCATCGGCAACGGCACTGCCAGTCGTGAGACCAGTGACTTTGTGAAAGGTCTTCACTTCGACCACAAGGTGCAAACCTTCGTGGTGAGCGAAGACGGTGCTTCGGTCTACTCTGCCTCAAAGACCGCCCGCGAGGAGTTCCCCGACGAGGACGTGACGGTGCGTGGCGCCGTGAGCATCGGCCGGCGCCTGATGGACCCCTTGGCCGAGTTGGTGAAGATAGACCCGAAGAGTATCGGTGTGGGACAATACCAACACGACGTGGACCAAACCAAACTGAAACACAGCCTCGACCAGACCGTAGAAAGTTGCGTCAACTCCGTGGGTGTGAACCTGAACACCGCCAGTCAGCACCTGCTCACCTATGTGAGCGGTCTGGGACCGACCCTGGCAAAGAACATCGTGGAATACCGCCGTGAGAACGGCGCTTTCACCAGCCGTGCCCAACTGAAGAAAGTGCCCCGCCTGGGACCTTCCGCCTTCGAGCAATGTGCCGGTTTCCTTCGCATCCCCGGAGCGAAGAACCCCCTCGACAACAGCGCCGTGCATCCCGAGAGTTATGCCATTGTAGCACAAATGGCCAAAGACAGCCAGTGCACTGTAGACGAACTGATAGCCGACAAGCAGAAGCGGCAGGCCATCGACATCCGTCACTATGTGACCGACAGCGTGGGCATCCCCACCCTCACCGACATCATGAACGAGTTGGAGAAGCCTGGCCGTGACCCTCGTGAGCAGATAGAAGAGTTTGAGTTTGACCCTAACGTGACGAGTATCGACGACCTGGTGGAGGGCATGGTGCTCCCCGGTATAGTGACCAACATCACCAACTTCGGTGCCTTCGTCGACATCGGCGTACACCAAGACGGGTTGGTGCATGTCTCTCAACTCGCCAACCGCTACGTGAGAGACCCCAACGAAGTGGTGCACCTGCACCAGCACGTGAAGGTGAAGGTGAAGGAGATAGACTATCGCCGCCACCGCATCGCCCTGACGATGAAAGGTATAGAAAAGGGGAGTTAAGAGGACTATTCTCTTGGACGTAAAAAAAGCCGCCAGATTCATGGAACCTGGCGGCTTATTCTTTTGCAGTATACTGCTTTACTTCACTTTGTCGACGATGGCCTTGAAAGCCTCGGGGTTGTTGATGGCGAGGTCGGCGAGCACCTTGCGGTTGATCTCGATACCAGCCTTAGTGAGCGCACCCATCAACTGCGAATAACTCATGCCATTGAGGCGAGCGGCAGCGTTGATACGCTGGATCCACAGCGAGCGGAATGTGCGTTTCTTGTTGCGACGGTCACGATAGGCATAGGTGAGACCCTTCTCCCATGTGTTCTTTGCAACGGTCCAAACATTCTTACGGGCACCAAAGTATCCCCTTGTAAGTTTAAGAATTCTCTTTCTCTTTGCTCTTGAAGCAACGTGGTTTACTGATCTTGGCATAGTTTTTTCCTTTAAAATGTTTGACTTGAATTAACGCAGACAGAGGAGGTCACGCACCTGCTTGAGGTTGCTACGGTCAACAATTGCCTGATGAACCAGATTACGCTTTTGCTTCTTCGTCTTCTTTGTGAGAATGTGACTGTGGTAAGCATGATGTCTCTTGATCTTACCTGTACCGGTGAAACGGAATCTCTTCTTGGCACCGGAGTTTGTCTTTACTTTTGGCATTTTTTTTAATATTTAGTTATTTATTATACAGTGGCAACGCATATACCCGGCGTTACGCACTTCATTCATTGTTTTCTTTCAGTTTTCGCAGGGCCTCCTCGCTGATTTTCGCATTGGCGAGCAAGCCGCCACCAGCAGGCTCACTGGCCTCGACCTCGGTCTCAGCCTCCTTAGCCTTTCTGGCAGCCTCCTTGGCCTCGGCCTCGCGCTTTTCGCGGTCCATCTTCTGCTGGCTCTTTTTAGCCACGCCCGCCTTCTTCGGAGCGATGAAGATGGCCATCTTCTTGCCTTCGAGTTGGGGCAACTGCTCTACTTTACCATATTCCTCAAGGTCGTTGGCAAATCTCAGGAGCAGCACCTCTCCCTGTTCCTTGAAGAGGATGGACCTTCCGCGGAAGAACACGTAGGCGCGCACTTTGTTGCCATCGGTGAGGAACTCCTTGGCATGTTTCAGTTTGAAGTTGTAGTCGTTCTCGCCCGTCTGGGGTCCGAAGCGAATCTCCTTCACCTCCACCTTTACCTGCTTGGCCTTCATTTCCTTAGCCCTTTTCTTCTGCTGGTAGAGGAATTTGGAGTAGTCGATGAGACGACAGACCGGTGGTTGTGCGTTGGGAGAGATTTCCACGAGGTCGACCCCCTTTTGTCGGGCCAGGTCAAGAGCCTGACGGGTGGGCATGACGGTAGCGCCATCGTCGCCGACGACGCGCACTTCTCTCACGCGAATTTGTTCGTTAACACGGTACTGATTGGTCTTTTTGTCGTTCTTCATTCAACATTTTTATGATAAGCGGCTGCAAAGTTACGATAAATTAGGTAATTAGCAAAGAAAAAAGAGAAAAAAATTTTGGAGGAAGGAAGAGATAAGAATTATGGGAAATGTGGAAAATATGGAAGTGACGTGAATCTGTAGAAAAGTCATGGGGGAGGCACGAGCCTCCCCCATGACTTATAGGGCAATAGAAGAATCAATCTTGCGGTTCGATATTGGTAGCCTCGAGCATCTCTGCCACCTCGGCATTGACACGGTCGGCAAACTCCTGCATAGACATGGTAGCCTGTTCGCCACCACCCTGTTTACGCATGGAGACAAGACCTTCGGCAGCCTCTTTCTCGCCTACGATAACCATATAGGGTACTCGCTTGAGTTCGTTGTCACGAATCTTACGGCCGATTTTCTCGTTGCGGTCGTCGATGACGGCGCGCACCCCTTGTGCATCGAAGAAGCGGCACACCTCTTTGGCGTAGTCGTTGAACTTCTCCGAGATGGGGAGAATGGCCACCTGGTCGGGAGTAAGCCACAATGGGAAATGTCCGGCGGTATGTTCAATGAGCACTGCAGTGAACCTCTCCATCGACCCGAAGGGTGCACGGTGCACCATCACCGGAGTCTGCTTGGAGTTGTCCTCGGCAGTATATTCGAGTTTGAAGCGTTGTGGCAGGTTATAATCTACCTGAATGGTACCGAGTTGCCAGCGTCGTCCGATGGCATCTTTTACCATGAAGTCGAGTTTCGGGCCATAGAATGCAGCCTCTCCATATTCAATCTTCGCATCGAGTCCTTTCTCCCGGCAGGCATCGATGATGGCCTGCTCGCTCTCATGCCACACCTCGTCGCTACCGATATATTTCTCGGTGTCCTTGGGGTCGCGGAGCGAGATTTGCGCCTCGAAGTTGTCGAAGTTGAAGATTTTGAACACCGCCTGTATGATGTCCATCACTCGCAGGAACTCGCCCTTCACCTGGTCGGGGCGGCAGAAGATATGCGCGTCGTCTTGCGTAAACGAGCGCACACGTGTGAGTCCGTGGAGTTCTCCGCTCTTTTCATATCGGTAAACCGTGCCAAACTCAGCGATACGCAGAGGCAGGTCCTTATAAGAGCGTGGTTTCATGGCGAACACCTCGCAGTGGTGCGGGCAGTTCATGGGTTTGAGCATGTACTCCTCGTCTTCCTCGGGAGTATGTATGGGTTGGAAAGAGTCTTTGCCATAGTGTGCATAGTGTCCGGAAGTGACATAGAGGTTCTTGCTTCCGATATGCGGAGTGATGACCTCCTGGTATCCAAACTTCTTCTGAATCTTACGCAGCATATCTTGCAGGCGCAGGCGCAGGTCGGTGCCTTTAGGCAGCCAGATGGGCAGTCCCCTTCCCACTCTCTCGGAGAACATGAACAGTTCCATCTCCTTGCCGATTTTGCGGTGGTCGCGTTTCTTTGCCTCCTCGAGCATGACGAGGTATTCGTCGAGCATTTTCTTCTTGGGGAAAGAAATGCCATAGATGCGCGTCATCTGTTCACGTTTGGCATCGCCGCGCCAGAAAGCACCGGCAACGCTGGTAATCTTGAGCGCCTTGATGGCTCCTGTGGAAACGAGGTGCGGTCCGCGGCAGAGGTCGGTGAAAGAGCCCTGTGTATAGGTAGAGATGGTGCCATCTTCCAGGTCGAGGTCAATGTGCTCGCACTTGTATTCCTGTCCGGCAGCCTTGAAGTCGCGCAGGGCATCCGCCTTTGAGATGTCGTGCCGCACCACAGGCTCGTCTTTCCTTGCCAGTTCCATCATCTTCGCCTCGATTTTCGGGAAGTCGTTTTCGGAGATGACGTCTCCCTCCTTGGGCATCACGTCGTAGAAGAATCCGTTTTCCACAGCCGGTCCGAATCCGAACTGTATGCCGGGATACAACTCTTGCAGCGCCTCAGCCAACAGGTGGGCACTGGTATGCCAGAACGTGTGTTTTCCCTCCTCGTCTTCGAACTTGTAGAGCGCGATGGTAGCATCGCTGAGGATGGGTCGGTTGAGTTCCACTGTCTCACCATTTACCCCGCAAGATACAACGTTGCGTGCGAGAGCCGGCGAGATGCTCTCGGCGATTTGAAGACCGGTGACACCCTGTTCGAACTCACGCACGGTGCCATCGGGGAATGTGATTTTTATCATAACAAATTGAACAAATATTTGTGAATACAGATAATTGGGGGCAAAGGTAGTGCAAAGTGAACGAAAAGCAAAATAAAACGGAGTTTATTTTTCTAGCCAAGGTCCTTAAGGTCTTTGGGGTTCTTATAGACCTTAGCAACCGGCTGAACCTACTGCGAATATTTCTTTATCATGCCATAAGCGCTGTAGATGCCCAGTTCGCCTGCCCTGCTCAGGTCGTCGATACCCTCCACGTTCTTTCCCGACTTGATGCGGGCCAGTCCTCGGTTGTAGTAAGCCTCGGCGATGTTGGCATTATGGCTGATGGCACTGGTGAAATCGGCGATGGCCTTTTCGTAGTTTTCCTGCGCGAGATATAAGTTTCCCCTGTCGTAATAGACATAAGCATTGGTGGAGTCGGCCTGCAGTACCCTGGTGAGGTCGTCGATGGCACCAGCCTCCTTGATTTGCGTGTCGGTGGCTTTCGAAGAACTCATCTCGTTGAGTCGTGTGGTGCACACCGCCCTTTGCCACAGAGCCAGCACATCGTTGGGGTCGATTTCCAGACAAGTGTTCAAGTCGTCGACCGCCTCGGCGAAATTCTGCACCACGGTATATGCCACAGCCCTTTGCAACAGCAAAGCCCTTGTCGTTCTCATGTCGTGTGCCTGCTGCAGGTCGGCAGAGAGCGAGTCGATGATATTGAATACCGCCGTCGACTGCTGTTCGCTGAGCGAGTTAGGGTTACAGGTGAGATATACCTTGTGTCGTGGTTTTTCCTTCTGGTTGAATGTCTCGACGAGGGCGTCGAAGACCTGATACGACTTGATGAGGTTGGCATATCTGATATACGAAAGGTGGTACATGGGCATCTCCTCTATCTCCACCTTCCTATGCTGCACCTTTCCCCTGTAGATGTTCTCGTATTCGAACTCGTATTCATGCTCCACCGTCTCCTCGTCTTCGACCACGATTTGGTTGTATTTGCTCATATCGATTTCGCTCTTCTTCCTCGTCTGTCGGATTTGGCTGAGTGTCCATCGAGGCTGGATACCGATATGCTTGTCCATCTGCGCCTTGAAGATGCGGAACTCATCGAGTTCGGCCTGGTTGGTCATTCCCAGGCGGCGATAGCACTCCGCCCGGTTTTGCAGTCCTATCCAGAAGTTGGGATATTGGTCGATGACCTTGGTGTAGTCGCGTATGGCCCCTCTCAGGTCACCCGTCTTGTGCAGCAGTTGTGCCCTGTTGTAGATGGCCATCACGTTGTTGGGTTCCATTCGTATCACGTAGTCAAAGTCGGTGATGGCCCTGTTGTAGTCGCCCACCTGCACACGCAGGATTCCCCTGTTGTAGTGTGCAAGGAAGTTGTCGGGGTCGAGTTCGAGCGCCGTGTCGTAGTCGCTCATCGCCCCTCGCAAGTTGTTGGTATTGAGTCGGCAGATGGCCCTATTGAGGTAGTTTCCCACCATTTTCGGCCGGAGGTGAATCACTCGGCTGAGGTGTTCGTCGGCCTCTTTCCAGTTTTGGCGTGAGAGGCTGATACTCGCCCTTGTCATCCACATCTCCACATCGTAGGGGTCGAGTTCGAGCGCCTTGTCGAGCCATACGGCAGCCTGTGTGGTGTCTTTCTGTATGAGGTACACCCCTGCTTTCACGGAATAAGCCCTTGAGTTCTTGCTCCATTTGCTGATGATGGTGTCGAGGTCGAGATGCACCTGGTCATAGTCTTTCAGTTCGAGTCGGCAGAGCATTCGGTTGAACCAGAAGTTCTGTGCTGTAGGTTCATCCTTCAGTGCGCGGTCATAGTCGGAGATGGCACTCTCGAACTTTTTCAGTCGTATGCGGCACAGTCCTCTCAATTCGTAAATACCTGTGACATAAGGGTTGAGAGAGATGGCCTCGCTACAGTCTCTCTCTGCCCCGGCGAAATCGTCGAGGTAGAACTTAGCCACCCCTCTGTAGAACCAAGGTTCGTAGAGATACGGTTTTGAGTCGATGGCCCTGTTGAAATGCTGTATGGCGAGCACGTAGTCCTCATAATACAACGCGCTTCTTCCACTCATAATCAGCCTGTCGACATTGAACTGTGCCGTGGCGAGGAGTGGAAGAAGAGCCAATGAGAGTAGAACTACGCGCCTCATCATATTGTGCGATAAGGTTTGTGTCGGTATTACTTCTGTGGAGCAGCCTTGGTGCGGTATCCACAACGGTAGCGCCCTTGCAGGAGGGCCTTGAGTTTGCTCTTGATCATTTGTTTGCGGAATGCGGAGATACGGTCGACGAACACCTTTCCATCGAGGTGGTCGAACTCATGTTGCATCACGCGTGCCAGGTATCCATCTACCCATTCGTCGTGCGGTTTCCTGTCGGCATCCTCATAGGTCACCCTGATGCGTGTGGGGCGGGTCACTTTCTCGTGGATTCCCGGGAGGCTGAGGCACCCTTCCTCCTGCGTATCGGTCTCACTGTCATCGTATTCCTCGATATGCGGGTTGATGAACACCTTTCTGAATCCCTTATACTCGGGCATGTCTTCGGCAAGCACATTGAGGTCGATGACCACCACCCGGATATTTTTTCCCACCTGTGGTGCTGCCAGTCCGATACCCTCCGACTCATCGAGTGTGGCGAACATGTCGTCGATGAGTTGTGGCAGTGGTTCGTAATCCTCAGGTATGTCTTTTGCCACCTTTCTCAGAACCGGCTGCCCATATATATAAATAGGTAATATCATTTTTAAGATTCGCGTTCGCTCAACCAACGGGAGTTGAAGGGAAGACAAAGGGGAAGCCCTCATCAAATCTCATCTTTCCTTACTCGTAAAAGTTGAGTCATTATTTTTTAGATTCCAGATAACTTTGCAGAATAATCGTGGCACTGATTTCATCGACCAGGGCCTTGTCGCGACGTGCTTTCTGTTTGAGTCCACCATCGATCATTGCCCTATGTGCAAGCACCGACGTGAACCTCTCATCGACGAGTTCGACGGGAATGTGGGGATAAGTTTTACGGAATTTCTTCACGAAGGCGCTGACTCTCGCCATGTTTTCGCTCGGCAACCCGTTAGTTTGTTTTGGTTCACCCACGATGACCCTTTCCACCTGTTCGGTATTCAGATAATTGTCGAGCCATTCGAAGAGTGTAAACGTAGAGACAGTCGCCAATCCGCCAGCAATAATCTGCAGCGGATCGGTGACTGCCAATCCTGTACGTTTTTTTCCGTAGTCAATAGACAGAATCCTCGCCACGGCTTAATAACCGTAATAGAGGAGCCATGCGTCGGGGTAGGTCTCCCTGAGTCGTGTACGGCTCTGAACGGCGCTCGACTTGTCGGAGAATGTGGATGCCACCACACGATACATGTTGCGGTTGGAGTTGAAAGCCAGTTGTGCGTCATACCCAGCAGCCCTGAGTCTCTGCACCAAGTTCTCGGCATTAGACTTCACGGAGAACGATCCCACGACCACGCTGTATGCCTTCAACCCTGAGCCACTGACCACTTGCAGGTCTTGCTCTGTGCGTACGGGCACATTGTCGGAATTGTCGGACACGCTGGGTGCTGTTGCCGGTGTTTCTACGAACGGTGTCACCACAGGAGTGTCATCATAGCCAGTGGAAGTGGTAGTAGTAGTGGCATCTCCTGCATTAGCAGCGTCGTATGCCTTACGGTATGCACTCTCCTTGCTTTTGCAACTGCCAAGCGCCAGGATCATGCAAAGTCCTGCGCATAAAACCAAGTATTTCTTCATGTGTTTGAAATTATAGATGATTGATAAAAAAAGTCACATATTTCTATTTGTGTGCGAAATTACACAAATTCGGCCAAAAACACGGGTTAGAAGTCTATAAAGTTTGTTAAATGAACAAAATACAACATTTTTAACAAAAAATGATTATTCAAATCTTTCATCTTTGGAAAAAAAACATTAAATTTGCTATCTCAATCAGAGATTTTGTCCTGAGGGCGACTCTTGAATTGACAAATCAACAAATAACCATTTATACAACTAAAAACTTTATCATCATGAAACAATTAAGTATGATTGGCGCTTTCATTGGTGGCGCTATTGCCGGTGCTGCACTTGGCATTCTCATGGCTCCTGAAAAGGGTACAGACACCCGCACGAGGATTTCTGACACGGTGTCGGATTTCTGCAAGAAGCACAATCTGAACATTTCTCGCAAGGACATGGAAGACCTTGTGGACGACATCAAGGATGCTGCCACTGACGCAGTAGAATAATCGCTATACCATCACTCTCTTATGATTTCCAGCGACAAGAACATTGAGACGATAGCCCAATTGGCAGAGTCGTTGAAGCACTATGTCGGTGTGCAGTCGGAGTATGTGAAACTTGACATCATCGAGAAGGTGGTGCGGTTGCTCACGCTCACCGCCATGGCTCTTGTCGTGGTACTTACCCTGCTGCTGATGCTCATCTACCTGTCGTTTGCCGCGGCCTACGCCCTTGCTCCTATGACGGGTACGGTGGGTGCGTTCTGCATTGTCGCTGGTTTTTACCTTTTGCTTCTTATCCTCTTTGTCTTCAACAGACGCAAGTGGGTGGAGAAACCCCTTGTCAGGTTTTTAGCCGACTTACTTCTCAATTCCTGATTATGATTCCTGACCAGCCTTTGTTACACTACAAGTCACTCGATGATATCCGTGCAAGGAAAGAACAACTTCGCCGGGAACTTCGTCAAGACAACCATTCTATGAAAACGCAGTGGAACACCCTGTTCCACAAGGAAGAGAGTAACTTACCATCACATCGTTTTGCCCACGTCATGTCGACAGGAGCCTCGCTGTTTGACGGGCTTATCCTGGTATGGAAACTTTACAATCGTTTGGGCAACAAGCAACACAAGACCATTAAGAAGGGGAAAGGCAGAAGTATTCTATCCGCGCTTTTCTCAAGTTAAGGGAAAGAGAACTACGCCATTGAGGATGTGTCCAAGATTTTGGGCACATCCTCATTTTTTTGACAGGAGTCAAACCCTGCATGATGTCACGAAAAAATCTTTTGTCCCAAGACTTGTCGAATACCCACTGACTGATGGGAGGTAAGTTTTAGGATGGTAGAAAAACCTTTACCAAAGCCCAAGATTCTTTAAAAACAGCACAAAATCGTTAAATAAAGTTACAAATCGACGTTTTTTGCCCAAAATATTTTGCGAAACGAAGTTAATGTGATACTTTTGCAATGTGTTTTTCATAGTATTAGATTTAAGGTTAACAAAAGGTTGGAGTACGGCGGTACTCCTTTTTTTGTGTATATACCTCATCCAAGTCTCGCATTCGCTCAACTTTCAAGAGTAAAAACAGGGAGTTAAAGGGGTGCAAAAAAGAGAGTAAAAAAGGGAGTAAAGGAGAGTTGATGGGACGTATGAATTATTGAATCTGTTATTTCGTTGCGTTACCCGATTTCTATTACCAATCCATCGTAGGCCAGTTGCATGCCTTCAGGCAATTGTGCGTTGACCTCTTCATGCAGTCCGATTCGGTGTGTGCAATGGATGAAGAACGCCTGTTGCGCCCCTACCCTTTTGGCGAATTCTACAGCATCTCCGAGCAGTTGGTGCGAATGATGCTCTTTCTCCTTTCTGAGCGCATTGACCACGAGCACTTCCGTACCTTCGAGGTAAGGCATTTCTTTATCGTCGATGGTCTTCATGTCGGTGATATAAGTCAGTTTTCCTATTCTGAACCCCAGAATGGGCATTTTGCCATGCATCACCACAAAAGGCATGACATCAATGTCGCCTATGCTAATGGCCACATGCGGTTTCAAGACATGAAGGGAGAGAAGAGGAACCCCTGGATAGAGATGTTGCGCGAAGCAATAGGGGAAGTTGTGCTTCACACCCTTAGCGGTATCCTTGTCAGCATAGACATCTACCGGTCCGAATTGGCAGAAAGGCCTGATGTCGTCGATTCCCCCCACATGGTCGTAGTGGATATGAGTGAGAAGCACCCCGTCGAAAGGTTTGAAGTCGAGGGGCAGCACCTGCTGCCGGAAATCAGGTCCACAATCGATGAGCACCCTTGTCGTCTCGGTTTCGAGTAGAGCCGAGCACCGGAGCCTATGGTCGTGTGGGTCTTTGCTTTGGCACACCTCACAGTCGCACCCGATATAGGGAACGCCCGCTGAAGTGCCTGTGCCAAGAAAAGTGAGTCGCATGATATCTGGTATGTATCAGTCTAAACAATATTTACCTCGGAGTGTATCTCTATGCCGAATTTCCGCAGCACGTCATCTTTCACCGCCTCGCACAGTTGGAGCACCTCCTGTCCGGTAGCCCCACCCTTGTTGACCAAAACCAGAGCCTGCTTATGGTGCACCCCTGCCCGCCCGAGGTTGCGTCCTTTCCATCCACACTGTTCGATGAGCCATCCTGCGGGTATCTTCTCATGACTGTCGTCAATAGTATAATGTGGCATTCCCGGATATTCTGCTGCCAACTGTTCGTATTTCTCCCTGCTGACCACTGGGTTGACGAAGAAACTGCCGGCGTTGCCCTCCACCTTTGGGTCGGGGAGTTTGGCGTTGCGTATATCGATGATGACCTGTCGGAGTTGTGCCGCATCAGGCTGAGCGATGCCCTTTTCCTCGAGTTGTGCGCGGATGTTGCCATAGTCGAGCCTTGGCTGGAAAACAGTAGACAATCGGTAGGTGACAGCGGTGATGAAATACTGTTGGAACCATTCGTGCTTAAACCTGCTGTCGCGGTAGCCATACGCACATTCGTCGGCCGTTATGACCACCTGTTTTCCTGTGCTGGTCTCCACGGCCTCTATGCTATGGATGATGTCTTTTGCCTCCGCGCCGTATGCCCCGATATTCTGCACTGCCGAAGCCCCCACGTCGCCTGGTATGAGCGAGAGGTTCTCCATGCCATACCATCCGTTATTGACGGCATAAGTCACCACATCGTCGAACACCTCACCCGAACCGCATCGCAGCCACACCATGCCGTCGCGCTCCTCGGCCGTCATCCCCATGATAGCCGACCTCACCACTACGCCCTTGAAGTCGTTGGTGAGCAGCAGGTTACTTCCCCCTCCGATGATGAGGAAAGGTTGGCTGTCGAGGTTGGCTGTCTTGAAGAAATCGGCTGCTTCGAGCGGTGTCTCTATCTCCACGAAGCGCTTGCAAGCCGCATGTATGCCAAAAGTGTTGTGGCTTGACAAGTCAAAGTTCAGAATATCTCTCATAAGTTGAAATCGTTTTTTCATCACAGAGGCACAGAGGATGCCAAAGACGTTCCCCTGTGCCTCAGTGTAGTCGTTGTTGGAGGTTTCACATTGTAGGAAGTATGCCCCGTTGTAGAAAGTGAGGTCAGTTGACGAGTTTCACAAGTTTCCATTTCCCATCGATTTGCCGGAACGTCATCTCCGACTCCAGACCATTGGAAATACCCCTGACGACAAACAGTTTCTGCCTGCTGCGGGTGTATTTCTGTCCGTAGATGATGTTGTAGATGAAGTCGCGGGGCAGCACGGGTGGCCTGAACTCCTCCCACTGGTCGGGATGGAATTCCCCTTCTATCATTGTGAAGTCGTCATCGGGGTCGGGCAATATAGTGCTCACGGTCTCGTCGAGGCTCTCCACCTGGAACACCGAGTCGGCAGCAAACTTCTCATAGAAAGCGAGGAACGACCTGTTGGGGCTTTGCGCCGTGGTATTGCGCCGTATCTCGGTGAGCATCCACTGCCCGTTCTCGCGGTTGAAGATATGCTGTTCCACCGACTGCTGAGCGAGAAAGATTTTCTCCACCACCACACTGTCGAGGTCGGTCTTCTTGGGCAATTCCAGTTGGCTCTCGTCGTCGAGGATGAGGGTATAGAACTCCTGTTTCATGAAGAACTTCTCCATTTGCCATTCCTTTCGGTCGATGGCGGTCACGTTGTCGCCCTCCACCACTCTGAGCGGGAATTTTATCCGCTCATACTGGAGTTTCTTGTTGGCGGTGAAATTGAAGAGGAAATCATCGAAGAGTTCGTCGGCCGACTTAGGCATTGGTGTGGCAGAAATGAGGCTGTCCATCGCATCTACAGGTACGGTGTCGGCAACGACGATAGTGTCAATAGGGGCTATGGTATCGAGTGGTTCGGGCTCGTCGACCACTATTGTCTCAGGTTTCTTGTCCTTGCAGCCTATCATCATGAGGGATAGGCATGCCACCATGGAGAAGAAAAACAGCACATTTTTTCTCATAAGAAAAGCCAGTCGTCAGTTATGCTATATAATGGCGCAAAAATACAACTTTATTTCGATATTTTTTAATATTTACGGGAAAAATATTACCTTTGCACGAAATTTAAACCAAAGAGAAATGCTACTTGAAAAAATAGAAGCACTCCTGAAGGAAGTGAAGGAGTTGAAAGCCTCGAATGCAGAGGAGATAGAAGCCCTGCGTTTGAAATATCTGAGCAAGAAAGGTGAGATTGCCTCACTGATGGCCGACTTCCGCACCGTTGCTGCCGAGCAGAAACGTGAAGTGGGCATGAAGATTAACGAACTGAAGCAGACTGCCACCGACCATATCAATGCGCTCCGCGAGCAGATTTCTTCTGCCGACCAAGGTGACGATAACATCGACCTCACCCGCACGGCCTACCCCATTGGTCTTGGCACCCGTCATCCCATATCCATTGTGACCAATGAGATTATCGACATTTTCCAGCGCATGGGTTTCACCCTTGCCGATGGTCCGGAAGTGGAAGACGACCTGCATGTCTTCACGAAGATGAACTTTGCCGCCGACCATCCTGCCCGCGACATGCAAGACACCTTCTTTGTGGAGACCAATCCTGATGACGTGACCAAGAACATCATCCTCCGCAGCCACACCAGTTCGGTGCAGGCCCGTGTGATGGATATCTCCCAGCCCCCCATCCGTGTGATTTGCCCGGGCCGTGTATACCGCAATGAGGCCATCACCGCCCGAGCCCACTGCTTCTTCCACCAGATAGAGGGGTTGTATATCGACAAGAACGTGTCGTTCACCGACCTGAAGCAGGTGTTGCTCACCTTTGCGCAGGAACTTTTCGGTGCCGACACGAAGATTCGTCTGCGTCCGAGTTATTTCCCGTTCACCGAGCCGAGTGCCGAGATGGACATCTCATGTCATATCTGCGGCGGTGTGGGCTGCGGTTTCTGCAAGCACACCGGTTGGGTAGAGATTCTGGGTTGTGGCATGGTAGACCCCAACGTCCTTGAGGAGTGCGGCATCGACAGCAGCATCTACAGCGGCTATGCCTTTGGTGTAGGCGTGGAGCGCATCACCAACCTGAAATACCGTGTGAGCGACCTTCGTATGTTCTCGGAGAACGATGTCCGTTTCTTGAGAGAGTTCGAGGCTGCCAACTAGAGATTTTAAAACTACAGTATATAAAGGCACCCGCCCCTGGTGAGCATTCACCGGGGGCGGGTGTGTTATAGGGAGATGGTGCTATGTTTACCTACGCACCACCTTTTTCCCGTTGATGATATAGATGCCCTTGGTAGGATTGTCTACCTTTCGGCCCTGCAGGTCGTAGACTGTATTGTCGTCCTCTGCCACTACTGCATGCTCCTCTATACCACTCACCTCATCAGCAAGGATGAGATATCCCGAAGTGAGTTCGCCCACGAGATAGTCGGGAAGGTAATAATACGGTTCATTGGGTGAGAACACCGTCTGGCTAGTCACTTTCAGTGCCGGTTTACCGTTGGCGATACCGAGAGTGAAGTGTCGCTGACTTGGCTGGTCGAGCGTGAATCCCAGCATGAATCCGAGAGAGTCGGTGGGCAGTCTCAAGGCGTTTCCCTCATACTGGCCAGTGACATCGTCATAGACGAGGGTCAGTTTGTTGGAAGCCACATCCTCCCCATTGAGTTGCAGCACCACTGGTGTGAATGCGGGAATCACCTCATCGGTCACAGCCACGCGGTGGATGGTTGACTTGTTGTAGTCGACAACATCATCCACATAATAAGCCTTCATGCCTTCAGCCAATTGAATGGGGAAATCTACCACGAGCGAGGACCACCATTTCCCTTCGTCGTCCTTGCAGGCACCCTGTACGCCCAAGAAGTTGTCGTCGTCGACCGGCACGAAGTTCCACACCTTGTTTTCAGCATCCTTCAAATCAGTGGAGTTGGCAAATCCGATGTAAGGTCCGTATTCAGGATCTTCCTCCTCGCATAGATAGAAATAGTCGGCGAAGAGCATGTGTTTGATGAGGCTATTGACCACCGGTATGAGGTGTTCTCTCCCCACGAGGTATTCGCTTGCCATTTCCTGCAGCGTACCCCTATATAGAGAGATGTATGCGTTGGCTTTCTGAATGAAATAAGACGTGAAGTCGCCCGCATTGAATGGGAAAGCCGGAGAGTTGAAGAAGAGTTGGTATCCCCCCTCCACCTCCGTGTAGTAGAGGTTGGTATCGATGTTGGCCACGTAATTCTTGAAATCCTGGTAAGAGTAGTTGTTGATGAAGTTGACCAACATCGCACCCATGGCCCCAGGCAGCAGTTCCTGCACCCTCTCTATGGCCATGTTTTTGAACTCCTGGAATTTCTCCTCGGTGAAGTATAGCATCATCATTGTTTTCATCAAGGGCACGATGGTGTTGACCACATCGATGCCTTGAGCGCGCAACTGTGTCACCTTTGTTCCGTCGAAGTCGACATACGCCACCGTACCTGGCCTGCCATACGCTTCGTCGAGTGTCACGTCGGGAGCGAAGTGAGTACCTCCCGAAAGGTTTGCCACATGCCCTGTGGTAACATTTTGCAGTCTGGTATAGCCTGCTGTCTGAGCATCAGCACCAGTCCCCACAAGCATCAGTGCCAATGATAGTAAAAAGCAGTAGAATTTTCGCATTTTCTAAAATTATTATATGTGATTTTTTTTATTTTCAGGAGTTAAAGGGATGTATGTTCTGCAAATCATCCATATTCTCCTTTTAGAATTCGCCATTTATGCCTTCCATCTCCTCGGGATGCAGTTCGAGCACCTTTTTTGCGTCGTCGGCGGCCCCCTCCTTATCACCCATCCTCAGTCGGGCAGCCCCACGCAGGCGGTAGGCATCGGTAAGGAAAGGATTGCGCTCTATGGCAAGGGAGAGCACCTCGATGGCTTCGGCATCGTTGTGCTGTGCCTCAAGGACCCTGGCCTTGAGGAGCATCACGTCGTCTACCCCCTCTACCCTTTCCATGAGCCAATCGGCATCCTCGTTGGCGCCGTCGAGGTCGCCCATTTCGAGGAGCACCTCTCCGCGTTTGAGATATGCATCGGCAAGTCGTTCATCGAGCATGATGGCCTTGGTAAACATTGCCACGGCATTCACCTTATCCTGTTGTCCGAGAGCGGCCCGTCCATAGAGATACACCAGTTCGGCATTATCCTTATCGAGGAGCATGGCCTGCTCGCACAATTCCGTCATCTTGCCATAGTCTTCCATCATAAATGCCACCTTCGCCATGAGCGAGAGGATATGCACGTTTTCGGGCTGAGCCTCATGGAGGATGCTCAGTTGCTGCATGGCCTCGTCGAGTCGGTCGTCCCTGATAAGCGCCTGGGCGAGGTAGTCGCGAGTCTCGAGTTCATCTTTCAGTTGCAACGCCTTCTCGAAGCATTTCACGGCAAATTCGGCCTGTCCCATCTGGAGGGCACGCCGTCCGTCGGTCTTCAGCACGTCGACCTCTCTCTCTGTTTCGCGTTGTTTCTTCTCTTCGGGGCTTTCGTCAGTACCCCCGAACAAAGACTTGAAGAATCCCATGGTGGTTTGTTTATGAGGAGTTTATGGAGTTGTTATTTATTATTTTTCAGCCTGTCGTAGACATGCTGTGTGAGAATGTCGGTGCGTATCCACAAAGCCCATTTCTGGCTGTTGTTGACAGGCTCTTCACCTACCGCTTTGCTGCGTTCGAACACAAACTTGGCGTTGATATATCCCGCATTGCCATCCTTTCCAATGATATAGCAGAAGAGGGTCTGTGTATATCCTGTCACTTGTCCGTTGGTTTCAACGGTCTCCGACACCCAGTCGGTTTGCGGTATCACACACGAGGTGATGGGCACATTGGGGTACTTAGCGGCGAACTGGCTTCTGCACAGGTCGAGCATGCCAGCAGCATCACCGCCCTTGTAGAGGTTGATATCGTAGATATTCATATAGTATTTCCCCTCAATCCGTCGCAGTCCGCTGTTATCGGTAGAGAATTCTGCCTCGATTTGTGAAGCCACGTCGCCAGCGACCTTTTTCGTCTGGTCCCAGAATTTGGCCACCTGTTCCTTCAGTTGTCCTTTGCCCGTGTCCTTTTTCATTATCTGGGCATTTACCGTCATGCCGCACGCTATCAGCGCCAGTATCATGATCATCATTTTTTTCATTTTTTGCTCCTTTCTATAAGTTTTGAATCCTGAAAATCCGCGGCATCATTGCCACGCAACGGCAAAGGTAGTGCAAGGTGAGCAAAAAACCAAAAGAAAAGAAATAATTCTTTTGTTTTTTCAAGCCGCAGCCTACTTTCGGCGAAGCCAAATGCGAAAAAGGCCTACTTACCATTGTATTATTCACATGAATGACCATACGCACTATGTTAAAAAAAGCAAAAATACGTGTTGATAAGCGAATAATTTTATATTTTTACCAACTCTAATCATTTCTTGTCGCGGTTTCTATGAATCTGCGACCTGATTACTATATATACTAAAAACCACCAAAGCCTTGAATGATGACGAAATACCTGATTCTCCCCCTATTCCTGATGTGCTCGCTCTCGATGATGGGAAGCGACGAAGACCGTATGGAAATTCCAGGCTCGGATGAGGTGACCCAGGGCACACTTACGCGCTCCGGCCTGCGTATCGACCGTTTTGTCACCACCGTCGATGGTAAGCAGACCAAACTTTTTACCCTTTCGAACAACGGCATGGAAGCCTGCATCACCAACTATGGTGCCCGTGTGGTGTCGCTGATGGTTCCCGACCAAGACGGTCATTTAGGTGATGTGGTGCTGGGGTTCGACAACATCGATGACTACATCAACAAGAAGCAGAATTTCGGCAGCGTGGTAGGTCGTTATGCCGGCCGCATCCGTGGAGCCCGTTTTGCCCTCGACGGTGTGCCCTACATATTGCAGCAGACAGGTAGCACCCACATCTCGCATGGTGGCCGTCCCGGTTTCAGCGACCGTGTGTGGGACATGGTATCGGTGAGCGACAGTTCGCTTTGTCTGAAATATGTGTCACCCGATGGTGAGAACGGTTTCCCCGGAACACTCTCGGTAATGGTGACCTATACCCTCACCCACGACCACGCCCTCGATGTGGCCTATGAGGGCACCACCGACAAGCCCACCGTGGTGAACCTGACGAACCATTGTTTTTTCAACATCTCCGGCGACCCCACTTCCACCGTCCTTTCCCAGACCCTATATGTAGACAGCAAGTATGTAGCCACCTATGACAAGGAGAAGAACGTGGACGGCCGTTTCATGAAAGTGAGGAACACGCCATTCGACTTCACTACAGCGAAAGCCATCGGCACCGACATCGACATCTACGATGAACAGATGAGCATCACTAAAGGTTACGACCACGGCTTTGCCCTTCGCCATGCCGGCAACCTCAACCGTGCTGCAGCCGTTCTCTACGATGCCAAGAGCGGCCGTCGGCTTACCATCTTCACCACAGAGCCATCAATACAAGTATATACCGCTAACGGTCTCGATGGCAGCATGGTAGGCAAGGGCGGCATCACCTATGGCCGTCGTTCTGCCATCTGTCTGGAGACAATGCACTTCTCCGACAGTCCCAACCAACCCGACTTCCCCTCCACCACCCTACGTCCTGGTGATACCTACCGTTCACACACTATCTATCATTTCTCCGACAAGCAGTCGCACAAGCAGCGCGACCTGCTTTCGTCGATACTGATGTATGGCGGTGTAGCCAGTCTCACTGGCCTTGGTATCTTCGGACTTGTGTCGGTGATTAAGTAAATAGATTTGAGGTTTGAGATTTGAGATTTGAGGTTTGAGATTTGAGATTTGAGGTTTATCATGCTTTGCATGATGAACATCGGCGGCGTCTCAGCAGACTGAGAGTAAACCTTCGTCTGCATTCAACTTGCACGATGTTTGGGGGGTGCGGTTAGTTGTCGTGCGTTAAGGATAGCAAAAAAAGATTTAATTATTTGGGGGTTGGCGGCATAACTCCTATTTTTGCAGCATGAAGACAAGGATTCTGTTTTTCATCTCCGCCCTTATGTGGTGCACCGTGACCTTTGGACAAGAGCCGGGTCAGCGCCAGACCGCTCCACTCGACATCAACGATATCGAGCCTGCCGGTGCATATACCACGCCCGCTACCGAAGTTAGCAACCCATCGATAGCCACCCGTCCCTATTATATGTTGGGCTATCAGCCCGTCTACGACGACTCCCTCCACCTTCCCCTTATGGATGCCAGTGGCAGAGTGCTGTCGTTTGGAATGATGCCCTACGGTCTGTCAGGCTGGTCGGCATCAGGTCTGCACCGTGGGTTGAACCTGAGTTTAGGCGCGTCCGTGTTTGCACAGTTTGGCAAGCACGCCCGTGGTGGAGTGGGCTTTTCCCAGCAAATCTCCGCCCTCTACGCCGTGCCGCTCACCAGCCGTCTCTCTTTAGCCGTCGGTGGTTATATGGACCGTGTGCAATGGCATCACCAAACTGCCCACGATGCCGGTCTTACAGCCGTTTTGGGCTATCAGTTTGACGAGCACTGGGAAGCCTACCTGTATGCGCAGAAGTCATTGGTGAGCAACCACCACATGCCTTATTATCTTTACGACATGGGTGCCTTTGGCGACAGGATTGGTGCTGCTGTGAAATACAACTTCAACCCTTCGACGTATATTCAAGTGTCGGTGGAGCACGTGAAGTATCCCCATCAGGATATATGGCAAAGAACCCAGCCCCCTTTCAGAGGCTGGGAATAAAGAATTTTTTTGAGGAAACTATAGGAACTATAGTGACTATAGAGACTATAGCCTCATTTCCAGAAGAATTTGCACTATGCGCTCTGCCGAGCGCCCATCCCACCGGTCGGGGAGATTACCCTTTTTCCATTTTCCTTCAACCATGTCGGTCACTGCTTCAGCCAGTCGGCCGGCATCCTCGCCCACGAGCACGTTGGTGCCCGTGCGCACCGTCTCTATATGTTCGGTATAACTGTTGAGCGTGGCACATGGGACCCCGTTGAATGTGGCTTCCTCTGCCACGTTCCCCGAGTCGGTGATAATGCCCTTAGCATGCGCTGTGAGGTAGCCAAACTCCAGATAAGGCAGTGGGTCGATGAGGTGGAAGGTGTCGAGTGGCGCGTTGATGGACGCCAGTTGTTTTACCACCGCCTCTCGTGCCAGTCCACGGAGCGGTGCCAGGATGGGAGTGCCTTTCGCCGCCTGCAGCATGGCCTTGAGCATTTCGCGCAGGTTGTCGCTGTCGGCGATGAGCACCTTTCGGTTGAGGGTGAACACGATGTATTCATTGTCGGGGATATACAGCCGTTGCAAAGCCTCTGGCCGGCGCAACCTGTTGTAGTTGGCCCTGAGCGTATCCATAAGGATGTTTCCCACCTGGTATACCTGTGAGAGTTGCACCCCTTCGCGCGACACGATTTGGCTTGCCCCCTCTCCTGCCGTGAAGAGCAGGTCGGAGAGTCCGTCGATGACCAGCCGGTTGATTTCCTTCGGCATCTTGATGTCAAACGACCGTGTTCCGGCGACGAGGTGTGCCAGTCTCACCCCTTGTTTCTTGGTGACGATGGCAGCCGCCATGGTAGAAGCCAGGTCATCGACGACGATGACCACGTCGGTGGGATGTTGCTGGAGGTAATTCTCAAACTCTCCCATCACCCTTCCCGTCAGTTCATTGAGACTGACGCAGTCGACGCCGAGGAACACATCGGGTCTCCTCATCTGCAGGTCGTCGAAGAGCGACTGTTCGAGAGTTTGGTCATCAGCGCTTCCGGCATACACCAGTGTGCTCTCCACGTCTTTGCCTTGAGCCTTGGCTTTGTCGATGGCCCTGAGAATGGGAGCCACCTTGACGAAATTCGGGCGTGCGCCCGCCACGATACAAATATTCATTTTTCAGATTGAAAATTGAAGATTGAAGATTGAAAAATATTCTTTATCTCATGGGGATGAATCTTAAAATGCAGCAAAAGGGAGTTAAAGGGATTCCTTTAACTCCTTATTAACTTTCACTACGATTTCCTTGATTATTCCTGTTTGAAGAGGTCTTTGATGCCTCCGAGGCTGCCAAGGAGGTTGGTGGCCTCGTATGGCAGATAGACGGTCTTAGCCTGTTGTCCGGTAGCCAATTCCTCCATCATCTGGATGTATTTCTGTGCGAGGAGGTAGTTGGCAGGGTTGGTGGAGTTGCCCACGGCCTCTGTGATTTTCTCTATGGCGATAGCCTCAGCCTCAGCCTTTCTGATGCGTGCCGTTGCTACACCTTCAGCCTCGAGGATGGCCTGCTGTTTCTGTGCCTCAGCGCGGTTGATGGTAGCGGCCTTTTCGCCCTCTGACTGCAGAATCTGCGACTGTTTCTGTCCCTCACTGGTGAGGATGACGGCACGTTTGTTACGCTCGGCCTGCATCTGCTTCTCCATGGCCTGGAGCACGCTCTGCGGAGGTGTGATGTCTTGCAGTTCCACGCGGTTCACCTTGATGCCCCATTTGTTGGTGGCGTCGTCGAGCACGGCGCGAAGTTTAGTATTCACTGTATCGCGTGAGGTAAGCGTCTGGTCGAGTTCCATTTCGCCGATGATATTACGCAGTGTGGTTTGCGTGAGTTTCTCTATGGCATTGGGCAGGTTGTTGATTTCGTAGACCGCCTTGAACGGGTCGACGATTTGGAAATAGAGCAGCGCGTTGATTTGCATCTGGATATTATCTTTTGTAATCACGTTCTGCTTATCGAAGTCGTAGACCTGCTCCCTGAGGTCGATCTGGTTGGAATAGGAATACCTACCCCTGTTCAAGGTGATGATACTCTTTGCTGTGTCGATGAACGGGATAATGATATTGATACCCGGTTTCAGCGTGGCATGGTATTTTCCCAGTCGCTCGATGATTTTTGTTTCCGACTGTGGTATGATGACCAGTGTTTTCTTGGCCAGGATGATGAGCAACACGATGATTGCTATCAAAACGATAACTGATGTTGACATGATAATGATTTTTTAGTTTTCCACTTTTTCCACGGTGATGATGATGCTATCGCGGTCTATCACCTTCACCTTTACACCTTTTTCTATGCGTTGTCCGCCGGCAGCCACGGCTTTCCAGTCGTCGCCGTCGATGGCCACCCTTCCATAACCATTCTCTTCGATGGTCTGCGACACCTTTCCCGTGCGCCCGAGCAGAGCGTCGGCATTACTCACGCGGTCTTCATCGTTGCGATGCAGATATCTCAGTGCCACTGGACGTATGAAGTAGATACTCAGGAGAGAGCATATGGCCATTGCGATGAGTTGTGGGATAACTCCCATACCGAGTGCGGCAGTGAGCGAAGCCCCCAATGCCCCTATGGCAAAGCACAGGATGAAGAGGTCGCCGGAGCCCAGTTCCAGGATGAGGCAAATCACGGATATCAGTATCCATAACAGCCATACGTTTTGTAAAAGATAGTCGATCATTTTATACGGATGGTTTTTGTTGTCTTAGGAGTTTTGGCTTTCCCGCTTGTAGTAGTCGTGCCGGTGCCGTTGTAGTATCTAAGAGCCTCGGGCAGCACCTTCTGGATGTAGGCGATGCGCTGAGCGTCGGTGGGGTGTGTGCTGAGGAATGCCGGTGTGGAACTGCCTCCACTCGATGCTGCCATACGCTGCCAGAAGGTGACCGCCTCGTTGGGGTCGTATCCAGCCATGGCGGCGAAGATGAGTCCGATATGGTCGGCTTCCGTCTCATTGTCTCTTGAATACTTCAGTGTTGCCATCTGCGAGCCCAGTCCATAGAGCGTAGCGAGTGTGGAAGCCGTATTGGTACCCATGCCTACCCCCTGGAGCACGGCGCCAGCCACCTGTCCGATAGCCTGTTGATTGGCTTGTTTCTGGTATTGTTCCGAGGAATGGTAAGCCACGGCATGTGCTATCTCATGTCCGAGCACGATGGCGAGGGCCGCCTCTGTCTGGGTGACGGGCAGCAATCCTTCATACACGACGATTTTTCCTCCGGGCATACAGAAGGCATTGACCTGGTTTTCCTGTACGAGGTTGAATTCCCAGTTGTAGTTCTGCACCTCGTCGGCATATCCGTTGTTACGCAGATAGGTCTCCACTGCCGTTGCCAGTCTCTGTCCCACCCGTTTCACCATGGCGGTCTTTGTGGCATCAGTGGAGAGTTTTGCCGTAGATACGAATTTCTTGTACTCTGAGAAACTTGAGGTAAGGATTTCGGTGTTGTTGCTATAGACTTTCTGCCTACGGCCAGTCACAGGCACTATCCTTGATGTACCGCACGCGACGAGGATAAGTGTCACAATCAGCAGTGATATGTATTTTCTTGTCTTCATATTGTTAAACGATTATTTGGTTAAATGTTTTCGCTTATTGATCAGGAATTAAAAGGGAGTTGAAGGGAGTTATTCCTTCACTTGTGAAAGTTCGGTAGACTGTTTCGGTTCGGCAGTTGCCACGCTGGCGGTACTGATTTTGTCGATTTGCTCATTCACCTTGGTGCTGAAAGCCATGGGGTTGTAGATATACTTGAACACGTCGACTACTTCTCCCGTGGTCACCGCCACATTTCCGTAGTTGAGCAGTCGTCCCATGATGCTTTGCGTGACCTTGATGCCCTCACACTTCCGCAGCATCAGTTCGTTGGAATTACGCTGGATGATGCCAGTTTTGAGGATGATGCGTTTGTTGGTGAGGATAAATCGCTTGCCGTTGTTGATGACAATGGCCCAGAGTGCGGCGAGCAGCAGGAATATTCCCGTGAAGATGAGTCGGTATTTCAGAGTGTCGTCGCCGATGGGAATGAAAGGCAGTGCCAGTGCGACGATGACCAGCAGTATGGGCAGCCAGTAGAGCATGTAGTGGAACTTTGCTTCGCAGACCACATGTTCGCCTTCCATCAAGTTTTTGTTGATAAATGACATATTTTCTGAATGTGTTGATAATGAACTCAAGTATATTGGCATGGCTCATCAGCCAGCAGTCGCATTCGCTCAAACTACGGAAGTTAAAAGGGAGTTGGGGCCATATCCTTTGCTTGCGAAAGTTGAGTAATTACGTAGTGGCAAATTTACACATTATTTCTGAAAATGATATTGTTTTTAGTAAAAAAAGAAGAAAAAACGTCAACCACCTTCTATTGGCATGGTAGAAATACCCCATTTTTAGGTATTGCGGGGATACGGGGAAAGCACTATCTTTGCGCCATGATTCATCATGTTTGTGTATAGTGTATATTTGATCCGTTGTACCGATGTGGTTTTCACGGACATCCCATGTGTATCGACGACGGCCCGCCGTGTGGCGGGCCGTCGCTATGGTAAGAAGGAAGTATGATGTCAGTTCCAGAGATAGTTTTCCGGTTTGTCGGGGTTGAATTCTCCCCATCCCTCGTTTTCCTCTTCATCGAAGGCATAGGAGTTGGCACCTCCCACACCGGGGTCGAACTGACTGTTGGGCACCATCACCTCTGTGGTATCGAGTGCGATGATTTCTGTTGTCGGTATACGATATTTCTTTTTCATGGCTATCTCACTATTTTCTTTCCTTCAACAATATACACACCCTTTGGCAGACGGCCGAGGTCGACCATTCCGCCGTTCACTGTCACCGTGGCCACCTTCATGCCATCGATGGTATAGACATCCACCTGTTGTCCGTCTGTAGCCGTCACCTGTGGCATGCAGATGCCGTCGGTCTCGTCAAAGGTGCCGATATTGAGCCTTGCAGGCGGGTCGATGGTCCGGTCTCTGATGGTGAAGTAGCAGAGGTTGTGCTTTTTTTGCCATGTAGACGAGCCACTAACAAAAGCAGTTCCTTTTTCGTTGAGCACGTAAGCATTCTCCATCCTCTCAGCTGTCTCGTCATACCCGCCGGTTCCCGGTGTCATTCCTCCGGAAATGCCGATGAACTCATAGTTGTCGCTCACCACAGCCGAGACGGTGGATTTCTCCACCCACACGTTGGTGGCACTGAAATCCATTTCTTTGTTTGTCAGGTCATACTGTGGTCCCCAGTGGTCGCCCGGTACAGCGAAGATATAAGGCACGTTGGGCACCCAAACCTCAGCGTCGGCAAACTTCACGGTGTTGCCTACCACCTTCTTGAACTCCCTCACCCAGAAGTCTTTCTCCTCAGTGTCATTGCCATGATACCAGTCAACCACCTTGTTGCCGGAGGTCACCTTCTCCACGGTGAAGGGCAATGTGATGGTCTGCCATCCACCCCTTCCGTCGGCGCCAACCTCCGGAAGGCATGAATAGCGTACTTCTTTTGCAAAGAACCGTTTGGGCACGAAGAAGTCGTAATCGTCATCGAGGGAGATTTGCGTAGCCGTACCACCCTTGACTACATTATCCCAAGCCGCAGGTGTTTCGGCACCTTGAGCCACATAGACAATAGGATATTTAGCAGTAGGGATTGTGATACTATAGTTAGAAAGGTCTGCGCCCAGGTCTTCAAGGCTGATTGCGACTGCATCGTCGGGTATAGTCATTTCAGCCGCTGGTGCCACAGCGAAGCGCTCACCATTGCCTTTCCAGTAGACTACGCCGGGAACGATTTTGGTGTAATTCCAAAAGAAATTGTAGTCCAACAATTCGCCTGACGGGTCAATCAGTTCATATTGGAACTGGTCACCCACTGTCATTGCCGAGTAGGTTACAGATATGTCTGTTTCCTCACCCGCCTTGATACTGAATGGTATCAATTGTTTCTTTGGCGAATAACTTTGAGGATTTCCTTCTTCATCTACTTTGGAAACCACGTATACATTCAAGGTAAGGTTACCCTCGAAGTCAGTGGAACCATCATTTCTAAGAGTTACTGTGCCATCGAGCAGCGACCCGTACATGTTGTACTTGTCATCGCTGAAATTTTTCATTTTCACCTTCACCATAGTTAAAGAAGATTCTTGTTGACTCCCCTCACTAAGGACGAATCCATTTTTAGTATATAAGACACTACCATTGGCATCTTTTATCTCCAGATCTACACTACCTGTAATGGTAGAGAAGAAGAAGTCAACGTAGTCCTCACCATCTACTGGGAGATAGACACCCTCTTCAGCCATGTTTACGTCATCTAAATAGAGAGCGAGTGAACTCGAGTAGTCTACTTCGCCTGTATTTCTCACGTATGCCCTGATTTGAGTGAGATCTGCAGCAATATCGAAACGTTGCTCTATGTTAGTTACCTCAATGGACTTGACGGGTTCTGGGGGTGTAGGAGGATCTATCTTCACGTTGGTGAAAGTAGCCTTTCCATTGGCGATTTCCACTTCCACATAGATAAGGTCGGAGTTATCGTTGAGGAACCATTCTTCAGTGCCTTTTGCTCTGTTTATAACCTTTATCTGATAAGTACCATCAGACAAGCCCGTTTCCGTATCTGTTCCCAAGCCCCAGAATAAATTTCCGGAAGAAGTGTAAATAGCACCTTCCGACATTGACTTGGAAGTAACCTCGCCTTTCGATACGAGTTCATCACCTTGATAGACAGCGAAGCAGTACTCCACTTCAGTCTCATCTCCCGACATTGTGTAGGAGAATTTTGCTGAAGGCTCACCCAATCCCCAAGAATAATTTGGATTGTAGTCAACGGTCGTCGAGCCTGTGACTTGCAGATCAACCGTACTCAACACACTTCCTGCCTCTTCGGGGTCATCGTTCGGGTCATTGTTATTGTTACTTTCAATCTCAGTGTTGCAGACACCGATAATGGCATCATGACCCAAAGAATAGCCTCCATAGTCGCTGCTGCCACCCGTCCCTTGTGTTGAGGGGCGTAGTGCCTGCAGGCGGAAGTATCCGTCGGAGACTCCTCCCCATCCCCAGTTGATGTGGTAGAGGCCATGCCCGTCGTATCCGTCGCAGATGAACTCATGACCGCTACCCCCCGAGGTATCTGCTCCATAGAGCACCGGTCTGCCGTATTTCAGTTCATTGTAGATGAGTTCGTCCCATTCCTCAGTGGTGTATCCTGAGCGCAATTCCCAAGAGGGGTTTCCCGGATAGCCGAAATAGTTTTTCAGTGCATTGGGAATCGAAGACTCATATCCTCCCGAGGAGCCCGCGCTGTAGTTCATGGTCACGGCATGTCCGCAATACCACATCAGTTCCGCCACTGCCTGTTCGGCCTCTTCGTCATCATTGCCCGTATTCACATAAACGGGTTTCATCTTATTCCATTTGAACGTCGTTGAGGGAAGTGCGTCGAAGGTATCGCCATACGTTGAAGTATATGCGGGAATCTCCGTCGTAGCGCTCTTGGGCCATTGGTAGTAGTACATCACCTGAGCCAGAGCCGTGGCTACACATCCTGTAACACATTGTACGCCATTGGGCTTGAAACACATCTGATTGTAGGGGTCATGCTGATTCCAATGTGTCTCGATGAGCGGAGCCACCACCTTGCGTGCCACCTCCACGTTCTCGTCGCCATTGTTAGCGTTGTTGGCCCCCAGTGCCCTGACGGCAGCAATCTCCTCGGCATACCCTTGCAGGAAAGCCTGCATGTTTTCGGGGATGTTGTCGGCATCGAAGGAGCCGTTGGTGGCATAGCCCAGCACGTCTTCAGCACAGTCGTCGCCGGCTACAATGACGAAACCGGCATTATGGCCGTTGTTGAACACATAGTAACACGCGTTCTTGGCAGGAGCCCCGTTCTGGTGGGCCTGCTGCTTTCCTTGATAGGCGAGGTCGAGGGTAGCGCTGGCTGCCATACCTCTCTTTGCAAGGAAAGCCTTTGCCTTCTGCTGGGCCTGGTCTGGCGTCACCGGATTGGCGACGGCGCAAATCACGCACAGCATGAGCAAAAGAAAGGACAGTAAAGATTTTCTCATGATGTTATAAGATATAGTTATTTGGTTTTGTGTTTATATGGAAAGAATAATGTGCAAAAGTAGTGTTTTTCAAGTATAAAAGCAAAAAAACACATGGAAAAAGCATACAAAGAGAACTGTGTGCGCACAAAGTTCGCACACAGTTCTCTTAACGGGAGGTCTCTGTAGGTAATGATTATTTCCCCAGGATGATGTTGATGATTTCTGTCACGTCGGAGATGTTGACGAGTCCGTCGACATTGGCATCGGCATTGATGACGTCGAAAGGCGACGGCATCTTGCCCAGAATGTAGTTGATGACAGCGGTGACATCCATTATGTTGATGAGTCCGTCGTTGTCGGCATCACCCAACATGGCCGTCGTCACGGGCAGCCATATGCCGTCGGGATTCTCGTAACTGATGATGAGGCTGGAGGTAGCCGCTGCGCCGGTTGTCTTTCCCACGAAATAAGCCTCCGTCGGCTTGACGGTAACCCTTTCGGACAAGTCAAAGGCATTGCCCTTGGCATTGAGCCCATAAGCATTGTTTACTGTCTTCTCGCCAGTGGAGCCGATGAAGTCATACCCATTTCCTGCCATCTGACAGACAAGCGTCTGTATCACTTTCACATTGGATGCGGAGAACTGGAGATTCTTGTCTGTCATGGCATAGTCCTTTCCCCATCGGTTGCCCGGTACGGCAATGATATACGGCTCGTTGGGCATCCAGGTGTCCAGGTCGGCGAACATCGCCTTGTCGCCGTCGACCCTGGTGAACCTCATCACCCAAAAATCCTTGTCGTTACCGGTCTCATTGCCATGATACCAGTCCACCGCCTTTCCATCTGAGGTGACCTGCTGCACGCCGAAGGGAAGTGTGATGGTCTGCCATCCATTCTTGCCGTCGAAGCCTACAGTGGGCTTGTACGTGTAACTGATTTTGGAAGCCGTGAACGACTGCGGCACATAGAACCCCGAAGACCCTGTGAGTACGATGTTGCTTGCCTCGTATCCCTTCACCACGTTCTTGCCATTCAGTGCCGATGGCACGGTGGCATTGTGTGCGAGATAGTATAGGGTATTGGCATTGGTGTTGGGCTTGATGGTGGTCTGCGCGAGGTTGGTGATGTCCTCGAAACTGGCAGCCACGGCATCCTCCGGCACCTTGATGGTTGAGGCAGGAGCCACGGCGGTGCGTGTGCCGTCGGCAGTCCAACTCACGAATGCCGGTGAAACCGTGATATTATACTCCTCGCAATACCGCTCCTCCTTTCCGTCGCTTATCCATACCCAATAGACATCTCCCAGGGCGAGTTCGTGCGTGAACGTGACCGTCTTCTCTTCACCAGCGGCAATGAAGACATCGTAAGACTGGATGAACCCGTAGAATGACCCCTGAGTATTCTTCACATACATCCACTTGGTCATCTGGTTGTCATAGTCGGTGGAAGAATTGTTCTTGAACGTGACGGCATATTCCACCAAGCGTCCGTACTGCTTGCCGCCTGCTACGTTTCTGAGTTCAGCCTTCGTCACGGTGAGTTTGGGTGAAGCCACCTGGTTGGAGATGGTGTATTTCCCGTTGTAGATGGCACCGGAACTATTTTGGGTCGTGGACACCACAATGGTATGCTGGCCTGTGGCCGCTTCGAACACAAAGTCGACGTAGTCGTCGTCATTGGCAGGGATGAACGCCCCCTCTTTAGCCACCATTTTGTTGTCGACCAACAGATACAACGGGGCATTGTATTCCTCGTTTACGTTATTGTGCAGATGTACCCTGAGTTGGCGGGGATTACCTGATTGTGTGATGACCTGTTCCACACCCGTCACCTCTAGGTCGGCCACTATCTCCTTATTGACGATGGAGATGGTGCACTTCCCTTCGGCGATGACGACTTCGAGATAACGTCTGTCGGAAGATGCACTGGGTTTCCATTCATCTGATCCCGCAGGGCTGTCGATGCCGCGTATCTGGTATGTGCCGGCAGAGAGGTTCCTTCCGAAGTTGAGCGAGAAAGCGTTAGCATAGTATTGTGCGCTGGATCCGGAGTAATTCTCGTTTACAACGATTTTTTCCTTCATCACATCACCGTCGAAGAGTCCGAGACCCACGTCGTATCCCTGTGAGGCATCGATACTGTGGTACCAATACCAGACGTAAGTGCTGCTAAATCCCCTGCTGGAGTTGTAGTTGTACGACACCTGCTGGTCTTCCAGTTCCTCCCATCCTTGATAGGGGTCGGTGAAGTCGAACTCCACCGTCTCTATGCCGGGAGCATCGCTGTCGCCACTGCCCATATTGTCGGTCACCACGGTGGGACTGATGCCGATGATGGCACTCTGGTCGAGCGAATAGCCACCATAGTCACCGCTTCCCCCTGTCCCCTGTGCCGAGGGATTGAGTGCCTGTAGCCGGAAATAGCCGTCGCACAGCCCTCCCCATCCCCAGTTGATGTGGTACATATCATGTCCGTCGTACCCGTCGCAGATAAACGCATGTCCGCCGCCTGCCGAGGTGTCGGCGGAATAGATGACCGGCCGGGCATGGAGCAGTTCATTGTAGATGAAGTTGTTCCACTGGAGAGTGGTATAGTCGTCGCGGAATATCCATGACGCCTCGTTCTCATATCCGAAATACGACGACAGCGCCGTGGGTATCATGTTGGTGTATCCTCCTGATCCTCCGGGCGAATAATCCATCTCCACCGCCTGTCCGCAATAGCGCATCAGCGTAGCCACGGCATTCTTTTTTGCCTGACTCTCGTTCAGGTTGACAGAGTAGCAGTCGCTCATGTTGTCCCAGTCGAACGATACTGATGGAAGGGCAGCGAGTTCACCGATGACACTGTTCGACGTGTAGGCAGGGATGGCTGTGGTGTATGACCGGGGCCACTTGTGGTAATACATCACCTGTGCCATGGCCGTTGCCACGCACCCTGTGACGCACCTTTCGCCCGAGTTTCCGCCTGCCCCATAGAGTGGACATTTCAGGTTATATGGCTCGCCTTGGTCCCAGTGTGCCTTGACCATTGGCGCGATGACTTGTCGTGCCACCTCCGTGTCATTATTTGTCTGTGCAGCCGCCATATGGTTTTTCGCCCACGCAATCTGGTTGGCATAGGCGTTGAGCCATACCTGCATGTTTTGGGGGATATTGTCGGCATCGAAGGAGCCTTCGGTGACATACCCCAGCACGTCTTCGGCACAGTCGTCGCCGGCTACGATGACGAATCCTTCATTATGGCCATTGTTGAACACATAGTAGCAGGCATCCTTGGCAGGAGCGCCATTCTGGTGGGCCTGCTGTTTTCCTTGATAGGCGAGGTCGAGGGTAGCGCTGGCTGCCATACCTCTCTTTACAAGGAAAGCCTTTGCCTTCTGTTGGGCCTGACCTGGCGTCACCGGGTTGGCGACTGCGGAAGCCACGCACAACAAGTACAAGAGGATAGAGAACAGTTGTTTTTTCATCATTATTAGTTTTTCGGGTTATTCAAAAAGGAACAATAGGGACTATAGATACTATAGGCCATATAGCCAATGGGGGCCAGAAAGCCCCCATTGATTCACAGCACGGTGCATCCCGCGTTTTTCAGTGCCTCCTCACATCGGGCGATGTCGGCGGTTTTGATGACGAATTTCGCCATAGAGCCTTCTGAGAAGGCATACATGTAGTTGATGCCGATATCTGCCGAGGTAAGGCAGCCTAGCACTTCGGCCAAAGCCCCTGGACGGTCGGAGCATTCGATGCACACCACATCGGTGATGGAGACGGCGAAGTTGGCTTCGCTGAGCACCACCACCGCCTTTTCGGTATCAGCCACCACGATGCGTAGAATGCCGAAGTCGGGAGTCTCGGTCATGGAGAATGCCTTCATATTGATGCCGTTGTCGCCGAGCGTCTTAGCCACTTCGCTGATACGGCCGTTCTTGTTCTCGAGGAACAGTGATATTTGTTTTGTCATGATGATTAGGTTTTGGTTTTACTTCAGGTTTCTCTTGTCTATCACGCGCACCGACTTGCCTTGGCTTCTCTCGATGCTTCCCGGTTCCATCAGTTTCACGTCGGCCTTGATGGAGATGACGCTCTTGAGCCGGTCTGCCAGGCCCTTTCGCATCTCGAACATCTGTCCGATGTCGTCGCTGAAGAAGTTCTTGCGCACCTCTACCTGCACCTGCATGGTGTCGAGGTTGTTCTTGCGGTCGACCACGATCATATAGACAGGTTCGAACTGCGGCATGGAGAGGATGACGCTCTCTACCTGCGACGGGAACACATTGATGCCTCGGATGATGAGCATATCGTCGGAACGTCCCATGATTCTTCCCATCCTCACCGAGGTGCGTCCACATGAGCAAGTGCCTTCCATCAGCGAACAGAGGTCGCGTGTGCGGTATCTGAGCAGTGGCATGCCCTCTTTGGTGAGCGTGGTGAACACCAGTTCGCCAGTTTGTCCAATGGGCAGTTCCTCCAACGTTTCGGGATTGATGATTTCGGGATAGAAATGGTCTTCGCAGATATGCGACCCATTTTGAGCCTCGCACTCATACGACACCCCCGGTCCGCACACCTCGCTCAGTCCGTAGAGGTTGTAGCCTTTCACGCCCAGCCGCTGTTGTATTTCCTGCCGCATGTTCTCCGTCCAGGGTTCTGCCCCGAAGGCTCCTACTCGCAGATTGAGGTCTTCTTTCTTGATGCCCATCTTCTCCATGGTTTCTGCCAGATAGAGTGCATACGACGGTGTGCAGGCGATGCCCGTTACACCCAGGTCTTTGATGAGTTTAAGATGTTTCTCGGTGTTTCCCGTTGATGCCGGCACTACGGCAGCGCCAATACGCTCTACGCCATAGTGTGCCCCCAGTCCGCCGGTGAAGAGTCCATAACCATAGGAGACAGAGAAGGTGTCGCCCCGTCCCACGCCATACGCCGTGAGTGCACGTGCCATTCCCTCTGCCCACACCTCAAGGTCGCGCCGGGTATAGCCCACGATGGTGGCGTTGCCTGTCGTTCCCGACGAAGCATGCACGCGCACGATTTCCGACGGTGCGGCACACTGCAGTCCATAGGGGTAGTTGTCGCGCAGGTCTTGTTTTGTAGTGAAAGGCAGTTTCACGATATCCTCGATGTCGACGATGTCGGCGGGGTCAAGGTCGAGTGCCTGCATTTTCTCCCGATAGAACGGCACGTTGCGGTAGACGAGTGCCACGAGTTTCTGCAGCCGCTTGCTCTGCAAGTTGTGCATCTCGTCGCGGCTCATACATTCTTTGTGCTTATTCCAAATCATTATGCTTTATACTTATTATTAGATAATTAAAGGGGAGTTAAGGGAGTGTTGAAGAGACATTACCATTGCTTATGGGTTTTCAAAGACTCATGGTTTGTCTTCGAATCCCAAGGGAGGGGCATGATGGCGGCGGTAACCGCTCGATGTCATTACTGCCATCAGTTGTCCGGTATCGTCGGTAACCCTGACTTCGGCGAAAGGCAAGGTCTTGTGGTCGAAGGTCTCGCGGGCTTCGGCAGTGAGCCTGGTGCCTGGAGCCACAGGTCGCAGGAGTGTGATGTTCGCCGCCACAGTGACAGTAGGCACGCCCCGTGAGTTGGTGGCGCAGGCGAACGCCAGGTCGGCGAGGGTAAAGATGGCCCCACCCTGACACCATCCCGCTCCGTTGAGATGCCTCTCATCGACAGTCATGTGCAAGAGGGCATACCCCTCTTTTATCTCATCGATAATGATGCCTGCATCCATAGCGAAGCGGTCGCCCTCGAAATACTCTTTGATAGTCATTGACAATCGTTTTATTAAAAATCGCCACAAAAGTACGCAATAAAATCGGAAAATGACAATTATTTCCTTATTTTTGTGAAAAAGAGACAGAACTGCCGCAATGTCAGCCTTAGGCACAAGAAGAACCAAACAAAAATTGTTTTTTGTATTTTTATTGGAAAAAGAATTATGTTTATTTCAGAAAAAAAATATAACTTTGCAATAACTAACCGACATTACATGAACTTTTCTTACTTTAAAACCATTAACCATATATGGGCAGCAACATGTATTACAGCCTTTCTGATGCTGCTCTTATCCTGTTCGAGCAACAGCCCCAAATACCATATCGGCGTATCGCAATGCTCTGATGACATCTGGCGCGACAAGCAGAATGCGGAGTTGAGGATGAGTGCCTACTTCCACGACAATATTGACTTGAAATTTGCTGTTGCCTACGACAGTGACGAGCGACAGGTGCAGCAGATAGACAGTTTGGTGGACAGTGGCATCGACCTGCTGATTGTAGCCCCCAACCAAGTATCCACCATCTCTCCTGCCATAGACCGCGCCTACGACAAGGGCATTCCCGTTATTGTCTTTGAACGCAAGACCAACTCAAACAAGTACACCGCCTTCATCAGTGCCGACAACTACGAGATGGGGCGTGTGATGGGCGAGTATATCACCACTCGGCTCCATGGCCAGGGGAATGTATTGGAAATAAAAGGTCTTGAAGGCTCATCGCCCGCTATCGAACGGCACAACGGTTTCATGGATGCCATTAAAGACCAGCCAGGCATCAAGGTGGTAGACACATTGCAAGGCGATTGGACAGAACCGACTGCTTACGAGAAGACGAAGCAATGGCTCGCTCACAATAAAGATGTACGTGTAGACCTGGTATTTGGAGCCAACGACCGCACCGCAATGGGAGCACGCAAGGCGTTGACCGAAGCCTCTCCCTCCACCCAGCATTCCACACTATATTGCGGCATCGACGGTCTGCCCGGCGAGAACGGCGGCATACAACTGGTGCGTGACTCATTGCTCGATGCCTCATATATCTACCCCACCCACGGCGACCAACTCCTGCAGTTGGCTATCGACATCCTCGACGGTAAGCCCTATGAGAAGGAGACGATGCTCATGTCGGCCATCGTTACCCACGACAATGCCCGCGTGCTGCTCATGGAGAGCGACGAGGTGCTCCGTCAGTCCGACCGTCTTGAGCAACTTCATGAGAAGGCCAGCGGCTATCTGCAGCAGTTGGCCAACCAACGGATACTCACCCTGCTCGCCATCGGCTTCATAATCATGCTGTTGCTGCTGCTCACCGGTTACTATATGTATCAGCGGCAGAAGGCACGCCTGAATGCCGAACGGGAGCAGATGTCGCGCGACCAACTCGACTTCTACACCCAAGTGAGCCATGAGTTGCGCACGCCTCTTACACTCATCGAAGGCCCGTTGGCACAACTCGCCAAGACCGACGACGTACAAACCGCCAGTCCTGAAGCCGCCGACCTCTTCGCCATCGTGCGAAGGAACACCCATCAACTCACCATGCTGGTGAACAAGATGCTCGACATGCAGGTGGGCGGCAAAGTGGGCGACATGCCCGTGGAACAATTCGACGAGATAACCGTTTCCCATCCCATTGCAGAGCCTGCCGCCCATGACGTGACCGAGGAAGCGCCTACGGTACTCATCATCGACGACAATGCCGACATCCGTGCCTACCTGCGCACGGTATTGAAGGGAAAATACCGACTCTTCGAGGCCGAAGACGGGCAGAAAGGCCTCGAGGTGGCACGTGCCGAGGTGCCCGATATCATCATCTCCGACGTGATGATGCCCGTGATGAACGGCCTGCAACTCTGTCAGCAGGTGAAAGACGACGACATTACTTCGCATATTCCCGTCATCCTGCTTACCGCCCGTGCCCTGAGCAAGCACCAGATAGAAGGCTATGACAGCGGTGCCGACGCCTACATCACCAAGCCCTTCTCCCCCGACCTGCTCATTGCGCGTATCGACAACCTGCTGCGCAACCGCCATCTGCTGAAAGACATTTGGCAGGAGAAGACCACAAACAGCAGCACCCCCAATACCACAGCCGCTCCTTCCGTCACGGCAGACACAAAAGAAGACGTGTTTATCACCCGCTTCAAGAAAGTGGTGGAAGAGCAACTCGACAACAGCGACATCGGCGTGGAGGACCTCGGCAGCGCTCTCGGACTGAGCCGTGTGCAACTCTACCGCAAGATCAAGGCCCTCACTGGCTACTCCCCCGTCGACCTGCTCCGCAAGGCCCGTCTGGCGAAGGCACAGCAACTGCTTCTCTCCACCGACTATGCCGTGAGTGAGATTGCCTACAAGGTAGGGTTCACCTCACCTTCCTACTTTACCAAATGTTTCAAGGATGAGTATGGAAAAGTGCCCGGAGAGGCAAGAAATTGAGAATTGTTGCCAAAAAAGTTGCAGAATACAAAAAAAACACTATATTTGCCCAAACTCCATCATGGAAACACAAGGGGAGCGGTTATGGCCGCACTTTCTCCTACCTACGAAATGACACATTGTGGGATAAACTGAGTTGCTGACTCTTTTCGGACCAAACTGCGACCTTGGGAATAGAATAGAGAGTACAGAGCCTCACCTTATATATACAATAATGGTGTGGACTGACGTTTCATCTATTCTGAGGTTGTCGCAGACCCGGTCTGAAAGTGAAACGCTCAATGTCCACACCTTTTTGCTTTGTTATCCAAATAACTTTGCTAACCTAATAATATACTTTTTTATCTAACCATTAACATAGCCAACCTCTATCGATTGACATTGCAAAAATACAACAAGCCGCTGCCAATGGCTTGCAATAATCGTTCATTCGCTCACAAAAATGTTACACTGCAACATTATTGCCATACGAAGAACGATAATTGACACCAAGGCAGCACCGCCTCCGTTATATTTGCATCCAAAACAAGAATTTATTGTTATACTAACCAAAACCTAAGAAAATGAAACAACTAAAGAGATTTCTACTGAGCATCATGCTCACTCTTACGTGTACTATAATGTACGCGCAGACGGAAATCACCGGTACCGTCGTCGATGAGACAGGCGAAGGCGTCATCGGTGCCACCGTGATGGAGAAAGGAACATCCAACGGTACTGTTACTGACTTCGACGGCAACTTCACCCTTCAGGTTGAGGCTGGCAAGACGTTGGTTATCTCCTACATTGGTTACGACGACATAGAGATTGCCGCAGCCCCTGGCATGAAAGTCGAAATGAAGGAGAGCACTTCAGAATTGACCGAGGTGGTTGTTACCGGTTACACCACCCAGCGTAAGGCCGACCTGACGGGAGCCATCTCTACCGTGAATGTAGACGAGTTGGCCAAGCAGAACGAGAACAACCCCATCAAGGCTTTGCAGGGACGTGTGCCGGGCATGAACATTGCCGCCGACGGTTCTCCTTCTGGTGCTGCTACGGTTCGCATCCGTGGTATAGGAACTCTGAATAACAACGACCCACTCTATATCATCGACGGTGTGCCCACGAAGGCTGGCATGCACGAGTTGAACGGCAACGATATCGAGTCGATTCAGGTACTCAAAGATGCTGCTTCAGCCTCTATTTATGGCTCGCGTGCTGCCAATGGTGTGATTATCATCACGACGAAAAAAGGCAAGGAAGGCAAAGTGCGCGTTGATTTCGACGGCAGCGTCGCCGTACAGACCTACACCAACAAGATGAAGGTGCTCAACGCCAAGGAGTTCGGTCAGGTAATGTGGCAAGGCTATGTCAACGATGGTCTGGACCCCAACATGAATGGTCTGGGCTACAAGTTCGACTGGGGCTACAACCAACAAGGCATTCCCACGCTGAACCACATCACCATGAGCAAATATCTCGATGCTGCCGGCACGACACCCGCAGCCGATACCGATTGGTTCGACGAGACTACCCGTACTGGTCTTATCCATCAGTACAACGTGTCGCTGAGCAACGGCTCGGAGCGCGGCATGTCGTTCTTCTCACTGGGCTACTATAAGAATAAAGGTATCATTAAAGACAGCGACTTCGAGCGTTTCTCCGCACGTGTAAACAGCGACTACAAACTCGTCAAGGTAGGCGACCGCAACATCGTGACCATCGGTGAAAGTTTCACGCTGAACCGCACCAGTGAGGTGGCTGCTCCCGGCGGATTCCTGGAGAATGTGCTTCAGTTCAACCCCTCTCTTCCCGTCTATACCACCAGTGGTGAGTATGCCGGTCCTGTGGGAGGTTATCCCGACCGTGAGAACCCCGTAGCCCGTCTCGACCGCAACAGCGACAACCGCTATAAGTACTGGCGCCTGTTTGGCGATGCCTATCTGAACATCAGTCCTTTCAAGGATTTCAACATCAAGACCACCTTCGGTCTCGACTATGCCCAGAAAGAACAGCGTATTTTCCAATACCCTATCACCGAGGGCACCGTGGCCAATGCCACCAATGGCGTGGAGGCCAAGCAGGAACATTGGACCAAGTGGATGTGGAACTTGATTGCCACCTACAACTACGAGTTTGGCAGACACCGTGGCGACATTCTCGTTGGTACTGAACTTAACCGTGAAGACGACACTTGGTTCAGCGGCAAGAAATACGACTACATGATTCTGAATCCCGACTATATGTGGCCCAACGCCGGAGTGGGAGAAGCAGAGTCGTATGGCCTTGGTGAGGGCTACACCCTTATATCCTATTTCGGTAAGATCAACTATTCTTACGATGACCGTTACCTGCTCGGCCTCACCATCCGCTATGATGGGAGCAGCCGTTTCGGAAAGAACAACCGCTATGGTACCTTCCCCTCCATCAGTGCCGGTTGGCGCATCAAGCAGGAGAAGTTTATGGAGAATATCAACTGGCTTGACAACCTGAAGTTGCGTGCCTCTTGGGGACAGACTGGTAACCAGGAGATTTCGAACATCGCCCGCTACACCCTCTACGAGAGCAACTACGGCGAGGCTGGTTTCGGAGGTCAGAGTTATGGTACCAGTTATGACATTGCCGGCACTAATGGCGGACAGACCCTCCCCAGCGGTTTCAAGCGCAACCAACTCGGCAACGACGACCTGAAGTGGGAGACCACCACACAGACCAACTTCGGTCTTGACTTCGGTCTCTTCCGCAATGCCCTCTACGGCTCTATAGAATGGTACTTCAAGAAGACCAAGGACATTCTTGTCTACATGCCCGGCATCGGTGTGATGGGTGAGGGCAGCAGCCAGTGGATCAACGCCGGTGAGATGGAAAACAAGGGTGTGGAACTGAACGTAGGCTACCGCGGCAAAGTGGGCGACTTCCAGTATGACATCGCAGCCAACATCGGCACCTACCGCAACGAGGTGACCAAACTGCCCGAGACCATCGCTGCCAAAGGCACCTTCGGAGGCAACGGTGTAGAGAGTGTTGTTGGTCATCCCCTTGGTGCACAGGTGGGCTATGTATACGACGGCATTTTCAAGAGCCAGGACGAGATAGACAACCATGCCACACAGAACGGTGCCGGTTTGGGCCGCATCCGCTGGAAGGACCTCAACAACGACGGTGTCATCAACGAGAAAGACCAGGAGTGGATTTACAGTCCTGTGCCCGACTTCACCTGGGGTCTGAACATCTATCTTCAGTATAAGAACTTCGACCTGAGCATGTTCTGGCAAGGAGTCCAGGGTGTCGATGTCATCAGCGACCTGAAGAAGGAAACCGACCTTTGGAGCGGTCTGAACATCTCAAACCTGAACAAAGGCGAACGTCTGCTCGATGCCTGGAGTCCGGTGAACATGGATTCAAACATTCCCGCCATCAGCACCATGGACAACAACAACGAGAAACGTGTCTCAAGTTACTTTGTAGAGAACGGCTCGTATGCCAAACTCCGCACCATCCAACTGGGTTACAACTTCCCGAAGTCCTTCACCGACAAACTCTACATGCAGCGCCTGCGCGTATATGTCTCGGCCCAGAATCTGCTCACCATCAAGAGCGGCAACTTCACGGGCGTTGACCCGGAGAATGCCAACTTCGGTTATCCTATACCTCTCAACGTGACTTTCGGACTCAATGTTTCATTCTAAACAGCAACAACCATGAACAAGATATTCAATATTTTCTGTGCTTTTAGTGTTATCTGCGCTTTTAGCAGTTGCTCCGATTTCCTTGACGAGCACACTCCGCAAGGTACACTCAGCGACGAGCAGGTAAAGACCCCCGCCAATGCCGAGAACATGGTGGTGTCGGCATACGCCATCTTCACCTCTGCCGAGGACATCAACTCCAGTTTCTCCATGTGGAATTTCGATGTACGCAGCGACGATGCCTACAAGGGTGGCAGCGGCACCAGCGACGGTGACGTCTTCCATCAGTTAGAGGTACAGCAAGGCGTGCTGACCACCAACTGGAACATCAACGATATGTGGGTGCGCCTCTACAACAGTATCTCGCGTGTGAACAGTGCCATCGCCCTGCTCAATTCCTGCGACGACTCGTTTGCCATGAAACAGCAGCGTCTGGCCGAGATGAAGTTTCTCCGTGCCTATGCCCACTTCCTTTTGAAGCGTCTTTATAAGAACATCCCATTCGTAGTGAACGAGAACCTGACCTACGACGAATATAACAACCTGTCGAACCGCACCTATACGAACGACGAGGGCTGGCAACTCATCATCGATGATTTGATGGAGGCCTACAACACCCTGCCTGTGACACAGGCCGACAAGGGCCGTCCAACCAAAGCCGCTGCCGCTGCCTTCCTTTCCAAGGTCTATCTCTACAAAGCCTATCGTCAGGACGATGCCAACTCCAACCAAGTGACCGCCATCGACCAGACCGACTTGCAGAAGGTCATTGAATTCACCGATCCCTCTCTCTACAGCAACTACGGTCTGGAAGACGACTTGCACAACAACTTCCGCCCAGAGGAGCAATACGAGAACGGCCGTGAGAGCATTTGGGCCATCCAGTACTCACGCAACGACGGTTCCACCTACGGCAACCTCAACTGGAGTTATGGACTCATCCCGCCCAACATTCCCGGTGCTACCGACGGTGGTTGCGACTTCTACAAGCCCTCTCAGAACCTCGTCAATGCCTATCGCACAGGTGCCGACGGTCTGCCTTTGATAGACAGTTTCAACGCCAAGGACTACGACAAGGCCAGCGACAACGCCGACCCGCGCCTGTTCCTCACCGTAGGCATTCCAGGTCTGCCCTATATGTTCAACAAGAACTATATGATGGAAGAGACCAGCATCTGGAGCCGCTCCAACGGACTCTACGGTTATAACGTCACGCTGAAGCAGAACGTCGACCCCGCCCTCATCGACCAGTACCTCATCAAGGGCAGTTACTGGGCCACATCGATGAACCGCATCGTGTTCCGCTATGCCGACGTGCTCCTCATGCGTGCCGAGGCTTATGCCCAACTGGGCAAGACCGACGAGGCAGTGAAGTTGGTGAACCAGATTCGCACCCGCGCTGCCGGCAGCACACAAATGACCAGCAGTTACCCCACCCTCTACGGAGTCAAGATGTATATCACCAACTATAAAGGCAGTTACTCGAAAGACGACGCCGTGAAGATGGTGAAGATGGAACGCCGCCTTGAGATGGGTATGGAGAGCGAGCGCTTCTTCGACCTTGTGCGCTGGGGTGATGCCGCCACTGTGCTCAACAAGTACTATGCCGAGGAGATTCCCCATTGTGCTATCTACAGCAGTGCCCATTTCACTGCCAACAAGGACGAATACCTACCTATCCCCTTTGAGCAGATTTCAGCCTCCAACGGTCACTACACCCAAAACATAGGCAATTGGTAAGAGTAGTGAAAGAGAATAGAGAAAATCATTTGGTACAGCACTAATAAGAATGAAATAATTATGAAAACCAAGATATTATATATATTCTGCACGTTGTGCGTCGCCTGCGGACTTTGGTCGTGCTCCGACGACAACACAAGCGACTTGCAACTCACAGGCGACTGCATGGTCACCTCTCTCGCCCTCGACAATTATGAAGGAAACATCGACCTGGCCTCGCGGAGCATCGTCGTACGCCTGCCCGAGATCTATGAGACATCAGCCATGAAGGTGACAGCCCTCAGCATTTCTGACGGTGCCTCTTGCAACGTCAGTCAGGGCACTACACTGAACATGGATGCCGCCAAGGTACTCCACATCACCAATGGCGACACCTATCTCGACTGGACTGTCAGCGTACTCCACGACGAGGCACGCATTCTCTCCTTCGTCATCAACGACATCTACACCGGCGCAATCGACCAGGATGCAAAGACCATCACGGTATATGTGCCTGCCTCTGTCGACATCAAAGCCCTCGTACCTACTATTACTTATAGTCAGAACGCCACGATTACTCCTGGCTCTGGGGTACCACAAGACTTCTCTCAGCCTGTTACCTACACTGTCGTCAACAACTCGGCCAAGAGCACCTACACCGTGAAGGTCATCGCCATCGACAAACCATCGGCCCTCTTTGTAGGCTCGGCTGCCACCATGAGCGAACTCGACCCAGAGGCCAAGGCCGCCTGCGAGTGGATGCTTGGAAATGTGGCCAACTCGCTCTATGCTTCCTTCGCTGACCTGCGTGCCGGAACCCTCGACCTCTCTGAATGTAAGGTCATCTGGTGGCACTGGCATGTAGATGGTGGTGTGGACGGCCATGACGTATTTGCCGCCAAGGCTACAGACGCCCTTGATACGAAGAACGAGTTGCGCGCATTCTATGAGAATGGCGGTGCCCTCTTCCTCACACGCTACGCCACCAACCTGCCCAGTTTCATCGGTGTGACCGGTGATGACGAGTGGACGACGCCCAACAACTGTTGGGGACAGAACGAAGATGCTGCCGAACTCTGTGGAGGTCCGTGGAGTTTCCGTATCTTCGACGGCCAGAACGAACATCCTATGTGGCAGAATCTCATTCAGGGCGACAATCCTCAGGAGGTATACTGCACCGATGCAGGCTACCACATTACCAACTCTACCGCTCAGTACCACATCGGTACCGACTGGGGAGGCTACGACAACCATGCCGCTTGGGAGAGCCGCACTGGAGGTAAAATCCTCGGCGTTGGCGGCGACGGTGCTGTTGTTGCATGGGAATATCCTGCACATGACGGCAAGGGTGGCATCATCTGCATCGGCTCCGGCTGCTACGACTGGTACTCCTACACCTTCGAGCCTGGCTATACCGAGAACTTCCACAAGAACATCGCGATTATGACACAGAACGCCATCAATTATTTAACCAAGTAACGCCTTATGAAAACCAAGATTATCAATAAAATCCTTTGTGGCTTTGTTGTAAGTTGCAGTTTTGTAGCAAGCACAACAACCCTCGCTTCCTGCAGCGATGACGATTTCCCCGCCGATCCCTCACGTGACTGGGAAGGCACCACTGCCTTCTTCACCCCCACTGACGATGCTGGCTTCAACACCTATTACACCCCCGCCATCGGACGTTGCGGTGACCCCATGCCCTTCTACGACCAGAAGGCCGGAGAGTTCAAGGTGCTCTACCTGCAGGAATACGACAACAACGGTGCGTGCTATCACCCCTTCTGGGGTATAGCCACCGGAGATGGTGCCACATACACCCCACTCGGAGAGGTGTTGCCTACCGGCACCTCCACCGCCCAGCAGGACGCTTCCCTCGGTACGGGCTGCGCCATCTATAACGAGAAAGACGGTCTCTATTACATCTACTACACGGGCTACAATGTTTTACTGCCCAACCACGAGGTCGTGATGCGCGCCACCTCGCCCGATTTCAAGACTTGGACAAAAGACAACGAATGGGCTCTTAAAGGAACCGACTACGGCTATGATGCCAATGATTTCCGAGACCCGCAGATATTCACTGCCGAAGACGGTCTCTACCACATGGTCATCTCTTCCAAACTCCGCTTTGCCGAGTTCAAGTCGAGCGACTTGAAGAACTGGGAGAATGTCGGTTCGTTCCCGATGATTTGGGACCGTATGTGTGAGTGCCCCGACATCTTCAAGATGGGCAACTGGTGGTATATGGTCTATAGCGAGGGCTACCGTGCTCCGTGGAGCCGTAAGGTGAAATATATGATGGCTCCTACGTTCGAGGCTTTGAAGGCATGTTTCAATGATCCAGGTGCCAACTGGCCGAAAGACGGTCATGAGGGTGTGCTCGACACCCGTGCTTTCTATGCTGCCAAGACAGCATCCAACGGTACCGACCGCTACATCTGGGGCTGGTGCCCCTATCGCACCGGTGCCACCCTTCACGACCGCAATATCAACGTGGGTGCGGATGGTGAGCCCAACTGGAGTGGTGCTCTGGTATGCCACAAGGTCATCCAGCATGCCGACGGCACGCTGACACTCGGTGCCGTTCCTGCTATGGCTGCCAAGTACAGCCATGCTGTCAATGCCAATGTCATGGCTTCCAACGGCTATAGCAACGGAACGCTGACAGGCGACGGAGCATTTGTGCTTTACAACCGCCTTGGCACTGCCAACCATATCTCCTTCACTGTCAAGACCTCCAACAACTGGGACAAATTCGGTATCTCTTTTGCCCGCGGCACCGACTCTAAGAAGTATTACACTCTGGTTGTCAATCCCGAGTGGGAGGATGGCCGTAAGGTGAACTTCGAGCAAGAGGGTGAAGAAGGAAAAGGCTTTATCGAGGCCGCCGACGGCTACAACTTCGCCCGTCCGGCAGACAACACTTACCACATCGACATCTACACCGACAACAGTGTATTGGTGATGTACATCAACGATGTCTGTGCCTACACCCAGCGCATCTACGGCATCCAGAAGAACTGCTGGAGCATCAACAATTATGGCGGTTCCGTCACCGTCAGCGACGTGAAAGTTAGTCAACAGTATATCATTTGCAACTAAGGTAATAGATTGTTTTTCAGGATAACTTTAATATTTATGAACGATTATTTATAGCAAAAGAAATAGAATTGACATACCAAGAACACAAAATTCCTTATTTTTGCAGTTAGATATTCGACAAACTAAAAACCGAAAGATATGAAAAAAACCTTAATGGCACTGATGGCAATAATGACGTTCACGATGGGAATGTCGCAGACTGTGGTGTCACAGGCATGTGAGCAGAGCATCGTCACCCCCCTAAGCGAGGGCCGCTACCTGTGGTTGCCCATCGAGGAGAAGGCTCCAGAAGGAAAGGTGCAGGTTATTGTCAATGGCATTCTGCAAATGGAGCAGAATGTACGTATGGCCCGTGAGCAGGTGGACTATTATGTAGCACTCGACTTGCAACCCTATCAAGGCAAGGGTTCGTTGCGAATATGTGTGCAGAATGTGCCAACAGGTAGCCTGTGTTTCTCGAAGTTGGCTCAGAACAATGATGTGGATTTTGCGCTTATCAACGAGCAATTCCGCCCCATTTATCATCACACCCCCAAGCGCGGGTGGATGAACGACCCCAACGGCATGTTTTATAAAGATGGTGTATGGAACCTCTACTATCAGTACAATCCCTACGGATCGATGTGGGGCAACATGCACTGGGGCCACTCCACTACAACCGACCTCATCCATTGGAAGGACGAGGGCGTGGCTATTGCTCCCGATATCTGGGGCACGATATTCAGCGGGTCGTGCGTGGTCGACAAGGAAACAGTCGTAGCCATGTACACCTCAAGCCGTCCCACTACCTTCGGCGGCGATGTGCAAGCCCAGAGTCTGGCCTTCTCGACCGATGGAGGGCAGACATTCACGAAGTTTGAAGGCAATCCCGTGCTGACTTCCGAAGAAAAGGATTTCCGCGACCCCCGTCCTTTCTGGAACGAAGACATTAAGGCGTGGAACCTCATCCTTGCAGTAGGACAGGAAATGCGCATCTACTCGTCGAAGGACCTGAAAGAGTGGAAGTATGAGTCGTCGTTCGGCAAGGAATACGGCAACCACGGTGGAGTGTGGGAGTGCCCGGACTTGTTTAAGATAGACAACAAGTGGGTGCTTATCTGCAACATCAACCCCGGCGGTCCGTTTGGAGGAAGTGCTACACAATACTTTGTGGGGCAGTTCGACGGACATCGGTTTACCTGTGAGTCGAATCCGAACGTGACGAAATGGATGGACTACGGCAAGGACCACTATGCCACGGTGTCGTTCTACAACGCACCCGACAACCGCCACGTGGTACTGGCATGGATGTCGAACTGGCAGTATGCCAACGTAGTGCCCACCATGCAATTCCGCTCTGCCAACAGCATACCCCGCGACCTCGGTCTCTTCGACTATGCCGGGGAGACCTACTTGAGCGTGGTGCCCTCGAAGGAGATGCTGGCCATGCGTGGTGTCAGGGTGAAGAAGCCCACCGAGGCCTGCGAGATTGTGGTCGAATTGAAAGGAAAGACGGAGATTGTGCTGTCGAACACCAAGGGAGAGCAGGTGACGATGACCTATGATGCCTCTAAGCAGACCTTTGCCATGGACCGCACCAAGAGCGGCAACGTGGGTTTCAGCGAGGATTTCCCCTGCGTGACCGAAGCCCCGACATACGGCAAGGTAAAACAGTTGCGCATCTTCATCGACCGCTGCTCCATTGAGGCTTTCGACAGCGACGGCAAGATGGCGATGACCAATCTGGTATTCCCCTCAGAGCCCTACAACACCATAAAGGTGAAAGGTGGGAAAGCAACGATATATCAAATTGAAGATTGAATATTGAAGACTGAAAATTTTTTATTATGAAACAGAATAAGTCTATTTATCTGATTCCCGTGATGCTCTGCTTCTTCTGCATGGGTTTCGTGGATCTGGTGGGCATCGCCTCCAACTATGTGAAGGAAGACCTCTCGCTGAGTGACTCCGTTGCCAACGTGTTCCCCTCGCTTGTGTTCTTCTGGTTCCTCATCTTCAGTGTTCCCACAGGCATGCTGATGAACAAGATCGGTAGAAAGAAGACCGTGCTGCTCTCACTTGTGGTGACCGTAGTGTCGCTGCTGCTCCCGCTCTTCGGCGAGAACTTCGGCATCATGCTTGTGGCCTTCTCTTTGTTGGGTATCGGCAACGCGCTGATGCAGACATCACTCAATCCTCTGGTATCTACGGTGATGGGTGGTGGCAACTTGGCCTCCACATTGACCTTCGGTCAGTTTATCAAGGCCATTGCCTCGTTCTCGGCACCTTATCTCGCCATGTGGGGAGCCACGATGGTCATCCCAGAGTTTGGGTTGAACTGGCGCGTGCTGTTTGGCATTTTCCTCGTTGTGGGCATACTTTCAACGATTCTGCTTTTTGTCACTCCTATTGAAGAACCGCCCATCGAAGGCAAGGCATCCACCTTTGTGGAATGCTTCAAGTTATTGGGCACACCTATCGTGCTGCTGTCATTCCTCGGCATCATGTGCCATGTGGGCATCGACGTGGGTACCAACACCACAGCACCAAAGATTTTGATGGAGCGCCTTGGCATGACACTCAACGAGGCTGCCTTTGCCACCTCGCTCTACTTCATCTTCCGTACCATCGGCTGTCTGACAGGTTCATTCTTCCTGCGTGTACTGAAAATGAAAACATTCTTCATCATCTCTGTCTGCATGATGGCCCTGTCGATGTGTGGTCTCTTCTTCGGCACAGAGAAATGGGTGCTCTATGCAGCCATCGCACTCGTGGGCTATGGCAACTCCAACATCTTCTCCATGTGCTTTGCCACCGCACTTGAGTCGATGCCTGAGAAGCAGAACGAGGTGAGCGGACTGATGATCATGGGTCTTTTCGGCGGCACCATCTTCCCCTTGCTGATGGGTGTGATGAGCGACGCCATGGGCCAGGCCGGTGCCGTATTGGTAATGGCTGTGGGAGTCATCTATCTCTTCACTTATATCAAGCAACTCAATCTCAAATCTTAAACCTCAAATCTCAAACCAAATGAACAAACGATATGTAGTAGGACTCGGAGAAGTGCTGTGGGACGTACTTCCCGAAGGTAAGAAACTGGGTGGTGCACCCGCCAACTTTGCCTATCATGCCGGACAGTTTCTTGGCATGGACGAGACCATCGCCGTGAGCGCCCTGGGTAATGACAAACTGGCCGATGAGACCATCGATGCCCTGAAGGAGCACGGATTGAACGACCTGCTTCCGCGCGTGCCTTATCCAACCGGCACGGTGCAGGTGCAACTCGACGAGCAGGGCATTCCCACGTATGACATCAAGGAGAACGTGGCATGGGACAACATCCCCTTCGACGACGACATCGCCGCCATTGCCCGCAACTGCCGCGCCGTATGTTTCGGTTCGCTGGCTCAGCGCAATGTGGTGAGCCGTGAGACCATACAGAAGTTTCTTGATGCCACGCCGGATGACTGTGTGAAGATTTTCGACATCAACCTGCGTCAGCAGTTCTACACAATGGAAATCATCCGCGAGTCGCTGCAGCGTTGCAACATCCTCAAGATCAATGATGAAGAACTGGTATTGATAGGCCGGATGTTTGGTTATCCCGGACTCGACATTGAGAACAAATGCTGGCTCATTCTGGGTAAGTACAATCTCGACATGCTTGTGCTCACCTGTGGCACCAACGGTTCTTATGTCTTCACTCCCGGACAGAAATCATTCCAGGAAACCCCGAAGGTGACAGTGGCAGACACTGTAGGAGCCGGCGACTCCTTTACTGGTTCGTTCTGTGCCGCCATCCTCAACGGCAAGCCCATGGCAGAGGCCCACAAGTTGGCTGTAGAGGTGAGCGCTTATGTGTGCACTCAAAACGGAGCCATGCCAAAACTCCCTGATGATTTGAAGTCAAGAGGTAAGTAAAAATGCAATAATACTTTATAAGCGATAAAAATTGAGGTCGAGTTCCAAGCGAGGAACCCGACCTTTTTTGTGCTATCAGGAATAATGAGATGAGGGAGGACAGTTTTTTGAATTATCAATCATAAAAAGTGTTGCTGGCATTGATGAGTTCGTGCTCATGCTGGCTGAAGGAGTTGTCGGTGGGTTTCCACGAGGGGTCGGGCATATACCACCACTGCGACTCGAAGACCTTGCGGAGCGTGGCATCCTTGAACACGTATCCCCGGTGGGCATAGGGCAGGTTGCGGCGGATGCGGGCGGTGAAGTCACGTATCTGCTTCTTCGTTCCCTTGCCCGGATAGTATCGCTCATACTCCATACCGCCTGCCAGCCATCCCAAGAAGGTGTCGCTGCTGTCGTAGAAGAGAGGTGCCGGCTGACTGCCCCAGTCAACGAGATATTCAAGAGGTTCTGCCGAACCAAGGCCCAAGTCATACTCTGTGCGGAAGTTGTTGCGGTGCCACTCCAGGGTGCCGTTGCGCAGCACCACCTCGGTGACCTTCGCATCGTTGTCAGAAGTGTTGAGCACCCGTGTCTTTCCCTTTCCTGCCACCACTTTGAACGGAGTGCCTTCAAAGGGCGAATTCTCTATGAAGAAATGCTTGGTGCAGTTGTCGATCTTGATACGCAGCGTGAAATCATCGATTTGGTGATTGGCCCACCGCATGGCTGGTGTCAGCCAATATGAAACCTCAAATGCCTGTCCTACGGAAAACGACATTTTGTAACTGTAGGTATGGCGCACGGTGTTCACCCCACTGTTGAAATGAGCATCGAAATAGTAGGCGTAAGCATAGTCGGCATATTCTTCTGTCTGTTCGTTATAAAGCCGCTCGCTGTTCTCCGTGTCGAGTTTCCAGCGATTGAAATCGACGGGGAAGAAACGCTGTCCTTTCTTTACGGATTCCTTGGCTTCCTTGGGCAATTCGCCATCGAAACCTTCGGAAAACACCAGTCCGTTGCGGTGGCTGAGCGTCTGACCGTTCATCACCACCGAGAAGTCGTTGATATACGGATGTATGCCATTGAGGTTCATGGGTTCCCCATCATTGTAGGGAGCCTTGGCCTCGAAGCCCATCGTCACATCCTTTGGCTGTCCGTTGTTCATGAACTCATATTCCACCTCGACGAAAGCAAAAGGACCATCGGAGATGGTGATGGTCAGCACCTCTTTCTTCACGGAGATGTCTGTCTCCTGCAGGGGTTCGAGATGACTGCCACTTACAAAATACACACCATCGTTGGCATGGGCGGCAAAGAGGCCAGCCCACATGGCCAGGAAAACGGCCAACATTCTGTTTCTCATCATGTTTTTTAAGGGTTATTGGTTATAGTTTAGGGCAAAAATAGGTATTATTCTCCATATTTGCAAGTAATCGGCGGGTTTTCCTTTAAAAAGCATGTTTAAAAGATGGGGTGGCTGTGATACAGCCACAAACGTGACGGGGTGACGACAGGCGGTGATGGGCGGCGACGGCATCGCAGCACGCAGGACGGCCCTAAATATTGTAATTTTTACACTTTTTATAACACGAAGCACCTATTTATAAATAAAAAATCGTAAATTTGCCACGCCAAGCATTGTATTTGGAAATCTTTACCTTTTTTCTTCAACGAAGTCCCCACTTCATGGAGAAATTACTCTAATAACAAATTTCACTAACTTCGACAAACATGAGAACAGGTATAGGCAAACTCACCCTCTTGAGCATGCAACTACTCACCGTGATGATGACCCTTATGCTTTGGACCATCCCCACAACACTGCACGCCCAAGAAGAAGGCGACAACATCTCACGCGAGATTTTCATCTATTCCCCCAACGAGCGTGCCGGTCTGCACGCCGCCTATCTCGACATCGAACAACGATGGATAGAGATAGGTCAACTCTGCGCCTCCGACTATGGTCAGTGGGGAGCCGAGAAACGGATGTACTCACCCTGCGTGCTCCGCGCCTCCGACGGCACCTGGCGTGCCATCTGGCAGGTGAACGACTACTCCCCCTGTTTTGCTGCCACCTACAGCAAAGACCTCATCGTGTGGCGTCCGCAAGACTACCCCCGTCTGTCGACGAAGAACTGTCTGAAACCCATCATGTTTGAAGGCGACGACCAGACCTTCGACATCTTCTATATCTCCGGCAACGAAAAATACTACCTGCAAGGCGACAAAGACTTCCGCCACTTCACCCAGCCCCAGGAGAGCAGCATCAGCGACGTGGCATGGGGCGGCGACACCGCCACCGTCGACGGCCGTCTCTACGAAGGCAAGATTTTCGACATCACCCAAGGCGAACTCATCCAGTTGCTCACCCACCATGAAGTGATGCGTCTCGACGGCGAGATGAGTGCCGAGCGGATGACCGACGATGCCACCCACATGAAAGACCTCCAGCCCGTCAGCGCCACCCTCACCGTCAACGGCAGCCAGCGCAAGACCATCAGCGACAAACTCATCGGTGTGTTCTTCGAAGACATCAGTTATGCCGCCGACGGCGGTTTGTATGCCGAGTTGGTGCAGAACCGCGATTTCGAATACTCCTCTCGCGACCGCAAGGAGTGGAGCGCCACCACCGCCTGGCACTCCTCGCGACCGATACAGATAGAGACCGCCCATCCCCTGAGTGCCAACAACCCCCATTATGCCGTGATGGAGACCGACACCCTCGTCAACGAAGGATGGGACGGCATAGCCGACCGTGAGAGCGGCTGCTCCTACGATTTCTCGTTCTGGGTGCGCAATATCGACTGCAAGAAGAAACAATGGCGCGTGCAATTGGTGACCACCAACGGTGAAGTGCTTGCCGAAAAGAAACTTGTGTCGAAGGGTGAGGGATGGAATCAATACGAGGCCTTGCTCTGCACCGATGACGGGAAATTCCATGCGAATCCCGCCAACCGCGACATCAGGCTGCGCATCGTGTCGTTGAAGAAAGGCAAGGCAGCCATCGACATGGTGAGCCTTTTCCCCCAGATTACCTTCAAGAACCGGAAGAACGGTCTACGCAACGACCTTGCCCAGGCCATCGCCGACCTGAAACCCAAGTTCGTGCGTTTCCCCGGCGGGTGCATGAGTCACGGCCAAGGCCTCGACAACATCTACCACTGGCACCACACCGTGGGTCCGCTGCAAGACCGAAAGCCCGATTTCAACATCTGGGGTTACCACCAGACCCGCGGTCTGGGATTCTTTGAGTTCTTCCAGTTCTGCGAGGATATCGGTGCCGAGCCCCTGCCCGTGCTCGCCGCCGGCGTGCCCTGTCAGAACTCCGCCGCCGATGCCTCCGGCTATGGCGGTCAGCAAGGCGGCATCCCCATGGAAGACATGCCCGCCTACATCGAGGAAATCCTCCACATGATAGAATGGGCCAACGGCGACACCGTCAGTAGCCCCTGGGCAAAGATGCGTGCCGAGGCCGGCCATCCCGCCCCCTTCAACCTGAAATACGTGGGTATCGGCAATGAAGACATCATCTCGACCGTGTTTGAAGAACGCTACGAGATGATTTGCAAAGCCATCAAGGAGAAATACCCCCAGATTACCGTCTGCGGTACCGTGGGGCCCTTCCACACTCCCTCTGCCGACTACCTTGAAGGCTGGGATTTCGCCAAAAAGCACGCCGACATCATCGACATGGTAGATGAGCACTACTACGAGAGCACGGGGTGGTTTCTCAACCACCAAGACTACTACGACGACTACGACCGCCACGCGCCGAAAGTATATCTCGGCGAATGGGCTGCCAGCACCCCCGCTAAGCGTCCCAACGTAGAGACCGCATTGGCCGAGGCCATCCACCTGTGCAACGTGGAGCGCAACGGCGACGTGGTGGAGATGACCTCGTATGCCCCGCTGTTGGCCAAGGACGGTCACCACAACTGGAACCCCGACATGATCTACTTCACCAACAACGGTGTACGCACCACCCCCGCCTACGAGACCCAGCGCCTCTTCTCCGTGCATGCCGGTGACCGCTATCTCGCCTCACACGTCAGTGCCGACGGAAGCATCAGTCGCCGCATTGCCGCCAGTGTGGTGGAAGACAGCCGCACGGGCCGCCACTACCTGCGCCTGGTAAACGCCCTCCCTGTAACCCTCACCCTTACCATCACGGGCATCGACCTACCTGCCACCCTCCGTTACGAGGGATTCGCCGGTGAGCCTGAGGACCAGGCGGTGACCTGCCAAGAAGGTACCCTCTCCAGCAACCAACTCGTGATGCCCCCCTATTCGTTCCGCGTGTTCGAATGGTAGACCAACCAGAATATCAACCTTTCGCCATAACATCAAACATGACTTTCAAGACCATCCTCACCATCCTTGCCATGAGCAGCCTGAAGGCCACGGCAGCAGTCACCCCCACATCGGGCTCATTGATTATCAATGAAATCATGTCGGCCAACGTTGACCAATATTTCAGCCCCACCGTCAACTTCGACGGATGGGTGGAACTCTACAACCCCAGCGACACTGAGGTGACCCTGACAGGCTGTTACTTCAGCGACGATGCCGCCGACCTCACCAAATGGAAAGCCCCGGCAGGCATGGGCACCATCCCCGCTGGTGGATATAAGGTGGTGTGGTTTGACAACAACCTCCTGAAGAACACCAACGTGCCGTTCAAACTCGACACCGATGGCGGTACCCTCTACATCAGTGCCCCCGACGGCACCCTCTTGGCCAGCGAGGAATACCCTGAGGCCATAGACCGCACCTCGTATGCCCGCACGACAGACGGCGGCAACGACTGGTCGTTCACCGCCCAGCCCACCCTTGGCACGAGCAACGCCAACACCACCTATGCCACCCAGCAAGTCGACATGCCCGAGGTGTCGCTGTCCGACCAACTCTTCTCCGGCACATTGAAAGTAGACGTGACCATCCCCGCCGGCTGTACATTGCGCTACACCACCGACGGCACGCTGCCCACCACCATCAACGGCCTCACCAGCCAGGACGGCCATTTCACGGTGCGCAACACCACCTGCTACCGTTTCAGGCTCTTCGCCGACAACCAGTTGCCCAGCCGTCCTGTCACCCGTTCGTATATCCGCCGCGACAAGAACTACACCGGTCATGTAGTATCCGTGGTGGCCGACCCCGACTTCCTCTACGGCAACGAGCACGGCGTGATGGTGAGAGGCACCAACGGTAAGCCCGGCAACGGCCAGAGCAGCAAATGCAACTGGAACATGGACTGGGAGCGCCCCGTGAACTTCGCCTTCATCCTTCCAGGAGGCCACAACACCGTACTCAACCAAGACGTGAACCTGGAGATGTGTGGCGGATGGAGCCGCGCCTGGGAGCCCCACTCCTTCAAGTTGAAAGGCAACAAAGAGTTGAGTGGCGACAAGAACCTAAAATACCCCTTCTTTGCCGAGAAACCCTATCTGCGCAACCGCACGCTCCAGATACGCAATGGCGGCAACGACAACTGGAACCGTTTCAAGGACCCAGCCATCGAGAGCATCATCCTCACCTCGGGTATCGACATCGACGCCCAGTCGTATCTGCCCGTGCATGAGTTCATCAACGGACAATACATCGGCATGCTCAATATGCGTGAGCCCAACAACAAGCACTTCGTCTATGCCAACTTCGGCTGGGATGACGAAGAGATAGACCAGTTTGAAATCAACCCCGACTCCCTCTACCTCCAGAACTGCGGTACCGAAGACGCCTTCCTTGAACTCTACGAACTGAGCAAGCAAGCCGCCAATGCCGACACCTATGAGGAGATCAAGCAGCGACTCGACATCGACGAGTATATCAACTACATGGCCATGGAACTCTATCTCGGCAGCAATGACTGGCCCCACAACAACCTGAAGGGCTATGCCAAGCGCGACGGCGGTAAGTTCCGCTTCGTGTCGTTCGACCTCGACTTCGCCTTCAACCGCAGCAATCCCTTCACCGACTTCGCCAACGAGCGTTACTTCACCTCGAACTGGCTCTACGACAAGCAGACCACGGTAAAAGAAGAACTCAAGTTTGTGACCATCTTCCTCAACCTGCTCAACAACGCCCAGTTCCGCCGTCAGTTCATCGACACCTTCTGCGTGATGGGCGGCAGCGTGTTTGAGCCCACCCGTTGTGCCGCAGTCATCGACTCCCTTGCCGAGCGCGCCTACCCCCTCCAGAACATTGAGGGCGGCACCCCCTGGAACATGGCCAACGAGTTGAAGGAGAGGTTCGGCAGCCGTCTGGGCACGATGACCAATGCTATACGCAACTACTCACCGATGCGCCTTACCAATGTCAGTGCCCAGCGTGCTACCATCAGCAGTACCACCTCCGGCGCACAACTCTTCATCAACGACACCCCCATCCCCACGGGAGAATTCAACGGCCATCTCTTTGCCCCCGTGACGCTGAAGGCCGTGGCTCCTGCCGGCACCACCTTCCTCGGTTGGGCCAACGCCACGTCGCTGCGTGAGACCCTCTTCGACTATGGCACCTCATGGAACTACTACGACAACGGCTCGCTCAGCAACGTCAGTTGGCAATCGACCAACTACAATGCCTCGTCGTGGAAGACCGGCAATGCCCCATTGGGATACGGCAAGGACGGTCTGGCTACCGTCATCAGTTACGGTTCTGATGCCAACAACAAATACCCCACCTATTACTTCCGCAAGTCGGTGACACTCGACAAGGCCCCCGAATCCAACACCAAGTTTGTGCTCGAATTCACCGTCGACGACGGTTTCGTAGTATATGTGAACGGTAAGGAAGCAGGTCGTTACAACATGCCCGGCGGCTACGTGAACTACAACACCTGGGCCAGCACCTACGCCCCCAACAACCCCGACAGCGGTGAGATGACCTTCGATGCCAGTTTCTTCAATGCCGGTGAGAACATCATCGCCGTGGAAGTGCACAACAACAGCGCCACCTCCTCCGATATCTATTGGGATGCCAAACTCTCCTACACCTCGCCGAGTGTCGTAGAAGACTTCTACTCCACCGATACCGAGATCAGCATCCCCCAAGGTGCTTTCAATCTCGTGGCCTGTTTTGAGCCACTGAGCAGTGCCGACTGCTTGTCGAGCGGCATTACCCCTGTGAGAGTGAACGAGGTGAGCGCCGACAACAGCGTGTATATCAACGACCTGTTCAAGAAAGCCGACTGGGTGGAACTCTACAACACCACCGATGCCCCCATCGACGTTGAGGGGATGTACCTGAGCGATGACGAAGACAAACCCCAGAAATACTGCATCAGCAAGGAGAACGGCACTGCCAACACCATCATCCCCGCCCACGGCCACCTCTTGGTGTGGTGCGACAAGCAGAAGTCAGGCAGTGAACTCCACGCCAACTTCAAACTTGCCAAAGAAGGCGGCACGGTGACACTGAGCGCTGCCGACATGAGTTGGACCGACCGCCTGCCCTATCCCGAGCACGACGGCAACTCCACCGTGGGTCGCTATCCCGACGGCACCGGCAACATCTACGTGATGACCCTTCCCACCATCAGGAAGTCCAACTACATGAACACCTACACCACCCTCTTCATGGACGACACCAACGGCATCGGCACACCGGTGATGAACAGCCGCGATGCACTCACCCTCCGCTTTGCCGCCAACAAGTTGATGTTCAGGGGCGACAGCGACGACGACTTCACCATCGACATCTACACCCTCTCCGGTCAGTTGGTGCAGCGTCTGCACGGCACGATGCAGGGAGGCTATGGCGAGGTGGCTGTCAGGCTGATGGCAGAAGGCTGCTATGTGGCCCGAGCCACCGCGAAGTCGGGCAAGACCGCCTCGTGCAAGTTTGTTTTCTGACATCAACACCGTTTTTTGGCAAAAAATCCTTCCTTTGCGAGAGGAAATGCCAAGAAATGCGTATTTTTGCAGCGAAGAATTGTCCCATATTGAATATTATTAGGGGAGTTGGAGTGACGTATGTACCGCGAATGCACCCTATTATTCGCAAAATATAAAAGAAAAAACGAAAGAAGATGAAAATAAGACTATTGACCCTTGTCGCGCTATGTGTAGTGGCATCAGTCGCCATGGCCCAGACCGCCGCCGACATTGCCAGCATGCGCAAGGATGCCGAAGCCGGCAACATCAAGGCACAAGTGGCACTGGGCAACTGCCTGCTCAGTGGCAAGGGCGTGAGCGCCAACCATGCCGAAGCCACAAAATGGTTTGCCAAGGCTGCAGAGAAAGGCAATGCCGAGGCCCAGTTCAACCTCGCCTTCTGCTATGAGAACGGCTATGGTGTGACCAAGAACCTCAACGAAGCCGTGAAGTGGTATACCAAGGCTGCTGAACAAGGCAACGTATTGGCCATGAACAGTCTGGGGCATCTCTATGATGCCGGTGGTGAGAATTTCGACAAGAACTACAGGAAGGCCGTGGAATGGTATCGCAAGGCGGCAGACAAGGGCTATGCCCCTGCCCAGTTCAACCTCGGTTCATGCTACTATCTGATGAAAGGAGTGGACCAAGACTATGCCGAGGCCCGCAAATGGTGGGAGAAGGCTGCTGCGCAAGGCAACAACGCCGCCATCTACAACCTGGGCTACTGTTACCTGAAGGGCGATGGAGTGGAGAAAGACCCTGCCCGTGCCTTCGGCTATTTCAAGCGCCTTGCCGATGTGGGTGATGCCCGTGCCCTCTTCGAGGTGGGCAGGATGTACTCCGTGGGCGAGGGTGTGACACAAGACAACCTCGTGGCCATGGACTATTTCACCAAGTCGGCTGAGAAAGGCTTTGGTCCTGCCCAGTTGGCCTTGGGCCGCTACTACGACAACGGTGTGTTTGTGGACCGCGACTTCGAGAAAGCCGCCAACTGGTATCTCAAGGCCGCAGAACAAGGCATTGCCGAGGCACAATACAACATCGGCCACATGTACTACAACGGCATGGGTGTGACCAAGGATTTGGAGGAGGCAGCCAAGTGGATGGACCGTGCCGCCCAGCAAGGCAACGTGTCGGCGATGACCGGCCTTGGCATCTGCTACTACTATGGCCATGGCGTGAAGCGTGACAAGAACAAGGGCCGCGAGTGGATTAACAAAGCCGCCATCCTTGGCGATGAGTATGCCAAGGAGGTGCAGCAGAGCCTGAGATGATTTCGAGCATTGCCCGATTGAAAATTATGCGGACTCCGTCTGATTGAAAATTGAAAATTAAGCAGGCTTCGCCTGATTAAAAATTTAGGGGATGAGCGGTTGGCTCATCCCCCTTTTTAGGGCCTTTATGGTCTTGGGGAATTCATGGACGGGGATATTGGGCGAGGAAGCGGAGTTCGGCTTCCAGCATGGCGAGTTTGGGCATATCGGCGCCCGCCTCTCGTGCTATCTCAATAGGTCTGGTGTAGAGATAGTCGATTTCCATGGGTCGGTGGAAGTCGTAGTCGAGTCGCATGCTCGGTGAATACGGCACCATAGCATCGGTAGTGACGAGCATCTTCTCTACGAACTCCTCGTCGACATTCTTCACGCCCAACTGTCGTGCCACGCCCACCACCTCCATCATCTGCTCACGGATGAGTCGGCGCGTATGGGGGTTGGAGAGCAGTTTGTCGGTCTCGGTATGCAGTGCCACCGTCATGCCATTGAAAGGCATATTCCACACCGCCTTTTTCCACCTCGCCTCATGGTATTCCACGAGCCGTGCCTCCACGCCCGCCTTCAGCAGGTCGTCGCGCACAGCCTGAAGTGTTGTGTCGTCACAGGAATAGTTGGCCAAGTTGATGCTGCCATAGCATTGGTGCGACACCCTTCCCGGCTCCGTCTTTGCCGAGCAGATGAAAGCCAGTCCGGCAGCCAGGTGAACCTCGGGAAACATTTTCTGCACATCGGCCTCCACGCCGATGCCATTCTGTATGAGCACCACCACCGTTTCGGGGTGGAGCAGTGGTGGCAAGAGCGATGTGAGGAGATGGTTGTTCACCGTCTTGAGGCACACCAGTACCACGTCGCACTGAGGCATTTCGCTGGTATGGGCATACGCCCTGACGTCGTGGAGATGGAAGTCACCATTGCAAGAATCCACCTGCAGTCCGTGCTGCTTCACATATTCATAATCCTTGTGAAAGAGGAAATGCACCTCATTTCCTGCCTTTGCGAGCATAGCGCCATAATAGCCGCCTATCGCTCCTGTTCCGATAATACCGTAAGACATTTATTTATTGAAAATTGAAAATTGAAAATTGAAAATTGAAAATTGCCGCTTCGCGGCGAAGTTGCTCACGCTCGGCATTGCTCACACATGTTTGGCACAATTCACTTAATCGCGACCTTGAAAATTCACTTCAACTCTTTGTCGAAAAATTCGAGGACGCGCTGTTGCACCTTGATGCCGCATGAATGGGGGATGTCCCATATCTCCGTCTGCAGGTGGCTGTCGGCCTTCTGGCTCTTCCACACGTCGTGCATGGTGGCAAAGGCCGCCTCCACTCCCCTTATGGGGAAGAGATGGTCTTGCGTACCGTTGATGAAGAGCATGGGTTTCGGACAAGCAATGCTGGCGATGTGGGGGTAGTCGAGATACTGCCGCAGTCCGGGCAAGCAGTTGGCGAATCCTCCATTCTCCTTTTTCTTGTCGGCGGTAGACATCTGCACGTCGGTGGTCGTCATCCAGCACACCGATGCTGCCGCCTTCACGCGGTCGGTGAGCGCGGCGAGCATCCAGGCCCTGTAGGCCCCCATCGAGCATCCCAGACAACCTATGCGGTTGCGGTCGACACAAGGCAGTGTGGCGAGGAAGTCGGTGGCGTAGATGTCATCGTAGTGCATGAAGGCGCAGAGGTCGCGCCCGAGCATCATCATGTTTCCCGCGATGATATCATACTTGCTGCGGTCGACGCCCTCCTCTCGTCCCCGCTCCCCCCACAGGGGCGCGTCAACGGAGAGCACCACATATCCGTGCTGCGCCATGAAGTCGCCCACGAACTGTCCTTCGTAGAGTTGGGCAGCCCATTGGTTGGCATCGTCGACAACCTCCTGTTCCACGCCAAACGGCCTCACCATCTTCTCCTTTCCGATATAGAGATGAGCCCCGTGGTCGTGAAGCGCGTTGATGGCGGGGAACGGTCCGTCGCCATCGGGCACGAGCAGGTAGGCCGTCACCCTGGCGTAGTCGTTGATGCAGAACGAGATTCGCTTTGCCGTATACCCCTCGCGTTTCTCCTCCTCCTCCACTCGCATGTCGAAGGCCGCTGCCGGGCGTGGTGGTGCCATCATGCACTCAAACACCTTCTTGCGAGCCTCCGTGCGCCATCGGTCGAAGTTCTTGATATCGCTGTTTCCCCAAGCCAGCGGATAAGTGAGTTCCCTCTTCAGTTTCTCCACGAACACCGGCAGTTCGAAGGAGTACTCGAACTTGTCGCGTTTCTGCACCGGTTTCTTCTGTGCTGCTGTAGGCAGTGCCATGGCGATGCAGCACAGTGTGAGGAAAAAGAACCGTTTTTCTATCTGCCAGGGAGTTGTTTTCAGAATCATCGTGCAATGTATTTTCTTCCGTTCTGAATATAAAGATGTCCGGGCAGTGTGCGTGCCACCCTTTTCCCGTCGAGCGTATGGATGGGCAAGGCATTTGTGTTATCATCCACGATGGTGGAGATGCCTGTAGGTGTGGTTATAGTCACCTTGTTAAGCCTTATGCCATGCCCTTGGATGACGACACCCTTCTGCAAGATGACAGACAGTGTTTCCTCGCTGAACGCGAGAGCCGTGACGTGGCTTGTGCCGCTGCCCGTGGAGTAGTAGTTGCTTGGAATGAAATCGCCCGTGTAACTGTTCTCGCCCACGGTATAGGGCAAAAATGCGCTCCAGTCGCCGTAGAACAACTGGATATCGTCGTAGTCGGAATAGTCCTGGGTATAGGAGAGCACGAGTTTCACGTCGTTTCCCTTTCCTTCGAACAGCGAAGCCGGCACGGTGAGTTGCAGGCCATTGCCCCAGTCGAGCATGGCATCACCCTCCCATACCGTCAAGCCATCACCTGTCTCATCGTCGCCCTGGTATTGCGGTTCCACATACTCTGTCCCCGCCCCTTCGGTAATGCCTTTGAGGAAATAAGTGTTGCCAACCGCCATGTTGTTCCATCGCTTGAAGATGCCGAAATTCTCCGGGCCGTTGTTGAAGGCGTTGTTGTCCCATACGAAAGCGGCGAAGCCATGTTTGCGTGCCTCGCCCGTCACGCATTTCAGGTAGTATTGCATATTCTCCTGCTGAGTCTGCATGTCGTCGCTGGTATAGTGGTTTGACACGCCATACTCACCCATCACCACGCCGAGTCCTTTCTTCGTCCATGTGTTGGTGATACGGTCGAAGAGGTTGGTGATGGTGCTCTCGGTGCTGCTGGTGAGTATTCGCCCCTTGTCCTTGTAGGCCTCACCCCAATAATAATAGGTGCAACTGCCGCAATACTCATAGGGGTCGTAATAGTGGTACTCCACGCTCAAGCGTTCTTCCACCTTGTCGGTAGGTATGGTGAAGCCATTGAGTCCGAAGTAGGGGCTGCAAGCGAAGGTCTGCACCACGAGGTTGCGGTAGTAGTTTTTCCCTCCGGTGTCGCGCACGGCATCCACGAAAGTCTGGTTATAACTGTTCTGCACTGTCTGTTGCTCGGTGTTGGGAGCCGACCAGTCGACGGTGGTCTCATTGGTTCCCGCGAAAATCAGTTTCTCGCCATAGTCACGGAAATAGGTGGCGATGCACGTCCACAGTGCGTGTAGTTTCTGGTTGTTCTCCTGTTGTTTGCTATAGAAGGGATTGCGGTCAAGCCAAGCCTCGTGGTGCGTATTGATGATGACATACATGTTCTCTGCCAGGGCCCAGTCTACGATTTCTTTCACCCTTGCGAGCCATGTGTCTTTCACCACCATGTTTTGGGCATCAGAGAGTTGTTCGGTCCATCTAACGGGGATGCGGATGGCATTGAATCCAGCGTCGGCCACGGCCTTTATCATTGCCTGAGTGGTCTTTGGGTTGCCCCAGTTGGTCTCACCGCCGGAACTCTCGAGCGCGTTGCCGAGGTTCCATCCCATCACCACGTCGCGTGTCCACTCTATTGCGCTGAGGTTCATCCCCTCGCTGTCGGGTGCCACTGTCTGCGCCCTACTGCTGAGTGTAGCGAGCGCCATTGCTGTAAGTAATATTATTTTTTTCACTTGATTAGGTATATTTATGATTGATTGTTTGATTTGTGTGAACTATTCGCCAAAATGCAAATATAAAGAGTTTTTTTGAATAACACATCATCTCAGTTGTAAAAAATGAAAAACGGTAAGACAATGAGGTGATGACAGGGGGGGATGATACGGTTCTTGGGGGGAGATGTGTGATAAATCAATAACTAACGTATAAAAAACATGTTTGCAAGGGCAGTACACTAAAAAATGTAGCAAATTATTCGTTGGAAAAAATGTAAGAAATCAACTTCTTTCGTTTGAAAAAGTGTAAAGAATTCGAATTATTCGTTTGAAAAAGTGTATAATTTTAATTTCTTTCGTTTAAAAAAGTGTAACGAATTCGAATTATTCGTTTGAAAAAGTGTATCTTTGATACACTGAAACCATCATAAACAACTTATGCTGAAAAGGAAAATAGAAAAAACTCTGCTTCAATGGAATAATACAGCCGGTTTTTCTTAAGCCCTTTGATGTTTTAAACGAACACGAATATCCCGAATCTTCACGAAAAAATTATTACGTGTGAATTCGGTTAATTACCTCCCTTCGGTCAGTGGGTCTTCGACAAATCTCGTGTTCGTTTAGATCATCCTCTCGCTTGTACCGCATTTACCTCCAGCTAATCGCTTTGTCGCTCTTGAAAACTTGAAAAAATGAGATTTTTCTGCCATTTTTCTCTCGCTTGTCCCACGTTCTGACACAACACGGTTTTACCTTTGTTGCCGTAATCAAACATCAAGGACTATGAGCAATAATACTTTTTCTGTAGGCTACAAGGTCTACAACGTGAACACCAACGAGACTATCGATTGCCAAACCATGGAGGTGGTGGTGACCGACAAGCAACTCAGGAAAATGGCCAAGGTGATGGAAGACAACGGAGGCTTTGCACCGGAATTTTCCGTCTTCCAACACGTCTATGATTACCTGTGTGAAGAATGCTACATGGACTACCAAGAAAATTACGCACCCGATGATGATGACTTCTGGGAGATGCACAGTATCGATTTGGGCGACAATGTGCCGGAAGAAATGCTGCAAGCCGTAGAGAAATACGTCAAGACCAAGGAAGTGAACGTCGTCTACTACTACGAGGAGAATGGAGAGGAGAGAACCGGCAATGCCCTCGTAAAACTGCCATCTGCCACATACCTGGCCATGGTAGAAACAGCCAAGACAAAGCCATTGGAGAAATCAGACTTCGAGCACCTGCAGGAGACCTGCCCTGAAGCCTTCGACGAAGTCATACGGCTCGTAGCCAACGACGGGGATGCCCCAAGCAAGTTCATACTGAAAGAGTTCCCCTACCAAGTGCTTGAACAGGCCATGGCATCGATGTGACAATACTGACAAAAGATGAGCACACTGAAAGAAGAGATTGACGCCATCCTCCTTGATGGCACAATGAGCCGCCAGGAGAAACTGTCACGTCTGACAAAGATAGTGACATCTCAGGAAGCCCATGCACTTCTGGGACCAGAACAAGAAGGGACTATTGTGCTGAAAAAGAAACCACACACACACGACGGAGGAATGAGGATTCTAAACCTATCCATCGACTATGTCTATTTTAATGAAATCATCCAAGGAATCAAGAAGGAAGAATACAGGGACCTCAACGACTATTACCGCCGCCGATGCACATACGAGGAAAACGGCAAGCGCTACCTGATTCCCTACGACACGATATGTTTCTACTCGGGAAGTGACGAATGGCGGCAGAGCGTGACAGTGGCGTTGACCGACATCGTATGCGAAGGCGGCTTCCTCAATTTCCATCTTGGCGAAATACTCCGCAAATCCAATGGCTGAAATCCGACTGAAGACAATAAGGTATAAGGGGGGTGTGTCAAAATGTATTTTTAGTCGCCTACGGCGAGAACCCATGGTCGAGGTGCGAAGCGCACCTTATTTATGTTGAGACTACAAAAAATATCAACAAAGACCATCTATATGATTACAGTTACATTTTTGAAATAGGTACAACATCAATCTTATAACCATTCTTTTCAATAATACGCTCATCATCGTTTGTCACAATGACAAGGTTACGGCATTTCAATTCGCCTGCGCATTCTATGAGACTTTCCACTTCTCGCTTCTCTGTCTTGGGACTGCTCATGTCATAACAGACTTGTACCAGACGCTCTATATGCGTTCCTTTACGAAGAACAAAATCCACCTCCTTGTCATTACGTGAACGATAATAGAACATAGTTTTTTCAGTATCGAAACCACGGCGCATAAGTTCGACGAACACTTGGTTTTCAAGAAGTCGGCCAAGGTTGTCACTCAGAGAGAATGCTTTCGCAGCCACAAAGCCGTTATCAACCACATATACTTTTCGCGGTGCCTTTTTCATTAGTTTCAATTTGTTGTTGTAGCGAGGCAGATAATAGAACAAATATGGCTCATGCAAATAGTCCATGAATTTCTTAGTGGTATTGACGCTGGAAAATCCCAGTTCCTCCGTTAATTCATTGGCACTTATCGGATTACAGAAATTGGAAACCAGATACATGGAAAGATCGTTCAAATCCGTAATATTGCGAACATTGTGACGTTTGGCAACGTCCTTCCAAATGATGGAGTCAAACAAAGTGTCGAGATAACTTCTCGTCAACTGACGTGAAGCCACCACTTCCGGATAACCGCCATTTCTCATATAATCATCCGTTAGCGCCGAAACATCAGCCCTATTCTCATCCCCTGGATTATGGAGATCAATCTTATTCCAATCAAAGAACTCTTCTAGGCTAAAAGGCAGCATCTCAACCTGAAGATACTTACCCGTTAACACAGTAGCCATCTCGCTCGACAGCATTTTGGCATTGCTTCCTGTGATGACAAGGTTCTTTCCCTGCCTATACAACTCACTGACCCACATGTCCCATGCTTTTAGGTTCTGCACCTCATCAAGCAAAATAAAAACATAGCCAGGATAGACATCATCCAATATCCGCATGACTAAGTTTGCGTCCCATGCATCCAATAACTGCTGGCTGTCAAAGTTCAAATAAGCAAAATTCTTGTCACGCAACATCAACAAAGCCTGTGTGGATTTGCCTACGCGTCTGGGGCCTGTTATCAACTTTATAAGGTGACTACTTAACAAAAGATTCAAATCATGATTACTTCGTCTTTTCAAATAAGGACGTGACATCAATTCGTCACGCTCCTTTCGCTGGTTGAGAATGATAGTCTTCATATTATATGTTTTTACGTTTGCAAAATTACTTCATTTTCTTCAAAAATCAACATTTATTGCACAAAATTTATGATATTTTATGCAGTACAGAGTTGTTTTTGCATAAAAACGGCGTATTTCTTCAAAAGCAGGAACTACCTATTGGTCTCCATTCTCTCTCACGCTTTCATACTGCCAGAACTAGCAGTCATACACGGCATATTTCTCAAAGAAGCCTAAATCCCAGTCTCCAGTGCTTTCATTCCTCCACTTCGTGTCGTTCAATACACATGATGATATCGGCATCTGTACATAATAACGAACAAATGAAACATAGAATTAAAAATAGTACTTTATTTCATTTTATCCACGTTTTCTATCCATTTTATCTATTTATAAAAGACATCAACGAATTTAGAAGTAAAAAACAAGCATATAACTCTAAATAGAGGTATCTTGCCTACCAAAATAAAGAGAGGAATTGGTTGCACTCATTTATTTATGAGACACTCTCTTTTTACGCTATGACTATTGACCTTACTGGCGGTCACTTCTTCTCATACCACGCCTTGAGAACATGGAAGGCGAGTTTTTTCTCGCCATTGTCGGAGAAGAGACCCTTGCGGTTGTAGTAGTTCTGCACACCGTTGAGGACACGTCGCGGCGAACGGAAGTCTTTCAGAATCCAAGGTGTGGTGCCTGCCAATCCTTCGATTTTGTCGAGCATGGCGGTGTTCTCACGGTAGAGGTTCTCCTGGAACTCCTCCGTCCACCGTTGGTTTTTCGCTCCGTGGTATCCGTATTTCGCGCCCCCACCAAACTCACTCACGATGACAGGTTTGTCGTAAGGAATCTCCCATGTCATTTTCGCAGCGTCGTTCACGTCGCGGTACCATCCGATATACTGGTTGAAACTGATGACGTCGACGAACTCGTGCATGTTGTCATTGAGGCGGTTGTGGTAGTTGGACGCCCCTGTCACCTCCATCGCCATACTGATGAGGCGGGTGGTATCGGCAGAGCGGGCCTGGCGAGCCAAGCGGCTGAGGAACGCCTCGCGCTCCTTGCCGTGCGGTGTCTCGTTGGCGATGGACCAGATGATGACATTGGCGCGGTTGATGTCGCGCTGTATCATGTCGCGGAGTTGATGGCTGGCATTGGCAAAAGTATTCTCATTGGTCCATGAGATAGTCCAGTAGACCGGGATTTCCGACCACACCATGATGCCCATTCGCTCCGCCTCGCGCACCATGAACTCATTGTGCGGGTAGTGGGCCAGGCGCACGAAGTTGCACCCCAGTTGCTTTGCCCAACCGAGGAGCGTTCGGGCATCCTCGGCGGAGTTGGCCCGCCCGCCGCCAAACGGTTTCTCCTCGTGCATGGAGATGCCCTTGAGGAATATCGGCTTGCCATTGAGCAGAATCTCCTTGCCACGAGTGGAGATGGTGCGGAAGCCCACCTCATCGCGCAGCGTGGTGCCCTCCATCTCTATCTCCACCTGGTAGAGTTTGGGTGTCTCGGGCGACCACAGTTGCGGTTTTGCCTTGAAGAAGACGGTGGCAGTGCCGTCGGCAGCAGTCGTGACCGTCTTCTTGATTTTCAGTTCAGGGATACGCAATGTTACTTCACGGTTGGCCTCCGCTTGGTTGAGTCTTACGGAGAAAGCCAGCCTGCGGCCCTCGAGACTCACCAGTTGCAGACTGTAGTTCTCGACATACACCGGCGCTACATCCACGAGGAGCACGTCGCGCGTGATGCCCCCGTAGTTCCACCAGTCGAAGATTTGCGTAGGCACGTTGTCGGCATGACGCTTGTTATCGACCTTCACGATGACGAAGTTCTCTCCCTCATGAAGTTGTTGGGTGACATCGAGGTTGAAGGGGGTGAACCCTCCGACATGCCTCCCCACCTCCTCGCCGTTGACGAAAACGATGGCCTCGTAGTTGACCGCCCCGAAATAGAGCACCGCACGGTGTCCCTCTGTAGGATGCCAGTTGAACGAACGCTTGAACCATACCGTGCCCTCATAGAAGAAGAGGCGCTCGTCGCGTGTGTTCCAGTCGGACGGGATGGTCATCGTGGGTGCGGCGTCGAAATCGTATTCTATCAGGTCTTCAGGCCGGTTGGGTTTGGCATTCTTGAAGAAGCCCCATGGCAGCGGGTCCATGCGGTAGCCATAGTAGCCACATTCCTGCACGTCGACGATATAGTTCCACTCGCCATTGAGCGAAACGGCTTGTCGGTTGTACACATTTCCCAGCAAGGGGATTTCGCTGGCCATGGAGACTGACGTCACGGCCATCATCATGATGAAGATACAAAGAATTTTACGCATGGTTAGGAAAAGGGTAAAAGGGTTTAGATTTGTAGTTTTCGCAAAAGTAGCATTTTTTATCAACCTATGCTTTCTTCAGCGGAAGATAATCCTTCATTCTTGTTGCAAAAATAAATCATTTTACCCAAATTATCGCATCCAAGTCGAAAAAAGACAAAATTGGTAAGTTTCCCCACAATTCGGATAACCGATTGAAGCAGATTCCATCATACCTTTGCATTTAGTAAACAGACTGCGATTCTAGTGGCGCCTCGGCATCGTTCAAGCCCACCTGGCTTTGCTCCCGCCCTGCACAGAATCGCAACAGATTTGGAAACAAACAAAGAAGCATGATGAAACATTTTATATTATTACTGGCAGCAATGTTGCTGACATGCTGCTCAGAGGACATCAATGAAGTAAAAGCACAATCCATGACACAAAAGATGTATATTACTATTGACGGCAAGACATTGCCTGTGACGATGGTTGACAATGCCGCCACGCAGACGCTGATGGCAGCCCTTCAGGAGGGCGACATTACCTACGAAGCCCACGACTACGGCGGTTTCGAGAAGGTGGGCGCACTGGGACGCTCTTTGCCCTCAAGCGACACCCAAATTACGACACAAGCCGGTGACGTCATCCTTTACAGCGACAACCAGATAGTGCTCTTTTACGGTTCCAACTCATGGAGTTACACCCGTTTAGGACATATTGAATACACGTCGCAGGAAGAACTGGAATCCTTCCTCAAGGCCGGACAGGGAAATATCACGGTGAAACTGTCGTTATCATCGGAAACAACCGCCATCAACAGTACCCGAAACACGTTGTCGGATAAAGACGTGTTCTATTCGCTGAACGGACAGCGGATAGATCGACCTTCACACGGCATCTATATCAAAAACGGGAAGAAGGTAATATTATGAAGATACTTCAAGTGCGCTAGGACAATAAGACAAAGCACCAACTCGTTATGTTCAGAGATATACCCTCGGCAGTCATTTTTGGGGACTCGCCGGGGGTGTTTTTGTTGTTATTGCATTAACTTCGCACTCTGAATTCTATTTTACCACAAAAAAATGAAGGAAAAATGAAATAAGTTGGCAATTTCATAAAAAAACGAGGGGGCTGAAGTGTCTTATTGTTAGACGTGCCCTCATACGGGGTGCAAATTTGGATTGAATGATATGCTTGAACAGAGATATTTAGAGCAACTTTTCCGTCAGAACTACAGCGAGATGAACCATCTGGCCAGGGTCTTGCTGGGCAATGACGGAGAGGCAGATGACGTGGTACAGGACATCTTCCTGCGAATCGCCGACAGCGACATTCCGCCAAAGAGCAACAATTATCTATTGGTCGCCGTGCGTAATGCCTGCCTGAACAGGATACGGCAAAAACAGTTGCATGAGAAAGTGAAGAACTTGCTGCCCATCGATGCCGATGCCGATTTCCAGCCCATCGACAAACAGCAGGAAAGGCTTGAAGACATTGCCACTTTCGTGGACGGGCAAATGGAAGAGCCGCACCGCAGCATCTTCCACCTCCGTTTCGATGAGGACCTCACCATAGCAGACATCGCCCGTCGGCTTGGCCTGAACCCCAACACCACCTACAAGTATCTCGCACAGTGCATGGAGCATATCAGAAAACACTTCAACATCCATTAAAACGACAACGACTATGGCAACGACCAACGAAAACATTCGCCAACTACTGGAAATGCTCGACCACCCCGAAGCATACACCGAGCAGGAAATCCACGACATCATCAACCATGATGAGGATACACGCGAGACCTACCGCCTGATGGTGGAGGCGAAGCGCGGCAGCCGCAGCCGTCATGACGACACTCCCGTCGATGTTGATGCCGCCTGGCAGCGGTTCAATCAAAGACTCCAGCCAAAGCAGCAAGGTCAAGGTTGGATGAAGATAGCCGCCTCATTTATCGGTTTGCTGATTGTATCAGGCATCGCTTTTGCCGCCATCCACATCGTGCGGCACTACGTTGAACAAGATACGCAAACTCTGCCGCAGGAAACACAGATGGTAGAGCCACGTCAACAAGTTGCTCTTGACGACACCGTCAAGTCAGAAGCGACAGACACCATTGCACCAAGGGCCACCATGGAACCCGTTGTCTTCGACAATGTGCCACTGGAGGAGATGCTGCCAGAGATAGCCGACCACTACGATGCCACCGTCACCTTCGCCAACGACAAGGCGCGGCAACTCCGCTTCCGATTCGTGTGGAATCCGCAGCAGGACATCAGTCAAGTGGTCAGTGACCTCAACCAGTTCGAGAGTCTGACCGTCACATTAGTGGACAACCAAATCACCGTAGAGTAGCCTGCCGCCATGAAAAGAACCATCACGTTCATCATGCTGTCCCTGCTGCTAAGCGTCAACATGCATGCCCAAAGACGCATTTCGCGCCAATACAACAATGTGTCGCTCTCTGATGCCCTCAGCCAACTCGCAGAACAGCAGACCGACTACACCATTATGTTCCTCTACAACGAACTGGAGGACTTCCGCATCACCACGACCATCCACCGCAAGACGCTGCCCGAAGCAATCCGGCAGATGATAGGCTTCTATCCCATCCGCGTCACGACAAGCAAAGACGAGGGCGGACGAAAGATTTTCGTGGAGTGTGTGCAGAAGGCAGATACACGCTACAAAGGCACCATCATCGACGAACAAGGCCAACCCATAGCCTACGCCAACATCGCCCTACTCTCACCCCAAGACTCCACACTGATTGCCGGTGGCGTGTCTAACGAGAGCGGCTATTTCGTTATCCCCTGCGAACAGAAGCCCGTTCTCGCCCGTATCTCTTACATCGGCTACAAGACAAACTATATGATACTTGATTCAAGAAATGCTGGTCATATCAAACTCAAACCTGAAACCATCCTACTGAACGGTGTGAAGGTGACAGGTGAGCGTATCTTATCGAGAACTGAAAACGGTCATCTTGTTTACAACATGCCGATGCTTCTGCAAGTTTATCCTGCCGACAACGCCTATGATGCGTTGACCAACATTCCAGGGGTAAGTGAGATGAATGGCAACATCACCTTCTCTGGCCAGTCCGTGACGCTCATCATCAATGGCAAGCCAACCACACTAAGTTCTGACAAGGTGGTGGAGCGACTCAAACAAATGCCCGCCGCCATGCTTGCCAAGGCCGAAGTGATGCCATCTGCCCCAGCAAAATACCATGTGCGGGGCATGGCCATCAACATCATGGCGAAAGACTTTACGGGAACCAACCAACTATCAGGAAAAATGATGTGGGGTTGGCGGCAAAACAAATATGGCACGGGATATTGGGGTCCCAGCGTCATCTACAACCACGGAAAACTGAGCGTTGACTTGTCATATACCTACACCAATGGCACAGGTTACGGACAGGTGGAGCGTGAAGCCAATCATCCCCTCAACGGTCAGCGCATGGCCTACAGCGACAAGACCCGCAACCGCAGCGACGGAATGGACCACGAATACCGAATCGGTATGGACTATGCCATCACTGACGACCACAGCCTGAGTCTGGCCTACACGGGACAATGGAACTCCACCCGCTCCACCAATACCACGACGGGCACGGCGCAATCCACTCAGCACTCCCGCCAGCACACTTACCTGCACAACGTTGATGCCTCATACACTGCTCCGTTCGGTCTGCAACTCGGTGTCTCCTATACCAACTATCAGGAACCCCGCACACAGAACCTTGACGGCGAGTTGTACGACATCAGCCGCAATCTCTCCGTCGACAGTCGTCAGAAAGTAAGCAAATGGCTCTTTACGGCCGACCAGACCCACTCGCTGCCGAAAGGTTGGGAACTGAGTTATGGCGGCAAGGCGCAATTCTCCAACAACAACAGTTATCAGACCACGCTCGACGCTGAGCAGCAACCCCTACCCGATGCCTCCTCACACGTTGATTACAACGAGCGCATCATGAATGGCTACGTAGGACTGAGCAAACAGATAGGCAAGTCGTTGAACCTTGAAGCGTCATTAACAGCCGAACAATACCATGCGACCAAATGGAACGAGTGGCGCATCTATCCGCAATTCAACGCCATGTGGAACATCAATGCCAAGAACATGCTCAACCTAGCGTTCAGCAGCGAGGCTGTCTATCCCTCCTACTGGAGCACGATGAGCAGCATCTACTACACCTCGGCCTATAGCGAGATATGGGGCAATCCCGACCTGAAGCCAATGTCTGAATACAATATCAACCTGATGTGGCAACTCAATCACAAATACACCTTCTCTGCCTTTGCCATGCTGGAGCCCGACTACTTCGTGCAGATGGCCTATCAGCCCTCCGACCGCATGGCCGTAGTGATGAAGGAGACCAACTTCGACTATTCCAACTACTTCGGCCTGCAGGCATCGGCGCAGTTCCGTGTTGGCAGTTGGCTCAACGGCAACGTCATGGCCACCGCCCTCTATCGCCACGACAAGACCAAATTCTTCGACCTGCCCATCGACCGCACTTGTCTCTCAGGTATCCTCGGTGGCATGGCCGTCGCCCGACTGTCGCAAAAGCATAACATCCAGTTCACTCTCAATCCATTCTTCCAGACCAAGGCCATCCAGGGTCTCTATGACATCGACCCCTTCCTGCGGCTCAATGCCACCCTCCGCTACACCACCGAGAATGGGAAATGGAGTCTCGTGGCTAAGGGTGAAAATATCCTGAATGCCCACATCGACACCCGCTCCACGATAGTCAATCAAGACTACACCATGCGTGTCTGGATGCCCTACACCAACTATTCTCTCACCGCCATCTACCGCCTCGGCGACTTCAAGGAGAAGAAAAAGAAGGAGGTGGATACATCACGTATGGGATATTGAACAAAAATCGTACAGGAAACTCTCTCACTTGGATGGGCGGTCGACGGCCTTGTGCTGTCACCGCCCTCATTCAAGTCTCTTGCTATTGATGATTGAGGCAATAACAAAAATGAATTTTCGTTTATATGATTAGGATATAACTCAAAAAAACAAAACAACATGAAGCGAAGCCTTATCATTTTAGCAATGCTCGCAATGCCTTTTATTGGCAATGCACAAAAAGAAGTAGGCAGTTGGACGTTCATACCCAAAGTAGGTATCAACATAGCAAAACTGACAGATCCCGACATCTATATTGCTGAAAACCAGAAAATGGAATATACGAACAAGATAGGACTTGTGGCTGGCGCTGAATTAGAGTACCAACTTTACGAACGGTTCAGCTTGTCGGGCGGACTGCTTTATTCCAACCAGGGAACAAAGACCAAGGACAATCCTGAATTCCGCAACACATCCTCCACGCTGCACTACCTCAACATCCCCTTGACGGCTAACATCTATATTGCTCCCGACTTTGCC
>OMZE01000048.1 GCA_900315455.1 uncultured Prevotellaceae bacterium | reverse complement strand
GTTAAGCCTGCCCGCGCCGATGGTACTGCAATGCAATGCGGGAGAGTAGGTCACCGCCTCCTTTACTGTCTCCCCGGAGCCTCAGGGCATCCGGGGAGATTTTTTTGTTTTATGGCGTTAAGGAGGAGTTAATGCGCCGTCTGTTCTTTTGAAGAATGGGAATGGAAGGGGAAGGGATGTATGTACATCGTTGCTTTAACATCTTTTTGCTTTGCTTCAAGGCGCAAATCGGATAAAAAGTCTTACCTTTGCTTTTCCTTTATGATAGTAATGAGATGATACAATGTCAACATTGCGGGAGACAAATCCCTTATGACGCGAATCTTTGCCCTTATTGCGGCAGGTCGATAAAGAAATTCCATCAGAAACCGGCTATCGGCGATATGGAACAACCTACAGAGGATCAGCATGAAGACAAACCCGACGTGATATTGCCTGGCGCTCCACGCCAGAAGAACGACCGTAAGTTTCTCTTCTTTATCATTGCCGTGTTGGCATTGCTGCTCATAGCGGGAGCCATATACCATTATTCTTCGGCAGGCTACGATGATGAAGACCTTGCCGATGAACCCGCCGACACCGCAGTGGCCAAGGACATCCCTGATGCAGAGACTGCCAAGGCCCCTGTAACCTATAACCCCAAGAAACCCCAGCAGGTGGTGGTGAATGGCGAGGGAGTACGCCTTCGCTTCGGTCCGAGTCTTAAGGCAGGTTACCTGAAAGACGAGAAGGGAGCCACCAAGTCGGTGAAGAAAGGCACCAAACTGGAGTGTGTGGGTGAGAATGGCGACTGGTACGAGGTGGTGTATATGAACAAGCGGTATTACATGTCGAAACAGTTCACGTATCTCGTGGAGTAGGTGGCTTACAGCCATCATCAGGAAAAGTCAATCTAAGATTAATCATTTATAAATAATAAGACCTTGAAAAAGAAGTTTATGATAGGCATGGCCTTTGCTATTGTTATAGCAGGCCAAGTCATGGCACAGCAAGACTCGGAGTCGGTTATCCTCAGTGAGTTGTTTGACGGCATTACCGAGGCCTATGAATCCGTCGACGGGAAGGACAAACCCTATAAGCGTTTCGATTTTACCGATGTGAAGGAAACTGTGGTCGACGACCATGGCAGTCGTTGTGTGCGTACCATTCCCGACGTGACCATCGACGAACCTGCCAAGATGCAGAACCGCCGCAACTGCTTCATCATCATGTCGAAGAAAGACTACTATCTCTATGTCTATGAGATACAAGGCGACGACACGGTGATGCTCGCCCGCTACGACTGCTGCTTCGGACAGCATGTGGGCAACAAGCAGATGCGTGGCGACAAGAAGACCCCCAGCAGTTTCAACGATGCCAATGGGAACCCCTTCGCCAAACCCTTCACCATCTCGCAGATACAGAATGCCTCAACATGGAAGCACGACTTCAAGGACGGCCGCGGCAACATCAAGTCGTATGGCGACTGGTTCCTGCGCCTGGTAACCCCTGGTCACAGCGGTATCGGCATCCATGGCAGCACCAATAACGAGAAGAGTGTGCCAGGCCGTGCCAGTGAGGGATGTATCCGACTGAAGGATTCCGACATCATCAACCTCAGAAACCATTACGCCTTTGAGGGAATGAAGGTCATCATCAAGGATGAATCCATCGACGACCTCCCCTTTGAAATCAAGGCCATGCGCAAGCAGGATATTAAGCGCAAGCGCCATTTCGACCCCTCCAAGACGGTGAAGAATTAAACCATGGCCCTTAATTATATCTGGATAGCCCTTTTCGCTCTCGGGTTCCTCGTGGGCGTCATCAAACTGTGCCTCGGCGACATGGAGGCACTGCCTGCCATGATGGACTCCACTTTCGAGATGTCGAAAGATGGTTTTGAGATGTGCCTCGGACTGACGGGCACGCTCACCCTGTGGATGGGGCTGTTGAAGATAGGAGAAGACAGTGGGCTCATCAACAAACTGGCCAATTTCCTCAGTCCGGTACTTACACGGCTCTTCCCGGAGATTCCCAAAGGCCATCCCGCCCTGGGGGCTATCTTCATGAACATTTCAGCCAATATGCTGGGGCTCGACAATGCCGCCACCCCCATGGGACTGAAAGCCATGCAGGAGTTGCAGAGTATCAACAAGGCCAAGGACACCGCCAGCAACTCCATGATCATGTTTCTCACGCTCAACACGTCGGGTATCACCATCATCCCCATCTCCATCATGGCCTATCGTGCCAAGGCGGGGGCTGCCGACCCTACCGACGTGTTCATCCCTTTGCTCCTCACCTCACTCTGTTCCACTATCGTGGGACTCATCGTGTGCTCTATCTATCAGCGCATCAATCTGTTCAACCGCTACATCATGGCATTGTTTGCCGTCATCGCGGTGTTCGTGGCAGGGCTGTTCACCTTCATCTGGGGGATGGACAACCAGCAGATGCAGAACTTCTGCCGTGTGCTCACCAGCATCATGATTCTTGGTGCCATCATGATTTTCATCTACTCGGGGTGGAGAAAGAAACTCAATGTATACAACTCCTTCATCGAGGGAGCCAAGGGTGGATTCAACGTGGCGGTGACACTCATACCCTATGTCGTCGCCATCCTCGTGGCAGTAGGCGTGTTCAGGGCGTCCGGCGGACTGCAGATGCTGCAGCAAGCCGTGGAGGCGGGTGTGGAAGCCATCGGACTGAACTCCGACTTCGTGGGCGCGCTGCCCGTGGCACTGATGAAACCGCTCAGCGGGCCTGGTGCGCGCGGCATGATGCTCGAAAACTTCTCCCATTTCGGTCCCGACTCGTTCATCGGACACCTCTCGAGTGTGCTGCAAGGGTGCACCGACACCACGTTCTATATCCTTGCCGTGTATTTCGGGAGTGTGGGAATCAAGAAATACCGTTATTCCGTCACCTGCGGACTCTCTGCCGACATTGCCGGTATGATAGCCGCCGTGCTGATCAGTTACTTCTTCTTCGGATAATAAATTATCGTTTCATGCGTTATTCTATTGGCTATGCAGTGGACTGACAGAATAAGGCAAGTGAAAATCATCCTCGTGGTGGCAGCGGTGCTCATCGCTGTGGCCTCACTATTCATCTCACACTATCTCGTGCGCGACTTGTCCGTACAGGAACGCCAGAAAATGGAAGTGTGGGCAGAGGCCATGCGCACCCTCAACAATGCCGATGAGAATACCGACCTCAACCTCGTGCTCAAGGTCATCGACGAGAACAATACCATACCTGTCATCGTGCTCAACAGTAGCGGCGAGGCTATCACCTTCAGGAACGTAGACCTCTCGGGAGACAACTACGACGACAGTCTGCGTCATGCCGCCACGCTGGGAAAGAAATGGCTCGAAGCCGGACAGACCATCAAGATATACCTCGGTGATGAGGGCAACAGCGAATACAACAACGTGTGCTACGACGAGTCAGTGATGATCAAGCGACTCTCCTCGTGGCCCTTCGTGCAACTCGGCATCGTCATGGTGTTTGTGGTGGTGGCCATCTTCGCCCTGCTCACCTCGAAACGTGCTGAGCAAAACAAGGTGTGGGTGGGACTGTCGAAAGAGACGGCACACCAGTTGGGCACCCCTATCTCCAGTCTGATGGCATGGACCGAAATCCTGCGCGAGACCTATCCCGACGACAGCCTGTTGCCGGAGATGGACAAAGACGTGAAACGCCTGCAACTCATCGCCGACCGCTTCTCCAAGATCGGGTCGCTGCCCGAACTCGTGCCCACCAGTCTCACCCTGGTGATGACCCATGTGGTGGAGTATATGAACCGGCGCACGTCGGCCAAGGTCAACATGATTTCCGACTTCCCCGAAGAAGATGTCATTGTCGATGTCAATGCATCGTTGTTTGAATGGGTCATCGAGAACCTCTGCAAGAATGCCGTGGATGCCATGGAGGGCGAGGGCACCATCACCCTGCATGTGGAGAAAGCCGACGATAAGGCCATCATCGAAGTGGCCGACACGGGGAAAGGCATTAAGAAAAAAGACCTGAGAAACGTCTTCACCCCCGGCTTCACCACCAAGAAACGGGGATGGGGACTTGGCCTCTCACTCGCCAAACGCATCGTCGAGGAGTATCACAAAGGCAGGATTTTTGTGAAAAATTCCGAGTTGGGTAAGGGCACAACATTCAGAATTGAACTACATGCTTAGTTTTTTTCGTCAATTATTTATTCTATTCAAAATAAAATTAGTAACTTTGCAGCCCAATGGGAAAATTAGATACATTCAAGGTGGACTTGAAGGGTTTGAAACAAGAAATTTCAAATTTTGAGTTCAGACTCGACAACGACTATTTTGATGCCATCGACAGCGAAGAGGTGAAGGGAGGCGATTTGGTCGCGACACTCCAGATAAGGAAAGTGGCCCAACACTTCGAACTGGATTTCCATACCGAGGGCAAGGTGGTCGTGGCTTGCGACCGATGCCTCGACGATATGTCGTTGCCCATATCCACCGACAACAAGATGGTGGCACGTTTGGGCGATACCTTCGAAGAGGACGACGAATGGCTCACCATCCCTTCCGACCAGGGGATCCTCGACGTGGCCTGGCTAATCTATGAGTTCATAGCATTGGCCGTGCCCATGCGGCATGTGCATGAGGAGGGTGAGTGCAACCCCGATATGGTGAGTCGCGTTGGTCAACTCAGCACCAATGTGGACGATGACGATGAGTCGACGATGGACCCCAGATGGAGTGAATTGAAGAAACTAAAATCAACAATTAAAGAATAATAAGAAAATGGCACATCCTAAAAGAAGACAGTCAAAGACTCGTAAACTGAAGAGAAGAACTCATGATAAGGCAGTGGCACCCACATTGGCACTCTGCCCTAACTGCGGCGCTTACTATGTATACCACACCGTTTGCTCGGCTTGTGGCTACTACAGAGGCAAGGTCGCCATTGAGAAGGAAACCGTGGAATAATGGGTAAAGTCAGAGCGATAATCACCGGTGTTGGAGGCTATGTGCCCGACTATGTGCTCAACAATGAGGAATTGTCGCGCATGGTCGATACCAACGACGAGTGGATTATGACGCGCGTGGGCATTAAGGAGCGCCGTATCCTCACTGAAGAGGGACTCGGCACGTCGTATATGGCCCGCAAGGCTGTGAAGATGGTCATCAACAAGACCGGCGTCGACCCCGATACTATCGATGCCCTCATCTTGTCTACCTCGTCAGCCGACTACAAATTCCCCTCCACTGCTTCCATCGTGTTGGGCAAAGTGGGACTGAAGAATGCTTTCGCCTTCGATTTCTGGGGCGCTTGCTGCGGGTTCCTCTATGCGCTCGACAATGCTGCCTGCTTGATAGAGAGCGGACGCTACAAGAAAATCATCGTCGTCGGAGCCGACAAGATGTCATCGATGGTCGACTATACCGACCGCGCCACCTGCCCGCTCTTCGGTGATGGTGCTGGCGCCGTGCTTGTAGAGGCCACCGAAGAGGAGAACGTAGGCTATATGGACTCCTACTTCCGCACCGACGGCAAGGGGCTGCCCTTCCTCCACATGAAGGCAGGAGGCTCGGTTTGTCCCGCCTCTCACTTCACCGTTGACCACCGGTTGCACTACCTCTACCAGGAGGGGCGGACGGTGTTCCGTTATGCTGTAACGAACATGAGCGACGACTGCGCGCTCATCGCCGAACGCAATGGTCTCAATAAGGACAACATCACCTGGGTGATTCCCCATCAGGCCAATATGCGCATCATCGAGGCTGTGGCTAAGCGGTTGGAGTTGCCTCTCGAACAAGTGATGGTGAATATCGAGCACTACGGCAATACCAGTGCCGGCACCATTCCCTTGGCTCTTTGGGATTATGAAAGCAGGCTGAGGAAAGGCGACAACCTCATCATGACGGCTTTCGGCGCAGGCTTCGTTCACGGCGCGTCTTACCTGAGATGGGCCTACGACGGTTCGCAGGCCGCGGCACCTAAGAAATAGAAAAAAGAACTCTCAATAACGCATCCTTCCTCAATGAAAAGATGCGTTTTTTTTTCGGAATGAAAATGAAACACAAGGCAGGATTCGTAAATATCGTAGGAAACCCCAACGTGGGGAAGAGCACCCTCATGAACCAACTCGTGGGTGAGCGTATCTCCATTGCCACCTTCAAGGCACAGACTACCCGGCACCGCATCATGGGCATCGTCAATACCGACGACATGCAAATCGTGTTCTCCGACACACCGGGTGTGCTCAAGCCCAACTACAAGTTGCAGGAGTCGATGCTGGCGTTCTCCGTATCGGCGCTCGCCGATGCCGACGTGCTGCTCTATGTCACCGATGTGGTGGAGAACCCCGAGAAGAACCTCGACTTCCTCGAGAAGGTGCGCAAACTCACCATCCCCGTGCTGCTGCTCATCAACAAGATTGACCTTACCGACCAGAAAGGGTTGGTAGCGGTGGTGGAGAAGTGGCACTCGCTGCTTCCCGATGCCGAGATTCTGCCCATCTCTGCCCTCAACAAGTTTGGCACCGACCTCATCCTCAAGCGCATCGGGGAGTTGCTGCCCGACAGTCCGCCTTATTTCGACAAAGACCAACTTACCGATAAGCCCGCCCGGTTCTTCGTGAGCGAGATTATCCGTGAGAAGATATTGCTCTACTACGACAAGGAGATTCCCTACTCAGTGGAGGTGAGCGTGGAGCAGTTCAAGGAAGAGGAGAAAATCATCCGCATCAGTGCCGTCATCTATGTGGAGCGCGACTCTCAGAAAGGTATCATCATCGGTCACCAGGGTGTGGCATTGAAGAAGGTGAGCACGGAGTCGAGAAAGGCACTGGAGAGGTTCTTCGGAAAGAGCATCTTCCTGGAAACCTTCGTCAAGGTGGATAAGGACTGGCGCTCCTCGAAGAAGGAACTCGACAACTTCGGCTATAATCCCGAATAATAACCCTGTTATCCTTATGAATATGAGAAAGTACATCTACGCAACAATTGCCGCCGTCGTCGTGATGTTCATGGCATCCATGACCGTGGCGGCCAACTCTCCGGGAAACGTCGACGACCTGTCGGCAGCAGAGCAGTACAACTACACGGTGTATACGGGACAGATAGGACCGTACCCCATCACCCTCTACATCGACTTGTCGGCCTCGGTCAACGAGTATTGTGGCTATTATTACTACAATAGCAGACCCAATTCCAAGTTCACGCTCATCATCAAGAAACTGGAAACCATCAACCTCCATGGCTCCATGAAGGTGGTGCTCTACGAATACACAGCGAAAGGAAACCACTCCGGTACATTCAACGGACAGTTGGAAGGTCGGGGCGACGGCTTCGCAGGGATGTTTACCAACAGTAAGGGAACAAAATATAGGTTCCATCTCACCGAATCGTATTAGAATATGGCATTAGTAGCAATAGTAGGACGCCCCAATGTGGGCAAGTCCACACTTTTCAACAGACTCACCAAATCACGCCGCGCCATAGTGAGCGACGAGGCTGGCACTACCCGTGATCGCCAATATGGCAAGTGCGAGTGGAACGGCAGGGAGTTCTCCGTGGTCGACACCGGAGGATGGGTAGTCAATTCCGACGACATCTTCGAGGAGGAAATCCGCAAGCAGGTGGTCATCGCCACTGAGGAAGCCGAACTCGTGCTCTTCCTCGTCGACATCACCACCGGGCTCACCGACTGGGACGAGGACGTGGCACTGATTCTGCGCCGTTCAAAACTCCCCGTCATCGTGGTGGCCAACAAGGCCGACAACTTCGACCAGTACTATGAGGCGGCAGAGTTCTATAAGTTGGGTCTGGGCGACCCTATTTGCGTCAGTTCTGCCACAGGCAGCGGCACGGGCGACTTGCTCGACAAGGTGCTCGAGAAACTCAAGTCCGACACTTCGGAAGACCTTGAAGAGGGCATCCCCCGCTTTGCCGTCGTGGGACGTCCCAATGCCGGGAAGAGCAGTCTCATCAATGCCTTCATTGGTGAAGACCGCCATATCGTTACCGACATCGCAGGCACCACACGCGACAGCATCTATACGCGCTACGACAAATTTGGCTTCGACTTCTATCTTGTCGACACGGCGGGCATACGCCGCAAGAACAAGGTGACCGAGGACCTGGAGTTCTATTCCGTCATGCGCAGCATCCGTGCCATCGAGAACAGCGATGTTTGTATCCTGATGATTGACGCCACCCGTGGTATCGAGGCACAGGATATGAACATCTTCCAGTTGATACAGAGAAACAGCAAGTCGCTGGTGGTGGTGGTCAACAAATGGGACCTTGTGGAGAACAAAGACCAGATTGTGGTGAAGACTTTCGAGAATGCCATCCGCGAGCGAATGGCTCCTTTCACCGACTTCCCCATCATCTTTGCTTCGGCACTCACCAAACAGCGCATCTTCAAGGTGCTCGAGACCGCCAAGCAGGTGTATCTGAACCGTACCAACAAGGTGAGCACGGCAAAACTCAACGAGGTGATGCTGCCTCTCATCGAGGCTTATCCGCCACCATCGGTAAAGGGCAAGTACATCAAGATCAAGTTCTGCATGCAGGTGCCCGAGACGCAGATTCCCACTTTCGTCTTCTATGCCAACCTGCCACAATACGTGAAGGAACCCTACCGTCGTTTCCTTGAGAACAAGATTAGGGAGAACTGGCAGATGACGGGATGTCCCATCAATGTGTTCATCCGTCAGAAATGATGTGGACGCGTGTGATGAGGCCCCTTGCCATGGTCCTGGCGCTCGCGGCATGTGCGCCCAAGGCCAGCGACCCCGCCGAGGTAGCATCGCGTACGGCCAAACTGTATTATGATGCCTTGCTCGAAGGGAATTACGATGTTTTCGTGGCAGGCCTCGACCGTCATCTGGGCGATATAGGCGACTACGACTCCCTGTTGGTTGCCAATGCCAGGATGTATGTCGACCGGCAGCGGGAATCCCATCAGGGCATAGCGTCTTTCGAGGTGGCAAGGGTGGAGTATGATGGTAAGGGCCATGCCGCCAACGTATTCCTCGACGTGCACTTCGCCGACAGCACCAAGGAGCAAATAGTCGTGCCCATGGTAGAGCGCGACGACTTATGGCTCATGCGATAAACGAAAGAATCCCCACCTTTTGGCGGGGATTCTTTCGTATGGATGATGCTCTTTCACTTCTGGCTTTTGTGCTGCTCGTTCACCATTTTGCGGAGGTCTTTGAGCAGGTCGCTGGCGAAGATGAAGTCGGTGAGGCGCTTGTTGGTCGACCCCATAATCTGGTCGCTCTTCCCTTGCCAGTCCTTGCACCCCTCGTAGATGAAGATGATGTTCTCGCCGATACCCATCACCGAGTTCATGTCGTGGGTGTTGATGATGGTGGTGGTATTGTATTCCTTCGTGATGCTGCTCAGCAGGTCGTCGATGACCAGGGACGTCTTCGGGTCGAGGCCCGAGTTGGGCTCGTCGCAGAACAGGTATTGGGGGTTGAGCGAGATGGCCCTCGCTATGGCCACGCGTTTCTGCATACCTCCCGAAATCTCACCGGGGAATTTCTTCTCAGCATCTACGAGGTTCACCCTGTCGAGGCACTCACGCGCACGCTTCTTGCGGTCGCGGTAGGTCATGTCGGAGAACATGTCGAGGGGGAACATCACGTTTTCCAATACCGACAGTGAGTCGAAGAGTGCCGCGCTCTGGAAAATCATTCCCATCTCACGACGCAGCGCGATGCGCTCGCGCTTGTTCATTGCCACCAGGTCGCGTCCGTCGTAGAGCACCTGTCCGCTGGTTGGGTCAAGCAGTCCTACGAGGTTCTTCATCAACACGGTCTTTCCCGACCCGCTCTGCCCGATAATCAGGTTGGTCTTGCCATTCTCGAAGACAGCATTGATGTCTTTCAGCACATCCTTGTCTTCGAACGATTTGTAGAGATGCTTTACTTCTATCATGGTTACGAGAGGAGTTGGGTGAGAAATACGTCGGAGAACAGGATGAGCACGCTGCTCGACACCACTGCCGAGGTGCTCGCCTCGCCCACCTCCACCGAGCCGCCTTTCACGGAATAGCCGTAGTAGGAAGCCACGCTTGAAATGATGAAAGCGAAGAAAAGGCTCTTGATGATGCTCATCCACATAAACCAGGCCTTGAAATCGTGCTGCAAGCCCACCGTGAGGTCATCGGGGGGCAGCACATGTCCGATATACGCCGTGGCATAGGCACCGAGGATGCCGGTGGCAGCACTGAAGATGACGAGAAATGGCATGATGGTGATCATGCCGAGAATTTTGGGCAGTATGAGGTAACTGGCAGAGTTGACGCCCATAATCTCGAGGGCGTCAATCTGTTGCGTCACCCTCATCGTTCCCAGTTCGGAAGCGATGTTCGACCCCACCTTTCCTGCGAGGATGAGACACATGATGGAAGAAGAGAATTCCAGCAGCATGATCTCGCGTGTGGTGTAGCCCGTGACGAAGCGCGGCATCCAGGGACTCTGGATGTTCAGTTTCATCTGGATACAAATCACTGCGCCTATGAAGAACGAGATGAGCAGCACGATGCCGATGGAGTCGACACCCAATGCCGACATCTCCTTCACGTATTTCTTCATAAACATCCTCATCCGCTCAGGTCTGGAGAATGTCCGGGCCATGAGCAGGAGATATTCGCCGAAAGATTGGAGCAACTTGAGTATTATCATCTTTTCTAATTGCTATTGATTGCGGTCCTCGCTTGCCTTGCTGGCGGGGAAGAGGTGGGAGAGGGTAGGGGCTATTTTCCGCTGTCGACCATCCACTTGCCGTCGACCTTCGTCAGTTTCACGTCATCCTGCTTCGTGCTGTCGTTGTCGTAGACGATGTCGAATTTCACTACTGCTGTGCCTTTGTCCTTGTCCACAGTCTCTTCAAGGAACTTATAACTCTTCACTTTCTTGTAGCCTTCCGATTTCTTTGAAATCTTCTCATTCAGCAAGGCTTTCATGCCTTCCTTCTGGTTCTCGTTCTTGAAGTACATCAGGTCGAACATGGCATCCACGTCCTCGTTTTTCTGGGCTTCCATGAACTTCTCGGCCACTTTCTGGGTCTCGCTGCCGCTGTTGCAGCCCACGACCAACATTGTCAGCATGCAGAGGCATGCCATCCACATCATTTTTCTCATAGTAGTCATTGTCTTAATTGTTAAACTTATAGATTGAGTGTAAAAAATCCGATGTCAATATGTCGGAGGGGAACCGGCATTCCACCTTCAACATGGGGATGTCCACATAGTGCTTCCCGGCACCCACCAGTTCCACACCGGCCTTGTGATAGGCATATACTACCAGTTCGGTGCAGTACATGCGGGTGGTGTCGATGTCGTCGTAACTATGGTCGAAGAGGACGTGACGGTGGTAAACCTCGAGTGCTGCCTCTGCCGCCTTTTGTGCCGCCAGCGAGTCGGTGGGTCGGCACACTTCGCCCATCTGTGCATATACCGAGGAGAAGAACTGCTCGGGTGTGTCCATCTTCACCCTGTCGGGGTCACCCTCGAAGTCGGGCTCGTCGGGCACGGCATGCACCACCATCTTCACTCCGGCAGAGTCGACCACGATACCCACGTGTGAATACTCGCCTTTCTCGTCGAGTGCTATCACGGTGCGACTGGTCAGTCCGCTGCCTCTTCTGAACACGACATCGCCTGTATGCAGCGTGCAGTCGTCGGGCATGATGCAGTGGGGTGGCTGCGTATCGGTACATCCCCACAATGTCAGGCAAGAGGCCATGAGTGCCAGCCTTCGGAGTGGGGTGAAAAGGGTGAAATATCTCATTCCATGCAAAAATAGTGCAAAAAGAGCGATATGCCAAATAAAATCCCACTTTTTAGTAGAATCGTTGCCACATCTTGTCTGTTTCACTATGCCAAGGATGTCATGAGTGGCTATTCATGGGGTGCATAGATAATAATCCATAAAAGATAGGGATGATAGATTGTTGTATCAAAAAGAATTTGTAATTTTGTCGCTGTGTGGCGAATATGGTAAGCACCTCAACAAAGAAAGCGAGAAACTTAGTCTTTTGTAATGCTTGATATTCGGCTTTTAATATGTTTGTAGTATTAAAGTAGCGTTAATTATGCCAGAAACCTATAAGAAATATCGGCTGACATCTATGGAAGAGCCGACAGACGAGATGCTTCAGGCTTTAATGGAGGACGTGGCGAAGGCTGCTCGCGAGTCGAGTGCCAGAGCAGAGGCTGAAAAACAACGGCGTTTTTCTGAAGTTTTGTGTGCTATCAATTTAAGACGTTCCCAAAGAAACAATATGCTCAATGGCTGAACGTCGTCCTACCCTTTGTGTGGTTGCTGGTCCAAATGGTTCGGGCAAGACCACGACAACTGTTCAACTGCTAAACAACGAATGGGCAGCAGATAGTATATATATCAACCCTGATAACATCGCGCAGAAAGTATATGGAGACTGGAATTCCCACGATGCTGTGTTGAAAGCAGCAGAGCACGCGACACAATTACGTTATGAGTGCCTGGAAACGAGACAAGATTTTGTTTTTGAGACAGTCTTTTCTTCTCAGGAGAAGTTGGAATTCATCCGAAAAGCCAAGACTGCAGGTTTTTTCATAAGGTTCTTTTTTGTTTGTACCTCTGACCCAGCCATCAATGTTGTCCGTATCACCCAGCGGTTCATGAATGGTGGTCATGAAGTGCCTATCTCCAAAGTTGTTTCACGCTATTATAAGTCGCTCATCAATGCCGAAGAGGCGATTTCCATAGTAGACCGTGCTTATGTCTATGACAACTCGGTTGACAATCAATTGCCTCGTCTGCTTTACAGAACCGTTGATGGCAATCTTGTTAAGAAATACACTGACGACATTCCTGAATGGGCCAAGGTTCTTGTAAATTTTTAGTCCAACAAGTGTAGTTCCCTTATTGTTCCCTCTCTCGCTCAGAAAAGTCCAAATAAATATTTGGCTTTTCGCTTGCTTATTCGTACCTCTGACCTTCGGTCGAAGGTACTCTCGCTCAGAAAAGTCCAAATAAATATTTGGCTTTTCGCTCGCTTATTCGTACCTCTGACCTTCGGTCGAAGGTACTCTCGCTCAGAAAAGTCCAAATAAATATTTGGCTTTTCGCTCGCTTATTCGTACCTTTGCCACTTCAATTGTATAATAACTCATTTACTTCAAGTTCTGCAAGTTGAGCGGATGCGAAGTTTGAGAAATAATTAAAAACGATATAAAAATGGAGTGGAAACATCAGTTGAGAAGTGCTGTGTGCACTGAGGGACGTAAGATGGCCGGTGCCAGGGCACTGTGGGTGGCCGCAGGCATGAAGAGGGAACAGTTTGGAAAACCCATCATCGCCGTAGTCAATTCATTCACTCAGTTTGTTCCGGGTCATACCCATCTGCATGAGATAGGTCAGATAGTGAAACAAGAGATAGAATCTCTGGGCTGCTATGCCGCAGAGTTCAACACCATCGCCATCGACGATGGCATTGCCATGGGGCACGATGGCATGCTCTATTCGCTGCCCTCACGCGACATCATCGCCGACTCGGTGGAGTATATGGTCAATGCCCACAAGGCCGATGCCATGGTGTGTATCTCCAACTGCGACAAAGTGACTCCCGGCATGCTTATGGCAGCCATGCGACTGAATATCCCCGCCGTCTTCGTCAGCGGTGGTCCGATGGAGGCAGGACGGTGGAAAGGTGAGAATGCCGACCTCGTCACTGCTATGATTAAGGGCGCCGACCCGACGGTGAGCGATGCCGACATGGCAGAACTGGAGGGCTGTGCCTGTCCGGGATGCGGCAGTTGCTCGGGCATGTTCACCGCCAACTCGATGAACTCCCTCACCGAGGCCATCGGCCTCTCCCTCCCCGGCAACGGCACCATCCTCGCCACCCATGTCAACCGCGTCAGGTTGTTCAAGGACGCTGCCCGTCTGATAGTTGACAATGCCTATAAATACTACCGCGACGGCGACGAGCGCGTGCTGCCACGGTCTATTGCCACACGCGACGCCTTCCTCAACGCCATGACCCTCGACATCGCCATGGGCGGTTCCACCAACACGGTGCTGCACCTGCTTGCCGTGGCACAGGAGGCTGGTGCCGACTTCCAGATGCGCGATATCGACATGCTGAGCCGCAAGGTGCCATGTCTGTGCAAACTCGCCCCCAACACCCAGCGCTACAGCGTGCAGGAGTGTGGCAGGGCAGGAGGCATCCTCGGCATCATCAACGAACTCAATCGAGGCGGACTCATCAATGGCAACGTGCTCCGGGTGGATGGCATGACACTTGCCGAGGCTCTGTGCAAGTATGACATCACCGGCAAGGATATCGATGCCGAGGCCAGCCGTATCTACCTCAGCGCACCGGGTGGCAGGTTCTCCACGAAGATGGGGTCGCAAGACGCCCAGTGGGAAACCCTCGACACCGACCGTGCCAACGGTTGTGTGCGCGATATCCCCCATGCTTATACCAAGGATGGTGGACTCGCTGTGCTCTTTGGCAACATCGCGCAAGACGGTTGTGTGGTGAAGACGGCAGGCGTCGACCCCGCCCTGTGGACTTTCGAGGGACCCGCCAAGGTGTTCGACTCTCAGGAAGAGGCCTGCGAAGGCATCCTCGGTGGACAGGTGAAGAGCGGCGACTGCGTGGTCATCACCCACGAAGGGCCTAAAGGCGGTCCGGGCATGCAGGAGATGCTCTATCCCACCTCGTATATCAAGAGCATGCACCTGGGCAAGGAATGTGCCCTCATCACCGACGGACGCTTCTCAGGAGGCACGTCGGGCCTGAGCATCGGGCATATCTCCCCCGAGGCGGCTTCGGGTGGTAATGTCGGGAAAATCGTCGATGGCGACATCATCGAAATCGATATCCCCCACCGCAGCATCAACGTGCGGCTGAGCGACGACGAACTGTCGCGTCGCCCACAGCGCCCCCTCACCCGCAACAGGGTGGTGAGCAAAGCCCTCAAGGCCTATGCCCAAAGCGTGAGTTCTGCCGACAAGGGTGGTGTGCGAATCATAGAAGACTAATACGACAAGCAGATGAAAGATATCATTACAGGTGCTGAGGCACTCATGCGGTCGCTGAAGGCTGAAGGCGTGACCACTATCTTCGGCTATCCGGGAGGAGCCATTATGCCCGTTTTCGACGCGCTCTACGACTATACGCAAGGCGAGGAGAAAACATTCGAGCATATCCTTGTGCGTCATGAGCAGTCGGCGGCACATGCCGCCGAGGGCTATGCGAGGGTAAGCGGAAAAGTGGGCGTCTGTCTGGTGACCAGCGGTCCTGGCGCCACCAACACCCTCACTGGTGTGGCCGACGCGATGATGGACTCTACCCCCATTGTGGTCATTGCCGGACAGGTGGGCGTGGCAGCCCTTGGCTCCGATGCCTTCCAGGAGGTAGACCTCGTGGGTGTTGCCCAGCCCATCTCGAAATGGAGTTACCAGATTCGCCGGGCCGAAGACGTGGCGTGGGCGGTGAGCAGAGCGTTTTTCATCGCCCGCAGTGGCCGGCCAGGTCCGGTGGTGCTCGACTTCGCCAAGAACGCGCAGACACAGACCACGGAGTGGCAGCCCCAGAAAGTGGATTTCATTCGCAGTTATGTTCCATATCCCAAGATCGACGAAAATTGTGTGCAGCAAGCCGCCGAACTCATCAACAAAGCCAAGCGTCCGTTGGCCCTGGTGGGACAGGGGGTGGAACTCGGTAATGCACAGGCCGAACTGGTCGCTTTCCTTGAGAAAGCGGATATCCCCGCCGGGCGCACCATGCTCGGCCTCTCTGCCCTCCCCAGCAACCACCCGCTCAATGTGGGCATGCTCGGCATGCACGGCAACTATGCACCCAACGTGAAGGAGCAGGAGTGTGATGTCCTCATCGCCATTGGCATGCGTTTCAGCGACCGTGTGACAGGCCGTACCGACACCTACGCTCGTCAGGCGAAGGTGATACACCTTGATATCGACAGGGCAGAAATCAACAAGAACGTGAAATGCCATGTGCCGGTCATCGGCGACTGTAAGGTCACCCTACCTGCCATCACCCAACTGCTGCGCCCTGCCGACCATCAGGAGTGGCGCAAGAGTTTTGTCCCCTTGGCAGAGAAGGAATGGCGCCGTGTGGTGGAGCCGGCCATCCATCCCAAGGACGGACCGCTGCTCATGGGCGAGGTGGTGAACCTCGTGGCGGAGTCGACGAAAGGCGAAGCCATCCTCGTCACCGATGTGGGGCAGAACCAACTCTTCAGTTGCCGCTATTTCAAGTACCTCCAACAGCGCTCCATCGTCACCAGTGGCGGACTGGGCACCATGGGCTTCGGCATGCCGGCAGCCATAGGCGCCACGTTTGGCGCTCCCCAGCGCACGGTCTGTGTGTTTATGGGCGATGGCGGCTTCCAGATGAGTATTCAGGAGATGGGCACCATCATGGAGACCCATGCTCCGGTGAAGATGATTATCCTCAATAACAACTACCTCGGCAATGTGCGTCAGTGGCAAGACATGTTCTTCAACCGCCGGCAGTCGTTCACACGCATGATGAACCCCGACTATGGCAAGGTGGCGGCAGCCTATGACATCCCTTATCAGGTGGCCATTATCAGAGACGACCTGCAGGAAGCCATCGACAATATGTTGGCTACACCCGGACCTTTTCTGCTCGAGTGTGCCATCTTGGAAGACGACAACGTGCTGCCCATCACCCCTCCGGGCATGAGTGTCGACGAGATGATGCTCGATATCACTGTATGATGAGGAAGAGGAGGTTGAATAAAATACGGAAAAATGGAAAAGAAATTCTATACATTGCTGGTCTACTCAGAGAATATCGCGGGTATCCTCAACCAGATTACGGCGGTCTTCACACGCAGGCAGGTGAACATCGAGAGTCTCAATGTGTCGGCATCGAGCATCGAGGGGCTGCACAAATACACCATCACCGCATGGAGCGACCCCGACCAGATAGAGAAAATCACCCGGCAGATAGAGAAGAAAATCGACGTGGTGAAGGCCAAGTTCTATACCGACGACCAACTCTTCATACGTGAGACAGGTCTCTATAAACTCTCTACGCAGACTGTGCTCGACAATCCCAATGTGTCGCGCATCGTCAGGCATTACGACGCGCAGATTATCGAGGTAAACCCCACTTATGTGGCAGTGATGAAGAGTGGCGTGACAGAAGACATCGTGGCATTGTATAAGGCGCTCAACGAGTTCGACTGTGTGTTGCAATACACGCGTAGCGGCCGCATCGCCATCACCCGCAGCACGGAGGAGGAGGTGAGTGCATTCCTTGACCAACGACAGACGGAACACGACAATGGATAAAGTAGGACGTTATGGCTTTCTTGCCGAACCCTTCCATTGCGATTTCTCTGGAAGGCTTTTCATGGGGCACCTGGGCAACCATCTGCTCAATGCCGCCGACTACCATTCCCACGACCGTGGGTTTGGTATGTCATACCTCAACACCATCAACAAGACCTGGGTGCTCTCGCGCTTGGCAGTGGAGATGGAGGAGATGCCGCGCATGTATGCCCATTTTGATGTGGAGACATGGGTGGAGAGTGCCATGCGCTTCTTCACCAAGCGCAATTTCAAGGTCATCGACCAGCAGACGGGAAAGGTGTATGGCTATGGCCGTTCGATATGGGCGATGATCGACACGCAGACCCGTCAGCCCGCCAATCTCCTCGATGTCAACAACGGGGCATTGCTCGGATATGTGGAGAAAGAGAAGGAATGCCCTATAGCCAACAGTTCAAGGGTGAGTTGCAGCGAAGCGGGCGAACTCGTGGCAGAGTTGCAGACGCACTATAATGATATCGACATCAATGGTCATGTGAACAGCGTGAAGTATATCGAGCATGTGCTCGACCTCTTCCCGCTCGAATGGTATGCTTCGCATCGGCTTCATCGTTTCGAGATAGCCTATGTGGCAGAGGCACACGCCGGCGACACGCTGCGTTTCTACCGTGAGACAGCCGACGGCCTTACCTTCGTCGTGAGGATAGTGAGAAAGGGCGATGACCGTCAAGAAGAGGTGGAAATCTGCAGAAGTTTGGTGAAATTTGTAAAAGATTGATAGTTAATTTTGCCATTTCGCTGATAATTTGTAACTTTGGCGCACTTTTCGAGATTCTGAATACAAAAGCAATATAAAACAACCCGCGGAGGCGTGAAGCCTGCCGCACAAACCAATTTGAATATGGCTGAAATGAATTTTGGTGGCGTGATAGAGACCGTGGTCACCAGCAAGGAGTTTTCTTTGGAGAAAGCACGTGAGGTATTGAAAAATGAGACCATTGCCGTCATCGGCTATGGAATCCAGGGTCCTGGACAGGCCTGCAACCTGCGCGACAACGGTTTCAACGTCATCGTTGGTCAGCGTGAGGGAAAGACCTATGAGAAAGCAGTGGCCGATGGTTGGGTGCCGGGAAAGACGCTGTTCTCCATCGAGGAGGCTGCCGAGAAGGGCACCATCGTCTGCATGCTGCTCTCCGACGCCGGACAGATACAGGTGTGGCCGCGCATCAAGCCCTTCCTCACCAAAGGCAAGGCATTGTATTACTCACATGGCTTCGCCATCAACTGGAACGACCGCACCGGTGTGGTGCCTCCAGAGGATGTGGATGTCATCCTGGTGGCGCCGAAGGGTTCTGGCACCTCGCTCCGCACGATGTTCCTCGAGGGTCGCGGACTCAACTGCTCGTATGCGGTCTATCAGGATGCTACCGGCAAGGCTGAGGAGCGCACCATCGCTTTCGGCATTGGTATAGGTGCCGGCTATCTTTTCAAGACCACCTTTGAGCGCGAGGCTACCTCCGACCTCACTGGTGAGCGTGGTTCGCTCATGGGTGCTATCGAAGGCTTGCTCGAGGCTCAGTACGAGGTGCTCCGCGAGCACGGACATTCTCCTTCCGAGGCTTTCAACGAGACGGTAGAGGAACTCACCCAGAGCCTTGGCCCGCTTTTCGGTGCGAAGGGTATGGACTGGATGTATGCCAACTGCTCTACCACCGCCCAGCGTGGCGCCCTCGACTGGGCTCCGCGTTTCCGCGAGGCTATCAAACCAGTGATGGAGTGGCTCTACCTGTCGGTGCAGACCGGCAAGGAGGCACAGATTTCCATTGATGCCAACTCCAAGCCCGACTATCGCGACGGTCTGGAGAAGGAACTGGAGGCGATGCGCAACAAGGAAATGTGGCGTGCCGGTGAGACGGTGCGTAAACTGCGCCCCGAAAACAACTGATGATAATCGTGTATCAGGTTTCGAAATAGGAGTTTCTCAATGGAGAGGCTCCTATTTTTTTAATAATCAGACAGATACTGGCTGGGGTATATCAGGATAGGCAGAGGAAGGCACCGTCTATTCTTATCTGCTCTTCGTGGAGCAGTTGGGTGAGGGCGGTGTCGAGACGGTCTTTGGGGATGTTGAGCGAATGGAGTTCTGTCATGTGGTGGGGCTGGCGGTCGGCGAGCAGCGTGAGGATGCGTTGGGTGGCAGAGAGAGAGGCTTCAGCGTCATGGCTGGTAGTGCCCTTGTGGGCGAGGCAGACGTCGCACTGGCGGCAGTCATGTGTACTCTCCTCGCCGAAATACCTCAGCAGTTGTCGGCTGCGGCAGATGGTGTCGTTGGTGGCATACGCTATCATGCTGTCGATACGCCGGATGTAACTTTCCTTGCGGTCTTCGTACACCTCTCGTGTGATGGCGAGCCTACGACCCTCTTCGCGCCGCTGGGTGTAGCAGATGGCGGGCATTTTGCGTCGGGGGATGAAATGCAGGATATGGCGCTTGCTCAGTTCCTTCAGCACCATGTAGGTGGTCTGTGGGTCGATGCCAGCCTTCATCGCCACCATGTTCTCGTTGATGAAGCAGTAGTCGGCGAACAGTCCGCCATAGAGGCGCAGCAAAGCGGTGATGACATCGTTCTCCACGGGCGAGTTGTTGTGGAGCATGTAGAGTTGGTCGCGCTCCAGGAGAAACCGCAGGCGCGGACTGTTGTCGGGGTCGGTGTCGTAGATGAGGTATCCTGCGCGCTGCAGTATTTTCAGGGCAGCGTCTACTTGTATGGGGAAATGTTTGAAAGCACGGCAGAACTTGTCGATGTCGAACTCCAGGGTAGTCCCTTCGCCATATCCCACACCCATCTGGAAGAAGTCGGCCAGGTGGTCGTATACCTCGCGCACATATTCCTTCTCGGGAAAGGTGTCGCTCACGCGTTTTGCCAGTTTGCGCTTGTCCGACGAGTTGTAGAGCAGCACGGCATACGCCTTCTTTCCGTCGCGCCCCGCGCGCCCTGCTTCTTGGAAGTAGGCCTCGGGAGAGTCGGGACAGTCGATGTGTATGACGAGTCGCACGTCGGCCTTGTCGATGCCCATGCCGAAGGCGTTGGTCGCTACCATCACCCTCGTCTTGTCGTCGTGCCATGCTTTCTGGCGGGCGTCTTTCACGGTGGGGTCGAGTCCCGCATGGTAAAAGGTGGCGGCGATGCCGCTGGCGCTAAGCAGTTCGGCGGTCTCCTTTGCCCTTTTCCTGCTCCTCACATATACGATGGCGCTCCCCTGCACCGTCTGGAGGATGTTGGTGAGTTCGGTGAACTTGTCGGGCGCGTTTCTCACGATGTAAGCGAGGTTCTTGCGCTCGAAACTCATGCTGAATACATTCTTCTCTGCGAAGCCCAGTTTGTCTTGAATGTCGTCTACCACCTGTGGCGTGGCGGTGGCAGTGAGCGCGAGCACGGGGATGCCCGGCAGCACCTTGCGGATGTCGGCAATGCGCAGGTAGGAAGGCCGGAAGTCGTAGCCCCATTGACTGATGCAGTGGGCTTCATCCACGGTGATGAAACTCACATTCATGTAGTTGAGTTTTGCGAGGAAGAGGGGAGAGGCGAGGCGTTCGGGCGAGACGTAGAGGATGTTTACCCCACCGAAGACAGCATTGTTGAGGGTGGTCACGATTTCCTCGTGCGTCATGCCGGTATAGATGGCAGAAGCGAGGATGCCCCTTCTGCGCAGGTGGGCCACCTGGTCTTTCATCAGGGCGATGAGCGGGGTCACTACCAGGCACACGCCGCCCTTGAGCAGCGCCGGCACCTGGAAAGTGATGCTCTTGCCGCCGCCCGTAGGCATCAGTCCGAGGGTGTCTTTCCCGCTGCCGATGCTTTCGATGATTTCACGCTGAATGCCCCTGAAGTCGTCGTAACCCCAGTATTGGCGAAGTATTTCCTGATATTTGTCCACTGAGACGTGCCTTTCAGGTGGTCTGGAAATTAGTCTTGTTTTTCTGCTGCCTCTTCCTCTTCTGCGGCACGGATGTCCTCGATTTGCAACTGCACGCTGCCGTGCTTGTAGATGTTGTCTTCGATGGTGTAGGCGATGTCGAAACTGCGTTTCGACTTGATGTAGCGTGCCGAGGCACTCTGTCCGAAGGCGATGCCGTTCATCACGTTGTTCGACTTCGAATCCACCAGTTCGAGTTTGATGTGTTCCTGGTCGCGTCCCACCACCTTGCTCGTGCCGAAGTCATACACTCCCACGGTGCAGAAGATAGGTTTCTCGTTGCCGGGTCCGAAGGGAGAGAAGCGCTTCAGGTCGTTGTGCAGTCGTTTCGAAGAGATGTCCTTGAAGTCGATTTGGGCGTCGATGTTGAGGATGGGCTCCGTTTGCTCGGGCTGGATATGCTCCTCGACATATTTTTGGAACTTCTGCTGGAACAACTTGATGTCGTCCCATCTGAGGGTGAGTCCGGCGGCATAGGTATGTCCGCCGAAGTTGAGCAGCAGGTCACGGCAATGCTTGATGGCAGAGTAGACATCGAAGCCCGCCACGCTGCGTGCCGACCCCGTGGCGAAGTTTTCGTCGCGGGTGAGCACCACGGTGGGGCGGAAGTAGATTTCGGTGAGTCGTGAGGCCACGATGCCGATGACGCCTTTCTTCCAGTTCTCGTCGTAGAGCACGATGCTCGAGTGGTGTTTCTGGCTCTCGAGTTTCGCCACGATCTGGTTGGCCTCCTCGGTCATCTGTTTGTCGATGTCCTTGCGCTTGTCGTTGTACTCATTGATATGGCGCGCCTTGCGCAGTGCGGTGGCGAAGTCGCGCTCGATGAGCAGGTCTACGCTCTCCTTGCCGTTCTCCATGCGTCCTGAGGCGTTGATGCGCGGTCCGATTTTGAACACGATGTCGCTCATCGATATGTCGCGTCCGTTGAGTCCGCAGATATCGATGATGGCCTTCAGTCCGATGTTGGGGTTCTGGTTGAGTTGTTTCAGTCCGTGGAAGGCGAGGATACGGTTTTCCTCAGTCACTGGCACGATGTCGGCGGCGATGCTCACCGCGCAGAAGTCGAGCAGTGGAATGAGTCGTGAGAAGGGTATGCTGTTGTTCTTGGCGAAGGCCTGCATGAGTTTGAATCCTACGCCGCACCCGCAGAGGTGCTTGAAGGGGTAAGAGTCGTCTTCACGCTTGGGGTTGAGAACAGCCACAGCATCAGGCATCACGTCGTCGGGCACGTGATGGTCGCAGATAATAAAGTCAATACCTATGCTCTTGGCGTAGGCAATCTCCTCGATGGCCTTGATGCCGCAGTCGAGGATGATAATCAGTTTCACACCTGTCTCTTTCGCATATTCCAGTCCTTTTTTGCTGATACCATATCCCTCGTCGTATCTGTCGGGGATATAGTAGTCGATGTTGGAGTAGAATTGCTGCAGAAACTTGTACACCAGCGCTACCGCCGTGCATCCGTCTACATCGTAGTCGCCATATACCAAAATCCTTTCCTTTCTTCCCATGGCGTCGTTGAGCCTGTCTACGGCTACGTCCATGTCCTTCATGAGGAACGGGTTGATAAGGTCGGCTAATTGTGGCCGGAAGAACCGCTTGGCAGCAGACTCCGTGGTAATGCCACGTTTGATCAGCAACTGTGCGAGTATGGGGCTCATTCCCAACTTCTCGCCAAGTTCCTCAGCTGCTTTCTTCTGGTCTGGTGTAGGTGGTTCGTAATTCCATTTAAAGTGCATTTATGTTGTTTTTATTCTTATTATCTGCTGCCATGGTCTCCTCTGTTGGCAAGGAAGACGAGGGGTAAAATAGGCCTCGTAAGGCTATTTGGGGGTAAAGGTACAAAAAATAATCCAAATCAGCGCACTTTAAGCGTGTTTTTTGGATTATTTATTGCAAATTCTCTTTTTGTGTGATTTCTCTTTGTATTTGTCGCAGTCGTTGGTCGCTGGGTGCGCGCTGTATGGCTTCCCTGATGATGCGGCGTGCCTTGTCGTCTTGTCCGAGGTGCAGATGGCATAGGGCCATCTCTCCCATCGACTTGGTTTTCAGCGCTTCCGACTCAGGGTTCTGGCTGCCTTTTGTCCTGACGCTCTCGAGCAGTGGCAGTGCCTTGTCGTAGGCTTCGTGTGCGATGGCGAGCGTGGCGAGTCCGTAGTTGAGTTTCTGTATGAAGATGGGGAAGGCAGCGAACGACCGTCGGTAGATGCTGGTCTGGCTCTCGCAGGTGTTTTTATAACTGTTGTCGTCGAAGGAGAGTTCGTAGAGGTTGAAGATTTTTTGGCGCAGGGCTTTGGCGAGTCCGTCGAGTGCCCCCACTTCCTTTCCTTTCTGGCCGTTCTGGTAGAACATCCCTGCTGCCCGTTGGTAGAGGTCGCAGGCTTCGTCGAGCAGTTGGATGGCCTCGTCGCGCCGTGCTTCCTTCGACAGGTCGGTGGCTCTTCGTGTCAGGTCATCGCCCTTGGCCTGGTATTCCTCTGCCGTGGGTGCCCTTCCTGCCTTTTTCTTCGGGGCGATGGCATGCGTGATAGCACTGGCGCTGGTCTGCGCCAATGTCTGACTGCCGCCCAGGAGGCAGGCGAAGAGGAGTATGAGCACGGTGCGTGTCATGTTTTGGTGGTGAGAGAGTGACCTTATTCTATTATTGTAACGAATAAGGGTGGTGTTTTGTTATCTTTGGGGCTCACTTTTTTTGCGTCATGTGCCATGGCTATAAAAAATGCTCCCGTCCTTGGTGAGCGGGAGCATTTTTGTGTGTATCCTTAAAAAGGCATCAGTCGCCCAGCGGCTGGTCTTTGCGGGCTTTCTTCATCTTGTCGAGGATGTCTTTGGGAATGGCATTGATGTTGACGAGGTAGTCCATGGTGTTGTCGCAGACGAAGGCCTTGGTCATGTACCAGATGCCCTTGTACTCACCGGCCTCGCCCCATGAGTTCTTCACCATGTAGTACTCCTTGCCGTTCTGGTCTTTGGCGATACCGAAGATGAGCATGCCGTGGTCGTCGGTCAACTCCCAGTTGTCGTAGCGCTCCTGACGGCGCTCTGGGGTAGGAGTGATTTCAGGCACGGTGCAGCCCAGCGAGTCGAGCAGGCTGGTCTTCTCGGTGCGGGTGAGTTTGAGCCAGCGGGCCATGTCGCTGCCGGTGAGGCTCTGTGCTTTCTTCGAGTCGATGGCATAGCCCAGACCCTGACGGGTGAAGCCGTCTTCCGACACGTCACCGCCCCATGCCACGGTATATCCCTTGGCGATGGCATTGTCGATGATACGCATCATGTCGTCCATGGGGAGATTCCACGACAGCGGGTTGCGCCAGTTGTCCTGCACCTCTACGGGGAACTGTGTGTAGTATTTCTTGTGCGAGAAACTGGTGATAGACACATAGTCGTCGAGGTTGATGCCCAGCGACTGAACGAACTGCATCGGGGTATAGGTCTTTCCCTCATAGGTGAAAGTCTCCGGGCACTCGCCGAGGTAAGCGTCGAGGATGCCCTGCAGACCCTTCTTCCACTGGTTGGAGATTTTGCTGGCCTTGTTCTTTGCCACAGCATCCACATACGGGCTCATGATGCTGAAGAACTCGTTGAAGTTGTTGAGCGAGTCGCCGTAGAGGCTGCCGGGGAATGGCATGGCGTCTTCCGGACAGATGCCGTAGTTTTTCAGGCAGTAGAGCACGTCGTAGGCGCTGCCGCCCTGTGAGAACTGGCAGTCGCCGTGCAGGCGCGTCACCTGTATGGCACGGTCCATATAGGTCTTGTTGGCCACGAAACTCTCGCAGAGGTCATAGGTCTTCCCTGTGGCTTTCAGTATCTCTGCCTCGAAGTAACTGAGGGTGGAGTAGTCCCAGCACGTACCCGAGCGGTTCTGGTCTTTGATACTGGTGATGGGGATTTCTTTCACTGTGGTGAAAACAGGCTTGTTCTCATTCTTTTTCTTGTCTTTGGCCTGTTCCTGGGCGGATGCACCGATGGCGAAGAGCGCCACGAGTGCCATTAAGATGGTTTTTTTCATTTTTGCTATAATGGTAATTGGTTGTTGTTTATCTGTAGGATGCCATGTATTCCTCCACGTCTTTGGGGTGGTAGGGGATACGGTCTTTGCCGATGAACCGGCAACCGTCGGCGGTGATGAGCACGTCGTCCTCAATGCGGATGCCGCCGAAGTCCTTGTAGGTCTCCAGCAGGTCGAAGTTGAGGAATTCCGCGCAGTGTCCCGACTTCCTCCAGTCGTCGATGAGAGCGGGGATGAAGTAGATGCCCGGTTCGTCGGTCACCACGAAACCTTCTTCCAGGCGTCTGCCCATGCGCAGGCAGTTGGTGCCGAACTGTTCTAGGTTGGGTCGAGTCTCTTCATCGAAGCCCACGTTGATTTGGTCGAGGTTCTCCATGTCGTGCACATCCATGCCCATCATGTGTCCCAGTCCGTGGGGCAGGAACATCGCGTGTGCACCGGCTCTTACCGCTTCTTCGGTGTCGCCGCGCATCAGTCCGAGTTCTTTCAGTTTGTCGGTCATCAGCCGGCAGACGGCGAAGTGCACATCCATGTATTTCACGCCCGGTCGTGCCACGTCGAGCACATGGTCGTGGCAGGCCTCCACGATGGAGTAGATTTCGAGTTGACGCTGCGAGTACTTCCCGTTCACGGGCATGGTGCGGGTATTGTCAGAGCAGTAGTGGTCGATGGTCTCCGCCCCGCAGTCGCAGAGCACGAGCCGTCCGTCCTCGAGCAGGCTGGTCGAGGGGTTGCCGTGCATGATTTCGCCGTGTTGTGAGAAGATGGTGGCGAAACTGGGCATGGCACCATACGACTCTGCGATACCGTCGAGTTGTCCGCCGATGAATTTCTCGCTCACGCCCGGTCGGATGAGTTGCATGGCAGTGGTGTGCATCTTGTAGCCTATCTCGGCGGCGCGCTCCAGAGCCTTGATTTCCTGTGGCTCTTTCTTGCTGCGCATCTTCACCACGGCCATGATGAGTGGCATCGAGGCGGCAGCCTTCTGTTGGCTGGGATGGATGCCGAGGAGGTCCATCAGTTGGATTTTGATGTCGTGGCGATAGGGTGGCAGGAAATGTATCTTGCGGTTTTGGCGGGTGGCTTCGTCGCAGAGTGTCTTCAGCGCGCTCATTGGCGCGGAGTGGCTCACGCCCACCTGGGCGGCAAGGTCGGCCACGCTGTCCACGCTGCCATACCACACGATGTCTTCGATGTCGATGTCGTCGCCGATGAGGGTTTCCTCACCGCTGTCGGCGTCGATGATGCCCACCAGTCCGTCACGTTTCTGTCCGAAGTAGTAGAGGAAGGTGGAGTCTTGCCTGAAGGGGTAATAGGCGTTGGCAGGGTAGTTACAGGGCGACTCGTTGTTGCCGAAGAGCACGATGTGTTTCTTTGGTGAACATAATATTGGATGTTAATGGTTCTTGACATGCAAAGATAATGCTTTTTTCTAAAACACATCATAATTATTATGCAAAAACTATTCTTTTATTTGAAAAGCCGTTATTTGAAAAATCGTTGAAAAGTCATTGGAAAGATTTATTTGAAGAGGGGAATATGGAGTTTTAGAAAAACAAACTGCCCATATCTCTTAAAAATTTGGAGATATGGGCAAAAATGAATGGAAAATAAGGTCAGCGTGCCCGCTTGTAGACCCCTAATTCCACCTTATACCATCCCTCGAGATGCGGACTGTCGGTGTTGGCGCCTTCGATAATCTTCACCTTTTCGGGCGTGTTGACATACACCCACTTGAAGATGGAGACAGGACGGGTGCGGTTGGACAGGCCACCATAGATCTTGTCGTAAGTGAGGGGGATGCCGACATTCTTAATGTCGTTGCACAGGTTGCGGTAGAACCGCTCGGCATCGGCCTTCGCCTCGAAATAGAAATCATACCACATCCGATTGTCCGACCAGTCGTAAAATGCGAGTCCTAAGGGCACGTTGCGATAGGTGAAGTCGAAGGTGTCGTGGGCATGGAGTCCGGGTAACATAGAGACAGATTCACACTGGCCGAAGGTGGCGGTGAGTTGCTCCTGCGTCTTCTCCAAGGTGTTGAGGTTGTCGGGCAGACTGGCGAAGGGGAAGAAGAGGAGGTCTTGAATGGTGCGCTCGCGCACGCTGATAGGAGTGGGGGTAGCGGGGGCCTTCAGTCTCGCAGAGGTTGTGGTCCTCATGGTCTGCGCACGCCGCCTACCGGTGCGGCTCTGCGCATCGGCCGGCAATGACACCATGAGAAAAGCCGCCAGCATCACCAGCACAGGCATCAGCCGAAATCTCAGTATTTTCTTCGTTTTCATATCATCAAATTTTAAATCCATGGTTTTTACAGCCGCTAAATTAACAAAAAAACACTAACCTTCAAACAAAAGGAACGATTTGTTTTGCTTTTCACTCACCTTTCACTACCTTTGGCATCGAAATGAGAATAGACATCATCACCGTATTGCCCGAGATGCTCGAGGGATTCGTTCACGAGTCAATCCTCGCACGGGCACAGAAGAAAGGACTGGCAGAGATACACCTGCACAACCTGCGTGACTACACCACCGACAAATGGCGCCGTGTGGACGACTACCCCTATGGGGGATTCGCCGGCATGGTGATGCAGTGCGAGCCCATCGACAGGGCCATCTCGGCACTGAAGGCAGAGCGCGACTACGACGAGGTGATTTTCACCTCGCCCGACGGGGAACAGTTCTCGCAAGGCATCGCCAACGACATGTCGATGCTGCACAACATCATCATCCTCTGCGGACACTACAAGGGCATCGACCAGCGCATACGCGACCACCTCATTACCCGCGAAATCTCCATCGGCGACTACGTGCTCACGGGGGGAGAACTGGCGGCGGCGGTGATGGCGGATGCCATCGTGCGCCTGGTGCCTGGCGTCATCAGCGACGACCAGAGCGCCCTCTCCGACTGTTTCCAAGACAACCTGCTCTCGGCTCCCATCTATACCCGACCGGCAGACTACAAGGGATGGAAGGTGCCCGACATCCTGCTCAGCGGCAACGAAGCAAAAATCAAGGACTGGGAGATAGAGCAGAGCCTGGAGCGCACCCGTCGCCTAAGGCCCGACCTGTTGGAACACTCATAGGAACCTCTGTGGTGCACAAAGGTTCCCTTTTTGGATATTGCTGTACCGATGACCGAAGAACAACTTGAAGCGAAGAAAAAGAACGCCGGCGAGAAGGTTGTCTCGATGAAACGCCGTGATGACTATCACGACTATAAAGAACGACGGATGTATATGATTACGCTTGAGGTGGAAGGGCGACTGCCCGTCTTCGGGCATTTAGAGGGTGATGCCTTTGCTGAGAAAGGCAGCAAGGACGAGCCCCGCATAGTGCTATCGGAACTCGGAAAAGCCGTTAAGAACGAATGGTTAGCCATTCCCCATTTCTTTCCACAGATAGAGATACGTGCCTTGCAAATGATGCCCGACCATTTGCATGGCATTCTTTTTGTGAAAACGTCATTGCCGGTGCATTTAGGGCATGTCATCTCGGGGTTTAAGACAGGATGCCGAAAAGCACTGAGGGAGATGGGTGGCTGGAAAACGGATGTTGCGACACAGTCGCAACCTACGGAGAAAAGCCAACGCAAGGAAGAGCCGCCCCTCGCCCCTTCTTTGATGACCAAAGAACAGGCGGATGCCCAGCAGGCCAAAGAGCAGGCGGGTGATCAGCAGGCCCAGGAGCAGGCTGGTTCTCTGCAGGCGACGGTTGTGCCGTCGCTAAGCATTGGCAGCCTCTCACGCTCGCTCTTTGCAAAAGGCTATAATGACCTCATTCTCCGCTCCTATGATGAACTGGCCATTTGGGAGAACTATCTGCGCGACAACCCTCGCCGCTTATTGATGAAGCGCGCCCGACCAAAATGGCTGCTCCCTACTTTCGGCCTGCACATCGGTTCTTATCAATTCAGTGCCATAGGCAACCTTGACTTACTTTCCGCGCCTTGGCGCCTCGCCGTGCGCGTGTCACGTCGGATGAGCGATGCCGAAATAAAGAAAGCGGTCGTCTACTATCTTGAAGCAGCCAGAAGAGGGGCCGTGCTGGTATCTCCCGCCATTTCGCCCGGTGAGAAACAGGTGATGCGGGCCGCTTTCGATGAAGGCCTGCCCACCATCGTCATCATGGAGAATGGGTTCACTCCTTTTTCGAAACCCCATGGCGAACAATTCTATGCCTGTGGCAAAGGCGTACTATTGATGCTTTCTCCTTTTGAGCATCATAATGAAAAGAGGAAAGTCACTGCCGAACAATGCAAACAGATGAATCTCATGGCTTTGGAAATCTGTAAATGAGATGCCCAAAATCATTTCGTTGCGAAATTTTTCGCAATGATTTTTTCATGGTTATTTGCATAAAAAGGAATAATGTCGTATTTTTGTCGAATATCAAACGAAACAAACAATACTGTCATCATGAGGAAAATCCTGATATTGCTGATGCAGGTACAACCAAAGCGTGCACGGCAACGGGATGACCATCACGCCGCACCGCCCCTGTGAAGGGTGGGGAATGCCCTTCATCTCACGGCAAGCGTGGCAGGTTTTGATAATCATTAGAGCCATTCACGTCCTTAGAATCCAAAAACTATCCTATAACCACCAAGAAGAATGCTAAAGACACTCGCCGCACAAGTCAAGCAATACAAGCGGGCAGCAATTCTCACGCCTATCTTCACCTCGCTCGAGGTGGTGATGGACGTGCTTATCCCTTACGTCACCGCCAAACTCATCGACCTCGGCATCACTGCCAAGGACATGCACAATGTGTATCTCTACGGTGGCATCATGCTCGGCATGGCTGCCCTGAGTCTCTTCTTCGGCATCACCGCCGGACGCTATTCGGCCTATGCCTCCACGGGCTTCGCCAGCAACCTGCGTGATGCCATGTACCGCAACATCCAGACGTTTTCGTTCGCCGACATCGACAAGTTCAGCACCTCCGGACTCGTCACCCGCATGACCACCGATGTGAACAACCTGCAGATTGCCTTCCAGCAGTTGCTGCGCATCTCGGTGCGGGCACCCTTCCGCATGATTTCGAGCATCTTCATGTGCTTTATCATCGATGTGCGGATGAGCATCATCTTCGTTGTGGCGATGGTGATTCTCTCGGTGTTCCTTTACTTCCTCATCAGCCGTGTGGCAGGACTCTTCAAGCAGGTCTTCGAGCATTACGACGAACTCAACCGCAACGTGCAGGAGAATATCTCCGCCATCCGCGTGGTGAAAGCCTTCGTGCGGGAGGACCACGAGAACTCAAAGTTCACCTGGGCAGCAGAAGCACTCTACAAACTCTATGTGCGTACCGAGGGACTGATGGCGCTCAACCATCCCGTGATGAACCTCGTGGTCTATGGCTGCATCATCGCCATCTCGTGGTTTGGCGCACAGTTCGTAGTGGGCGGCACGCTCACCACGGGAGAGATTACCTCGCTCTTCACCTATGTGATGAGCATCCTCATGTCGCTGATGATGCTCAGTATGATTTTCGTGATGCTCACGCAGAGCGCCGCCAGCGGACAGCGTGTGGCAGAGGTCATTGATGAGGATGCCGACATCGTCAACCCCAAGAAGCCCGTGATGGAGGTCGCCAACGGCAAGGTGGATTTCAACCATGTCTACTTCGCCTATAAGGGCGGCAGCGGCGAGTATGCCGTGCAGAATATCTCGTTCCATGTGAAGAGCGGCGAGACCATCGGCGTCATCGGCGGCACGGGTAGCGGAAAATCGTCGGTCGTCAACCTCATCAGCCGCCTCTACGACGTGTCGAAAGGCAGCGTGATGGTGGGCGGCAAGGACGTGAGGCAGTACGACCTCGAGACCCTCCGCGATGCCGTGGCGGTGGTGCTGCAGAAGAACGTGCTCTTCTCGGGCACCATCCTCGACAACCTGCGGTGGGGCAACAGCGAGGCGACCCTCGAGGAATGCAAGGAGGCCTGTAGGATGGCGTGCGCCGACGAGTTCATCGACCAGATGCCCGACGGCTATGACACCCGCATCGAACAAGGTGGCGTGAACGTCTCCGGCGGACAGAAACAGCGTCTGTGCATCGCCCGTGCCCTGCTCAAGCACCCCAAGGTGCTCGTGCTCGACGACAGCACCAGTGCCTGCGACACCGCCACCGATGCCGCCATACGAAAGACTGCGACCGCATCCTCGTGCTCGACAAGGGACGGGTGAGCGGCTTCGACACCCACGACAACCTCTTGCGCCAGAATGCCATCTACCACGAGATCTACACCTTGCAGAACGAGGATGGCGGCGACTTCGACGAGCCGCAGAAAAACCGCAGGCATAAGAAACAGAGTCAGAAACCTAAAACGAAGAAGTCATGAGAATGGGTATGCGCACTCCCCCAGGACAGGTCTATGCCAACAACGAGAAGGCGAGAGACCGCAAGGCCACCTTGTTGAGGTTGCTGAAGTTCGTGATGCAGCACTACAGATTCTCCTTCATCTTGGTGTTTGCCTGTATCATCGTGTCGTCGGTGGCAACGCTGATGTCGACCCTCTTCACCCGTACCCTCATCGATGACTATATCCTGCCCCTCGTGGGCACCGCCAACCCCGACTTCTCGCCACTCGCCATGGCACTGCTCAAACTGGCGGCGGTGTTGCTGGTGGGCGTGGCGTGCTCGTATGCCTACAACCGCATCATGATCAACGTGAGTCAGGGCACGATGCTGCGCCTGCGAAAAAACATGTTCTCGCACATGCAGAGGTTGCCCATCAAGTATTTCGACTCCCACTCCCACGGCGACGTGATGTCGACCTATACCAACGACGTCGACAGCCTGCGGCAGGTCATCAGTTCGAGTCTGCCCTCCGCTTTCAGTTCGCTCATCACCCTCGCCGTGACGTTCTCGAGCATGGTGGTGCTCAGTCTGCCCCTCACCGGCGTGTCGCTCTTCATGGCGGTGGTGATGGCCTATGCCACCACCTATCTGGGCAAGATGTCGCGCAAACATTTCGTGGCGCAGCAGCAGAACCTCGCCAAGGTGAACGGTTTCATCGAGGAGATGATGACCGGACAGAAGGTGGTGAAGGTGTTCTGCTATGAAGACAAGGCCATCAACCAGTTTGAAACCATCAACGAGGAGTTGCGGTCGAGCGCCTGCAACGCCAACAAGATAGCGAATATCGTGATGCCCGTCAACGGCAACCTCGGCAACCTCGGTTATGTGCTCATCGCCGTGGTGGGCGCCGCCATCGCCATGCATTCTGAAGCCGCCCTCTCCATTGGTACCCTCGTGGCATTCCTCACGTTGAACAAGAACTTCACGCAGCCCATCGCACAGATCAGTCAGCAGGTGAACAGTGTGCTCAACGCCTCGGCGGGAGCAGAGCGCATCTTCGACCTGCTCGACGAGGAGACGGAGACCGACAACGGAAAGGTGGAAATCATCAATGCCACCGTAGACGACAATGGCGTGGTGACACCCGCCGACCACCGCACCGACACTTGGGCGTGGAAGGCGCCTGATGGCCAACTCACCAAGGTGGAGGGCGGTGTGAGTTTCGACATGGTCGACTTCAGTTACGTTCCCGAAAAGCAGGTGCTCTACGACATCGTGCTCGATGCCATGCCCGACCAGAAGATTGCCTTTGTGGGAGGCACTGGAGCGGGTAAGACCACCATCACCAACCTCATCAACCGCTTCTACGACATCCAGGACGGAAAGATACAATACGATGGCATCAACATCAACGATATCTCCAAGCCCCATCTGCGGCGTAGTCTCGGCATGGTGCTGCAGGAGACACAACTCTTTACCGGTACAGTGATGGACAACATCCGTTACGGACGGCTCGATGCCACCGACCAGGAGTGTATTGAGGCTGCCAAACTCGTGGGAGCCGACGACTTCATCCGCCGTCTGTCGAATGGCTACCACACCGTCATCAGCGGCACGGCATCCAACCTCAGTCAGGGTGAGCGGCAGTTGCTCTCCATCGCCCGCACCGCCATCGCCGACCCACCCGTGCTCATCCTCGACGAGGCCACCTCGTCTATCGACACACGCACCGAACGGATGGTGCAGCAGGGCATGGATTCGTTGATGCGCGGGCGCACCACTTTCGTCATCGCTCACCGCCTGTCTACTGTGCGCAACTCCGATTGCATCATCGTGCTGGAGCATGGCCGCATCATCGAGCGGGGCACGCACGATGAACTGCTTGCGCTGAAGGGAAAATACTATCAACTCTATACCGGCAACGACATCGGCTGATAGCCTATACCTATATCAAATAAAACCAATATTCATTATGAGAAAAACGCTTTTAGTTCTTGCTCTGGTGGGACTTGGCGCACTGCAGTTGGGTGCGCAGACTTTTCCCTACCAGAACCCCAACCTGAGCGCGAAAGAACGCGCTGCCGACCTCTGCTCACGGCTCACCCTCGAGGAGAAAGCCTTGCTGATGCTCGACGAGAGCCCTGCTATCCCGCGCATGGGAATCAAGAAATTCTTCTGGTGGAGCGAGGCGCTCCACGGTGCCGCCAACATGGGCAATGTGACGGTGTTTCCCGAACCCGTGGGTATGGCCTCGTCGTTCGACGATGCCCTGCTCTACAAGGTGTTCGACGTTGCCAGCACAGAGTTCCGCGCACAGTACAACCACCGCATGCTCAACGGCGGTGAGAATGAGAAGTTTCACAGTCTCTCGGTGTGGACACCCAATGTGAACATCTTCCGTGACCCACGGTGGGGACGCGGACAGGAGACCTACGGCGAAGACCCGTATCTTACCTCGGTGATGGGAACGGCCGTGGTGCGTGGCCTGCAAGGACCAGAAGACGCCCGCTACCGCAAACTATGGGCCTGCGCGAAACACTATGCCGTGCACAGCGGACCTGAGTGGAGCCGCCATACCGCCAACCTCACCGACGTGTCTGCCCGCGACCTGTGGGAGACCTACCTGCCTGCTTTCAAGACACTGGTGGAGGATGCCAATGTGCGAGAGGTGATGTGTGCCTACCAGCGTCTCGACGACGACCCCTGTTGCGGCAACTCCCGTCTGCTGCAGCAAATCCTGCGCGACGAATGGGGCTTCAAATACCTTGTGGTGAGCGACTGCGGTGCGGTGAGCGACTTCTACACCTCGCATAGGTCATCTACAGACGCCACCCACGCCTCTGCCAAGGCCACCCTGGCAGGAACCGACGTGGAGTGCGGCTTCGAATATGCCTACAAGAGCATCCCCGATGCCGTGCGTCAGGGACTCATCTCTGAGGCAGAGGTCGACAAGCATGTGAAGCGCCTGTTGGAAGGCCGTTTCGACCTGGGCGAGATGGATGACCCGTCGCTCGTGGAATGGTCGAAGATTCCCTATTCGGTGATGGACTCCAAGCCCCACCGCCAGTTGGCGCTCGATATGGCGCGCGAGTCAATCGTGCTGCTGCAGAACAACAACGACGTGTTGCCGCTGAAGAAGAACGGTGGAAAGATAGCCGTCATCGGTCCCAATGCCGACGACGCGCCGATGATGTGGGGCAACTACAACGGCATGCCCAACCACACCATCACCATCCTCGACGGCATCAAGACGAAACAGCGCAAACTGCTGCACTTCACCGGTTGCGACCTTACCTACGACAAGGTGATGGAATGCCTGATGGGCAACCAGTGTTCCTTCGACGGCAAACCGGGTATGAAAGGCACCTTCTGGAACGACACCACGATGAGCGGCAAGAGCGTCACCACACGCTACTATACCACGCCGATGGCTGTGACTACGGCGGGCATGCACAACTTCGCCCCCGGCGTACAGATAGAAGACTTCTCCGCCAAGTATGAGACAGTGTTTAAACCCGCCAAGGACGGAGAGTATGTGCTCAACGTGGAGGGCTGCGGCCACTTCGAGGTGTATGTAGACGGTGTGCGGAAGGTGAGACAGCACACCTGGCGCACCACACCCACCCGTACCGTCATCAATGCCGAGGCAGGGAAGTCGTACAACATCGAGGTGCGTTTCCATCATGTGAAGACCTGGAATGCCAATCTGAACATCAACATCGCCAAGGAACACCCCATCGACTATCAGGAGGCTATCAACCAACTCAAGGGCATCGACAAAGTGGTGTTCGTGGGAGGTATCTCGGCAGCCCTCGAGGGAGAGGAGATGCCCGTAAGCGCCGTGGGCTTCAGGGGTGGCGACCGCACCGATATCGAACTGCCGAAGGTGCAGCGCGACTTCCTCAAGGCACTCAAGGATGCTGGAAAGACGGTGATTTTCGTCTGTTGTTCGGGTTCTGCCATCGCCCTGGAGCCCGAGACGAAGACCTGTGACGCCATCGTGCAGGCATGGTATGCCGGACAGGAAGGTGGACAGGCTGTCGCCGACGTGCTCTTCGGCGACTACAACCCCGGCGGCAAACTGCCGGTGACGTTCTATAAGTCGTCGGCACAGTTGCCCGACTTCGAGGACTACTCGATGAAGGGACGTACCTATCGCTATTTCAACGACCCGCTGTTCGCCTTCGGCTATGGTCTGAGTTATACGCAGTTCAAGGTGGGTGATGCCCGTCTCGCCAAGCAGGGTAAGGACTTTGTGCTCGACGTGCCTGTGAGCAACGTGGGCAAGCGCGACGGTGTGGAAATCGTGCAGGTGTATGTGCGTGACCCCCGCGACACCGAAGGACCACTGAAGTCGCTGCGCGCTTTCCAGCGTGTGGAGGTGAAAGCTGGACAGACTGCAGAGGCACACCTGGTGCTCACGCCGAAATCGTTTGAACTCTTCGACACCGAAACCAATACCATGCGCACGAAGCCAGGCACCTACGAAGTGTTCTACGGCAACAGTTCGCAGGACAGCGCGCTGAAGAAAATCAATGTAACTATTGAAAATTGATCCCAGCCTGTGGCTGATTGAAAATTGGTTCCAGCCTTCGGCTGATTGAAAATTGAAAATTAAGATTCGCTCGAATGTCGTGCAAGCCGAATGAATCATACATCATGCAAGAAGCCCGGGTCAATCCCGGGCTTCTCGCATATTAATTTTCAATTTTCAATTTTCAATCAGCCGTAGGCTGAAATCAATGGTTGCGGAAATTCCACTTGGAGTTGTCGCTGCTGAAGTCGTAGGTGGCGAGCGTTGGGGTGCTGTCGCCGGCGGAGTAGAGCACGAGGTGCTTGTTGAGTCCCTCCTGTCCGGGCACCACCTTCGGCATGATGCGGAAGGTGCCGTCGATGAGTTGTTCGATGCGCCAGAGTTGTTCGTCGGCACCGGTAAACTGTGGCACGGTGGTCACCTCTTTGTCGGCAGTAGCGGCAAGGGCGCGGTCGGTGCCCTCGATGACAATCTTGAAGTAGGGACCGCCGAGATAGCCTCCGGCACCGTCGACGGGAGTGACGGTCCAGCGCTGGTGAGGACGGAACATATAGTCACCGATACGTGCGGGTATGTTGCCGGCAGGCCAGGTGCCGATGACGTCTTCCAGTTTCTGGTTCTCCACAGGCTTCACGGGCTGTTCCATCTGGTCGCGGTTGAACCATCCCTGGCGGGCCACGTTCATGCGCACGAAGTCGACAGCCAGTTCGAGGGCATAGCCACGGCGCTCCGACTCAATCTCGAAGGTACCGCCCTTGAAACGGTCGCCAGCCACGGGCCAGTCGTTCTTCCACAACAGCGGACGGAGACCGAGCACGCTGCGGCCACCCTGGTCGAAGTCGGCCTCATAGTGGCACGACATGATTTCCACACCCTCGTCGATGACGGTACGTCCGAAGTGTCCGGGACCCGTCACACGGTCGCCGGCGGCAATCACCATCTTGCCACCGCCGTGATACATGTCGCGTCCCACGTTGTCGAGATACGGACCGGTGACGCTCTTTGCCCTGCCCACCACGATATTGTAGGTGGAGTTCACACCGTCGCAGCAGGTGCCGTGGGTGCCGAGCAGGTAGTACCATCCGTTGCGGTAGATGAGGTCGCTCGCCTCGCAGTCGATGGCGATATCCTGTTCTACGTTGCCCTTCACGCGCTCACCTGTGGCAGGGTCGAGTTCGATGAGGCGGATGGTGCCGAAATAGGTACCGTAACTCACCCACAGACGGCCTGTCGTCGGGTCGAGGAGCATGCCGGGGTCGATGGCGTCGTTGTCCTCCATACCATCCGAGGAGCACACCTCGATGGCGGTGGTGTATTTGAAGTCGGGCGATTTCGGGTCGAGGGTCTTGTTCCACATCGTGAGGATGCGGCCGTTGTGGCCGCCACCCAGACCGCCACCGGTGGCACCGTAGATGACGAGGTAGCGGTCGCCGATTTTCAGTACGTCGGGGGCAGCACCGCCACCCGGGCGTTCGGCACCGCTCTCCCAGGTCCATCCATCGGGAGAGATGAGTCCGCCGCCGCCAGTGCCGAAGGTGTAGTATTTGCCGTCGCACTCAGCGATGGTCGAGGGGTCGTGGATATAGGGTTTGCCGATCTGGGCTGAGGTGGTCTGTGCCATGGCCAGGGCGAGCACGGTGGCTGCGCCGGCAAGAGTATAGCGTATCTTTTTCATCGTTGTAGTCATTTTTGGAGATTGATGGTGAAGTTGGTGACGGGATTGCCCTTCTCGTCGAGGAAGCGCACGCAGAAGTCGCTCATGCCGGGACCGTTGATGATGGCACCGCGGAGAATGTTGCGGCCTTTCTTCAGTGTCAGGCGTGGCGACATGGCATCGTCTTTAACCATACGGCGGTCGCCGGAGAGCAACAGGGCCTCCTCGCCGTTGAGCCACCACATCGATGCGGAGTTGGAACCGACGGCGAGACGCACGTCCTTGATTTCCTCGGGACAGTCGATGACGGTGACTGCCCAGAAGAGCACACCATATACCTTCTCTCCCCATTTCTCGGCGAAGCGGAACAGTTTCACGTTGTAGTTCTCGCTGTCGAGGGCATGCCATGTGAGGGTCTGCTTCACGGTCTTCACCTGTGGCTGGGCGGGCTCAGCCTGTCGGGCGCCACGTCCGAAACCGGCTGGGGCTTGTTCCTGTTGGAACACCGCCTGTACTTTCTGACCGTCTTTCGGCAGGATGGTCTGCTGGCCCTTGAAATATTCCCTGTTGAAATGCTCACGCAGGTAACTGTCGGTGAAGACGGTGTTGCCGCTATTGGGTTTGTCGATGGGGTCGAGGAGCATCCAGCGGCGGATGAAGCCGTCGTTGTCGGGACTGGCGGGTTGGCTGCTGGCTGGTGAGAAATACTTCGGGCGGTTCTTGAACAGCACCCAGTCTACGTCTACACCCTCGCCTTCGCAGGTCACCACGAGGTCGGTGACGCCCTTCGGGGTATACTCGAGTGGTGCGGTGAGGGTAAGCCACTGTCCGCTCATGTCGCGGCGGAACGGGCCTTGCTCGCTCTTCACCGTCATCTCTATCTTGGCGATGACCTTGCCGGTGGCACTCTTCTCACGCAGGCAGAAACTGGTGTTGGCATTGGCCCTGGCGCAGACCACCAGATAACCGTCGGTGATGGTGTTGAAGTCTACGTCGGCGAAGCGTGCCCAGTCGCCTTTCTTCGGCAGGTTCACCGACCAGCCGCGGAAGTAGTTGGTGGTGTCGATGTATTCTGCGGTGACACCATTGGCGGCATCACTGAAACGGTCGATGTCGATACGGCTCGTGGCGGGTTTGATGCCCACGCCACGCATGGTGGGCTTCACCTCCTGGATGGTGCCGTCGGCATTGAACGTCACCTTCTCGATGCGTGTCGAACGGCGCTTGTCCATGTTGGGTGAGTAGTCGTTGCGGTGGTAGAAGAGATACCACTGGCCGCGGTATTCTACCAGACTGTGGTGGTTGGTCCAGCAACCGTTGTCGTGCTCTGCCATGATGATACCCTTGAAGGTCCAGGGACCGAGGGGCGATTTCGACATGGCATAGGCAAGGGTCTCGGTGGGGTTCTTGCCGTCGCTAGTGTCGCCACGCACCCAGGGGAAGGAAAGATAGTACCAGTCGCCGCGCTTGAAGGCGAATGGTCCTTCCTTGAACCCTTCGGGCAGTCCTTCCATCTGCTGGCCGCCAACCATCATCCGTGGTCTCTGGGCAGCGTCGGCAGGAGGTTGCTGTCCCTCACGGCGCGGAAACTCCATAGGGGTGAGTTCGCCGTCGAGTTCCTTCATGTTGTCCTTCAGTTTGGCACCACGGATACCCATGCCCGACCAGTAGATGTAGGCCTGGCCGTCGGTGTCGATGAGCACGCAGGGGTCGATGCCCGACACGCCCTTGATGGGTTCTGCCTCCAGGGTGAAGGGACCTTCGGGTCTGTCGGCGGTAGCCACTCCGATGCTGAAGCCACGTCCGGCTTTCGAGCCGTTGGGGAAGTAGAAGTAGTATTTGCCGTTCTTAGTCACACAGTCGGGAGCCCACATCGAGTAGCCCTGTGGGTTGCCCCAGGGCACGTTCTCTTGTGAGATGATCATTCCATGGTCGGTCCAGTCGGTGAGGTTGTCCGACGAGAATACATGGTAGTCGGCCATGCAGAACCAGTCTTGTCGCTGTCCCTCGGGTGCGGGAATGTCGTGCGAGGGATAGACATAGATCCGGTTATTGAAAACTCGGGCCGTGGGGTCGGCACAGAACTGGCCGCTGATGATGGGATTTTGGGCTGCCAACATCATGGGCGTCAGCAGCAACATCGCTACGGTTGTCTTTCTCATTTTAATGAATTGTTGATGTAGTTTCGCTAAGAATATGCAAATATGGCAAAAAAAATGCAACTTTGGAAGGGTTTTTCTCTCAACTTATTTCGTTTTGCTCTCCATGTTGCAATTCGTAAAATATTTGCTACTTTCCCCAAAAATCATTATCGGTTTCCAAACGGCCAGAAGACTGTGGTACATTAAGCCCATTATGCCCAATATGCCCATCCAGCCCATTAAGCCCATCCAGCCCATCCAACCTCTTGTTTTCCCCCTCTTGTGTGAACAACTAAAAAATACACCGTTTTTTTCTTAACAATTCTTAAAAACTAAAGGTTTTAGTTCTAACTAACTAATTTTTTTAGTTACTTTGCGGATGGATAAGATACAGACGCATTTTGATGGATGTGAAACAAAAAGAAAACGAACAATGAAAAAACTGACTCGTAAGGAAAAGGAAATCATGGAACTGTATTGGCAGCATGGCCCCATGTTCGTCAAGGAACTGTTGGAGTACTACGACGAGCCTCGCCCACATTTCAATACGCTATCCACTACGGTGCGTATTCTGGAGAAAAAGGGCATGCTTGGCCACAAGCAGTTTGGCACGTCATACCAGTATTTCCCGACGGTGTCGGAGAAGGAATATGGACGTTCGAGCCTGGCAGGAGTCATCAAGAACTATTTCGACGACTCTTATCTGGATGCCGTCAGCAGTTTCGTGAAAGACGAGAAGATTTCTTTAGAAGAACTGAAAGAATTGATCGAGCAAATAGAGCAATCATAATACAATAAGGATTCAGTATGTTGGAATTTCTACTATACGACTTGAAAGTAGCGGTGCTGATAGCGGTATTCTACCTGTTTTATCGCTTGTTGCTCAGCCGCGACACGTTTCACCGCCTCAACCGCGTGGTGCTGCTCTCTACAGCGGTGGCATCATTCGTGTTGCCGTTCTGTGTCTTTACCTTCCATCATACTGTCGTCTTGGAATCCGCTCATTCCAACATCGCCATTGGGAGACCGTTGGCGGCAATCGCCGAACCTTCCATGACTTGGTGGCAGATGGCACTTGTCGTTGTCTTCTTCCTGGGGGTGTGCATTGTCGTGGGCCATGTCGTATGGTCGCTCGTGCAAGTGGTTTGCCTCATCATGCATAGCGAGCGCCACCCACAAGACGATGGCGTCGTCATCGCCGTTACCCACAAAGAGGTGGCACCCTTCAGTTGGATGCGCTATATTGTGCTCAACACTTCAGATTTCGAACATCAAGACCCGGCCATCATGGCCCACGAACGAGCCCACATACGTCGGCGGCACTCGCTCGACGTACTCCTCGTTGATACGCTCACTGCACTGCAATGGTTCAATCCCGCTATATGGATGCTTCGCCAAGACCTGCGTGCCATCCATGAGTATGAGGCCGATGCAGCCGTTCTCTCTCAAGGCATCAATATGCGTCAGTATCTTTATCTACTTATCCAAAAGGCCGTTGTCAGTGGCGGGTACTCCATAGCCAACGGCATTACTCAC
>OMZE01000079.1 GCA_900315455.1 uncultured Prevotellaceae bacterium | reverse complement strand
TTCACACGAATAAATAATTCAATGCGCAAGTTCAAACCTATTCGAAAAGAAGAGGTCATTATCAAAACGGCTTCGCAAGTCTGCCACGACAAGTGGCGGAGTGTTAGTTGGGCGAACGATAGCGGGAGCCGTCGGTAACAAATGAGGTTTTTCGGTGTCGTCTCGGGCGAGGACTGTCTGAGCGGCAAAGCCGCGAGTTCCGCAGCCAGACACAGGAAAGCCCATTTGTTCGACGGCGGAGCGTGTTCGCGGTTCTTTCTTGTTTATTCTTTCTGTCCACACAGAAAGAAGATAATACCTGAATATCAATTAAATATTCAACTTGAGAAAGTTGAAATAATTACTTGGCTACAGCAAAAAACACTTAATAAAAGTTAAATCATTGCCTCAAAATGCACAACATTCAAAACAATTTAATATATTTGCGATATCAAAATGATATCATTATTATCACCTATTTAAATATTACGACAATGGAAAAGAAAAGTGAAGTTGCATTTTCAGGAAAAGCCATCAATGGCTTTCTGATGCTGTTTGTCAATCTGGCAGTATTGATTCTCGCTATCGTAGGAATCGTCTACAGCATTATCCTGCTCGACGAGAATAATGGCTTAGGCGGCTGGCTCCTCGCTGCCTGCGGTCTGGTGCTCCTCCTGAATATCATCTGCTGGTGCGGATTCCTGTTGCTCGAGCCCAACGAGGCCCGTGTACTCACCTGGTTCGGCAAATACAGCGGCACGTTCACCCGTACCGGATTCTACTGGATCAACCCGTTCTACTCATCAAAGAAAGTGTCGTTGCGCGCCCGCAACCTCGATGCCGAACCCATCAAGGTGAACGACAAGACCGGCAATCCCGTGATGATTGGTCTGGTGTTGGTATGGAAACTGAAAGACACCTACCGTGCACTGTTCGAAGTCGACACCCAGACCATGGCCAACCCCGGTGCCGGAAGTATCGGTTCCGACACACGCTCCATCATGAACGCCCTCGAACGCTTCGTGCGTGTGCAGAGCGACGCCGCCCTCCGTCAGGTGGCAGGACAGTATGCCTACGACGATGAGGATGCACAGACCAACGAACCCACCCTGCGCTCGAGTGCCGACGAGATCAACGAGCAACTGGAGCAAAAACTCGACGAGCGCCTGGCACTGGCTGGCATCGAAGTGGTGGAAGCCCGTATCAACTACCTCGCCTACGCCCCTGAAATCGCCGCCGTGATGCTGCGCCGCCAGCAGGCCTCTGCCATCATCACCGCCCGTGAGAAGATAGTAGAGGGTGCCGTGTCGATGGTGAAGATGGCTCTCCAGAAACTCTCCGATGAGGACGTAGTGGAACTCGACGACGACAAGAAGGCCGCCATGGTGAGCAACCTCATGGTGGTGCTCTGCGGCGACGACTCCGCCCAGCCCGTAGTCAATGCAGGAACGCTGAACCACTGATTTCGGGCGAAGCCCGATTGAAGATTGATTCCGGGCTTCGCCCGATTGAAAATTGAAGATTCAAAATTGAAAATTGATTTCGGGCTTCGCCCGATTGAAGATGATCTTCAACCAACAGATGGGTTTCACCGCGAAGCGGTAAATGTCGTGCAAGCTGAATGCAAAAGAACTTGTTCTTATGCTGAGGCGCAGCCGACATTCATGCAAAGCATAATCTTCAATCTTCAATATTCAATATTCAATAATAAAAAAAGAATGGCCAAGAAAACGTCCAACACAAAAAGTTTCATTCTCCGTGTCGACAGCGACACGATGAATGCCATAGAAGCGTGGGCCGCCGATGAATTCCGCTCTACCAACGGACAGTTGCAGTGGATTATCACCGAGGCCCTGCGCAAGGCAGGACGTCTGCCCAGAAAAAAGGCCGGGAAGTCAAACTATCAGGAAAAGGAGGAAGAATAATGATGCGGTTTATCAGAATTTTCAGGTTTTTCAAGTCCGACTGCGACAAGGTGGAGCATATCCGCTTGGGGCGCACCGTCGAGAGCACCGTCTTCGAGGTGGTGGCATTCGCCATCATCATCGCCACATGGATACTGGCGATATGGATGTACCGCCATGCCCCGGAGAGCATCCCCACCCATTTCGACCTGCAAGGCAACCCCAACAACGAGGGCAGCCGGTTGGTCATCCTCATCATGGCAGGGGTCTCCACCATCCTGACAGCACTGCTGATGGCATGCGCCTATGTGCCCACCTATGTGGTGAACCCCCCGAGCAAGTTGGAGAACTTCAGGCAGTATGTCCTCGCCAGCCGCATGGTGCGCATCATCGCGCTCTTGATGGCGTTGCTGTTCATGAGCGTCATCTTCATGATGTGCTATCCCGAGTCGCCCGTGCCCAAATATCTTCTTATTTCGCTCACGGCGATGAACGTCGTGGTGGCCATTGTCTTCGCCATCATGATCAAGATGGCACGCACGAGATAAACCACCCTACCCTCTTACAGTCCAAGAAAAAAACAAAAGATGAAAGATATAGGATATCACCTGTTGGCTGTCTTCACCATCGCCATCTGGGGAGTGACGTTTGTCAACACCAAGGTGCTGTTGCAGCATGGGTTGCAGCCGATGGAGATTTTCCTTCTTCGTTTCATCGTGGCATACCTCTGTATCTGGACCATCTCCCCCAAGAGAGTCAGGTCGCTGTCGTGGAAAGACGAGGCACTGTTCCTTCTCTTGGGGGCACTGGGCGGCACGGTGTATTTCGTGGCAGAAAACACCGCCATCGGCATCACCTATGTCAACAATGTGTCGTTCATCGTATGCACCGCCCCACTCATCACCACGCTCCTCGCCATCCTCTTCATGAAGAGCGTGAAAGCCACGGCAGCGCTCATCCTTGGCTCCGTCGTTGCCCTGGTGGGAGTGGGAGTGGTCATCTACAACGGTCATTTCGTGCTCCGCCTGAATCCCCTGGGTGACATGCTCTGTCTGGTGGCAGCCTTCAGTTGGGCGATTTACAGTCTGCTCATCAAGAACGTGTCGTCACGCTATGAAGCCACCTTCATCACCCGCAAGGTGTTTTTCTATGGCATCCTCACCGTGCTCCCGCTGTTTGCCTTCAAGCCCTGGCATTTCCCCATGACCCACCTCTTTCAGCCAGCCGTTTGGATGAATCTTCTGTTCCTTTCTATCGTGGCGTCATTCCTGTGTTTCCTGTGGTGGAACGTGGCAGTAAAGAAAATAGGTGCCATCTCCACCAGCAATTATGTCTACCTGAATCCCATCACCACCATGGTGGCAAGCGCGATGTTTCTTCAGGAGCCCATGACGCTGATGGCCTATACCGGAAGCGCCCTCATCCTCATGGGGGTGTTCATTGCCAACAGGAATGTAAAGGAGCATACGTTTCAACAGTAAGAAAAGCGGTGTTTCGGACAGCAAATCCACCCTTTTTCGCTACTTGTCCGACTATCGTTTATCGGTCTGATATGTCTTTGTCGTTTTCGTGAAAAAAGTTTGGAACAAGGCTGTTTCGCTTCATATCTTTGCAATGTCAAAAGACAAGAACCCAAAACAGAAAACAAAAAAACAAAGAATATGAAGACAATAAGATTCTACATGGTAGCACTGATGTGCATGATGGTGGCAACCACAACTTTCGCTTTCGACAGGCAGGTTCCACAGCAGAAACTCCCCGCCGCAGCAAAGGCGTTCATCCAAAAGAATTTCTCTGGAAAGAGTATCGTTTACGTGGAAGAAGATGTTGAGTTCATGAAGACAACATACGCAGTACGACTCAACGACGGAACGAAGGTGGAGTTCGACAGCAAAGGCGTATGGGACAAGGTGGACTGCAAAATCAAGTCAGTGCCCAAGGCTGCCGTTCCTTCAAGCATCGCCGGCTATGTGAAGGTGAACTTCCCAGAATCCGCGATAGTGAAAATCGAAAAGAACCGCTACGGTTATGAGGTGTCGCTATCCAACAAGGTAGACCTGAGGTTCAACAGGAAAGGACAGTTCTCAGGCTTTGACGACTAACGCCACTGCCACAAAGTGCAGCCCGGGGAGCACATGCTCCCCGGGCTTTTTTGTTATGGCTGTTATTGTAATTTTGAAAGATTTGGATAGATTTGAAAGATTTTGAACAAATTGTATGATTTACTTTCCCTCGCTTCGCGAACAGTGACCGTTGGTTCTCGCCGCAGGCGACTGAAAAAAGGAGTGCGCTTCGCGCAGAAATCTCACAAATCATTTCAAATCAAACAAATCAAAAAAAATAAAAAGATTTGAAAGATTTGAACAGATTTGAAAGATTTCTCGCCGCAGGCGACTGAAAAATAGATAGCGGGGACGGAGTTTTTGATTTATAACATGAATTGTCGGAAATTATCCGGGAATTATCAGAAATTTGCCGACGCTGCCGCGTCGGATTATCATTCATGGTAAATTCCTGGGCAATTTATGG
>OMZE01000020.1 GCA_900315455.1 uncultured Prevotellaceae bacterium | reverse complement strand
GGGCCGCCATCCGAAGACAGGAAAGAAGAAGGGCGGCATAAAGGTCCATGCGAACATACACGCCAACGAGGGCGTGCCGTCCGACATCAGGTTCACCTCCGCCGCCACCAACGACAGCTTCATGCTCAAGCCTTCCAACTATGCCGCGGGAGACCTGCTGGCCATGGACAGGGCATACATCGACTACGCAAAATTCGAGGAGCTGACCAGACGCGAGGTTACATATGTCACCAAGATGAAGAAGAACCTCGTCTACACGGTAGAGAGTGACACGATGTACATGTCTCCAAAAGGGCTGATGGAGTACAGGGTGCAGCATGTGACATTCACAAAGCGCACCAAGGACGGCGAGGACATTGTGCACCATGCAAGGGTCATCACATACGTCGACATCAAGAAGACAAGGGCAAAGCTTGTGTCACTGCTGACCAACGACATGGAGATGGAGGCGGAGGAAATCGTGGAGATTTTTAGAAAGCGTTGGGAAATTGAGCTGATCTTCAAACAGTTAAAGCAAAACTTCCCTCTGCGCTACTTCTATGGAGAGAGTGCCAATGCCATCAAGTTACAGATTTGGGTGACACTCATCGCCAACCTGCTGCTGATGGTCATGCAAAAGAGAATAAAAAGGACTTGGAGCTTCTCGGGGATGGCCACAATGTTCAGAATCATGCTCATGTACTATGTCAACTTCTACACGTTCTTCGAGGAGCCGGAAAAGGACTGGCTGACCATACTTGAGAAAGAAAAATCCATACCACCGGAACGCTCGTTTTTTGACTAAGGGGCTTACTTTTTGAAAATCGAATCCGCAATGCCTGTTTATCGGCACTGCGGACATGTGTTTTGTCTGTTATTCATTTTTAGCGGACACCAATAGTTTTTTTACACGTTTAAGAGTCTCACACTTCAACCCCGATATCCCGAAGGGCTGCATTGACAATCTTTGCATATTCTTCACCGACTGAAGCCAGGCGTTGCAGACAATTGTAAGCGGCATGGCGTACGGCTACCGACTCATCGCCAAGAGCAGCGTGGGCCTGGTCGATGAGTTCACATACCCCCCGCTCGTCGGGCGCGCCATATTGTGAAATCCAACGCGAGATAATCTGGTATCCACATATCTGATACAGCGGACTGGCATTCGACACCCACTCAAATGCCATGGCGGGAGCATAGTCAAGATATTGGAACAAGTTGAATGCCAGCATCTCGGCGATCTCCTGTGTCGGCGTTTGTTCCATCCACAACTCCGCCAAGTCTGGAGCCATCTCTTCAGGTGGCATGATCAGGGTGGCAAGGATTTTGCATTCCCTGATGTTTTCCTTCCACAATTCCACCGCCAAGGAGTAATCCTTGCCATAGTCGGCAGCCATTGTTTTCAAATCGATGAAGGACACACCCCAATTGAGGTGATAGTCCATCCCCTTCTCGCGCATCGATTTCGACGTCTCTCCGTTCATCAACAACCTGAACGAGCGCTTGATTTCCTTCAGTCTCTCTTGCGTTTTGGAATCAACCATAATAAAAGATTTTTACCACATCATTCAGAGTGCCCCATAATCGCGCGAGTATCTCTGCATCTGCTCGGTATAACTTTCAGAATAATCCACATCCACGTCAACGACTTCACCCTCTGAAGAGTAGACCAAGGAGAGGCGTGGGTTGAGGAATCCCTTATAGGGAGCCAAGTCGAGCGCTTCGTAGCGCCGAAGGATTTCCTCATGCAACACAGGATTTACCTTCACGCCATATTTCTCCACTAATCGGCGTGCTGCTTCATAGTCACCCTCGCTCTTGATTCTCTGCACTTCGGCGAGCAAGGTGGCAAACAGTTTGCGGAGGCTGTCGTAATCGTTGACGACAAGGTAAGTCTTCCCCTCTTTCAGCACAAGAGAAATGGCACCTTCAGCATGGTCGTACACCCATCTGGCGATGAGCGCCCTGTTTCTCATGTGCGCTTCCTCAATCTGTCGACCGGGCTTGATTCTCGTGAGTTGAGTCAGCAGGCCGTTCATCAAGTAAGTATAGTATTGCGACTTATATGCTTCAGCATCAGGCAGCAGTCCCATCTCCACCAACTTTTCGTCGGCAATGTAATAAAGCCCGAACAAGTCGGCACGAGCCTCTTCTATCGTACTGCCATAGGCTTTCAGCGCATCGGGACTGGTACCGGGCAGCAGTTGCCCGCTACCATGGCCCAGACATTCATGCAAGTCGGTATGGAGGTCGTCGCAAAGGTCACCATATTGTTCGATGAGCGCGAGAGTTGGTTGGTCGACAACAAACTCCTCCTTAAACCCATTGCCGTGAGCCGCTTTGTTGTAGGCATCGGTGAGGTTGCCTATAGTGACACTCTTGCTGCCATACTCTTCCCTTATCCAGTCGGCATTGGGGAGATTGATGCCAATGGCCGATGAGGGATATTCCTCACCTCCGAGCATGGCCGCACAGACCACATTGGCAACGACACCCTTCACCTCCTTCTTCTTGAAACGGTCGTCAACAGGAGAATGGTCCTCAAACCATTGTGCATTGTCGCTGATCATCCGAGTACGTCGCGTGGCGACATGGTCTTTGAACTCCACAATGCCCTCCCACGTGGCCTTCAGGCCAAGAGGGTCGCCGTAGACCTCGATAAAGCCATTGATGAAATCGATGTCGCCCTCATGGCTTCCCACCCAATGGATGGAATAACGGTCGAAGTCACGTAAGTTGCCCGTCTTGTAGTATCTCACCAACAACTGGATAGATTGGCGCTGTGCCTCGTTCTCAGCCACCTCTGCTGCTTTCTCCAGCCATTCCACAATCTTTCGGATCGCGGCGCCATACATGCCATCGCTTTTCCATACTATTTCCTTGATTTGTCCCTTTTCTTTTGACAAAAGACTATTAAGCCCATAAGAAGGCGGTTGCTTGTCGTCGGGATTCTTCATGGAATTGTAGAAATGCTCTGCCTCTTCCTGTGTGACACCTTGATAGAAATGACAAGCCGAACTGACGACAAGATCCTCACCATCGGCCTTGTTCACCCTCTTAGGCCACACGTTTTTGTCGAAGATGATGGGAAACAATTCCTTTATCAAATCCTCCTTTGTCTGGTTCTCTTGCAAGGGAAGAACCGAAGGATTCAATCGGGTAATGACATCCTTCAGATAGTCACTTGAAAAACCGGGTACGAATTTATCTCCACTATAATGATGGTAGATGCCATTAGAAAACCAAAGACGTTTCAGATAGTTTTCCACCGCTTTCGACTCCTTGGTGTCATCATCTCTCACCAAAGAATATACAACCTCCATCAGTTTTCTGATACGGAGGTTGTATGCTCCCATTTGGTCGAACGTAATGTCTCGGCCCCATAGTGTGGCTTCTGAAAGATAATAAACGTATAATTTCTGTCGTAGCGTCAGTTTTTCAAAACCATCGATTCGGTATCTAAGAATCTGAAGATCGGCAAACCGTTCTCCAGAATAACAAAAATCCTCAACCATTTTTTTATACATTTTTCCCAGAAGGCTTCCTACCTCTCTTGCTCACACGCTTTACTTCCTTCAACGAAGGGTGTTGAGCCAGGTGTCTGATCTTGTACTCGCGTGGTGTCAGACCGTTGATTTTGTAGAAAGACGCATAGAAAGACTGTCGATTTGAGAAGCCGACCATACTGCTGATTTCCTCCATATTAAGGTCTTGATAGCGTTTGTCAACCAATAGAGTCATGGCTTCGTCAATTCGAAATTTGTTTACAAAGGATGTGTAATTAACATGAAATCTCACATTGACCACAGCAGAGATATATCTCGTGTTTGTGCCCAAATCTTCCGCAAGTTTTTTTGCAGAATAATCCTTGTCCTTGTATTTTTTTTGAATGAGAATAATATCCAGAATTTTCTCCTTCAACTCATCCATGAGCCTCGGGCTTACCAGACTTCGGTATGCCGCCTCCTTTTCCTTTTTTTCTGTAATGTTGTATTTTGCCATTTCTACCACTTGTTTAATATTCAACAACTATAGTTTTACATTCATTTTTCGCAAATTTACTTTTTTATTGTCATAATTCCAAATTTTTCATGATTTTTTAACGAAAAAAATATATCTTTGCAACAATATCTCACCACAAACGAGCATACAACTCTACAAATAATGGATATTAGTCAAATACTAAGACAATATTTTGGATATGATTCTTTCCGACCACTGCAACGTGAGATCATCGAAAGAACCATACAAGGACACGACAGTTTGGTATTGATGCCTACCGGTGGAGGCAAGAGCATTTGCTTCCAAATTCCTGCTTTGGCCATGTCGGGGACAGCCGTTGTGATATCGCCACTCATCAGTCTGATGAAAGATCAAGTGGAGTCATTGCAGGCAAATGACATCCCTTCGGCGACACTTAACAGCAGTACATCCTATGAGAGGCAACTATTGGTAAGGAGGAAATGCACGAACGGCGAAATGAAAATACTTTACATATCACCCGAGCGCCTCATGCAGGAGATTCCATTTCTCCATAGCCAGATGAAAGTATCGCTTTTCGCCATCGACGAAGCCCACTGCATCAGCCACTGGGGACATGATTTCAGACCCGAATATGCCCAGTTGGGTGTGATACATGAGTATTTTCCTGATATCCCCATCATGGCACTCACTGCCACCGCCGACAAGGTGACCCGACATGACATCATCAAGCAACTTCACCTGCGTGTCACCGATAACGATGGCGTATTTGTCAGTTCGTTCGACCGTCCCAACCTCACCTTGAAAGTGATGCATGGTTATGCCACCCGCGACAAAGATGCCTATATCGCCAACTTCATCCGCCAGCACCAACATGAGTCGGGCATCATCTATTGTCTAAGCAGGAAAACCACGGAAGAAGTGTCGAAGAAACTCCGTAAACTCAACATCAACGCGGCACCCTATCATGCAGGCATGTCGACGGAAGAACGCGACAAAGTGCAGGAGGCTTTCAGGTGCGACAACCTGGAGGTGGTGTGTGCCACCATAGCATTTGGGATGGGCATCGACAAGAGCAACATCAGATGGGTTATACACTACAACACCCCAAAGAGTATCGAAGGTTTCTATCAAGAGATCGGCCGAGCCGGGCGCGATGGCCTGCACGCCGACACCGTGCTCTTCTATTCGCTGCAAGACATCGTTCAACTGTCGCAATTCATACAAAAAAGCACGGATGAAGACACACGCCGAACCAACACAGAGAAACTCCGGCTCATGCGCCAATATGCTGAATCAAGGATATGCCGGCGACGCATCCTGCTCAACTATTTCAATGAGCCGTATGACAAGAACTGTCACAACTGTGACGTATGCGACAATCCCCCTAAGTCATTTGATGGTACGATAGTGGCACAAAAAGCCCTAAGTGCGGCAGCCCGGACAGGGGAAAGCCGCTCGTCGACCACACTCATCGACATCTTAAGGGGGAAAGTGACAGAAACCATTCGGCGCAACGGTTACGACCATCTCCCCACTTTCGGCAAGGGAGCCGAATTCGACGACCGCCAATGGCGTGACTTCTTCCTTCAACTCCTCCAAATGGGCTTTATAGAAATCGAATACGACAACTACAACGCCGTAAAGATAACACCCTTTGGCTGGGAGGTACTCCGTGGAAAGCGAAAAGTGGAATTGGTGGAGAACACACGTCAGAAAACTGTGGACAAGCCGAAGAGCAGGCAAATGCAACTACGGATTCCTGTGTTCGGCACAAATGACAAAAAAGACGATGAACTCTATGAAGAGTTGCGTAAACTCCGCCGTCAGATTGCCAACGAGATGAGTGTCCCTGCTTTTGTCGTGATGAACGACAAGGTGCTCAGCCTCATCTCTGCCCGCAAGCCAATGACCGTCGAAGAGTTTGGTGCCATCCCAGGCATCGGCACCTACAAGCGCGACCGGTATGCCGAACTATTCCTTGCCGTCATAGCCAAATTCACCCAATAGCCACTGATGATTGATGCTGCCAATGCGGCGTTGTGTGCATAAAAACAGCATAAAGACATTAAAATGTATGTCATTGGCTATTTTTTCAAATTTATATGGTGGGAAATGGCGAGAAATCACTACCTTTGCAAAATATTTTTTTAGAAAGAAATGAAATCAACCGCCATATTGCTTCTTCACTGCCCTGACCAACAAGGCATTATCTCTGAGGTGACCAAATTCATCACCGACAACAAAGGCAACATCGTGTACCTGGACCAATATGTTGACCATCAGGACGGAAGATTCTTCATGCGCATTGAATGGGAACTGGAGAGTTTTCTCATTCCACGCGACAAAATTAGTGAATACATCAATACGCTCTATGCCCAGCGGTATGACATGACGTTCAGTCTTTATTTCAGCGACACCCGTCCGAGAATGGCCATCTTCGTCAGCAAGATGAGCCATTGCCTCTTCGACCTGCTTGCAAGATACAAGTCGGGAGAATGGGATGTCGACATACCGTGCATCATCAGCAATCACGAAGACATGAGGGAAGTGTCCGAACAGTTCGGCATCCCCTACTATGTGTGGTCCATCAACAAGGACCATTCCAACAAGAAGGAGGTAGAGGAAGCCGAGATGCGCCTGCTTGAGGAGAAAGGTGTGACATTCATCGTCCTGGCCCGATACATGCAAATCATCAGCGACCAGATGATTAGCAGGTACCCCCACCACATCATCAACATCCACCACTCCTTCTTGCCCGCATTCATCGGTGCAAAGCCCTACCACCAAGCATGGGAACGGGGTGTGAAGATTATCGGGGCCACCAGCCATTACGTGACCAGTGACCTCGACGCAGGCCCTATCATCGAACAAGATGTGGTCAGGATTTCCCATAAAGACACCCCCGAGAGTCTGGTGCTCAAAGGTCGCGACCTCGAAAAGATTGTCCTGTCGAGGGCTGTCAGCAAGCACATCGAGCGCAAGATACTCACTTACAACAACAAGACCATCATTTTCAGTTGAGAACATTCCACGACTAACGCATGAAAGTGGCCATAGTAAAATACAATGCAGGCAACATCTATTCTGTAGAAAGTGCTTTACGCCGGCTCGGTGTTACCCCAGCACTTACCGACAATGCAGAAGAAATCCGACAGGCCGACGGCGTGCTGTTTCCCGGACAAGGAGAGGCACAAGGAGCCATGACCTACCTTCGCGCCAAAGGCCTCGACACACTGATAAAGGGCTTGCGTCAGCCTGTCCTTGGCATATGTATTGGGCAACAGTTGCTATGCCGTCATTCCGAAGAAGGCGACACCGATTGCCTCGGCATTTTCGACTTGCCCGTGAAGCGTTTCGTTCCTCTGTGCCACGAAGACAAGATACCCGCCATGGGATGGAACGAACTCACCCACCTGAAATCGCCATTACTCGAAGGAGTGGAAGAGAAGGATTTCGTCTATTTCGTGCACAGTTATTATGTGCCGTGCAGCGAATGGACTATTGCCACATCCACCTTCATTCATCCATACAGCGCGGCATTGCATAAGGATAATTTCTACACCACGCAATTCCACCCTGAGAAAAGCGGGAAGGTAGGAGAACGGATACTCGACAATTTCCTGCGAATTGCCCAAACTGCAAACAAAACGACATTATGACGATAGAACTCATTCCTGCAATCGACATCATCAACGGTCAATGCGTAAGGCTGTGCCGGGGCGACTATGCGGCGAAAACCGTATATGGCGAAGACCCGACAAAAATGGCCTGTGAGTTTGAGCGTCGGGGGTTCCGTCGGCTTCATGTCGTGGACCTCGATGGTGCCAAGTCAAGACATATCGTAAACTCTCACATTCTCCGCAACATCACATCTGCCACTCAACTGACAGTGGACTTTGGAGGAGGGATTAAGACGGATGCAGACATAGAGGAGGCATTCGACGCCGGAGCCAGCATGGTCACCGTGGGGTCCGTGGCAGTCACTCATCCCCAATTGTTTAATTCCTGGCTGGAGAAGTATGGCCCTGACAAGATTATCCTCGGGGCAGACGTGAGAGACGGCAAGATAGCCGTGAATGGATGGAAGAAGGACAGCGACCTTCGCCTATTGCCATTCCTCAGGGATTATGTGGAGAGAGGCGTGAAAAACGTGCTTTGCACCGACATCTCTCGCGATGGCATGCTCAATGGCCCATCATCAGCACTCTATGCTGAGGTGATGAAAGCCTTTCCGCACTTACACCTCATCGCCAGCGGTGGCGTATCTTCCAATGAAGACATCATCCAACTCGACCGCCTGGGGATACCGGCCGTAGTGTTCGGGAAGGCATATTACGAAGGAAAAATCGACATCGACAAACTGATTTGACATGGGGCTTGCAAAACGTATCATACCGTGCCTCGACGTGAAAGACGGCACTACTGTGAAAGGAGTCAACTTCGTCAACCTGCGCGAAGCAGGCGACCCAGTAGCCCTTGGGAAGGCATATAGCGAGGCAGGGGCCGACGAGTTGGTATTCCTCGACATCACCGCCAGCCATGAGGGAAGAAAGACATTCACCGAAATGGTCACACGAGTGGCAGACGAAGTGAATATCCCCTTCACCGTTGGTGGTGGCATCAATGAACTTGCCGATGTAGAGCGCCTACTGTATGCAGGAGCCGACAAGGTAAGTGTGAACAGCGCGGCAATACGCAGGCCAGAACTGATTGACGAGATTGCCACAAGTTTTGGTTCACAGGTCTGCGTGTGCGCCATAGATGCCCGGTTCGAAAACGGCGACTGGCACTGTTACCTGAACGGCGGAAGGGTGCCTACCGATAAGACACTTTTCGAATGGGCAAAAGAAGTGGCCGACCGTGGAGCCGGTGAGATTCTCTTCACCAGCATGAACCACGACGGGGTAAAGCAGGGATTTGCCGTCGAAGCATTGGCAAGGCTCCATGACATCCTCCCCATTCCCGTTATAGCCAGCGGAGGCGCAGGCAACATGCACCATTTCAAAGACGCATTTATAAAGGGCAAAGCCGATGCGGCACTTGCTGCCAGCGTATTCCATTTCGGAGAGATAAGTATCCCTGAACTGAAGGACTACCTGAGAAAAGAAGGGATAAAAGTGAGATAACCGTCAAAAAAAGACAAAAGAAAACAATGGATATAGATTTTGAAAAGTGTGGAGGACTGGTACCTGCCATCATCCAAGATGCCACAACAAGGAAAGTGTTGATGCTGGGGTATATGAACCAAGAGTCGCTGAAGAAAACCACCGACACCGGGTTGGTAACCTTTTACAGTCGTTCACGCCAAAAACTGTGGACGAAGGGGGAAACCTCGGGAAACTACCTTAAACTCGTTGATATAAAGGTAGACTGCGACAATGACACCCTGCTCATTCAGGCAAAGCCGGAGGGTCCCGTATGCCATACAGGCAGCGACACTTGTTGGGGAGACACCAATGAAGCCTCTCCGCTCATGTTCCTCACCCAGTTGCAGGATTTCATTGAAAAACGGCATGAAGAAATGCCGGAAGGGAGTTACACAACAAGCCTTTTCCGTGACGGACTCAACCGAATGGCACAAAAAGTGGGCGAAGAGGCCCTTGAACTCGTGATAGAGGCCACCAACGGAACCGAAGAGCGCATGATATACGAGGGAGCCGACATGCTCTATCATCTTATCGTACTGCTCACCAGCAAAGGTTTGAGGATTGAAGACCTGGCCAGGGAGTTGCAGGTACGCCATGACCCGAATTGGAAGAAACATTGACAATCAAACAATTATCATATGCTTATCGATTACCAGAAAGTAAATATCGTGCAAGACGGAAATGTCGTGCTCAAAGACGTCTGTCTGCAAGTGAATGAAGGAGACTTCGTTTACATCATAGGAAAGGTGGGGTCTGGGAAAAGTTCTCTCCTCAAGACCCTGTATTGCGAACTCGACCATGATGAGCCGGAGAAAGCCATGGTGCTGGGATTCGACATCAACGACATCAAGCGGAAGTCTGTCCCTGCTCTCCGCAAACAAATGGGTATTATCTTCCAAGATTTCCAACTGCTACACGACCGCTCGGTGAAGAAAAACCTGGAGTTTGTGCTGAAAGCCACTGGATGGAGAAAGCGCAAGGAGCGCGACGAGCGTATCGACACCGTATTGGATGCCGTTGGCATGCTCGAGAAGAAAGACAAGATGCCCCATGAACTTTCCGGAGGAGAACAACAGCACATCGCAATAGCGCGCGCCCTCCTCAACAAGCCCAAGATCATCATTGCCGACGAGCCCACGGGAAATCTTGACATTGAGACGGCACGCCACATCGTAGGCCTCTTGAAGACAATCAGTAAGGACGGTACGGCTGTGGTTATGTCGACACACAACATCCAACTGCTCGATGAATTCCCCGGCACGGTATACCGTTGCAAAGACGGCACGGTGACCAATGTCACGAAAGAGTATCACCAAATGGACCTTACAGAAGACAGTAAAGACTGATTAGAATACAACCAAACACATCCCAATCATATGATAGTCATGAAATTCGGCGGCACATCCGTCGGCACACCTGAGAGAATGAAACACGTGGCCTCGTTGGTCACTCGAAGCGGACAACCCACTTTCGTGGTGCTCTCTGCCATGTCGGGCACCACCAACACGCTTTTGGAAATCTCGGATTACCTATATAAGAAGAACCCCGATGGTGCAAACGAAGTCATCAACATGCTTGAGGCAAAGTATATGCAGCACATCGAGCAACTCTACAGTACTGAAGAATGGCGTGAGAAGACACGCCAATTCCTCGTTGAGGAGTTCAACTACCTCCGCTCGTTTACCAAAGACTTGTTCACCAGTTTTGAAGAGAAGAGCATCGTAGCACAGGGTGAGGTCATCAGCACCAACATGATGACCAACTATCTGCATGAGATAGGCATTGACGCCATCTTGCTGTCGGCTCTCGACTTCATGAGGACCGACAAGAACGCAGAGCCCGACACACAATACATCAAAGAGAAACTCACGGCGTTGATGAAAGAGAACGACAACCACCAAATCTATGTCACTCAGGGTTTCATCTGCCGCAATGCCTATGGTGAGGTTGACAACCTGCAGCGAGGCGGAAGCGACTACACCGCCTCACTGATTGGTGCCGCTATCGAAGCAGAAGAGATCCAGATTTGGACGGATATCGACGGCATGCACAACAACGACCCGCGCATCGTCGACGACACCGAGGCCGTGAGACAACTCAATTTCGAGGAAGCAGCAGAGTTGGCATATTTCGGGGCAAAAATCCTTCACCCCACATGCATCCAACCTGCAAAATATGCCGGCATCCCTGTAAGATTGCTCAACACCATGGAGCCCGACGCTGAAGGAACCATTGTAGACAATGTCATCATGCGCGGGAAAATCAAGGCCGTGGCGGCAAAAGACAATATCGTAGCCATCAAGATCAAGAGTTCACGGATGCTCCTTGCGACAGGTTTCCTGCGCAAGGTCTTCGAGATTTTCGAAAGTTACCAGACACCCATCGACATGATCTGCACTTCCGAGGTTGGCGTCTCGGTGACCATCGACAATGCCGCCCACCTCTCTGCCATCGTCAACGAACTGAAGAAATACGGTACGGTGACCGTTGACACCAACATGTGCATTATCTGTGTGGTGGGTGACCTCGACTGGAGCAATCTGGGATTCGAGACCATTGCTACTGACGCGATGAAAGACATCCCTGTGAGAATGATTTCTTATGGAGGGTCAAATTACAATATTTCTTTCCTTGTAAAGGAACAAGACAAGAAGCGTGCCCTCCAGAACCTCAGCGCCAAATTATTCAAGTAAAGAAGATGAAAGGAAAGTTCCCTACTGAAAAATTCCAGGAAATCGAAACGCCGTTCTATTACTACGACACAGAACTGTTGCGAGAAACGCTCCGTGCCATCAACCATGAGGTGGAAAAGCACAAGGGCTTTGTCGTTCACTATGCTGTGAAAGCCAACGCCAACCCCAAGGTGCTGAATATCATAGCCATGTCAGGGTTAGGTGCCGACTGTGTCAGCGGCGGCGAGATACAAGCCTCTCTCTCCAGCGGCTTTTCACCAAGAAAAATCGTGTACGCAGGAGTTGGGAAGAGCGACTGGGAAATCCGTCTCGGACTAAAAGCGGGAATTTTCTGCTTCAATGTAGAAAGCATCGCCGAACTTGAGGTAATCAATGATATTGCCGGAGAAATGGGGAAAACAGCACGCGTGGCATTCCGCATCAATCCAGATGTGGGAGCACACACCCATTCCAAAATCACCACAGGACTTGCAGAAAACAAGTTTGGCATTGCCATGCGCGACATGGAAGACGTGATTGAGGTGGCCTCCCACATGTCGCACGTCTCATTTGTTGGCCTGCATTTCCACATCGGCTCCCAGATTCTCAACATGGATGACTTTGCGGCGTTGTGCAACCGGATTAATGACCTCCAGAAACAACTGGAGCGAAAGAAGATTGTAGTGGAAAACATCAATGTGGGTGGAGGTTTAGGCATCGATTACACCCACCCCAACCGGGTGCCCATCCCTGACTTCAAGTCCTATTTCGACACCTATGCCCGTCATCTTCGGCTTCGTGAGGGACAAACATTGCATTTCGAATTGGGAAGGGCCGTGGTGGCTCAATGTGGCACACTCATCACCCGCACCCTCTATGTGAAGAAAGGCGCCGTAAAGCAATTTGCCATTGTAGATGCCGGCATGACCGACCTTATCAGGCCTGCCCTCTATCAAGCATACCACAAAATAGAGAACATCAGCAGCGATGGGCAGAAGGAAACCTATGACGTGGTTGGTCCCATCTGTGAATCAAGCGACGTTTTCGGGAAAGCCGTCGACCTGAATGTCACCCGTCGAGGAGACCTCATCGCCATACGTTCGGCTGGTGCTTATGGAGAAATCATGGCGTCACAGTATAATTGCAGGAAATTGCCCGTAGGATATATCTCTGAAGACCTATGACCTACATCGATACCATTACCCTTATACTCGGAGCAGCGACACTTTTTCTGGCCCTTGTCGCACCGATGATGAGTCCGCTTTTTCGCCGTTTAAGGCAAGAAGACGCGGAGGCCGTGGAAGAGTTGCCGAAAGTCACAGTGCTGCTCGTTTCCAACGGCGACCATGTTGCACTCGACGAGCATCTCCCCATCTTCCTTACCCAAGACTACGAGCCAGGGTATGACATCATCGTGGTTTCGGAAAAGGCAGACGCTGAAACCGACAATGTGCTGAAGCGCTATGCCAATAACCAGCGTCTGTATTCCACCTTCGTTCCGGAAAGTTCCAGGTATATGAGCAAGAACAAACTGGCCATTACCCTTGGAGTGAGGGCTTCGAAAAACGACTGGATTATCCTGACCGACCCCCGCTGCAAACCAGAAGGAAGCGGGTGGCTGGCTGCATTTGCCTCATCACTTTCGCACCGCAAAAGTTTGGTGATGGGATATGTGAATTATGAAAAAGACAGTAAGCCATATCACCGTTTCGAGCAGATGCATACCGCACTCTATCTTCTAAGGGCCGCCCAAAATGGCAATGCCTACCGCACCAATTGCCCATTGCTGGCATTCAAGAAGAGCGATTTTATGGAAAGCAACGGTTTCCAGGAACACCTGCGCTACTCCATCGGCGAATATGACTTCTTGGTCAACAAGTTTGCCAAGTTGGGCGAACACGGAATCACTGTCTCACCTGAAGCATGGCTCACAGAAAACGCCATTTCCGAGAAGACGTGGCAGAACCGCCAGGTATATCATGAGGAGACGAAAAAGCATCTTGAAGGAGGTCTCGGGTTAAGAACACAGTTTTTAACCGACCAAACGATGCTCCATCTCAACTACATTGTCGTTCTGGCTGTCATGGTCTTTGCGGCACTTACCTCTCGGTGGATACTCTTAGGAGTGAGTGTGGCAGCATTGGTCCTTTCTCTCATGCTCAGGATTGTCAACGGGAAACGTGCCTTGCAAGCGATGGGTGTCTCCGTCCCCTCGTGGAAAGTCATTCCCTATGAATGGAGCATGCTCTTCCGGAATATCATGACAAGGTTTCGCTATGAGTATGCCGACAAGAATGATTTCATCAGCCATAAGGTGTGACACCCAAAACACATGAATTCCTATGAAAATGAAAATACTCCATTTCACCGCTTTCAGTGACGCCGAGACGCCGTTATGGCAACATCTCGACGCATTGATGACACGAATGGGGGAACATGCGGTGGTGAATGTAGTCACACTGGACAATGTGGCAACTTCCATGTCAAACTACAATCACTTCACCATCGGTACGGGGAAGAGCGATTACGGGCGTCATGGCGTGGTGAACCTTTTGGGGCTTCAGAAGAAATACCTCCACATTTTATATGGTTTCATGCCGGATATCGTACACATTCACGGTTCCTACAACTTCATTGCCTCACGCATCGGGCTGTGGTCAAGGAAACGAGGATTTCCCGTGGTCTTCTCCTCATACGGAGGGATGAATCCCGACTTTATCGACGCCCAGTATGGCATCCGCACCTGGAAAATGATTTGCTATCAGAAAAAGATGGTGGCAAATGCCGCAGCCATGCTGTTGACCGACCCCAAAGAAGCCGATTACCTCAAGGGAGAGAAGTTGAATGACCGTATAGTGGTCATTTCCGACCCCAAGACGGATGAATATACCGACTATGAAGAGATGGCGCAGGAAACCCTTGCCCTTTATCAACAAGTGCTTGACAGCGACATGGGAACCAAACTCGACCAAAACTCCCGTGAGGCCATCAGCGCACTATTACATCTGAGTTTGGCAGGGCCAGAAGAGCGACAGCCTTTATGCGCAGAAGACATTCTCAACCTAAGGAGTCTCTCGCCCAAGAAATGGCACGACCTGTTGCTCTATGCAGAGGAACAAGGGGTAACGAACATCGTGCTTGATGGAATGGAACGTGCACAGGTCAAGGTCCCCGTGCCAGACCTCTCCACCATCTCGCATTTTCCTCCCCGACATGCAAAAGACACTTCTCCGCTGCCTTCCCAAAGTCTACTTGGCAGCAAGAAGAAGAGCAACCGTTTTTCCAAGAAGATACAAGACTGCAGCGACATTGAGAAAACAGTATGCTTTATGATGCAGAATCTCAAATATCATGCAGCACACCATTCCATCACTTTGAGACACCTCTGTGACCTCTATACCGTTTATCGGCATGAACCCGTGAACGACAACGTGCTTGACACCAAACTCCATGACCTTCACCTGCACACTTTCGCCCGAAGGATCAGTCAGATTCTGAAGGAAACCGTATATCTGGCCGAGGGCTTCATGCCTGTGACAGCCCTTGACGACCATGGTACAGAAAGAATCAGGAAATCTCTTGTCAGATACTGAATTCATTGATAATGAAGACTATTTAACCGACACTTTATCATACGAACTATGAAAGACCTCAATCAAGACGACATGCGCTATCTGCAATTATTGTCAAACTCATTTCCGACAATAGCCGAAGCAAGTACCGAGATTATCAACCTTCAGGCCATCCTGAACCTGCCGAAGGGCACCGAGCACTTCCTTGCCGACATCCATGGCGAACAAGAAGCATTTCAGCATGTTCTCAAGAACGCATCAGGCAACATCAAGCGAAAAGTGAATGAAATTTTCGGCAATCAGATACGCGATGCTGAAAAGAAAGAACTCTGCACCCTCATCTACTATCCTCGCCAGAAACTGGAGTTGGTCAAAGAGAATGAAGACGACATCGATGACTGGTATCGCATCACCATACATCACTTGGTGGAAGTATGCCGTGAGGTTTCGAGCAAGTATACGCGTTCGAAAGTGAGGAAGTCGTTACCGCCTGAATTCAGTTACATCATTCAGGAACTCTTGCATGAACACACAGAAGACGTGGACAAGACTGCATACGTGAGTGCCATTATCGACACCATCATCTCCACAGGCAGTGCCGACGACTTCATCGTAGCGACATGCAATGTGATACACCGGCTGGCCATCGACCAACTACATATCCTCGGCGACATCTATGACCGTGGTCCCGGCGCCCACATCATCATGGATACCATGGAGAACTATCACACCTGGGACATTCAATGGGGAAACCATGACATATTGTGGATGGGAGCATGTGCAGGCAACGAAGCATGTATGTGCAATGTCATCCGTCTGTCCTTGCGTTACGCCAATCTCGCCACGTTAGAGGAAGGTTATGGCATCAACCTCATTCCCCTGGCCACCTTCGCACTCGACACCTATGGCGACGACCCTTGCACGGAATTCATGCCGAGAGGGCTCATCGATGACGAATCAATGGATGAAAAGACCCGTATTCTGACAGCACGGATGCACAAAGCCATTTCCATCCTGCAGTTCAAGATAGAAGCCCAAATGGCGGAGAAGCATCCAGAATGGGACATGGCCGACCGCGCCCTCCTCAACAGCATCGATTTCCAGAAAGGCACTGTCACCATCAAAGGGAAGGAGTACCAACTCACGAGCAACCATTTCCCGACCATCGACCCTGCGTGTCCCAACCGCCTGACCAAAGGTGAGGCCCAACTCATTCGCCGGCTGCACCATTCCTTCAAAGTGAGCGAGAAACTTCGCAGACATATCCGCCTGCTATTGCAGCATGGATGCATGTATGCCGTTGTCAACAACAACCTGCTGTTCCATGCCTCCGTGCCACTCAATGCCGACGGTTCTTTGAAAGAAGTACCCCTCTACGACGGCAAATGCTACAAAGGGCATGAACTTCTCCATCGTATCGGCATGATTATCAGGGCTGCCTTTCAAAAAGATACCGACGAAAGGGAACGGGAATATGCCGTCGACTATTTCTTGTATCTCTGGTGCGGTAAAGACTCACCTTTGTTCGACAAGTCAAAGATGGCGACTTTCGAACGCTATTTCATCACAGAGAAAGAGACGCACAAAGAAGAAAAAGGCTATTACTTCAAACTTCGTGACAGTGAAGAAGTATGCGACCGCATCATGGAGTCATTTGGGGTGAAAGGGCCCAACCGGCACATCATCAACGGACACGTTCCCGTGCATGTGAAGACAGGCGAGAACCCCATCAAAGCCAACGGCAAACTCATGGTCATCGATGGCGGCTTCTCACAAGCCTATCACAAAGAGACCGGTATCGCCGGATATACATTGGTCTATCACAGCCGCGGTTTTGAACTGGTGCAACACGAGCCGTTCACCTCTGCTGTGGATGCCATACAAAAGGGTACCGACATTATCGGCACTACCCAGATTGTTGAGATGTCGGCCAAGCGCATGCGTGTCTCCGACACGGACAAGGGCGTTGAGATACAACAACAGATCAATGACCTGGAGAAATTACTCTATGCCTACCGTCACGGTATTTTCAAAGAACGTGAACGCAAAAAATAACAAGAATCTGTGTTTGGGCGTGTGGACAAGACCTCCACACGCCTAATTTGTTGAAGAAACGGCAATTGCGAAGGCGATTTACATACTTTTAACAAACGCAGTGCACCATTTTATTATTTTATGATTACTTTTGCGGCAGCAAACTGCTCCAAACAACAAATCACCTAAAAGCAAAACAAAAATCTTACTATCAGAAAATGATGAGAAAACCATTACTTATTGTATGGATGATGGTTGTCACGATGTGCTTGCATGCACAAGCGCCAGCATTTCCCGGTGCCGAAGGACATGGACGCTATGTCACCGGCGGGCGTGGTGGCAAAGTGGTACATGTGACCAACCTGAATGACAACGGCGCTGGGTCGCTGAGGGCTGCCGTGCAGGGAAGCACAAAGAAAACTGTGGTATTCGATGTGGCCGGTGTCATCGCCTTGAACAGCGACCTGGTGATTGGCGACAACACCACCATTGCCGGACAGACAGCCCCCTACCCCGGCATTACCATCCGCTACCGCACTGTGCGTCCGGGATCCAACAACATCATCCGCTTCATACGCATCCGAAGAGGTCAGGAACGAGATGTCAACGACGGTGCCGACGCCATCTGGCAACGACAGAAAAACAGCATCATGTTAGACCATTGTTCTTTCAGTTGGTGTATTGACGAAGTGGCCTCCTTCTACGACAACAACAACTTCACCATGCAATGGTGCACCATTGCCGAAAGTCTTACAAATGCCGGGCACAACAAAGGTGCCCATGGCTATGGTGGCATCTGGGGAGGCAAGTTGGCTTCTTTCCATCACAATCTTCTGTTGCACATGCAAAACCGCGTGCCCAGATTCAACGGTGCGAGATACCAGTGGAACGGGTATAAGAACAATGCCCTGTATGATGTCTACCAATGGGAAAACTACGTACAGGCCGAAATTGTAGACTTCCGCAACTGCGTGCTCTACAACTGGGGAACAGGAGGATGCTATGGTGGACCAGGAGGAGGTTATATCAACATGGTGAACAATTACTACAAATCCGGTCCTGCCACCACCCACAAGACAAGAATCACCCAAGTGACTGTTGGAGCATCAGGCAATTCCACCCCTCAGGAGTTGATAGGTATGACCAGCCGTTATTACATCAATGGCAATTATGCCTATGCTGCACCTGAAGGACAAAAGCAGAATTATGACTGGAAAGGCGTGATTTACGATAACGGTGTCTTCACCATCGACGGTGAGAAATACTCTTCCGACACCCATCATTATTACGGCAACTCCGTGGAATACAAGCAAAACACTTCGGGAACAGACTGCGTGAGCATCAAGGTCGACGAGCCCTCTCCCGCCGGCGAGGTAACCACCCATTCTGCCGAGAGTGCCTTCACTAAAGTACTGGCTTATGCAGGCGCCTCGCTCCACCGCGACAACGTGGACGAGCGCTACGCCAATGAGGCAGAGACAGGAACAGCCACCTATACCGGCTCTATCACTAAGCAACCCGGCATCATCGACATCGTAGCCGACGTTGAGGGATATACAGAAGCCAATTTCGGCACTGGCTCACGTCCCGCAGATTTCGATACCGACAACGACGGCATCCCCAACGACTGGGAGACCGCCAACGGACTGAATCCCAACGATGCCTCTGATGCCGTGCTTTTCACTATTGATACAGAGAAAGGATGGTATACCAACCTTGAGGTGTATCTCAACTCACTTGTTGAGGACATTATGAAACAAGGCAACGAAGATGCCCTGGAAGCCGTCGAAGAGTATTATCCTGCCTATACGCATGTCAATGGCATAGCATACTTACAGGAAAACGAGGTCGCCAAGGTAGAGTATTATTCCATAGAGGGCAAGAAAGTCAACCGCCCCTCTTCTGGTGTGGTTATTCGCAGGCAGACATTGAAGAATGGCCGTGTCAGAACAGAGAAAATCATCATGTAAACGATGACAGAGAGGTTGCCGAATGTCGGCAACCTCTTTTTTTACATTCAAGTCGTGGCAATACCTTATTTTTTGAATGAAAAAACATCTGCTTTTGGCTTAAATTTTGTAATTTTGCAAGCGTTTTAGAGAATCTTGGACGTTTCTGCGGGCCACGACTCCATCAAGGAGCGGGCCTATATGCGGTTTCCCCATGAATATCAGACAATTACAAATCCGCCAATAACTCGTGTCTCTATATGTTATACGAGTAGGTATTTTTATGAATCATGGGGAACCTGCAAAGTTGAGCCAAATCGGTTCTTTTTCTGGAAATTGATTGGAATGAGCAAGAGAACTTACTTCTCGCTTCCTATCCGAAAAATATATTCTATTTTTTCCAAATCCTCTTCAAGAAGCAAAGAGGCTGTACGGAATATCATCATCTCGCTCACAGCGAAAGGGATAAGCATTCTGAGCAACTTGCTTGTAGTGCCGCTGACCATCAACTATGTCAATCCCACCCGCTATGGGATATGGATTACATTGTCTTCGGTCATCGGTTGGATTGCTTTTTTCGACTTGGGACTTGGAAATGGTTTCAGAAACAAGTTTGCCGAGGCAAAAGCACAAGGCAACATGCTGTTGGCAAGGAAGTATCTCAGTACCACTTATTTCTCCATTGGAGCCATCGTCGCGTTCCTGTATGTCATACTCTTTGTGGCAAACCGGTTCCTGGACTGGCCATCTATCCTACATGTCGACCCTTCGTATCTTGAGGAGTTGAGGCTAGTTTTTGCCATTCTCAGCGCCTTTTTCTGCTTCAACATGGTAGTAAGCATCTTTTCCACCATGCTCACTGCCGACCAAAAGATTGGCTATTCCTCGCTCATCCTTGGCATAGGGCAGTTGCTTTCGCTTGTGGCGGTATTCATCCTCACCCGAACCACAAAGGGTACACTCACCAACCTGGCGACATATTATGCCGGAGTGCCATGTCTGGTAATGTTGGGTGCCTCACTCATTGGCTACTCATTGCCACAATATCGCGACATGAGGCCCGGACTCAAGTATGTCGATACCCGTCTGGTGAAAAACATCCTCAATCTTGGACTTCAGTTTTTCGTCATTTACATGTGCCTGCTGGTGATTTTCCAAGTGATGAATGTCATCATCACCCGTGAACTGGGACCAGAGGCAGCCACCGAATACAACATTGCCTACAAATACTTCGGGATTCTCCACATGGTGATGATGATTGTCATCTCCCCATTCTGGTCGGCTTTCACCGACGCCTTCACGAAGAAAGACTATTCTTGGATGAAATCCATCATCCGTAAACTGGAGTATTGCTGGCTGGCATGCCTTGGGAGCGGACTCCTCATGCTGCTCATTTCGTCGTTGTTCTATGACATATGGATAGGCGACAGCGTGAAGGTGAAATTCTCACTGTCGTGTGCTGTCCTCCTTTATTCACTGGCCCAGATTCTTGGAGCCATCTACATGCAGATGATTAATGGCATTGGCACAGTAAGAATACAAATGACAGCCTATGTTGTCTTTGCCCTGATATCAATCCCTCTTATGGTGCTTTCATGCCGTATGTTTGGCATTGTGGGCATTGTTGTCGTTCCATCTGTAGTGTATCTCGTGCAGGCATTGCTTGGAAAGATACAATTGCATAAACTCATGAACAACACAGCCACAGGCATCTGGATTAAATAGCCGATAATCATGATAGGATATATACTCTTGGCATTAGGTCTCATCCTCTATCTCTTGGAGTTGCGCAAGTTGAGTCTGTTCATCTTCGCTACTTTCATGTTGAAAGGATGGCGTGTGCTCACAGATGAAGTGCTGGATGTCAAGAACTTTGACTTGGCATTCATTTTCATCTTCGTAGTCCTTGCATTTACCATTTTCACGGAAAAGAAGACACGCGACCTTAACGACCGGCACCTGCGCTATTGGCTTTGGGCCTTTCTGGTTTTCTTGGTTCTCGATATCTCTTTCTCCTACACCCATTACCATTTTACGGGTTATCAGATTCTTCAGGGCAGCCGTGCGTCTTTTCTCTTCCTCTCCTACTTCTTCCTACGCAAGCAGAAGGTAGAAGACCTGCTATGGCTCAACAGGGCGTTTTTCTACATTACCCTGGTCACCTCTATTCTGTATATACTAGAAGTATTTCTGAATTTACCCGTACTTCCCTACAAGCAAGACACCGCGAAGATAGACGAATATACGGGAATCATGCGTTATTACAACTTTCCTCCCCTGCTCTACTGGTACCTGTTTGTGTCTATCCTTTCGCCGCATATACTGAAATCTAAAATCACGTTCCCAGCAATCTTCGTATTCATCATCGCCTTGTTTGCCACACTGGGCAGAACGCAGATAGCCATGACTTCAATTGTCTTGTTGTTGGCATTGATTATCCAAGGAAAAGCGAAGTCAATCTTGACAGCCGTGTTTGTCGCCATGATATTGGTGGCGCCATTTGCAGGCATCATCGGCAACCGATTTGCAGGAAAATTTAACGACTCCACGGAAAACGAGATCAAATCCGTATTCAATGGTGGTATCCAGGAGACGGTGTATCTTGGAAATGCCCACGACGTAGGTACATTCACTTACCGAATGGCATGGGTGTATGAGAGAGCAGAGTATCTTACCACTCGCCCTCTCAGCGAGAACGTGTTCGGCTTGGGGCTGATCAGCGACAGCCAGTCGCTTACCATCAATAAACTCTACAACTTCAACCTCGGACTGTTGGATGAAGAAGGTGAAACCCAACAACTGTCTACGCCCGACATCTCGTATGGCAACTTATTGACGAAATACGGATACTTTGGTGGTGTATTGTACCTATGCATCTGGTTTTATTTGATGTTTTACCTGTTCAAGTATCACAGAAAGAGTGATTATGCTTTCCTTGGTGCAGCCCTGACACTAAACATGTTTTTGCTGTCGTTTTCAGGCACCACGATTTCCGACCAAGGTAACTTCATCTTCCCATTTATCATTTATTTGATGGTCAACAAGGCAGTGACAGAAAAAAAACGCCACAACCAATACATTGTCGCTAACAATGAAGATAACGGAGACAGCATTCCTGATAATAGGTAAGGGCATAGAGAAATTGGGACGACTGACGGGTTGGTTTCATTCTCGCTATGCCAAGGCCTATTTGTCGTACAAAAAGGCAGATTTCCACCACGACATCGCGTTCTTCGGCAAGCCCAAAATCCATATAGGACAAAGGGCTATGGTGAAAATCGGCAAACTGTTTATCTGCAGGTCGGGCAGGGATACAAAACTGGACAATGGCGCCTATTCTACCATGGTTGTGCTGGATGGCTCCACACTCACCATTGGTGATTTCAGCGGGATGACCAATGCCATCATTGTATGCGGGGAACACATTTCCATTGGCAACCATGTGAACATTGGCAATGGCACTATCGTGATGGACACCGACCTTCATAGCATGGATTGGAAGACGAGAAGCGACCGCCAGGCCGACCCACTCAACAGCCACAGCCGGCCTATTGTCATTGCCGACCATGTGTTTATCGGTGCCAGGTGCATCATCCTTAAGGGAGTCACGATTGGCGAGAAATCCATTGTGGCAGCGGGGAGTGTGGTTACCAAGAACATTCCCGAGGGTGAGGTATGGGGAGGCAATCCCGCAAAGTTCATCAAGAAAATCGAGGAATAACAAGGAGATGAAGGTTATTCACATTGAATCTGGTTTGGGCAACCAAATGCTGAGTTACTGCGAATACTTGGCGATGAAGGAAGCCAACCCTGATGACAAGTGCTACATAGAAACCATCGTTTACGACATTCCCGAATGCAACGATGTGATTTGCCAGTGGAATGGCTATGAACTCGAACGCATCTTCCATGTTTCAGCCCCCAACATCAAGGAATATTTCGACGACGCCGAATGGCGAGCCATTATCCGTGACATCAGGGATTCCCAGTTCTGGCTGCGCAACTGGAACTACCCGGTACATTTCACTAATGCCTTCAAGGCCCATGGCCTAGAATTAAACAATATGCGGGGAGACTTTGAAGCGCCAGGTGCTCCTCACAAGACCCAACTCAGCACCCCTGCCTACAAGAAGACATTTGCTTTCCTATACCTCAATCTCATCAGGAAGAAATTGTCTGGTAGAAGGCAAACCGTCCAAGCCAACCCGTCGGAGTTGTTTGTCTCTACCCCAGAAAATGTCTTTACGGGGCAAAGGCTTACGTTCAAGAATGCCGGCAATGAGATAGAGCGCATAGACAGTGCCATCAGGGAGACATTCCGTTTTCCGGCACTGACCCATCCCCGTGACCTTGCTTTTAGGGATGAGATACAATCCACCGAGTCGGTGGCCATCCATGCCCGTTATGGCGACATGATGAGTTTCAATTTCGACTGCTATTTTGGAGGCTATTTCAAAAGGGCAGTCGGATATATTAAGAGAGAGATTCCCCAACCTCGATTTTATGTCTTCTGCGACCCAACCAGTGTCGACTGGGCAAAACACCACAGTTCGATTCTTGGGTTGGACATGCGGAACGATATCGTAAAGTTCGTAAACTGGAATACAGGCGACTTGAGTTGGCGCGACATGCAACTGATTTCCATGTGCAAACACCAAGTCATTACACGGAGTTCATTTGGTTGGTGGGGAGCCTACCTGAATCGCAATCCTCGCAAAATCACTTGCTCTCCAGACTCCTTTACCAACACTACGCACCATTTCTGACAATTGAGCCATGATACCTAAGGTTATTCATTACTGTTGGTTTGGTCACAACCCCCTCCCACCTCTTGCCGTAGAATGTATCGCATCGTGGAAGAAATACCTTCCCGACTACGAAATCAAGGAGTGGAATGAGGATAACTTTGACGTCAATATCATACAATACACTTCTGAAGCATACAAGATTGGGAAATATGCCTTTGTCAGTGACTATGCACGATTCTGGATTCTTTACCATCATGGAGGGCTCTATTTCGACACCGACGTAAAAATCATAAAGCCAATCAACGATATTGTCAGCAATGGTGGTTTCATGGGATGTGAGTCTGATTGCATATCAAAGTCCTCTTCGGTCATGGTGAACCCCGGACTTGGCTTGGGATGTGAGGCAGGAGATATGATATATGGAGAATTGTTGAAGCGTTATGCATCTCAGTCGTTCTATCATGCTGACGGAACGCCCAATCTATGCACCATTGTCGACTATACCACCGAGGTATTGACTTCGTTTGGCATGAAGCAGCAAACAGGGATACAGACCGTTGGCACACTGACAATATATCCAAGCGACTATTTCAACCCCGTCAACATCATAACGAAGCGTTTGCATGTTACAGCAAACACGAGAAGCATTCATTATGGTGCCGCCTCATGGCAACATAAGGGTTTTCGTCTACGGTTAAAGGCTTTCCTGAGGAAATTGCTACCCGAAAGCATACTCTTTGCCTTCAACAAACTAAAGCATAGATGATAGAAAAAGCCATAACTGAGAAAGTGCTGCTTGTAGGTCCCGACTGCAATACGCCGAAAGGTGGGATTGGCATGGTGACTCATTCATACAAGCAACTGTTTCCTGTTTTCAACTATCTCACCACACAGAGAGAAGGCAGTGCCTTACGTAAGATTCTTGTCTTCGGAGGTGCGTTGCTGAAGTTGTTCTCATATCTTGTAGGAAGGAAAATCCAGATAGTGCATGTTCATGGTGCGTCGAAAGGCAGTTTCTATCGTAAAAGCATCGTCATTATCTTGTCGAAACTTGCAGGAAAGAGAGTGGTTTATCACATTCATGGCGGTGCATTCAAGGATTTTACTCGAAAGCATCCACGCACCGTGCCGTACATTCTGAAGAAATGCGACACCATTGTTTCTCTCTCTGATTCCTGGAGCACATTCTTCAGCCATGATATAGGTTGCAGTGACGTAAAAGTCGTTCCCAACATCATGGATGTCCCCCACGAAGACCACTCCCTGCGCGATAAAAACTACTGCACGATTTTGTTCCTTGGCAAGATATGCGGGGAGAAAGGTATTTTTGACCTTATGGATGTCATCATTGCTCATCAGGATGAATACAAGGGGCGGCTTCGTTTTTACATTGCCGGTATCGGTGAGTCGGATAGGCTCAATGGTCTCATATCAAGCCATCATTTGGAAGGTTTAGTTACCTATTTCGGTTGGGTCGATGGACTAAAAAAGGAAAGGTTGCTGAACGAGAGCGACATTTTCATCCTTCCGTCCTACTATGAAGGTGTCCCCATCTCTATTCTCGAAGCATTTTCATACCATTTACCCGCCATTGCTTCCAATGTCGGCGGTATCCCCGAGATACTGTCCGAGGGTATTGAGGGTATCATGATCCCTCCTGGTGACACTGAAAAACTACATGAAGCCATCACCTTGTTTGCTCAATCTCCTTCGTTACGCGTCAAAATGGGTGAATTTGCATACGAGAGAAGTCTTTCGCATCTCCCATGCAATATAGAGAAATGCCTTACGAACGTTTATCGCCCACTTCTCAGGCCGTGACTCATAAGACTGGCATTATTCTATCATGAAAAAATACTTCAAAGAGGTCTTAAAATACCAGTTGCGGTCTTATCCTCTCATTAAGAAATATGTGAGAGAGATAGAAGAGATGTACGATATGGAACCTTTGCTGTTGCAGAAACGCAACGAGGAAAGGTTTCTCTACATCTTCAAGAAAGCATATCGGCATTCCCCCTTCTATCACCATCTATACAGCACGGCTGGCATCAATGAAGACGACATCCGCTGCATCGAAGACATCAGCCGCTTGCCTGTCATTACCAAAGACCTCATCCGCCAACACGGTAACCAGATGCGAGTCAGTCGCATGCTCCTTCCCAATCATACCAGTGGCACCAGCGGCACCCCTTTGGATGTATGGGAAAGCGCGGAGAGCATCTTACGCGAACAAGCCTACTTTTATGTCTACAGAAAAAGATGTGGTTTTCATTATGGAAAAGACCGTCTGGCATCTCTGCGGGGAAACCTTGGCCGAGAAGACACCACTTTATGGGTGGGATTGGCCCATACACTCTTCCTTAGCAGTTATAACCTGCGGAAAGAGACAATTGACAAGTATGTAGAAGCCATTGCTAAAGTCTGTCCAAAAGCCATAGAAGGCTATCCGAGCAGCCTCTACAACCTATGTTGCTTGATAGAATCAGAAGGGCTCAGTTGCCATATCCCTCTTTGTTTCACTTCAAGTGAAAACCTGCTCGACTACCAACGCGACAAAATAGCGGCCGTCTTGCAAGCAGAGGTATACGACCATTATGGAACCACAGAACGTACTATCCGTTTGGAAGAAACACTTGACCATAAAGGGTATTACGAGGATCCGGGATACTCAATTAACGAATATACCGTGGATGGCGAGATCACCACATCTCTTATCAATTCCGACTTTCCCATGATTCGTTATCAAACTTTCGACCTGTTTGAGACAACCGAATTGGTTGTACCTCCAAGTCTGTCGGATGGCCGTCATGGCATTTTTCCGGTGGTCAGGCGCATCCATGGAAGGCCTTCCAGTGTATTGGTAGGGAAAGATGGGAGCATCTACACCAATGCTGCCCTGACCTTTGTCATCTCAAAGAACACCACCCTCGAAATTCGTTATGCACAATTCGTACAACACAAGGACGGAAAAGTGGACCTTCGTGTTGTTACCGACGGACGGATACTCACCATAGAAGAGAAAAAAAAACTTCTCAAAATGATATATGAGAAGATTGGCCGCGACAACATAGACCTCGAAATCATTCAGACGGACGAATCAAATCTTATTGTCACCGACAGGGGGAAGTTCTCATACGTCATTACAGAGTACAAGCAATAAAACCAATTCAAATATGAACATCAGCATTTTCGGTTTGGGATATGTAGGCTGTGTAGGTGCTGCCTGCTTGGCGAAAATGGGGCACAATGTCATCGGAGTAGACGTGAATGCCAACAAAGTGCGGCTCATCAACGAAGGGAAGCCCACCATCATTGAAGAAGGTATCTCGGAGTTGTGTGCCGAAGCCTATAGTGCCGGACGCCTGCGCGCCACCACAGATGCCGCCGAGGCCGTTGCCTCCACGGAAGTCTCTTTCATCGTCGTCGGCACCCCCTCGAGCAAGGAAGGGCACCTCAACCTCAATTACGTTTTCACTGTGGCCGAACGCATCGGTAAGGCTTTGAAAGACAAAGACGGTTTCCATGTCGTTGCCCTCCGCTCCACCGTGCTTCCCGGCACCAATGAAAAGGTGGGCGAGATTCTCGAACGCGAGAGTGGCAAACGCCGCAACGAAGGCTTTACCGTAGTGAGCAACCCTGAATTCCTTCGTGAGGGTACCAGCGTACACGACTATTTCAACCCGCCCCTTACTCTCGTTGGCACCGACAGTCCCAAGGCGGAGAGCATCTTCCGCGATTTGTACAAGGATATCAATGCCGAGTTCATCTCTACCGACATCAAGGTAGCAGAGATGATGAAATACGTCAACAACACCTATCATGCCCTGAAGATTGTTTTTGGCAATGAAGTGGGAAATATCTGCAAGCACCTCAACATCGACAGCCACAAGGTGATGGAAATCTTCTGCAAAGACCGTCAACTCAACATTTCACCTTATTACTTCAAACCGGGTTTTGCTTACGGTGGCTCTTGTCTCCCCAAAGACATGAAAGCCCTTAAGACCCTTGCACACGACCTGTATGTAAATGTGCCTGTCATCGACAGCATCCATCCAAGCAACGAGAACCAGAAAGAACTGGCTGTTCAGACGATTCTCTCCAAAGGCAAACGCAAAATTGGTATTCTTGGTCTGAGTTTTAAATCGGGTACCGACGACTTGCGCTGTTCGCCTATCGTGGATGTGGTAGAACGGTTGTTGGGAAAAGGTTGCGCCATCAAGATATACGACAAGAATGTTGTGGTCAGCGAGTTGACTGGCACCAACAAGGATTTCATCATGGCAAAGATACCCCATCTTCAGCATTTCATCAGTTCTGACTTGGATGCGGTTTGCGCAGACTCTGACTTACTCGTGGTAACCAACAAGGAGAAAGAATTCGAGGACCTGCTTACCCGATATCCTGGGAAGGTAATCATCGATATGGTAAGGCAGTGGAGAACTGTCGACTATGATGGCTATTATGAGGGATTGTCGTGGGGCGACATCAACGAGAACAAAGAATCCCAGTCGCGCGAGATAGAAAAGGATTTCCGACAGACGGATTTTTAAGATGAGTGCCATCTCCTGGTATGTGAACCGTTTGCGAGCCATGAGCCCCAGAGAGGTGTTATGGCGGCTGGGGCAAAAAAGGATGCAGTATTCCGAGAGGAAATACTGCCGGAAACCTCAAAGGGTTGACCATGTCGTTTTCAACCCACGGCTAGAGCACCTGCGCTTCGATTCCAGTAAGTTGGGAGTCAATACCAAAAAGGACGGCCACGTCTTCGGCAACTCCATACCTTTGTTGGGAGGTTATGAATATAAGAAATACAAGAGGCAATGGCACGCCGGCTTCCAGACTCCCAACGAGTGGGAACGCATTTTCTCATACCAGTTGGATTACAAGGGTCGAGACGACATTGGTGATGCCCGAACCAACTGGGAACTCAACCGTCATTTTCAGTTTGCCATTCTCGCCAAAAACTATTACTATTCAGGTGACGAGAAGTGGGCTGACGAACTGCAGATGCTCTATGAAGACTGGAACGACAACAACCCCTATCTCATTGGTATCTCTTGGACAAGTGTAATGGAGTTGGCCATCCGTTCCATATCATGGTGTTTCAGCCTAGCATACCTCCAACTTTCCGGCAAGCACCAGGATTTGCAGCAGCATCTCGCTACTGGTATCCTGAACATGACAGATGCCATAGACCGGCACCATTCCCGTTTTTCCTCAGCCAACAACCACTTGATTGTGGAAGCCGCTTCGATGGCCATCGCAGGATATGCATTCGACCATACGCCATGGAAAGACAAGGGCATGAAAATCCTTGACAGCGAGATGCCCAAGCAGAACTATCCAGATGGCGTGAACAAAGAGATGTCGCTCCATTATCAGTTGTTTGTCATGGAAGCCTACGCACTAGTTGCCCATATCATGGTTGCGAATGGCGATAATGTGCCCCATGTATGGAAGACCTATTTGACTGCCATGTGTGAATTTGTATGCAACAGCACCGATAGCCATGGCGCGATCATGGAATTTGGGGATGACGATGAGGGTAAGATTCTTGACTTAGAGGGAGTTGGAAGCGAGCATGCCGATGCCGTGATGCAACTATGCTCCTTTGTAACAGGTATCTCCTACCCTCTTTTCTCCCGGGTGTCGGAAACCACCAGATGCTTGCTGGGAGAAGGATATGAGAAGACATTGGCTCGCATGCCATCCTATGACCACCATCAAAGCCGTTGTTTCAAAGAGGGTGGATACTCATTCTTGAGAAGCGATGACAACAAAACGCTGATTGGAATAGACCATGCCCCGTTGGGATTTGGTAGTATTGCTGCCCATGGCCATGCCGACACGCTGAGTTTCCAACTGATGGAAGATGGTGAGATGCTGCTTGCCGACCCTGGCACATATATCTATCATTCCGACCTCAACGCGAGGAATCATTTCAGGAAGACCATTAATCACAATACGTTGTGTATCGATGGGCACGACCAGTCTGAGATGCTCGGTGCTTTCCTTTGGGGAAAGAAAGCCAATTGCAAACTGTTGCACTTCCAATTCAGTGAGCAGGAAGATATCGTGGAAGCAGAACACGACGGGTATCTCCCTACCCTCCACAGACGCCGGTTCACATGGAACAAGATTGCCAAGACACTGAGAATCGATGACACAATAAGTTCTCCTCGCAACTGGACACTTTCTTTTGTCGTCGGTTCGAATTGCCAGATAGAGAAAAGCGAAGGCAACTATTTGGTAAGGGGAAATAAATCAAGGTGCATGATTTGCCTGCCCAAGGATTCCGAACCTGAAATAACTACAATAGATTTTTCTGAGTGCTACGGAGTGAAATCCTCAACCTACGTACTTAGGGCACATGGCAATGCCACTTCCTTCAGCACCACCATTACAATCATATAAAGATGCAACGAAAAGTCCTCATTATCGTCGAAAACCTGCCCGTTCCATTCGACACCCGTGTTTGGCAGGAAGCCACCACTTTGGCAGAGAATGGCTACCTGGTCAGCGTGATATGCCCCAAGGGAAAAGGGTATGATGCCGATTATGAATACCTGAACGGCGTGCATGTGTACCGCCATGACCTTCCCGCAGAGGGGAATGGGGCACTAGGCTACGCCAGAGAATATTTCTGTGCGCTCCGCGAGGAATTGCGGCTGGCCAAGAGAATCTACAAAGAGCGTGGGTTTCATGTCATTCATGGCTGCAACCCTCCCGACGACATCTATATGGTGGCACGACGATTCAAGAATAAAGGCGTGGACTATGTCTTCGACCACCACGACATCTGCCCCGAATTGTTTGAGGCAAAATTCGGCAAGGCTTCAGGCCTACTCTATAAGAGTCAGTTGTGGCTCGAAAGGCAGACATACAAGCATTGTGCCTTCGCGTTCGTGACCAACGAAAGTTACAAGCAAATCGCCATCAGCCGTGGGGGGATGAAAGAGGACAAGGTGTTTGTGCTGCGAAGCGGTCCAAAACTGGAACGACTCAAAATTACTCCTGCCAAATCAGAAATCAAACGAGGACGCAGGTTCATGGTAGGATATGTTGGCGTGATAGGTCAACAAGAAGGCATCGAGTATCTGCTCAAAGCAGCGAAATATATCAAGGAGGAACTTCATCGCGACGATATCTTCTGGGGTGTCGTTGGTGGTGGACCTCATCTTGAAGCGCTGCGGAAACAAAGTCACGAGATGGGCCTCGACGACATATTGGAATTCACAGGAAGGGTTTCCGATGAAGTGCTGCTCGACTATCTCAACACTGCTGATGTATGCGTCAATTCCGATGAATACAATGCCATGAACGACAAGAGTACGATGAACAAAATACTGGAATACATGGCATTGGGAAAACCCATCGTGCAATTCGACCTTACTGAAGGACGTTTTTCGGCACAGGAGGCATCTCTATATGCAGAGCCCAACAACGCCATCGACATGGCCGACAAGATTATCCAGTTGCTCGACAACCCGGCAAAGAGAAAGGAGATGTCGGAATATGGAAGACAACGCATTGTCAACGAGTTGAGTTGGGAGCATACGAGCCGCGCATTGCTCGAAGGCTACGACAAGTATTTCAAGCAACGGGGGATGTGAGACGCCCTCACATTGATTTGACGACGTGGAACACCCAACCATCGACATACTCAACGTCAGGATACAAAACATCACCGAGGCAGAACTGTTGGCCAACCTCAAGGAAGGTGTGCTTTTTACTCCTAACGTAGACCATGTCATGAAACTCCAGAAAGACAAGGGGTTTTATGACGCCTATCAGGAAGCCGACTGGGTAGTGTGCGACAGTAAAGTGCTGTTGTTCTGCTCACGTTTCACCTCCACACCCTTCAAGGAAGCCATATCTGGCAGCACATTCTTCAGGTCGTTCTACCACTATCATAAAGATGACCCCGACTGCAGGATATTCCTGCTTGGCTCGCTCGACAACGTGGCCACGCTGGCACTTGAACGCATCAACAACACAGTAGGAAGGCCAATAGTAGTTGGGGCAATGTCGCCAAGCATGGGTTTCGACCAAAAGCCAGAGGAGTGTGGGCATATTGTTGACATCATCAACCAAAGTGGTGCCAATGTGCTGGTTGTAGGTGTAGGGGCACCAAAACAAGAAAAATATATCGTGAAATGGAAGGACCGAATGCCTGGCATCAAGATATTCATGGCATTGGGAGCCACCATAGATTTTGAGGCCGGTATAAAACGCAGGGCTCCCCTCTGGATGCAGCGCATGGGAATGGAATGGTTTTACAGGTTCATTCACGAACCGCGACGGTTGTTCAGGCGGTATTTCGTACACGATCTGGCTTTCTTCTATCTCTTTGCAAAACAACGGTTCGGAAGATACCATAACCCATGGAAAAGAGGATGTTCAAATTGAACATCCTCTTTTCCATTATATCCTGTAGTTTTTTTAATTAGAAGTAGAATTGAATACTTGCGATTATACAAATACATTCTGAACAACAAAGTCATAGTGACTTTGCCCTTTTACCAAGCACAATCGGGAAAAAGCGTTTGACAAATAGTATAACAGGGACAAAAGCAACTAAAACAAGTATCGAACAAACAAATAGAGAGATGTTTTGTGTCACGACATCAAATCCTTGTTTACTAATCCAATTGATGGGTAAATGAAGGATTCTTACATGAAAAGCCAATGTAACTATAGTACCTATTGATGAAATAGATATAATGCGAGAACTAACCCCATTCAACATCCATGAAACAATAAAAATCATTGAACATCCAAAAACCGCTCCCAAAACAAATAGAATTATAGTCTTACCATAATGGCATTGATACATATAAGCATCACCATTATAATAACCTATTAGACCGGTTAAAACTATCAGTATGCCAACAATAAACAAACATCTAACTGCATGAACTTGTACTTTCGATGCTATTTCAGAAAAAAAACTAATGGTTGCCATATAATTACCTATCATAAAAAATGGTATTGCCAACAAAATGTCTGTTACAGCCCATGACCATTCCAATCCTATAATATTATAAATCATAGCACCTGTAAAAGAAATTACAGACAGAAAAAGTTTTCTTCGAGGAAAACATTGGTAGAGCAGTTTGATAATGATAAGTGAATATACGAACCAAAGATTGCCACATCCAGGTATATCATTTAATTGATGAAAACCTCCGAATAGAGCGAGCACAGGCCACATCCATAGTCCGTCAGATAAATGCTCCACAACAATGGGAGCAATCTTTATAAAACCTAAAACAAAATATGGGATAATAAGGTTATGGATTATCTTGTTGCAAAAAAGATTAAAAGAGGACTCTTTATGACAAAGGTAGCCTGAAATAATGAAAAATAAAGGGACGTTAAACGCATATATAAAACCTGACACTTTATCTGGGAAGCAATGTCCCCAAATAATGGTAAACATACCAATAGTTTTCGCCCAGTCTATCCAATTTTCTCTTTTTTTCACAAACAGTTTATGATATTTTATGTGTAGTAATAATAGAACTTACAAAATATTAGGTTGTTTAATTATTTCGACAACACCGTCTCTATATTGTATCGAGGACGGTCTTTCACTTCTATGTATATTTTCCCAATATATTCTCCCACAATTCCGAGTCCTACGAGGATACAGCCACCCACGAACCATACTGACAGCATGAGTGACGACCATCCCGGGACTACTGCTCCTCCCATATACCTTATTAATACCCATAAGAGAATGAAAAAAGAGATGAGAATGAAGAGAATTCCCATATAGAGCAGAAGCCTAAGCGGGCGGATACTGAATGAAGTGACCCCTTCGAGCGCGAAGTTAACCATCTTGCCAAGGGGATACTTGCTCTCTCCAGCAAATCGTTCGGCGCGGTCGTAATACACGCACGCAGTCCTGTAACCAATCAGGGGCACCATTCCCCTTAAGAAAAGGTTCCGCTCACGAAATTCAGTCAGTTTTTCTACCGCACGCTGGCTCATGAGCCTGTAATCCGCATGGTTGTAAATAGTCTTCACCCCCAGAAATCCCATGAGTTTGTAGAAAGCCTGAGCCGTGTTGCGTTTGAAAAAAGTATCTGTATCTCGTTTCTTCCGAACCCCATACACAATGTCGCAACCATTGTTGTACTCTTTCACCATCTGTGGTATAACCTCCACGTCGTCTTGCAAGTCAGCGTCAATACTCACGATGATGTCGGCATAATCCTTGGCTGTAGTCAGCCCTGCCATCAACGCATTCTGATGTCCAACATTTCCCGCCAACTTCACCCCAACGACATATCTTGATGTTTCATGCAGTTGCTCTATGAGTTGCCAGGTGGTGTCTTTCGAGCCATCATCTACAAACAACACACGGCTTTCCCATGACACCAATTTATCTGCTGCCATACGGTCGATGAGTGCAGAAAGACGCTTGGTAGTTTCCAAGAGCACTTTTTCCTCGTTATAGCAAGGCACAACGATGTAAAGTATTTTATTTTCCATAGCCTGTATATAAACTCCTAAAAGCCATAAGATTGTTTTCTGATGTCAAAAATACTTCTTTTTTTACATTCCATTAGCCTTACAACTGTTAATTTTGCTTAAATACAAAAGACAACACACACCCAAGACGGCTTTCAGAATACTAAAACCTGCTTTCCTCTTGCCTTACTCGGATTTATTGTGTACCTTTGTTGCAATTCTTCAAAAAAGTACAAGAGTGCTGTTTTTTGATGAGTAAAGCAACAAACTACTCATTTCATTATCTTCAACGACACAAAACATGGAAAATATCAGACATTTGCTCACTGCTTTCTTATTGATGGTATCACTGTCGGCCATCGGACAAGTGGAGTGGCCTACGCCTATGCCGGAAAGCAAACCAGGACTCAGGTGGTGGTGGCCCGGATCGGCTGTCGACGAAGTGAATCTCAAATGGAATTTGGAAGAATATGCCAAGGTTGGAGTAGGTTCTGTTGAGATTACGCCCATATATGGAGTCCAAGGCAACGAACAGCATGCCATTTCGTTTCTTTCACCCGAATGGATGAACCAATTGGCCAATGTAGAACGCATAGGAGAGACAAACGGCATCCTCGTAGACATGAATACAGGTACGGGATGGCCGTTTGGCGGTCCTTCCACGCCCATTGAGGAGGCCGCCTGCAAGGCAGTCTTCGTTATCGACACCGTGTTGGTAGACAAGGTAACCGACCAGCCCATGTTGGTCGACATTAGCATCAAAGACGACAAAGAACGCCGTTTCGCCAAGTTTTCCTGTGCCATGGCCTACCCCATAGACGTGAAAGGCTACAAGGGAAAATGCATTGATATGACAGGCAGCGTAGAAGAAGGGAAACTGCAAATGTTGCGCCTCACCGGAAAGTGGCTTGTAGTGGCGCTTTACGTCTCGCGCACCCGCCAGCAGGTGAAGCGGGCTGCTCCAGGCGGTGCCGGATACGTCATCGACCACTTCGACAAGACTGCCGTTCGACACTATCTCGACCGATTCGACCAAGTTTTTGAAGCGAGCCAAGTGGCATGGCCCCACAATTTCTTCAACGACTCCTACGAAGTATACAATGCCAACTGGACCCCTACCCTTCTCACTGAATTCAAGGCACGTAGGGGATACGATTTGGCAAAACACTTTCCCGAACTTTTGGGAATAGATATCCCGTCGAACGACAACACCAAGGACGTGCTCTCCGACTATCGTGAGACATTGAGTGACATGTTGCTGGAGAATTTCTCGCAGCAATGGACATCGTGGGCACATTCGCATGGCTCACAGACACGCAACCAAGCCCATGGTTCACCAGCCAGTCTCATTGACGTTTATGCCTCTGTTGACGTACCTGAAATCGAAGGCTTTGGACTGTCGGAATTCAATATCCACGGACTGCGCAAAGACCTCGGCTTCACCCGACCGAATTTCAGCGACGTGTCCATGCTCAAGTATGCATCTTCGGCAGCCCATATCATGGGAAAGCCCTTCACGAGCAGCGAGACATTCACCTGGCTCACAGAGCATTTCCGCACGTCGCTCTCCCAAATGAAACCCGACCTCGACCTGATGTTCACCTGCGGAGTCAACCACATGTTTTTCCATGGCACATGCTATTCTCCCAAGAACGACCCTTGGCCAGGATGGCGGTTCTATGCCAGTATCGACATGAGTCCCAACAATTCGATATGGCGCGATGCACCCTATCTGATGAAATACATTGAGCGTTGCCAGAGTTTTCTTCAAATGGGACATCCCGACAACGATTTCCTGGTGCTGGTACCTCTGCGCGACATGTGGTCGAAACGTCTCTCACCCGGTGTTGACGGCTTGTTGATGGCATTCGACATCCATAAGATGGCAGAGAAAGCCCCCGAGTTCATTCAGAGTATACTGGAAATCGACAGCCTTGGATTCGACTGCGATTACATCAGTGAGAAGATACTGGAATCTTCCGTTTTCGACGAAGGGATGATTGTCACCCCTGGCGGCTCACGCTATCGTGGACTCATCATCCCGGGAAGTGGACGCATGCCAGAATCCCTCAAACGACATCTGTCACAGTTGGAAGCGCAAGGCGCACGAATCATCCACGGCATTGACAACGCAGGAATGACAGCATCAGCCACCCCCGAACCCATGCGCACGAAGATGGGGCTGAGAGTCATTCGCCGCAGCAATGACCATGGCCATCATTATTTCATTGCCAATCTCTCTCCTGACGACAAGAAAGGTTGGGTGAATTTAGCCGTTGACTTCAAGGATGCCATGTGGTTCAATCCGCTCAACGGGATCATCTCACATGCAGAGACAAGAGACAAGAGCATATACGTCGACTTGAAATCGGGAGAGTCGATGATCTTGCAAACCTACGACAACATCTTGCCGTCGACGGCATACGGAGAGCAGGTGGCAGCCAAGGATGACACAGCCCCGGAAGAAATCGACCTTACCAATGCAGCATGGACTTTGTCGTTTGAAGAGGAAATGCCCAAAGTGGAAGAAACATTTGCTTTAGACACACTACGCTCATGGGAACATCTCAGTGAAGCCGCAGGCATCACCATGGGTACAGGTGTCTACACCACCATATTGAAAGTCGACAAGCATCAAGCCAAGAAATCATGGCGCATTGATTTGGGCGACGTAAGGGAAAGCGCACGAGTATACGTCAATGGCGATTTCAAGGGTTGTGCATGGTGTGTACCATTCACGCTCGACCTGGGACAATGCTTGCAGAAAGGCAAGAACGAAATTCGCATTGAAGTGACCAACTTACCCGCCAACCGCATTGCCGACCTTGACCGTAAAGGCGTGAAATGGCGCAAGATGGAGGAAATCAATGTAGTGGACCTGAATTACAAGAATACCACTTATGAGGGATGGGCTCCTATGCCCAGTGGCCTCAACTCATATGTCAAACTACTTTCTGAGTGAACACGTCATGAAAAAGACACTTCTTATCATCTGTGCCATCCTGTTTTCAGTAACAGCCGTATGCACTACAGCCGACAGACAAGTCTTCAGCATGAATTTCGGGTGGAAATTTCATTTGGGCGATATCCCCGACATCCCCTCTCCCGACAACGTGAATGCCATCACCGCCTCATGGCGAACCATCGACTTGCCGCATGACTTCCAAATTGAGCAGCCATGGGTGGCGCCGACTGCCGACGAACAAAGCGACAACAGCGACCAGGCGAGCAACTTCAAGAGTCGCCTGAGTGCGCGTGCTTTCAAGGAGATGGGAATAGGATGGTATGTGAAGACCATCTTGCCTGATGACAGTTGGAAAGGGAAACGCGTGACACTCGATTTCCAAGGTATCATGTATGTGGGTGACGTATATCTCAACGGACAGCGTATAGGCGGAACCGATTATGGCTACGTGGGATTTGATGTCGACCTGTCCAACCACTTGATATATGGCACAGAGAATGTCATCGCCGTAAAGGCAAACACCCAGGAGCCCACCAACTCGAGATGGTATACCGGAGGCGGTCTGATTCGCGACGTCGGACTTCTCGTCACGTCATCTGCCTTGTATTTTCCACGACATCCCATATATGTCACCACTCCCAAGGTGAGCGAATCCATGTCCACCCTGTCGATACAAGCCGAAATTGCCTGTTATCTCAACACCAATAGTCTGAAAGTGCATGCCACTGTTCTCGATGCCGACAAGAATATCGTGGCAGACGACACCACATACATCGCGTGGAACAGGAAGATGAAACAATATGAGTATCGCTTGAACGACATACATCTCAACCATCCGCACCTATGGAGTTGCGAGTCACCTTATTTATATCAATTGAGGCTCGAATTATGTGATGCTGAAGGAAAAGTGGCCGACCATGCAGAGACCACATTCGGGGTACGGAAGATTGAATTTTCGCCTGATTTCGGATTTAGGCTCAATGGAAAAAAAGTCATACTGAAAGGCATCGCCAACCACCATACACTGGGAGCCCTGGGGGCTGCAGCCTACCCGCGAGCCATAGAGAAACGACTCAAAATGCTCAAGCAATGGGGATTCAACCATGTGCGTACATCACATAATCCCTACAGTGAGGACTTCATCCGTTTATGCGATGAAAACGGCATATTGGTGGTAGATGAACTCTATGACAAATGGCTGACACAATTCACTGGAGGAAGGAAGGAATGGACCGAGTTGTGGCAAAAAGACATACCTGAGTTTATCAAGCGCGACCGTAACCATCCCTCTGTCATCATGTGGAGTCTGGGCAATGAATTGCAGACCTACGCCAACCTGCCCTTCAATGACTGGGGGGTGACTCCCTACCGTTTGCAGCGTGAGTTGCTCCACCGATACGACACCACACGCATGGTAACCGTCGCCATGCACCCAAGAGGAAGGAGTCTGGAAACCGACTCTCTTCCCGCACCCTTGGCATTAGAGACCGATGTGGCTGCCTACAATTATCGTTATATGTATTTCCCCGGCGATGGCCGCCGTTTTCCTTGGATGATTTTTTACCAAAGCGAGGCCAATCTTACCATGATGGGACAAAACTATTATGAGATGGATCTCGACAAAGTGGTGGGTTTGGCTTATTGGGGTATGATTGACTATTTGGGCGAATCACGTGGATGGCCCGCCAAGGGATGGACCGACGGTGTGTTCGACATCGCGCTCGAGCCCAAGCCCATGGCATATTTCCTCAAGAGTTTCTTCAAAGAGGATGAGCCGACCGTGCATGTGAGCATTGTCGACAACACCACAGAGGACACAGAGTGGAATGGCGTGAAATTCGGTGGCGAGAAATACAGCGACCATTGGAACCGCCAGCCTGGCACCCACCTCACTGTATATGCCTACAGCAATGCCGAGGAAGTGGAACTGCTGGTAAATGGCAAGAGTCAAGGAAAGAGAAGCAACACCGACAATCCCAAGGAGCGAAACAAGATGCGGTGGGACAATGTGGAATATGCCGACGGATACATCGAAGCCATTGCCTTTGATCACGGGAGAATAGTGGCCAGGCATCGTGTGGAAACCAGTGGTAAAGCCGTGAAACTCAATGTGACCCATGATGACATCGAATGGGTGGCCGACGGGATAGACCTCATGCATGTGCGTGTGCATGCCGTAGATTCAAAAGGCAGGCGCGACTATCGCATACAAGACAAGTTGGAATTTTCTGTTGAAGGAGATGCCAGGATTGTGGCCGTCACCAACGGCGACATGCTGTCGGATGAACTCAACACGGTCAATACACGAAGCCTGTATAACGGGTCGGCAATGGTGATTCTCCGTGCCGGCAGGACAGCAGGTGAAGTAGTGCTGACGGTGAAACCGAAAAACAGCAGGCTGAAGACACAGAAAATCAAGTTGAGGACAAGCCCATTAAAGTCCTAAAGTCACCAGGGCCTCCAAAAACATTCAAGAGATATCATTGAAATGCTGACGGGCTTTGCGTAATTTGCGCAAGGCCTTGTCGCGTATCTGACGTACACGCTCCCGCTTGATGTCCATCAACATTCCAACCTCTGCCATGGTGTGGCGGTCTGTATCAATGCCATAGATAAGCGTCATGACCCGACGCTCACGGTCGTCAAGCAAACTGAATAAAGACATTATCCTGGCATTCACATCTTCTTGGGTAAGATGCTTGTCGGCGTAAGGAGAATCGATGTTCTCAAGAAGGTTGAGCAGGTTGAAATTATTGGTGCTTCCAGCAGGGATAGGCGCATCTACCGAGACAGGGTGGCTACGACGTGATTCCGATGGTGACGACTCACCACGCGGTACTTTATATAGCCCAGAGTGATTGTCGATAAACCGCTCTATACAGTCACGGACAATAGGCGCCGCAAAGTTGACGAACCGCTTGCCCGGATATGGGCTATAGCGCGCTGCCGCTTTCATCAGACCGATATTTCCCTCACTCACCAGGTCGTCGAAAGAGACGTTCTGCCCCCGATATTGACTGGCTACAGACAATACGAATCTCAAGTTGGGCTCTACCAACTCGGATATAGCCGTAGGGTCGCCATCTTGTATGCGCTGGGCAAGTTGGCGTTCCTGCTCATCGGTAAGCAGTTCGGTATCGCTGATTTCATGGATATATTTCGAAATGGCGTTCTTGTTGTCGTTATTCATAATCATAGCCTTTGTTTTTGCAAAAATAACAAAAAAATATCAACGGACAAGTCTTTTCAAATGAAAAAAGCGACTGCTTTGACAATGATGACTATATCACGTATTTGCACTTGTTACCCAAATAGCATGTTTTCATGACATTTGGTGAAATGAATTGGCGTTTCGTGTAGACAAAACTATTTTTTTCTTTATTTTTGTAGCACAAAATACCTAACCATCAATAAGATTTCACATCTATACCTATTATCTTTATTTATACCATATGAAAAGAAACATTTTCCTCATTGCCTCTCTTTTGCTCGCAGTCGTGACAAGGGCCAATCCTGTGACGATAGAGACACCCAACATGTCGCTGGTCTTGAATGTGGACATCGCCTCAATGCCACAATACGTTTATTTTGGACCCAAACTGAACAAAGCCGACATAGACCGCCTGCAATATCCTACTGGCGGCAGGATGGATGCTTATCCTGCTTATGGACTGAATACGCCCGCAGAGGCCGCCATCGCCATGCGGCATGCAGATGGCAATATGTCGACGGTTTTGCAAACCTACGCCATCAACCATAAAGACGAAGGCAACGCCACCGTGACAACCATCACCATGAAAGACCCCGTCTATCCCATTACGGTGGACTTGAACTATCGCGCATATCATGATGTGGATATGATAGAGACTTGGACAACGGTGACCAACCAGGAGAAATCCACCGTAACCCTCACCACCTTTGCATCCGGCATGCTGCCCATCCGGAGAGGAGACGTGTGGGTAAGCCATCTTTATGGCTCTTGGGCCAATGAAGCCCGTTTGGTGGAAGAACCCCTTAATCCCGGTGTCATGATGATTAAGAACAAGGATGGTTCACGGAATTCTCATACCGACCATGCTGAGGTGATGATATCACTCAATGGCAAGGCCCGTGAAAATGACGGTGACGTGATTGGCGCAGCGTTGTGCTATTCGGGCAACTACCGTTTGAAATTCGACACCGACGACACCGAGTACCACTATTTCTCCGCGGGAATCAACGAAGACAATTCCGAATACCATCTGAAAAAAGGCGAGACATTCACTACCCCTGTACTTGCCCTCACCTACAGCACACAGGGTCTAAGCGGTGCATCGCGCAATTTCCACCGTTGGGGTCGCCAATACAAGTTGGCACATGGTGACAAGGAACGAAAGATACTGCTCAACAGTTGGGAAGGCGTATATTTCGACATCAACCAAGCCGGCATGGACCAGATGATGGCCGATATTGCCAGTATGGGTGGAGAATTGTTTGTGATGGACGACGGATGGTTTGGCGACAAGTATCCTCGCAAGACAGACAACTCTTCGCTCGGTGACTGGGTGGTGGACAGAAGGAAACTGCCCGACGGAATAGAAGGATTACTTCGCGACGCCAAGAAAAACGGGGTGAAGTTCGGTATATGGATTGAGCCGGAGATGAGCAACACCGTAAGTGAACTCTATGAGAAGCATCCCGACTGGATTATCAAGTCACCCCAAAGAGATGCCGTGCTGGGGCGCGGTGGCACACAGGTTATCCTCGACCTCAGCAATCCGAAAGTACAGGATTTTGTCTTCAAGGTCGTTGACGACATCATGACAAAATATCCAGAAATCGACTATATCAAATGGGATGCCAACATGCCCATCCTCAATCATGGCAGCCAGTATCTGAAAGCCGAAGACCAGAGCCACCTCTATATAGAATACCACAGGGGCTTTGAGAATGTTTGCAAGAGAGTGCGTGAGAAATTCCCCGATGTCACCATACAGGCGTGTGCCAGTGGAGGCGGGCGTGCCAACTGGGGAGTGCTTCCCTATTTTGATGAATTTTGGGTAAGCGACAACACCGATGCCCTCCAGCGCATCTATATGCAATGGGGCACGAGTTACTTCTTCCCCGCCATTGCCATGGCGAGCCACATCAGTGCCGTTCCCAACCATACGGTTTTCAGAACGACAGCCTTGAAATACCGCATCGATGTGGCGATGAGTGGCAGACTCGGCATGGAGATACAGCCCAAGAACATGACCGACGAAGAGAAAGCCCTTTGCCGCAATGCCATTGCCGAATACAAATCCATCCGTCCGATTGTACAGTTCGGTGACATCTACCGCTTGGTTTCACCCTACGACCATAAGGGAGTGGCATCGATGATGTATGTGACGGGAGCCAAGGACAAGGCTGTATTCTACTGGTGGAAGACAGAGTCGTTCCAAAACGAGCACCTGCCACGAGTGAAGATGGCTGGGCTCGATCCCAACCGCCTCTACAAAGTACATGAACTGAATCGGATTGACCTCAGGCCACTCGACTGCGAGGGAAATAGTTACAGTGGCGCTTACCTGATGAGCCACGGCTTGGATTTGCCTTATCGCAATGATGTGGATTGGGGGAAGAAAACCGACTGGAGCAGTCGCGTTCTTTTGCTGGAATAAACTTTATAATCATCAATAACAAACACATTATCAAGACAAAAGGCTCGGAGTTCCGAGCCTTTTGTCTTGATAGCGGTTGCTATTTGACTATCTTTTTCTTTCCACCTACTATATATACTCCTTTCGGCAAGCCATTCAAGGTGTCGTGAACATGCACTCTCCTGCCTTGCATGTCGTAAACTGCAGGCATGTCACCGCCTTCGGCTGCAAGAATGGAAACAACACCATTGGTGATATCTGGTCCAGAGATATACAGGCGCGAATAAGCAGGCGTGCCTTCCACTGACAAATAAGCCCTGAATGGAGCAACCTGCCTGGTTTCTTCACCGTAAACGAATTCATCATCCTCGATAACAAACACTTTTGGCATATCAGAAGCGACATTAACGCCCGTAAAGGTATAACCATCGACCAAAAGATGTGACGGAGAATCCTGTGTTGGTGTGAACTTCGTCTTGCCACCGATGAAATCGAGCGTTTTCCCCGCCAAATCCTCACTCACAGCGATAAGATAAGGCTGATTAGCCTGCATCTTATCCGTATACTGCAAAGTCACCATATCGCCTTCCACCGCACTCACCGACATTATCCACAACGACTTATCCTGGTCGTCATCATCATGTGACCAATTCACGGTTTTCCCGTCAACAAGAATCTTGTTCGTCGCAAACGGAAGAGACACAGTCGACCATTTCCCCACTCCATCTTCTGCAAACTTGCGGCTATAACTTACTGAAGACGTGGCATTCAACTCCTTGGGAAAGAAATAGCCATAACCATCTGTCAGACTGATTTTTCCGGTCTTCATCTCCGAATTCACCACATTATGTCCATAGAGACTTGGCGGAATGGTCTTGTCGAGCAGATAGATGGTATTGGGGTTGCTATTGGGTATCACGTCGCTGGAATAGGAATTCCCGACATAGACGGTAAGGGCGTCTTCGGGCACAGTGAGAATATCAGCGGCAATACAGACCCTCACCATTCCCTTGTCATTCCAATAAATCGCCCCAGGAGAAACTTCATAATTCTTGCTCTCCCACATGGTTTTTTCTTCATTTCCCACATAATTGGTGCCCACAAGGGTCTTGATTCCTTCGTAGTCATCCAATGGCAATTCTATTTCCACCGTATCACTTTCTCCAGCACCCAGTTCGAACAATTTGCGGAAACCATTTGAACGCAATCCATCGGCACCTTGAAGCGACAACGTGACGAAATGGCGGTAAGCACCTGTACCATTATTGGTCACTTTCATTTCACACATCACCTTGTCGCCCACTATCGTAGAACTGTCGTTGGTCACATTGAAGACATCAACATTACATGACAAATCGGCATCCGTGTTATAGACGTTGCAATAGAAATACAGTCCTTTGTACTCATCTACCGACAAGTAAATGACATCTCTCTCCAGATTCAGACTGACATCATCACCAATATAGATGGAAATGTTACGGGTACTATTGGGCTCAATCGCCACCATCTCGTAAGCGATATCCTCCTCGCTGCCATTATCCATCAATTTTCTGACATATATCGGGCCATTAAACTCCTCGTCGTTGTTTGTGATATTCACCGTCAATGTCTTGCCGGAGTGCCGGATACTGTTTACGACGAAATCGGCTTTGGGAACAGGGGTCAACGTCATTTCCAGACTATCCACCACCATATCCACATAATGACGCTCAGCACCTTTTGCCAGCACCCATTCACCATTTTTGTCTTGATAAACAGGACGGATGGTGAAATGCCCAGAGACAATATCGGCGCCCATGCCATTGATATGATAAGAGGCATCGACACCATAGCCAGGCCAAAAATAATCATTTCGTTTGGACAGCACCTTGACCATCTCGCCTTCTTCATCGTAAAGGGCAAAGCCCGTGCCGTAATAACCTGCTTCAGCAACAGCATTAAAGGACCCCGCAATCTTCACTGCTGGAAATGACACACCCATCTCCTTGCGCGAATACTCCCTACCAAATCCCAGACTTGGTCTAGAAGAAAAGACGATGGATTGTTCGGGGGAAACATAATCGTCTTCGCCTGATGTCTTCAACCCCAGCAATGCGGCTTGGTTGATGGTGAAACGTAATGATGTGGAACTGCCACCAGTACCAGATTCAGAAGCATCGAGAACTGAGATACGGTAATAGCCATCGGCTGAGCCACCCCATCCCCAGTTGATGTGGTATAAACCATTACCGTCATAGCCGTCACAAACGAAAGCGTGTCCCTCCCATGCCGTGGTATAACCAGTATACAGAATAGGGCCATTGGTCTTCAGTTCATGGATGAGCAGACTGTCCCACTCAGCGATGCTATAGCCTTCATGGTAGACATAATGCATTGTTGATGGAAATTTGAAATAATTGGACATGCGCCACCCCAAGTCAAAAGTCTGGGCGCCCGAACTGGAGGCACTGTATTCCATTTGCACCGCTTGTCCGCAATACTGCATCAATTTTGCAACGGCCATCTGACTCTCTTCAGTAGATTGCCAGTTATAAGTATCCTCCATCATATCCCACTCGAAAGTGACAGGAGGCAGCGCCGGCAGGTTTTGACTGAGCGACCTACAATAATATGCAGGAATCTCTGTTGTCTCCTCAATAGGGAATTGGTGGTAGTTCATTACCTGGGCCATGGCAGTTGCCACACAACCAGTTGGGCACTGTTTGTTGCCAGACGAAGGACAAAGCAAGTTATAGGGCCAACCTTGGTCCCATGTCGTCGTCAACAGTGGCTTAATAACATCTGTTGGTCGCGTTTTTGGTGCCACGCCTTGAATTTCCTGTGAAACGACGTGCTGCATGGCCTCTCTGTAGTAGTCAAGCCACATGCGCAGATTGTCGGGGATGTTGTCCATGGAGAACTGCCCTTTGTCGCTGTAGCCCAAGACCGGCACAGCCCTATCGTCGCCAGTAATGATGACAAAACCATTGTCATTGCCTACATTGTATACATAGAACAATGCGTAATCCTTGCTTTGCCCGTTGGTAGCAGTATAGGCCAAAGCCACATCGGCATTCTTGAAAATGCCATGGTTTTCTGCCACAAACGACCTGGCTTTCCGTTCTGCCGAAGGCATTTTGACTGGAGCAGCAGCGGCAATAAGAACAAGGGAAGTTGCAAGAATCAGTAAACGTATCCTTTTCATAAATGATTTATTCAATATTTGAGCACAAAGGTACGATTAAGTATGTAAAAAGCCAAAATATTTTTGGATTTTTCCGAACAGAAGGGCCTTCTACCTATGGTCAGAAAACAGCGAAAACCTGTCACCCCACAGAGAAAAAGGCAGTGTATCGCAAATTTCCACGATGAGACAGTTGTTTCATCAGTGCGGAAAGAAAAGCCATTGGCCACCAAGACAAAGAAAAAAGTGGCAGGGGCCTGAAAGCCTCGCCACTCTCTTCTTGCGCATGACAATATACGCTGTGTGAAAGACAGAGAATCAAACCAATACTACCGTGGCACTACGGGCAGCCTGCGCCCCCATCACCAACACTTGGGCGATGTCGGCGGTCTTCGACGGGCCACTGATAAATGTGCCGTAGCCATAGTCATTGAATTGAATCCTCTTATAGGCCTCATGCATATTGTTCACTATCTCCTTGCGGTCGAGCAGGATGACCAAGTTCTCGGAGATAAAGCAAACGGCTTTCTCCACCATAGTCTGGGGAATCCACACACAGGCATTTTCAGCCACGCCAAACATTCCTTTTATCACTCCCACATCGGTTCCATTGAGTGCTTGTGGCGAACCAATGGTATCAGGATTGCGGGTGGCGATGGTCACCTCAGGCAGGTTGCTGGCAATCTCCTTGGCATCAGGATACAATTCCTTGATCAACTGATTGATGTCTTGGTCTTTCTTGAGTTCTACCACCTTTCCTCCCACGTTTTCCGTCATGGAAATGAATTGAACCAATGGGTCGGGGTATGTGATGCCCTTGATGTCGTCGAGACGGGGCATGTCATATTTCTTTATGATGTTTTTCCTGAATTTCGACAGGATATCTTCTTTATTGCTCATAAATGCTTGATTTATTGGTTATACCTTTCCTTTTCTCCATAATTCCTGGAAGGAATAACGTGGGAATTTCATCATCTTATGACCATCGGCCCAAGGATTGAGTCCGCATTCGATGAGGAACGAGGGAACCCAGTTGGCCATCGGGGCAAACTTCATAGCCGTGTTATACAAGCCACTGCTTCCAAAGAGCATCTTCATGCCCTGGCACATCCGTTTCTTCTCTGCACTGGCGGTGCCGAAATCATCCAGTTGCTGGCGCCATTTATAGATTTGGTCGCCAAGGTCGATCTTCACGGGACATACCGTCTGGCAACTCAGACAGAGCGTACATGCCGACACATTGCCACTATGCTCTTTCACATTGCGCAACATGCCAAGGTTGATGCCCACTGGACCGGGGATGAAGTATGAATACGAATAACCGCCACTACGGCGATAAACCGGACATGTGTTCATGCACGAGCCGCAACGGATACACTTCAGGGTCTCCCAATGTTCGGGATTGGCCACCCAATCGCTGCGCCCATTGTCCACCAATACGATATGCATCTTCTCGGCTGTGGGGCGTGCCTTCCTGAAGTGGCTGGTGAAGGTAGTTGTAGGCTGGCCTGTTCCTGCACGGCAAAGCATTCTCTGGAATACAGCAAGACAGTCATAGTCGGGGATGATTTTCTCCAAGCCGATGGCAGCGATGTGCAGTTTAGGGCACGAGGTACTCATGTCGGCATTGCCCTCATTGGTACACACCACGATGTCGCCAGTCTCAGCGATGCCGAAGTTGCCGCCAGTCATTCCTGCATCGGCAGTGAGGAATTCATTGCGCAAACTCAAGCGGGCCATATAGGTCAGGTAGGTGGGGTCGTGGTTGCCCGGCTCGGTATTCAGTTTCTCTTCGAACAACTCGCCCACATCATCGTGGTTCAGGTGAATGGCAGGCATGACGATATGACTGGGCTTCTGGCCTTTCAACTGGATGATGCGCTCGCCAAGGTCGGTTTCCACCACCTCCACGCCATGCTTCTCTAAGTATGGGTTCATCTCACACTCCTCAGTGAGCATGCTCTTGCTCTTCACAATCTTCTTGACGCCATGGTCCTTGAGGATGCCCAAAACGATTTCATTGAACTCTTCGGCATCCTTTGCCCAGTGCACGATACATCCGTTTTTCTCGGCATTGGCAGAGAATTTCTCCAGGTATTCGTCGAGGTGGGTAATGGTGTGCCTCTTGATGGCAGAGGCTTTGTCACGCAATTGCTCCCATTCATCTAACCCCAGCGCCATATTGTCTCTCTTCGAACGGACAGACCAGAATGTGGCGTCGTGCCAATTGGCATATTTCTGATTCTTCAGAAACTCCTTTGCTTTTTTTGCATGTAGTGTACTCATAATCCAGCGGCTAAAATTTCTACTGCGTGAATAAACTTAATCTGCATGTCGCGCTTCTGGGCGACACCAGCCATGTGCATCAGGCATGCACAGTCGGGACCGGTGACATATTCGGCACCTGTCTCGATATGACGCTTCAACTTGTCGTGCCCCATCTGTGCAGAGACGGCCGTCTCCTCGATGGAGAACATGCCACCAAATCCACAGCACTCGTCGTTGCGCTCTGGCTCAACGACCTCAATACCTTTCTTGAGTTCCAGCAAATCCCGAATTTTGTTGAACTTGGCTACATGCATCTCGCTTGGAGAACTAAGTCCCAGTTCACGTACGCCATGACAAGAGTTGTGCAAACTCACCTTATGTGCAAACTCACCTGGCAAACTCTTCACCTTCACTACGTCATGCAGGAACTCCACCACGTCCATGCACTTGGAAGCAGTGGTACATTCTGACTTGCCTTCCAAGAGGCGCGGATAGTTGATTTTGATAAAAGCCGCACAACTGACCGAGGGGGCGACGACAAAGTCGAATTCCTTGAACTTGTCTTCGAACTTCTCGGCTAGGGGCACAGCCATTTTCTCAAAGCCGGCATTAGCCATCGGTTGTCCGCAACAAGTCTGGTTTAATGGATAAGTCACGTCCAATCCGAGATGCTTTAGCAACTTGTATGTCGCAACGCCTACATTGGGGTATACGGCATCGACATAACAGGGAATAAACAAACCGATTTTCATGTATTAAATATGTTAAATAAAAGTGTGTACTAGATTTCTTCAGGTGCAAATATAACAAAAAGTTTTGTCTTTACACATGTTTTTCAAATAATTTGTTGGATTATTTGTTGAATTACACCCCCAAAAGAGTTGTGCATGTGTTTAAAATGATGATTTAACCCAACTCAACCATCATGCGGCACCTGTCGTACAAGAGCAAAAAACTTCGGCTTTTGTTTCTCGTTGCGCTTGGTTTTCACTAATTTTGCAGCATGAAACAAGAAATGCTTACCCTCTCACGCAAGGTGGCCATATTTTTGGTATTCTTATGTCCATGCCTCACCATATCTGCCGACGATTCTTACGACTCGTTGCAAATAAGCCTACTCACTTGCGCTCCCCACGACCAGATTTACAGTCTTTACGGACACACCGCCATACGCCTGAAAGACCCTTCGCAAGGATACGACATGGTGGTCAACTATGGGTTGTTTGACTCTTCTGCTCCCCATTTCGTCCTCCGGTTTGTTTTTGGGCTGACTGACTATTGCATGGGGATTTCTTCATTCGAGTTGTTCAAGCAAGAGTACGCATACTACGGAAGTGAGGTAACCCAGCAACGGCTCAATCTTACCCAAGACGAGAAAGCCAGCATCATGGAGGCCATACGCGTGAATGCCCTTCCCGAGAACCTGGTATACAGATACAACTATTTCTACGACAACTGCACCACCCGTGCCCGTGACATCCTGGTCAACCACCTGTCGGGCAAAGTGAAATACAATTCCCCCATAGATGAAAACGCCACTTTCCGCCAGTTGGTGCATAGTTGCAACACCGACCACCGATGGGCACGATTTGGCAACGACATTTTGTTGGGTGTACAAGCCGACCTGCCCACTACCAGACAAGAGCAGCAGTTTTTGCCCAGAAACCTGAAGCAAGATTTCAGCGATGCCGAAATCATCATGAGCGATGGCAGTTCGCGTCGCTTGGTCGCTGAAGAGACTATAGTCATCCCTGCCGGTCTGCAAATCACAGAAAACGGATTTCCACTCACCCCAACGGCGTGCGCGCTGATACTGTTGGCGCTCACCATCGTCTTGACCATCATCGAAATGCTCTTGGGAAAAAACGTCTGGCTCTTCGATATGCTCTTGATGGTGTCCACGGGATTGGCTGGCATCTTGCTCTTTCTCATGTTGTTCTCTGTTCACCCCACCGTGCGCATCAACCTACAACTACTGCTTTTCAATCCCCTACCCCTTTTCTTTGTGTATCCTGTAGTGAAAAGCATGAGGCGGAGGCAGTCGCACAGATGGTGGAGGATATGGACAATACTCATCATATTGTTCCTTGCAGGAAGATTCTTTCAGCATTATGCAGAGGGAATGATGATTTTGGCACTAACTTTGCTTGTGAGGTGTGTGTCGCGTGAATACTTACAGAAAAAGAAAAAGCAGAGGCCGTAGTGTCAAGATTTTATAAAAACCACCCATATTATTGGCTAAACGCTTTTTTTTTCGTAAATTTGCACGATTTTTTGGAACACAATATTAATTCTTATCATAAACAATGGGCATAACAAAACTATTGCAATCTTTGTTTGGCAACAAATCCACCCGTGACATGAGGCTGATACAGCCCATCGTCGAGAAGGTGAAAGCGGCCTATCCCGAGATTCAAGCATTAGACAACGATGGCCTTCGTGCCAAGACAAAGGAGATTCAACGCTATGTGCAAGACTCTGCCAAGGAGCAGAAAGCAAAAGTGGCTGAACTCAAGTCAAAGATTGAAGATACACCTATCGATGAGCGTGAGGTGATTTTCAACCAAGTCGACAAGATAGAGAAAGAGATTCTTGAAATCTACGAGGAAGCATTAAACGAAGTGCTCCCAGTGGCTTTCAGCATCGTCAAGGATACGGCACGCCGTTTTGCCGAAAACGAAGAAGTGGTGGTCACTGCCACCGACTTCGACCGCGAGTTGGCTGCCACCAAGGATTTTGTGAGGATAGAAGACGACAAGGCCATTTACTCCAACCACTGGATGGCTGGCGGCAACGATACGAAGTGGGACATGGTGCACTATGATGTGCAACTCTTCGGTGGTGCCGTGCTCCATCAAGGCAAAATCGCCGAGATGGCGACTGGTGAAGGAAAGACCCTTGTAGCCACCCTTCCTGTCTTCCTCAATGCGCTCACGGGTAATGGTGTGCATGTGGTGACCGTCAACGACTACCTTGCAAAACGTGACTCTGAATGGATGGGGCCTCTTTATGAGTTCAACGGCCTCTCCGTAGACTGTATCGACAAGCACCGCCCCAACTCTCCAGAGAGGCGAAAGGCCTATCAGGCCGACATCACGTTTGGCACGAACAATGAGTTTGGCTTCGACTACCTGCGCGACAACATGGCCATCTCTCCCGCCGACCTGGTGCAGCGCGCACACAATTACGCCATCGTCGATGAGGTAGACTCTGTGCTCATCGATGATGCCCGTACACCTTTAATTATTTCCGGTCCGGTGGAGAAAGGCGACGACCAGATGTTTGAGGAATACCAGCCTTTGGTAGAACGACTCGTTGGTGTGCAGCGCCGCCTGGCTTCCGACTATCTTGCCGAGGCTCGCCAGATGATTCAAAAAGGCCGTGAAACCAACGACCAGAAACTCACCCAGGAGGGTTTCCTCTCGCTCTTCAGGTCGCACAAGGCATTGCCCAAGAACAAGGCACTCATCAAATACCTGTCTGAAGAAGGCATCAAGGCTGGAATGCTCGCCACTGAGGAGGAGTATATGCAGAACAACAACCGCCGCATGCCCGAGGCCGTGGCCCCACTCTACTTCGTGGTAGAGGAGAAACTCAACTCGGTAGACCTTACCGACAAAGGTGTGGAATGGCTTGCCAAGCAGGTTGACGACAAGGACCTCTTCGTGCTGCCCGATATCACTACTGAGATGTCGGAACTGGAAGCCCAGACCGGCCTTACCGATGAGGAGCGCATTCAGAAGAAAGACGAACTGATGAGCCATTATGCCGTCCAGAGCGAGCGCGTGCATACTCTTCAGCAACTCCTCAAGGCCTACACCATGTTCAACAAAGACGATGAATATGTGGTGATCGACGGTGAGGTGAAAATCGTTGACGAGCAAACCGGACGTATCATGGAAGGACGTCGCTGGAGTGACGGACTCCACCAGGCTGTTGAAGCCAAGGAGCATGTGAAAGTGGAGGCTGCCACACAGACCTATGCCACCATCACCCTGCAGAATTATTTCCGCATGTATCATAAACTCGCAGGTATGACGGGTACCGCCATCACAGAGGCAGGAGAGTTCTGGGATATCTACAAACTCGACGTGGTGGAGATTCCTACCAACAAGCCAGTGCAACGCAACGACATGAACGACCGCGTATACAAGACGCAGCGTGAGAAATACAATGCCGTTATCGACGAGATCGTAGCCATGAGAGAGGCAGGCCGCCCCACCCTGGTAGGTACGACATCGGTGGAAATATCCCAGTTGCTGTCGCGTATGCTCAAGATGCGCAACATCCCCCACAATGTGCTGAATGCCAAACTGCACCAAAAGGAGGCTGATGTCGTGGCACAGGCCGGACGAAGCACCGATGGCCTCGGTGCCGTGACCATCGCCACCAACATGGCCGGTCGTGGTACCGACATCAAACTCACTCCCGAGGTAAAAGAAGCCGGAGGACTTGCCATCATCGGTACTGAGCGCCATGAGAGCCGCCGCGTCGACCGTCAGTTGCGTGGACGTGCCGGTCGTCAAGGTGACCCCGGTTCCTCAGTATTCTATGTCTCGCTCGAAGACAAACTGATGCGTCTCTTCGCTTCAGAGCGAATTGCCAAGGTGATGGACCGTCTTGGTTTTGAAGATGGTGAGCGCATTGAACACAAGATGATCAACAACAGTATCGAGCGTGCGCAGAAGAAAGTGGAAGAAAACCACTTCGGTGTGCGTAAACGTCTGTTGGAATACGACGATGTGATGAACAAACAGCGTACGGTAATCTATGAGAAGCGCCGTCACGCGCTGATGGGTGAGCGCATCGGAATGGACATTGCCAACATCATTTGGGACCGTGTGGTGAACATCATCTCCAACAACGACTACAACGGCTGCAAGGAGATGTTCCTCAAGACCTTGGCCATGGAGTGTCCTTTCAGCAAGGAAGACTTCATCGAGAAAAGCCGCGAGTCGCTCGCAGAGAAGTCGTATGCCGAAGCCATGCAGGCATTCAAGCGTCGCACCGACCGCATCCAGGAAGTGTCGTGGCCCATTATCAAGCGTGTGTATGAGGAACAAGGCCAGATTTATGAGCGCATCAATGTGCCCATCACCGACGGTCGCGGCATGATGAACATCCCTTGTGACCTGAAAGAGGCATACGACACCGAATGCAAATCTGTCGTCAAGCAATTCGAGAAAGCCGTTTCGCTCCACATCATCGATGACTGCTGGAAAGAGAACCTGCGACAACTCGACGAGTTGAAGCACAGTGTGCAGAATGCCTCATACGAGCAGAAGGACCCCTTGCTCATTTTCAAACTCGAGAGTGTGAAATTGTTCGACAACATGGTAGACGACATGAACAACCGCATCTCAGAAATCTTGATGCGTGGACAGATTCCACAACTGCAGCAAGAGGTGAAAGAGGCTGCGCCTGAGCGTCGGAGCCAGCGTTACCAGGAGAGCAAGGGCGACGAGATGGTTGATGAGAACCAGAAGGCTGCTGCCAGCCAGGACACCCGTGAATCGGCTCAGCAACAGCGTCGCCAACCTATCCGTAAGGACAAGATGCCGGGCCGCAACGAGCCTTGTCCCTGCGGCAGTGGCAAGAAATTCAAGAACTGTCACGGAAGAGGATTAGTATAAGGTGGGGGATATTTATTCCCACAAATCAGTAATCTCAACGTGGATTCCTAGTCGGAATCCACGTTGCATCAAACACAACGAGAAGAGAAATGAGAATCGATGTATCGAACCTGAAAAAATGTTTTGGTGAAAACACCGCAGTGAACATTGGCGAATATCATATCGGCGATGGCGAACTTGTAGGACTTGTAGGCAACAATGGTGCGGGGAAAACCACGCTGTTCCGCCTGCTGCTCGATCTCATCAAGGCAGATGATGGCCGGGTGACCCTTGGATTCCAAGGCGAGGGGGAAAGCGAAGGCACTCCTGAAATGCTCATCGACCCATCCAAGAGCGAAGATTGGAAGAACTACACGGGGTCGTATATCGACGAAGGATTCCTCATCGACTTCCTCACACCGGAAGAATACTTTGCCTTCATCGGAAAGGTATGCGGCATCAGCAAGGAAGAGGTCGAGGAAAGAGTGAAAACATACGAGCCGCTCATGGCGGGTGAAATTCTCGGCCACAAGAAGTTGATCCGTGACCTCTCTGCCGGCAACAAGCAGAAGGTGGGCATCATTGCCGCCTTGCTCAACCACCCCCAACTGGTGATTCTCGACGAACCGTTCAACTTCCTTGACCCCACCAGTCAGAACGTGCTGAAGAAAATCCTGACCGAGTACAACAAATCTACCGGCAGTACGATTATCATCAGCAGCCACAACCTCGCCCATACCATCGACATCTGTCCTCGCATCACTTTGCTGGAACATGGCGTTATTGTCAAAGACCTTGAGAACAACAACCATGATGCAGCCAAGGAGTTGGAAGACTATTTCAACAAGCCACAGTCCTTCAGTGAAACCAATGACGAGAAGGCAACAAGCGGCGAGGAGTCACTTTTAAAAGACGATACCCTGACTGAGACTACTACCGAAAAAGAATAGGTATTGTCGTTTATACCGCCATCCTGTCATCCTCATTTCATGGTAATTTTCCGTGAAAAGCATGGCAGGATGGTGCTTTTATAAATAGGTATTCGTAAATTTGCACTTCCAAGGTTACCATTTTAAGATTGGTTTGTCAAACTTATCTACATCGAAATGAGATTATCTGACTTGCATACAGGCGAAAAAGCGGTTATCGTGAAAGTAATAGGTCACGGTGGCTTCAGGAAGCGCATCGTGGAAATGGGGTTCATCAAAGGCACTACCGTAGAGGTGCTGCTCAACGCGCCTTTACAAGACCCTGTGAAATACCGGATTCTCGGATACGAGGTGTCACTGAGGCACGACGAGGCCAAGATGATAGAGGTTATCTCTGAAAGAGAGGCGAAAGACTTGGAGCGCAGCGGCAAACTCGACGGGCAGGACATCGATTTCTCCAAGCCCGAGACAGAAGATATCGTCATCACCGAAAGCCAGTTGCATGATGCTGCACGAAAGAGAAGACGGCACATCAATGTGGCATTGGTAGGAAATCCCAATTGTGGCAAGACATCCTTGTTCAATTTCGCCTCCGGCGCTCATGAGCGAGTGGGCAACTACTCGGGCGTGACTGTGGACGCGAAGGAAGGTAGCGCGAAGTACGAGGGGTATGAGTTCAGCCTTGTCGACTTGCCAGGAACATATTCTTTGTCGGCCTATAGCCCGGAAGAACTCTACGTGCGCAGACAACTCATAGAATCGCCACCCGACGTGGTGATCAATGTCATCGATGCGAGCAACCTGGAGCGCAACCTCTATCTCACCACACAGTTGATAGACATGAACGTGCGTATGGTATGCGCACTCAATATGTATGATGAAACCGAGCGCAGGGGCGACAACATCGATTTCAACAAATTGGGCCAACTTTTCGGTGTGCCGATGATACCGACGGTATTCAAGAGTGGGCGTGGTGTCGACCTCCTGTTCCATATCATCATCAACATCTATGAGGGGATGGACTTCGTCGACAAAGACGGCAACATCAACCCCAAGGTAGCCGCGGAAATCCAGGAATGGCACAAGGATTATGAGAACGCGCATGGCGGCAACCATACCGACGACTATGCCCATGGCCCACGCCCCAACAAGACGGTGTCGAGACATATCCATATCAACCATGGAAAATACGTTGAACCTGCCATCGACATGGTGAAAGAAGAGGTGCAGAAAGACAGCAAGACCCGTTCGCGCTATTCCACACGCTATCTTGCCATCAAACTCCTTGAGAAGGACAAACAAGCAGAGAAATACGTCCAGACACTTGACATAGGAAAAGACATACTGCGCGTACGTGACCAAGCCGCCGCCCGCATCCTTCAGGAAACGAAGGAAGACAGCGAGACAGCCATCATGGATGCCAAATACGGCTTTATCCATGGGGCGTTGCAGGAAGCCAACTACTACGAAGGCACCAAGGAGGACACCTACCGTGCCACCCACTTCATCGACCACATCATCACCAACAAGTATCTGGGTATTCCCATCTTCATTCTCATCCTCTATGCCATGTTCCAGACCACGTTCTCGCTGGGACAGTATCCCATGGACTGGATAGATGCCGGTTTCTCAGCCCTCGGCGAATGGCTGGGCAACGTACTGCCCGACGGACCGCTGAAAGACATGTTGGTTGATGGCGTCGTGGGAGGCGTGGGGGCGGTTATCGTCTTCTTGCCGCAAATCCTTATCCTATATGCCTTCATCTCATTTATGGAAGATACAGGGTATATGGCACGCGCTGCCTTCATCATGGACAAGATCATGCACAGGATGGGACTTCACGGCAAGTCGTTCATCCCGCTCATTATGGGATTCGGGTGCAATGTGCCTGCCGTGATGGCCACACGCACCATAGAAAGCCGTAAGTCACGGCTCATCACCATGCTCATCCTCCCGTTTATGAGTTGCTCGGCCCGACTGCCCATCTACATCATGATTATCGGTGCCTTCTTTGCCGTCAAGTATCAGGCCATGGTTATGATTTCCCTCTATGTCATCGGCATCTTGATGGCCGTGGTGATGAGCAGGCTGTTGAGCCGTTTCCTCGTCAAGGGCGACGATACGCCCTTTGTGATGGAACTTCCCCCCTACCGTGTGCCTACCATGAAGGCAATGTTGCGCCATACCTGGGAAAAAGGAAAGCAGTATCTGAAAAAGATGGGAGGCATCATCCTTGTGGCCAGCATCATCGTATGGGCACTGGGCTATTTCCCCCACCACGAGGGCATGACCAAGCAAGAACAGCAAGAGCACAGTTATATCGGACATATCGGCAAGGGCATCGAACCACTCTTCAAGCCGCAAGGGTTTACCTGGAAACTCGACGTGGGGTTGGTAGCCGGTGTTGGTGCCAAGGAGATTGTGGCCTCTACCATGGGTGTGCTGTATACGGGCGACGAGGAAGTGGCTGATGACAGCGACCTTGCAAGCGCCGGACAATATCCTGTGCTCAGGGAGAAGATGGAGCGCGAGGGTATTACCCCGCTGGTAGCCTTCTGCTTCCTGTTGTTCGTATTGCTCTACTTCCCCTGTATCGCCACTATCGCCGCCATCAAGAACGAGACAGGCAGTTGGCGTTGGGCTTTGTTTGCCGCAGGCTACACCACAGTTGTGGCATGGGTGGTGTCGGCTGCTGTCTACCAGATTTTCAGTTAGAATACTCCTAATATGCAAAAAGACCGCGACACCGCTGACGCCTATCGCAAGATGGCTTATGAGGGCGACCCCAAAGCAATGAACAATCTTGGGGTGTGTTACATGCGTGGCTGCGGTGTGGTGGAAAACCATGCAACGGCTTTCGAATGGTATATGAAAGCGGCAGAGCATGATGACATTTATGGTATCTTCAACGTGGCTGAGTGCTATTACAAAGGCGATGGCGTAGAGCGAAGCCTTGAACTGGCATTTGAGTGGTATCTGAAAGCGGCTTCTCGTGGCGACCTTCAGTCTCAGGTGAATGTGGCCAATGCGTATTATTTAGGACAAGGCGTGGGAGAAGACCATGAAAAAGCCTATTTATGGTATAGAGAGGCAGCCTTTCAGGGCCACATCTTATCTCAGAAGAATGTAGGTGCCGCTCATTGGAATGGCGACGGAGCCAAGAAAGATGTGGCGGAAGCAGTATTCTGGTATGAACTGGCAGCCAATGGAGGTGACCCTCAAGCCCAATTTGCCATAGGATGGTTTCACATGACAGGCATCGGTGTGGAGAAAGACGAACGACTCGGTATGAAATGGATTCACAAATCCACAGCACAAGGATATCAACCAGCCATCGATTATTGCAAGGAAAATGGATTCCGGGTGTATTGAAAAAGCAGAAAAGACGAGGTGTTATGGCATGGAAGATAAAGATGCGTTGCAAGACGTGTGGCTATGAGGCGGAAGTCTATGAAGGCCGTGGGCTGTTCCGACAGGAAATCACCGCCGTCACCTGCCCTGACTGTAAGACCATCCAACACCTTGTCGTGGGTGGCATCATAGCCGACGTGGCCCCCTCATTCAGGAGCGAGGTAGGCAGACTCTGTCTGAGATGCGGAAGCGACAACATCCGGATTTGGGACAAGAAAACCTGCCCAAGATGTGGAGGGGTGATGGAAGATTCAGGAGAGCGGGAATTCTGGACATGAAACATGGTAGGAGTCCTGCCTATTTAGATATGATTCTTTTTCGTCATGTCTTTATATATTTTGTTCAAATTCATCGGCTTTTATCGCTAAGGTTGTAGAATCAAGTACCAGTCCCCTTTGTGGATTCCCCCTTGTGGATGGTTTTATGTAATTATCTTTGAGTCAAGGTCCATATCACCAGCGGTGAGGGCAGTTAGAAGAAATAGTGGAAGACAAAGGTGCCACCAATGCGTGAGATGCCGTTGATTTCGTCTGAATCGCCGAAGTGTGAACCGTCTTTCTTGCCAAGGATGATGGCCATGCTATGCAAGTTGAGGCCTAAGCCAACATGGTCAGAAGCAAGGAATACCATGCCCGCGGCCAACCGTGTGCCTAATCCAAATTGTATTTTATCAATGCTTATGGCATGAAAGTTATAACTGTTGTCCTTTCCTTGAGCAGTTCCCAAGCCCAGCCCAAGAGATACTTTACCAAGCCATTTCTGATGGAAGAGATGGGCATAGATCAGAGAGGGACCGATATAGTTGAGACTGACTTTGCAACCATGAATATTGGTTTCGTTATGATAGAAGGATATCCCATAGTCAATCCCACCCACTTTGATGCCGGCGTATTCCACACCCAATTCCACTCCAACCTGCTTCGTGAAGTCTCCTTCAGAGGTATATACTTTCGAGTTTATCCACGATGGCCCTATCTCGACGGACAGTGACCTTATTTCAGTCCCTTTTTTGAAGGGGTTTTCCATGGTGTTGTTCTCGCTATGCTCTTGCGCATGAAGGGCAATGGAGAAAACAAGCAAACAGAGTAACACAACTTTTCTCATCTTCTTCGTTTAAGTTTAGACTAATTTAGATAATTCACACTTAATCCAGTAGTATTTTTGATTTTTGAGAAATATCCCCCAAAAATCAATGTTTGCAAATATCATATAACGCTCGATATGGTATGATTTTCTCATTGAGAACTGATTATTGAAAACCGTCCCCGATGATCGAACTGGATTCTTCGATGACTTGAAATAAATTCTCATAGTTAACAACTCTATCAAAGTTAATTTTCCAAACATCCAACTCAAATAGACAATCATCCTTATCAATATTAAGCGAAACAATGACAGGTATACCATCGGCATCCTTGAACATGATGTCGCTGATTTGTTCCTTGAATATGCGATTTTTACCTGCAGATTCTTTGGGGAGTAATAATAAACTTCCCATTCCATCCTGCAACTCACATACTTTTAGGCCAATTTCCCAGTTTGGCCTCTTATAATGAGCTTTGTTTGCTAAGAAATGGATAATACGCATTTCTTCATTTGAAGGATTTCTAATAGATTTATTTGACTTCAATTTTAATGTATATCTTTATAATCAGGTATAATGTCGAATAAGATAGAAGATGCCTTTATAAAAGGATTATTGTAATTAATTATATAATTGCGAGATACTTCAATACTTCTAAAAAGAAATGTACTGTAGGACTCACTTTCTATAGGAATACTATACCAACTGTCATAAGTATATTCAATCAATCCGTTATCATTCAGGAACAGTACATCCCCCCCAATATAGGAATATTTAAATCAGAATATAAGTCAAGGGCACAAAGAGCATCTTGTTTATTAAGTGCTTTAATAATGACTTCTACATCATCATTAAACCCTTTGATTCTTTTTAAATCATATCCTCTTTTTTGGAAAAAAAACCTAAGTCTTTCTTTAATTTCCATTTAATTTATTGACGTTTCCCACCCTTTGACGGTCGGTTTTTGATAATTAAATTAGTTGTCTTTTAATAACATACATGTCACATTGCATTCAAGCAGCCTTGTCAAGCTGTTCAAGAGATTCAATCATGACATAGTATTTCTTGAGAGATTTCTCGTCCTTGATAACGTATCAATTTCCCCGTCCCCTTGATACACTAACGCCAATTTATTCAACAAGCACTAATTACTCAAGTTTACAATAGTCGAATAATGAAAGAAACAGATATCCCGCAACTAAACAACCAATGATTATTATAAAGAACCATGAAGTAATAAAAGCCACTTTATTTTCACTCCATAGTATTATAAATGCTGATTTAGTATTTGGTATCATTTTATTAGGTCTATTATCTTTCATGTCGCTACTAACGAATTGGAAAATGCCAGAGACTATGTAAAGACACAATATAAAAAAATCAAAAAGGAAATAAATAAACGCCACCCTGATTAAAACAATTAGTGAGATTTTTAAGAACAGAACAAAACTAACAAAAGTAATATGACTTGTAAACTCATAATTGAAAATGTTTGTCCTTACACCAAATAATAAAGCACTTATCAATATTACAATTACAAGAATTGCCAATATTATTGAGTATGATGTAAGAGAGAACAGTTGACTGTAAAAGTTCCATGTTCTTATCTTTTTAGTATCACTCATTTCATTAAAGTTTATTACTTTGTATCTATCATAAATGAATACTATTAAGCTTAAATATATACCAGTTAAGATAGATAACGAACTCAAAACATAATCTATAATATTTTCATGAAGCAAACCATCTGGTTGGACGAACAAAAAAGTTATGGCAATTATTAAAGCAATTATTTGGAGTGACGAAAGCCAAAGAACAGGAGGTTTGCCTGATCCATTCAAATTTTGATATTGCCACTTGTGTCCATTATTTATAAGATGGATGATATAATAAAGAAGATAGTTACTTTTCATTTATATTTAAATTATAGACATCGTTATAGATTTCTTTCATCAAAGATGTGCAGAATTTGAACATTTTCTCTTTGTTCAATATACCCTTTTCTAACAATTCTTCATCGAGTTCTATGTAAGGATGAATAAAAACTCCCTTCTCAAAATCAAATGTAGATTGTTTTTTTGTCTCAGTATTCTTCATTATACCCTTTCGAGTTTTGAATTTAAAAAAATTGAGAGTTTGGCCTAAAAAGGAAACATTTAAGTCTTTAGTAGCCTCTACCAATTGATCTACATTATCGTATGGTACAGCATTTCCAATCTTTTTAATCTGAACGAGAACTTCGTAAGTTTGAGCTTCCAACTCTTCAGATTCAGTAAGTCCAACTTCTGGGCTTATGTAATCAATACTATATAATGTGTCGACAACAGCGCTTTTCCTAAATTTCTCTATCATCTTTTTGGGGAAGTATGCTTGGATCTGACATTTGTTTTTCCATCTAAACAACTCACTAAAATAGGCTTTTACAGCATCTCTGATTTGGTCGTCATTTTTTTTCTCCAAAAATAACAAACCTATACTTTTATTGAATGGAATGTAAAGATGGAAATAATACCTTGCAGCTACAATATCCGTCGAAGAGATTGTCTTTCGCTGGGTTGTGTCTGACATTGCTGCCATCTTTCTTATCATATCATACCTACCCCCGTCCAAATAACCCTCAATAATGTACTGATTCGGATGTGACGTTATTATTTGATTTATTTGTTCCCCTTTTTCGAGGAAAACTGTCAACCCTTTCTTTTTCTCCTTATATACCCAAACATTATTCTTGACAAGTTTTTCGAGAAATGATTTGTATAATTTCTTAAATTTAATAATATCTGTCTGTTTGGGCGAATTCTCATCATAGAATTTCCCTTGTATTAACTCTCCATATGTAGTTTTTGAAGGAAGGATAATTCTATACACTTCAAGCTGACTTTTAACTGTCATAATAATATAGCTTTTGTTGATGATAATGAAAAAATGCTCTTTTTCTCAATAATTCTCTCTGTTAATAGATTGATATCTATTATTTGAGCGCAAGAATCATTGGCATACACCCTTCTGCCCTAGCATGACTCGCATGCCTTGCATATAATAGCAAAGTCCTTGGGGAGGATTATCATCAGATGCCACGGTATCTATCTTGCTGTTGTCTGGCCATTTGAAGATTCCGCCCTTCTGGTAGAACCAGTTAGTGTCTGCCGGTCTTCGAATATGCCCTCTGGGCATGCCGAACACAGAGGTCTTCCATACTGCCGATGTTCTTGCACTCGTCATCCACATGGTTTATTGATACTTTTAGAATATAATTCGAGGAATCAAAGTAGGACGCTCTTGTCATTTCACGACAAACAGCTTGCCTCTTTTCACATAGATGCCTTTGGGTAATAGATGAATGTCTGCTCCTTGAGCCACACGTCTTCCGTCGCAGGTATAGACCATCCCATCTTCTATGGAAGCCTCATTTTCTGCCGTCTCAATACTAAGTTTTTCTTCCAGGAAGGCATCCCTGTCCCACTGGTAAATTAGCTGTCCGTCACGAGTGAAGTTCATCACCCGCTTGTATCGTAGCGTAGACCCATCCCAGGGGAAGTCAATCAAATAGTGGAAC
>OMZE01000058.1 GCA_900315455.1 uncultured Prevotellaceae bacterium | reverse complement strand
GGAGAAATGTGCAGAAGGCGAAGCTGAAACGAATATGCCTTTCACTTCATCATCATTCAATATCATGTCGAGTGAGGTGGTCGCCTTCACCCTGTACTTTTGCGATATCAGTCGTGCTTTCCTTTCCGAAGTGACGCAAACATATTTCAGCGGTACTCCAAGGTAGTGGAGAACGGGATAAAGGTTGGTCAGCGAGTGCTGGCCCATCCCTACAAAGGCATAAGAATATTGGTGCTTTTGGGCGAGAAAGTGTTCCGTGCGCTGTCGTTTGTAGCGGTTGATGAATTGGCGTATCATAAGTTATTGAAGTATTGATGGTAAGTTGTACGTGGATTATCCGTCCATTGGTATGGGCCATAGAAATGCTCGATAATTTGTTTGGGCAGCAAACGCTCCAAATTGCGGAGAAGGATAATATCATACTTGCGGTGGAAGTTGATCCAACAGTCGTTACAGTTCTTGGAATAGTGACATTGCGTCTGACATGCCGCCTTGCCGTTGAGGATTTCATCGAGTGACTGTTGGTGAATGTTGCCGATAGTTGTTCCGAGGTTCTGGCAAAGCGGCACATCACCATTGCTGTGGATGACAAGGCTGCTCAGGATGCTCTGACACCGGAGTTTCAACCGGCCGTTGCGCCATTCGTCATAAAGTGCCACAAAGTCAAAGTTCTCCTGTGTGCCATGGATGCTTCTCGGTATTTGGGCGATGAAATCCGTTGTCGTGAGCAGATCTGTCTGTTGGAGGGGATTTGAAATCCCCGACTCATTAGATGCGGATTTGCAATCCGCATCAACCATATATGCCATTTTCCCGTAGATGCCGATACGCACGTCCACCCCATAATGCTTGGCCACGTCGATGACATAAGCCATGTCATCGAAACTATTCCATGGCGAGAGACAGAACATCAGCGACAGCGGCACCTCGTCCTTCAATGCCTCCACCACTTGAATTACACGGTCATGACCATCGCGCCCACGCATCCGCTGGTATGTCTCGCTGCCACCGTCGAGAGAGACGTATAGGTGCCGAGGATGATAGGAAAGGACGGCTTTGATGACACGACGGGGCGCGAGACAATTGGAGAGCAATGTGTAGTTGGGATGATGCACATGAAACCATTCCATGATTTCCTCAGCCTGTGGATGGAGGATGAACTCGCCACCCTCCAATCCGACTGTCGTGTGTCGCGTCACACATCGGCTTTCCATCACTTGTCGAATGTCATCCAATGAAAGGTGTTCCACTTTCTTTTTCCAGATGTTGCAGTGCTTGCATTTCGACTGGCAAGCCGTGGTGGCATAAATCATCAGTTGCGAAAGCCTCTTGTGTCGATGGCGCACGATGTTGTTCAGATAGAGGCAGCCATTATAGGCATAATCAAAAAATGAATACATAAAAATTTCGTTGCAGTTTACACTTATAAAGTCTGAAACTGCAACGAATGACTGCACGCTTTGGAGGCTATTTCTTGGACATGCCAAGCGGCAGGCCGGTTACCTCAACTTTCCCTTGCTTTCAAGGAATTTAATGAAGGCTTGCCACTGAGCGGCGTTCTTCTTGATGTTGGCTTGCACTTGCTCGTCATTGATGAACTGGATAGGGTAACAGTCATATAGATAGTATTTGCCGTCATTAACTACCTCTCCGTCCATCTTTCCATAACAGAGAACCAAGTCGTCGAAGATGCGACTGTCCCACAAACCTACAAAACTGCTGATCTCAAACAGGAAATGGTCACTCAGTTGGATGCCGATTTTGTTGAATGGTTGCAGACGCTTGTAAAGTGGCTCGTCCTTGTCCACATCGTCCTTGAATCTGATTTCGCGTGTGTTCAAATCAAACCACTCGATGTCGTCCTCAGTGAAAAGAGTCTTGTATCCTTCTTCTGCCAATTTCGTCGCTGATGGGTCAATGCCGTAAGCATAGAGTTTGTTGAGTTCCACAGGGTCGGTCGTGAAGGGCTTTGCTGGTTCGTAGTCGTCACTGCTACAAGCCGTCATCGTCATGCCGGCGATGGCTGTCGCCATCATCCAAGCGATTGTTTTGAAATTCTTCATCATCTTTTTTAATTTTGAAATGATACACTCTATACTTATATAGTCCGCCGAACCAAGAAAAGACTGCACGGCTACCAAGTAAATCTTATGCCTATGGGCAGTGAGAAGGTGAAAGGATGTTCGGTGCGGTAGGTCTCGATGTCGGTATGCGTCGGGATGAAGTACTGCAGACTTGGCTCAGCGAAAATGCCGATGTGGGGAGTCAGATGGTATTGTATTCCGAGGCCGAAGGTGGTGGAGAACTGCCACGGGGCACGGATGGTAGTCTTGTCGCTGACTTCATACTGACCATGTACGTAATAGTTGGAATACAAGCGGGTATGGACTGGTATTTCCGTAACCAGACCTGCACTGCCGTAAAGACTCCATGCCCTACCACCATATATGTTGAACACTCCTTTCACAGGTATGCCAAGATAGTGTATCATCTGCCGTTGCTCTATCTTGTTGCCGTCCTCGCCCATCTCAAACTCAGAAGTGAGTTTGCTGTAGTTCAGGCCGGTTTCAACCCCCCAACGATGATTCAGTCTGTATTTAAGGGCCAACGACCATGTGACCGGCATTAGGTGATGGCTTGTCCGAAGGATTTTGTCTTCGCCGGGACGGCTGGCATTGCTCAGCGCAATGCGCATGATGATGCTGCGGGTCTGTTCACTTGCAGCATCGGGGTTGTTGGCCAGATAGACGGCATAGTCGCTCCAGTTGTCGATGCTGCTTGGAATCGTAGGCATCGCACTTGAGTCTGACTGGCCTGGCAACGGCTTGGGCTTGCAAGTGTATGGCTGGTTGTAACTGTTCCACTTGTCTAACTGACCTGTGTATGCCAGTTCCAAAGACCATTTCGGAGTATGGCCTGTGACCGTTCTTTCTGGTATCGTATTCGTGATTTCGTGATGCGGCATTTCCATCTTTCGGACGGTTTGAATCGTGTCTGTCTGTTCCTTGCTCTTCACCGTGTCAGTGACGACATCCTCTTGCGCAATCATATTGGAAAGGGTGTCTGCCATTACAGAATCCGTGGCCTGTGCCATAGCCGATTGCAGCGTGTCTGCGACAGGGATAGTTGCATCTGGCATTGGCAGAGGAACAATCGCGGATTTGTGCGATTGCTTCTTCGGAGATTCATCTGTTTGCAATTTTGGCTTCGCTACAATAGGTTTCTTTTCAATGACAGCGGGAGACGATGGATGCTCACTATCAAACGCTTTCTTGAACAGATAGAATGTAAGGGGAATAAGTAGCAACAAGAGCAAGGCCCAGTATTGCTGCATCATCTTGCGCAACATCTTTTTAGCCCTTGTCAGTTGCGACGATGACGAATGCGGCTCAATGTTCAACAAGGCAGCGATTTCCTTGTGTGTCATGCCTTCAAAGACTGACAAGCGGAACACCTGTCCATAGCCTTCCGGCAGTTTGTCAATCAAACCTATCACCTCGGACAGAGGAACGCCTCTCACATCTTTTTCCTCGGAAAACAGGCGTACGCCGTCATCTTCAGAAGCAAGGAGGTCTGCACCATCCGTTTCTTCGAGTGGTATTGTAGGCAATGCATTCAAATGGTCCTTGCATTTTGATGCCACATTCCTGACGATGGCCATCATCCAGGACTCAGCACGCCGTGGGTCACGAAGTCTGTCAAACGAAGTGAAGATAATCACGAAAGCGTCGTGAACCACATCTTCAACTGTCTGCTTGTCGCTGATATACCGACGGCATACGCCTCTCATACGATGGGCGTATGCCTCATACAGTTCTCCGAGGGCTTCAGCGTCCCCTTGTCTGCACCGTTCTATCAATCGAACAATCTCCATTGCGAGCATAATGTCTCAATATTAATAGTCCGACTTTTACCGAAAAGACTGCATGGAATTATCTATTTTTTTGCAATTTGTTTGTCTTTCATGTTACATATGTGATAAATGAAAATGCAAAATTACAATAAGTCATACGAAAAACCCCCGTCGAATTCCCAGAAAAGGATGCAGGGGGTGAAAGTCTGAACAAATGTTCAGAATAATATGGGTTATTACATTTGATACACCCGGCTCAAGCCATCAGATTCCATCGGGGCTATCTGCTGACGAAGCATGACAAGGTAGAAACGAGGGGGCAGGGATGATTTTCCACAAGGGCATGGCGGGGCTCTCGCAAAAGCCTACCACTGCCCAGGAGAGATTGATGTATAGGATGTCGGTATGCATCGTTCAGAATCGGCTCTTTTCATCTTGACCAGCACCTGTTCCCTTGTATTTCGAGTTGGTGGCATTGAAGTTGTAACGGACGACGAGTTCCAGTTTGCGAGAGTCCCGATGGTTTTCCTGATAGAGGGTGCGAAGGCCGTAGCGGATGTTGATGTGCTGCTGCGTGTCGAACAGGTTGCGGCCTCCGAGTTTCACCGACAGGCGGTTGTTGAAGAACGTCTTGGTCACACTGATGTCGGCCACGTATCCGGCACGGGTGAGCGTCATGTTCTGCTGGTCGCCTTTGGTGACGATTTGCAGATTGGCAGAGGCTGTGAGGGTCGGTGACAGTTGGAAGTTGTTGTCAGACTGGATGAGGCCGATGGGGTTCTTCGGACTGAGGTCACCCACGGGTGATGGAATCTTGATCCAATCTTTTATCACGCCGACAGTGAGTGACGGCTGGTACAAACCGAAGCGCGGCGAGAGGGTCAGCATGGCACGCAGATCGTCGGAGTGGCGCACGTTGGCGCTTGTGATGATAGTCGTTTCCTCGCTGCCCGGCACGGTTTCGGCCACGTTCACAATCTCGTCGGTAGTGTGCTTGTAGTCGATGGCCAGGCGCACCCACTTGTACATGGCCATCAGCCCCATCTCATTGCGGATGGTAGGCTGTAGCAATGGGTTGCCGCTCTGCCAGGTGAAGCGGTTGGCATAACTCACATTGCTGCCCAACATCCAGTAAGACGGGCGCTGAATCTTCACGGCATAGTTGACCATCAACTGCACCTTGCCCACCTTTGCCATCAGCGCGGCGGTGGGGAAGAAATGGTGGTACGTGCGGCTTTGTTCGGGCTGGTAGACGCCTTCCGTATAGTATTTGGTGTTGACGTTCTCGTTGCGCACGCCGAGGCGCATCTGGCCGAAGGGCAGCGGACGGCTGTATTCGGCGAAGAAGATGTAGTTGCGCTCGCGCTGTTCAGTAAACGACGTGGGCACCACCTGTTCAGGGTTCACATAGTCATCGTTGCGGTTGGTCAGGTCGAACTCGGTGCCAGCCTGTAGGTCGCCCTTCCACAGCGGCCATGACAGTACGAGTTTCGAGGCCCAAAGTTGGTTGCGCACGATGTTGGTACTGGTCACAGTGCGACTCACGCGCTCCTGGCTCACCTCGTTATTGAACTGCATCGTGCGGTTTTTGTGGAATATGTAGTCGGTATTGAAGTCAATCGACGTCTTGCCCACCTTGCCGCTATAATAGGCGTTTAGTGTGTGCGGCATGTTCGAGGTGATTTCCTGTTCGAGATCGTTGTCAAGGTGGTCGTAGAAGACCCCGTCGGCGATGACGTCGGCGATGAAACTGCCGGTTGTTTTCTGTTTGAGCCAGCCCTTCGTCTCATAGCGGAAACCCATCGAGTGCTGGTCGTCAAACGTATAATTCACGCCTGCCGTGGAATAGACAGAACGGTTGTGTATGTCGAAATTAGAGTGCTCGTCCATGTGCCAAAGTGTGTCGGCCGCGACATTGAGCGTGATGAGGTCGCGATGGCGCAACTGGTTGTCGTTGTACCACACGCTGCCGAACACGTCGAGCCCCTTGTAGCGGTAGTTCAGGTTCAGCCCGAGGTCGAGGTCGGGATTGTAGCCCTGGCGGTAGTGGCTCTGCACATCACCGCTCCATCCCTCGCCCTGCTGACGGCGGGTCTTGATGAGGATGACCGACTCCACCTGCGCGTCGTACTTCGCCCCGGGGTTGGTGATGAGTTCCACGCTCTTGATGCTCTCGCTCGACATCTGTTCCAATTCGGCCTTGTTGCGCATCTGCCGCCCGTTGATGTAGATGAGCGGCGTGCCCTTGCCGAACACCTCTAGGCCGTCGTCCTTCTTCTGCACGCCGGGCAGTTGTTGCAACACGTCGTTGGCTGTGCCCGCCTTGCTCAGCAACGTGTTCTCCACCGTGGTCAGCATGCCCTCGGTGGTCATCTTGTGCGTCGGCATCTGACCTTTCACCGTCACTTCACCAAGCGTCTGCGTGTCGGGCTGCATCTGGATGTCACCCATGTTGCCCTGCCGAGCATCGACATATTTCGTCATATACCCTACGCTCGACACTTTCAGCAGACCGTCTTTCTTGTCGGTGTCGATGCTGAATGTTCCGTCGTCCTTCGTTACGGTTCCTGCAATGAAAGCGGAGTCGGCACGATTGACGAGTACGACATTGGCAAATGGCATCGGTTGAGAATGCTCGTCATTCACTCGTCCGCTGATGCGCTGTGCATTCGAGGCTATCGTCACGAGGCACATTATGAATATGAATGTAATCTTTCTCATCATCCTAGTATTTTTATTACGTTTGACATTTTTACTTGTTTGATATTCTTTTTCGATGCAAAGAATGTAAGTATCAAAGAGAAATCCACTACCCAAATGGGTAATTCTGACACACTTGTACGAAAAATTACCCATTTGGGTAGCAAAAAATGTTGATAACATAGGGATTTCATCAGAGATTGGGCTTGTTGGATTGTTCATTTACCAGTGATGTCCTTCCACTCGATGATTCTGTCCTTGTCTTCGTTACATACGATATGGGCGGTATGTTTCTCTTTTATACCATCCGCAGAAACAACATAATAAATGACATTGGCAGAAAAACGTACTTCACCATTCTCTTTATAGTCTTCACAAAGGTACTTGCAGACAAATTCAACCATTCCGTCATCGGCATGCAGGGAAGCAGCATGCTTTACGACGGCTTCCTCAAGATTTTTGTTTTCTCTGTTACCATGACCAGGCATATTGATATGTCCGCTTTTCGCATACGCCCAGAGCATCACTATTGCGATGCAACCGATAAAATAAAACCACTTTCTTTTCATACGCTTTTTATTTGATTATTGTCGGTGCAAAATTACCATGCAAATGCACCTTAAAACGACTAAATCGTCAAATAAAAAGTCTTAATGCAAGAAACGTAACACATTGGAAATCAATGGTTACGTTTCTCAAAAATCTTAATGATGACTCTCGGAATCTTAAACAATCCTTAAACCCGTTGATTCACGCTTCATCCATCATGTTTCGGTCTTTATCCAACCAACTCGTCGGCAGGAGAATGTATAATCTTCAATTTTTAATCTTTCTCACCTCTGTTCGTTCACGCAGGCTACAATATCTTGCCCCTCTGCTGCTCCTATCTTCTTTCGGATAGAGGTCTTGCGAACGTATATTGTCGCGTCAGACTGTTGTGTGATGACACCTATCTCCTTCGTCGAGAATCCAGCACAGAGCAGACAGCAGATTTGCTCCTCTTTTTCTGTGAGTGCATCGCCATATTGCTCCATTAGCCGGGAATGGAAATTGTCATATAGCCGGTCAATGACGGGATAGAGGTCTGACCAAACAAGTAGGCTGTTTGTAGGTATCTCACCACCACTGATGCCTGAAATGCGTTTCAGAAGAGCCTGGTTCTGATTGGTTGGGGTGCTGGCTACCAGTCGGATGATTCCCAACTGTTGCAATAGGATTTTCTTGAAGAAAGCATCATCGTCTGACTTGGGACGCTCCAACTCGTCTGCTTTGTTCGATATGGACTTCATGTCGGACTCTTCTTCTGCTATGGTTTTCTGTGCTTCTTCCAGCATTCGTGCCAGTGTGTCTATCCTGTCCTCTGCCTCTGCCGATTGCTTGATTTTGTTCCTGCGGTATAGCCAACCACCTATGCCGCCGCCAATCAACAGCAGCGTAGCCACCGACAACAACCATCCCATCCGCTGTTGGTTGAGTTTCAGTTCGTAATTGGCTGTCTGTAGACGGTTCTTGGCTTCCAGTCGTCGGGTGGAAGTGTTCTCTTTCATTTGCATGTCCATCGTGATAGAGTCGCAATAGCGAGCAAAATCCACAAACGACACGGCTTTCCCATCAGTATAGTCAAGTATGACGCGCTCTTGTTCCAACTCAGCCTTTCGTGCGATGTCGGTAAAGCCTTGTGCATCCAATTCTGTCTCACTCTTGGTAGCCTTGTCGTGGCATATTCGGGCGGAGTCAAGACGATGAAGATTGATGTAGTTGCCCGCCATGGCCATTTGAATGGCCGATAATTCTGCCACTTGTGGCAGAATACGACCTATACGATGGTAAATGTCGTTGGAACGACGGTATTGGCCGTTGTTGGCCAAATAGTCGGCATGGTTGCGCATGAATTCACACGCCATGGCCGTATCCCTGTTCTCCATGGCTTGTTGGATGCTTTTTTCATAGAATTGTTCTGATTGGCTGTCGCCCATCAGAGATAGGTTCAGTCCTATCTTATAGTTGAAAATGGCCTGTTCACGCTTTGTCAAACCACTCTTTAATATTTCTTTCAGCACATTTACAGTTTGGTCGTATTTCCGTTGGTGTTCAAAGATGCTTGCTTTTGCTGCCAACAGTTGGACTCGTTTCGCCGAGTCTGAAATTGCTGCAATTCCTTTTTCTATTGTCTTGATAGCATCCTCATCCTTGCCAGCCCAGTTCAGATAAGATGCTTCCAAAAGATAACTGTCTGCCTGTTTCTCTTTATCTTCTCTAAAGTAGGCTATTGCTTCTTGCAACTGTTCGTCCTCGACCATCGACATTCCCAAAGCCTGGTGTGCCAAGGCTCGGTTCCAGACCAGATGTAGTCGTTCTTTTTCTCCTAAATTACTTGTATTCTCTATGGAATCCAGGATGGTCAGAACCTGTTTCGGGTTAGTCTTAACCAAAGAGTCTGTATCTGATATGATGTTCGCGCTTCTGTTCCCATTACAAGATAAAAGAGCAGAAATCAGGATTAGCAATAATACTCTTGTCAATTTCATCTTACTTTGGCTTTTGGGGATGGAAAAAACTCAAATAAGGTTGGGCTACTCAGACCAAGCCGTAGTTGGTGGCAAGTGATAGGGCTTCTGTGATGTTCTGTACGTTGAGTTTCTCGAAAATCTGGCGGCGATAGAATTTCACAGTGTCAACAGAGTGGAACATTTTCTCGGCAATCTCCTTCATCGTGAAGCCTTGGGCCGAGAGTGTCAGAATCTGTTTTTCTTTAGGCTTCAAAGTGATGGTCTCACGGTTCTTCCAACGATGACCCTCCAAAGAGTACTCACGCTTCTCTCCAGTAAGGAATTGAATGAACTCAATATGTCCTGCCTCTTTATGTGGCGAGAGCGACACGGTACAGAGGGCAAGCCACACTCTTCCATTGGTGGTCATGGCAAGGGGAGTGATCTTGTGGTTGATGAGCAACAGGCGGTTGCCGTGGGCAATGTGGAAGTCGTAGGACATCATGCACTTGCGGCGGTTCTCCACTGGCTCGTCATAGAAGGCACGGAAGCCGGAACGGTTCAGTTCTGTAAGCATTGGCACCTCCTCCTTGGGTACGTAACTCAGATAGAAGTCATAACCCATGCTACGCACCTCTTCGGCGGTGTGTCCACAAAGGAAGAGCGGATTGTCCGACACATACAGGAAGTTTTTCCTGTGGTAGTCGATGATGTAGATGCTTTGGTAGGTGGTCTGCGCGAAGGCTTGTGCCGCCTCCACATAGGGCATCGCCCGCTGGTAGTCAGCCTCGGTGATACCCTCCACACTATTCGCCTCAAAGAAGAAATCGTCTTTCTGTGCCATATTGCTCAATGGGTTTGCGGTGCAAAGGTAATCATTTTTAGGGATAATTATGGTGTTATAACTTAAATGAGAGCGAAATAAGTAAAGTGAAAAAGGCAAAATTAGGAAAACCGTATAAATAAGTCCTATATGATACACCAAAAGTTGCTCTCAAGGGTGAAAGTCTGAACAAATGTTCAGAGTTTTATCTATTTTTTGTGTTTATGGGGTGGGCAAAAAGGGCGAAAGAATGTCATTGAATAAAGGCATGGGACGCATCACTGCGCCCCATGCCTTGTTCTGGGTACTTATGAATCAAAATCGAATAATGTCATTTCAGTTTGTCAAGTACAGAACCGAGTTCTTCCACGTTCCGAGGACATGCTACTATCGTCCCTTTGGAATCGATGACAATCAACTCTGGATATGAGCGGATGCCATAGGCGGCAGTTGCTTCTCGCTGGCTGGTGTCTGGGGCAGGCATCAACTGCGCCCATGGCAGATGACGCTGCTCAACTTCCTTTCGCCATTCTTCTACACCGAAACTGAAAGCCAAGGTGACGAACTCTACGCCTCGTGAATGGTAGTTGTCATAGAGCGTCTTCATGGATGGATGGATTTGATATCCATAACCGCCTAAGCCATGCCAGAAATGCAGAACGACATACCCCTTGCCGATGTATTCGCTTAGCATATGCTGCCTGCCTTTCGTGTCTATCAGTTCGAGGTTGACGTAGTGCGTGCCAGGCTTGCGCTTCTCCAGTCCTTCCATGTATTCGCGCATCGGCGACAGGAGGATGTGATGCGAGAAGGCGTAGTCATCGTTCAGATAGGGCTTCAGTTCATCGTAACTCATTTCCGTATAGACCTGACTGAGTGCATAGGCTGAGAGAATGTTGTCACGATTTTCACGAACTGCCTTGAGTAATCGTTCGCCACGCTGACGGTTGATTTTTGCCTTTTTCAGACTGTCACCCTCATGGAGTTCATCCATTCGTTCGCGCTCCACCAACTGCAGGAAATCATTGATTTTCTGACTGGACTTGTCGCTTTTCACCGTCAGTTTCTCCATATCAGCAATAATGGGCTTGCCATCTGTAAAGAAAAATACGGCATTCCCGTTGTCAAGATACATCTGGCAGACCTCATTTTTGGGCAATTTGCAGATGAAGGAGAATTGGCCGTTGACCACCGGACACGTCCCCATTTGCTCCAAAGTCACATTGCGCCTTATTGCAACCTCCTTCCCGCCCGAAGGTGCTGTGCCGGATATCTGGCATTCCACCATTTCTTTCTCCACCAATTCATTCATCAGCATGCTGTTGTAGACGATGGTCTTCGACACTTGAGAGGTGGTGATTTCTGAAGCTCCTGACCAGGCATGTGTGACGTCCGTATCCCTGTCACCTTCATAGATTTCACTCTTCTTGTAAATCAAGTAGCAGGAATAGGCCAGGATGCTCTTCAGGTTTTCATCCTTTTCGTTATCCACTAAGGGTTGGATGCAGTTCAACAGGTCGAAATATTGTTGCTGGGTCAGTTGGCCAGAGAATTCGTTGCACGTCTTGTTGAGCACCACAGCTGCCGCCATCCGTCCCTGCGGGGTCTCACGCTGGAATATCTCGCAGGTGTGTTTCACCTTTGCCATGAACAAATCTACGGTCATCGCTTCAGACGAGGTGTCATACCTCATTTGAGCATCAAAAGCCATTCCCTCTGATTCTGCCGCTTGGGGCTTATACTGGGCGATGAAAGGTCTGTCGTCCCACTTCCTTCCGCTGACTTCATAAATCGTTCCATCCATCAGGTATACATTACCGATACTTTTGTCCGGGTCGATGGTCTGGTCCCATATCAGCAGCAAGGCATAGAACTTCCCGTCAGGTTCTTCAAAAGAAATGAGACGGATATTCTTGTTGGGGTCGAATGCCACCTGCTGGGTCATCGGGTGGAGGTTGTCAATCTTGAATTGGAACATGACACCCGGCAGGGGTGAGTCGCCGTCGCTTGCATCGTGGATGTAGATGGTTTTGGCATTGACGGCCTCTGTCCTGTAGGCTGTCTCCAATTCCAACAACCGGGGGGTGAACAGCGGTCCGTTAAAGTCGTCGGCAGGCTCTTCTTCCATCACAAATTGCTGGGCAAACTGATAGACATTGACCCCATCTTTGGAAGAACCGGTTTTTTGCACATTATACTCCTTTGATGCAACAAAGGCATTCAGTTTTTCCCGTATGTTGTTGGGATGATTCGGTTGTGCGCCGCAGGTTATGGCCATCAGCATTAAAGCGATTGCTAAAATATGTCTATTCTTCATCTTGCACTGTTTTTACGTTATACATGTTGTCTGCCGTTTGCGGACGACCTTCTTTGTCGAGGTTGTGCATGATGTAACTGCTGACCATGCGCTGCAGTCGCTCGTCAGCACGTATCACTTTGTTCATCCGCTCGATGTAGAGGCTTTCGTCCACATGGGCCAATTCGCGTTCTATCTTGTCGATATAATAGTCCAGGCTATCTGTCGTTGAGGTGCCGTTTGCAGTTTTGTGAACAGCCGATGCTGTGTGGGGTTGCTGACTGGCAGAGGTGGCTCTCGCGCCCCCAGACTTTTCCTGTGCCATCATTGGTGCCTGGTCGGTTTGGGGAGTATTCACAGCGGGGCTCTGTATCTCCGTCTGTTGACTTTCGATGTCACTACTTGGCGATTCAGGCTTGTTTGGCTGTTCCTGCTGCTTTGTCTGCTGTGCCACCACAGTACCTTTCTCTGTATTGCTATTATTTGGTGTATAATGTAACGCCAGTAGCAGCAGGATGCTGGCGGCAACGGCACCGATGGCGGCATAGAGCCATGTGCTACGGTGCTTGGGCTTCTCCTCCTCCTGTTCGATGCGCTGCATCAGGCGGTCGGTGAAGTCATCCGGCAGTGTCTTCCTTTCGGCAGCCTCGTTCTTGTGTTGCAAGGCTTGGCGCAGTCCCTGGTCTTTATATTCTTCAGTTTTCATTTTTCAGTTTTCATTTCATGGATTCTTCACTCTTCACTTTCCATCCTGTTCAAGGGCTTTGATGGTGATGGCAAGTCTTTTGCGTATCCATTGCAGCCGCGATCGGAGATAACTTTCCTCATGCTCTGTAATGCCGGCGATTTCCCGAATTGGGCGGTTGTCAAAGTAGTAGAGGTTGAGCAGCATCTGGTCGTCGGGCTTCAGCGTGTCGATGGCTCTTTCCATGTGCGCCACCCGGTCGGGGGAGGTGTTGTCCAACAGGACATCGGTTTCTTCGTCGGCGATGGTCTCAAGCCTGTGTTGGTCGAACTCTACGATGGCAACTTGCCTGTGATGCTGTCGGTAATGCTTCAGTGCCGTGTGGTAGGCTATGCGCATGAGCCATGTATGGAAACTGGCTTTTCGCGCATCATAGCGGGTAAGGCTTTGGAAGGCTTCAAACAGTGTGTCTTGTGTGGCTTCCTCTGCTTCTTCTGGCGAAGGAATCAGGCGTGCCACCATTCGCAGCACCTGCCCGGCATATCGTCCTGCAAGGTGGCGGAACAGTCCTGTCTGTCCGTCGAGGATGCTGCGTATGAGCAGCGTCTCATCTTGTATGGTTGGGGATGTGTTGCCTGTTTTTGTTTCCATTCGCTTGATGTCTTCTACTTGTATATTACCACCTTTTGGGAAAATATATAATAGCAGTGCTAATTATTTAACGAAAGAGAACGGAAAAAGTTGTGTGGAACAAGTAGAGAGGCCCCGTAGTCCAGATAAGTATACTAACACAAAGAATGAGGGTGTTTCAAAATGATTATTTAGTCGCCTGCGGCGAGAAATCGAACAAATCTATCCAAATTTTTCAAATCTTTTTTCTATTAGGGATTTGATTTGTGCTGGTTTGTGAGATTTACTTTCCCTCGCTTCGCGAACAGTGACCGTTGGTTCTGAAAGTGTATCATAAGCCACCATTTTTGTCTTTTTTTTCAATTCTTCAGGCTCGACAGTAGCCATTGTTCGAAAATCTTGATTTTG
>OMZE01000059.1 GCA_900315455.1 uncultured Prevotellaceae bacterium | reverse complement strand
ATTGTTTGTAAAACTTTGTATTTCAACACTATAAAGTTACAACAATTTTCGCTAATCACCAAATTTTCTTACAATTTTATTTCGTCGAACTCACGTTAATTAATTATGTCGTAACGGTATTTTATACTCAGGCAACGAGGGGCAGATTCTTAGAATCTGCCTCCTCTTTCATTCTTTTCATCATCTTCCTCAACACCCGGCTCTTCTTACTCTTCACACTATCTCCATTCTTATATCCTATCCTTTTCGCAATCTCATCCATCTTACATCCTTCCAAATAATAACTCTCCAAAATTATCCTATCCACTTCCTTCAAATTATTCCAAACCTTTTCCAATTTCTTATACTTCTCCTCATCCTTCTCTTTTTCATTCAATATATCAAACATCTCATCCAAACCATTCTCTCCTTCTTTCACTCCACCAAAACCTCTTTCCATTATCTTATCCAAACTCATCACATCATCATTAACCTTCCTCAAATAATGCATCCCAATATTCCTACAAATCTTCACCAAATACCCCACCAAACATTCCTCTCTCAACTCAAAATTCATATCCATCATCTTATCCCACAACACCAAACACCCATCATCATAAATCTCCTCCAAATCCTCATATTTCAACCCCTTAAACTTCACCTTCAACTTACCCAACACATTCTCCTTTTCCAGAAGAACCAAATTTCTGAAAAGCGATTTCCTTACCTCGAGAATTTTTCTCCTTTCATCAATCGGAGAAATTTTTTTATTCTCTTCAAATCCACTCACATTAATTATCACCATTCCTTCTCTCATAACTTTAAATTTATTATGTAATCTTTACGCAGCAAAATTATAATATTCCACTTGAACCTACAAATATTTATTATGTAAAAATCACGCAATTAACATTTATTTGCGTAAAATTTACTCAATTAAAGTTCGTTAACAAATATCCAGTAGAAAAAAGTTCATAGATTGTCATCATCAGTCCTCTGTTTTAAAGGTTTGCTGCAAAGATAACACCTTATTCAACAGAATCTTGCACCAATATGCTGCTATTGTATGAAACCCCACGTTTCTTGTATGAACGTTGATGATATAAAAGTGTTTACCCAATAGCACGACCTGCTATTGGGTAAATCACATGAAGGAGTGTTTCTGATAATTAGAATCAGTGTCTATTATAAAATGGTGATAACGTATGTAAGTGGTATATTATATATCCATCTTCAGTCCCAGTATCTTCCAGAAATCGGATGGCAGACTGACATTCTCCAGGTAGATGCACCCTTTGAACAATGGTGCGACTTCATCGACGGTATATCCGGCTATACCACATCCAATACGGGTGACCAGAAAACGGAGTTCCTGGTGCTGGTCGGCGAACATCCTGAATCGTTCGATGGCCTCTCTCATGCTTCCCATTCCCTCCATCGTTGGGATGGCATAACTCTGTCCCTGTAGTCCTTCGCCCTGTCCCCAGACGGCACCAAACCTATTCATGGCAAATGCTGCGGCTCCTCCCGCGTGGTGACCATTGACATTGCTGCCAAAGACGAAGATCTCGTTGCTTTCGAGATGGTCGATGTGGTCTGGGGTTACTCGACGCCCATAATACTCACTCGCGAATTGACGTTTCCTTTGTATCATCTCTTCTTTCGACATCATTGAATTGTCATTATACATACATGCCATCTTTGAGTAATAGGCACGTCGGGATGATTTCTCTCGCTCCCAGGTGTTGCCCGCTCCCCGTAGGTCGTGAGCAAACTCCACCACATTATCTATGGAGAGCAAGTCGGTGACTTCTTTTACATTGTGTGCAGAGCCCATATACGAGAACGACCATCCTTCTTCTTTCAGTTGTTCTATCAGCAGACGGAGGCTTCTGGCGTTCCATTCTCGGGATGCATTCTCCAGTCCGTCTGTTAGGACAGTGACCACGGCACTTGCATTGTCGTCGTCCTTGATGCTGTCGCGCAGTTTGGTCAGCGACTGTCCCATGGCATCATAGAGGGGTGTGCATCCATGCGGCATGTAATTACTGAATTCCTTGACTTCTGCGATGGGCTGGTTGTCTATCATCGTGCGCACATCAGGGCGGTTCGCGCCTGAGTCGAAAGTCACCAGTGTCAGTCGATGTTCTTGTGTCTCGGCAAACTCCTCCTGTGCACTCCGTATGGTGTTGATGGTCTCGTTGATGCCCGAGAGGGTGGCTTGGCGCAAATGGCTCATCGAACCACTTTCATCCACAATGATGAGGTTGTAGATGTGGGCCTTGTTGCCAGTGCTATTCTTTCTCTCTTCTGTGTTCTCCGGTTGCTTGTTGTCGTCAGCAGGGGCATTCTTGTCATTCCCTGAATCGACGGCATTGTCATTCTCAGTTTCTGGCTCGTTCTTGCCAAATTGATTGAAAAAACTTTTTAATTTACTCATGATTGAAATGTTTTAAATAAACAACTACAGTCTTTATGGTATACATCTTATTGTGTAAGATTCACGCAGCAAAGATAGGTGTTTGTTTCTTATCCTCCAAATTTTATTGAGTAAAAATTACATAATTAGCATTTATTTGCGTAAATTTTACACGTTTAACAATTTCTTTAGGTGGGTTCTATTTATTCGCTCGCGCTGATTTTTGCCTTTTAGGCAGTGTCAGATTGTAAGTCAAAGAGAGAGTATAGCGGGCTATACGACTGATGCGACTTGACAAGATGACACGAATAAAAGCGAAAAGCAGCCGAATAGAGTAAAGTTCCATCATTATATACTCATATGTGGGAATAAATAGAACCCACCTATATCTTATTTTTCCCAGCGCACTTCTTGCAAAGACGTGTTTTGTTCGAAAAGTCTGGATGTCCCTTGGCGTCCTTGATGATGCAGTGTGGGTCGTCGTTGGGACAGTGGGGTAGGTTGAAGAGAGCATGCGACAGTTCGTGGCAAACCACTTTCCAATAGTCTCTTTTCTTGTTCTTCACCCTGAAATCGGAAACCACACAGACGTGCTTGCCTTGGAAAGCCAATCCTGTACACCCCAGTCTGCCCTGCCTTTATAGGTCACGGAAATATCTTGATGTGTTAACAGGATAACGGCATTTAATTGTTCCTCAGGAAGTGATTTGAGCATCTTGTCGGCCCTGTAACGGGTGCGCTTGTCGTTCAATAACGAGTCGGTAAGTTGGATGTTGGGCAACACTTCTATGTCTATACCCGGAAGCGAGCAATCGTTTAAAAACTGATTCAGATGAGGAATCAGCGCCTTGGCTTCCTGCTGTGAAAAGTCGTTGTAGGGTTGCAGGTAAATAGTGGGAGGGCAGGTGCATCTGAAATCTTCCGTTATATCCTCCTCTTCTACACCCTTGTCATGCTGGGTGCATCCGGCAATCAGGCAACACGCAAGAAGTAGCCCGATATACTTATTCATTACTTTTCCGCTAAAGTGTTTCATGTTCCAAAAAGTGTTATTTGGTTTATGATGTATCGCACAAGTTAAACTTATACCACTTATTGCCAAAAACACTCAAAAGGTAAACATGCTGTCACCAAACCGCCGGTTCCTCTTATGGATTTGTGGCTTTAAAAACGATTTTGTGGCCGATGCTGTCTTCTGTATGGGCTATAGGTACGCTGGCCGTCTCGTTGCTCATGGCGATATGGCAGATCTGTTCAAGGGATTTGCGAGAGCGGCATACGGTTGGTGAACACTCCACTGCTGTGATGACGTCCTCATTGTCGAGGTCTTCCTGCTTGAAGATATAAATATTGGGACGGCGCTTGTGCGAGGTCGAAGTGGTGGGGCCATAGTAGTTGATACGGCGGTCCTGCAGGTTTTGACGACGCTCCTCTTCAGCGGCAAGACGCACAGAGTCGACTTCCGTGTTTGTGGTTTGCTGCACATTCATGCCGTCGACATGCTCCAGACCGAAGCCTGTGGCAAGGATGGTCACTTTCACTTTCTTGCCCAAATCAGGATTGACAGCCAGTCCCCATTTGATTTTGTAGTCTCTGCCGAATTTGGCCATGAACTCGTGTACGTCATTCATCTCGTCCATCATCAGTCCCTCGTTTTCCTTGTCCTCGGAGAAGGTGATGTTCAGCAAGATTTTTTTGGAGTTGAACACGTCGTTGTCGTTGAGCAGAGGAGAATGGAGCGCATCCTCGATGGCTTTCTTCACACGTCCTTCACCCTCACCGTAACCGGTACTCATGATGGCAACGCCTCCGTCTTTGAGCACGGTGCGCACATCGTTGAAGTCAAGGTTGATTAGACCTGTTTCGGTAATGATTTCGGTAATGCTGCGCACAGCAATGTTCAAGGTGTCATCGGCCTTGGCAAACGCGTTGAGAACAGAAACATCGGGATAAATCTGACGGAGACGCTCATTGTTGATGACGAGCAATGCATCCACATACTTGGCCATTTCCTCTACACCATCGAGCGCCTGGTCGATTTTGTTGGCACCCTCAAACTGGAAAGGGATGGTGACGATGCCCACGGTGAGGATACCGAGTTCTTTTGACACACGTGCGATGACAGGTGCTGCTCCGGTTCCTGTGCCGCCGCCCATCCCAGCAGTGATAAACGACATCTTTGTGCCGTCGTTGAGCATGCGGCGGATGTTGTCCTCGCACTCTACGGCGGCTTTGCGTGCCACTTCTGGCACGTTGCCGGCCCCAAGTCCTTCACCCAACTGAAGGTGTGTGGGAACGGGAGAGTTGTTGAGGGCTTGGCGGTCGGTGTTGCAGAGAACGAAAGTCACATCTTTAATGTTCGTACGATACATGTGGTTTACAGCATTACCGCCGCCGCCACCTACACCGATGACTTTGATGATGCAATTCTCCTTGGGAAGGTCTTCAAATTCGAGTACCTCTTGTTTACTTGTGTTTTTGTCGTTTGCCATATTGGTTTGATTTTATTTTTGGTTCATGAATAGGGTAGGAATTAACACCTGTAGTCGTCTTCGTTCTCGGCGGAGATGATGGTTGTACCCAGATTCTGCAAGAATCGGTATCCGCGATACAGCCATCCGCCTTTTGATGGAGCAACAGGTTTGTTGGGGATGGGCTTGTCTTCACGATGCCGTGTCTTTTCTCGGAGTAGTTTCTCATCGGGAGATTCCACCCGGTCTGTTTCGCTGGGCTTGCTGTTTGTTGTTCTCTGTGTGTCTGTCGTCATGCTGTTTGTCTGTGCTTGGGTGTCAAAGAGATTGGTAGTGGGATTGATGGCAGCACCAGAGCAGTTTATGTCGCCTTTGGCGAGCAGCCCCAGTGCGGTGTTCATCATGCCGTCCTGGGCGTTGATGTCCTTGTCGTTGGATGTTACCTTCTGTTTCACCGTGCCGGCAATGCGAATCTTCTGTATGCCGGTGATGGCCGAGAAGGCTTTCTTCATTCCCTTCATATTCGAACCGCCACCGGTGAGGATGATGCCGCCCATAAGTTTGTCTTTATACTCTGGTGCAACCTGTCCGAACCATACATTCTGAATGATTTCATCCACTCGGGCTTCCACCAGTTCATGGAATGCCTTTGCCGATACAGAGCGCTCGTTGTCGATGGGCAGCGTGGCGTCGGTATCTGCCTCCGTAGGTTCTATGAAAGCCATGGCATGCTCTACTTTCAGTTTCTCTGCCTCGTCCTCTTCCAGGAGCAGGGTGGTGATATCCTTGGTGATTTCGTTGCCGCCTAGAGGTATTACAGCCAGGTGCCGAAGGATGTTCTTGTGATAGACCGACACGGTGGTGGTGCCGGCGCCCAGGTCAACGAGCAGGCAGCCGCTGCGCATCTCATCTTCAGTGAGTATGCTGTGTGCCAAGGCTATGGGGGCGAGATACATCTCTGCAATCGTGATGTTGGCTTTCTCAAAACATCTGTTCAGATTGCGGTAGAAGGCCTTGCGGCAGATGATATTGAGGAAATTCCCCTCTATCCTGTCGCTCTGTATACCCACGGGGTCAATATGGTATAGTGTACCTATCTTGTACTCCTGTGTGGCTGCATCAAGTATTTCAAGGTCGGTATACTGGGTGCTGCGGTTATTGTCCATCAGTTCGTTGATGATGTCCTGTGAGATGATGGTATCCTCGGGAAGTTTCTTTGCTATGCTGTTTCGGATACTGCGGATGGACTGTCCGCCGACTCCCACATATACTTTTGAGATTTCCGACTTGAGAAGTGCCTGTAGTTTCTTGATGATGTTGGTCAGGCAAACGCTGGTCTTGTCGATGTTGTATACCACACCTTTGCGGATGCATGGAGTGGCGTCTTCTCTTACTACGGCGAGCACCTGAAGGCTCCCGTCCATACTCTTCTTGCCGGCGATTCCGGTGATTTTCGAAGAGCCCAGTTCTATTGCTACAATAAATTCCTTTGCTGCCATATGGGTTGTAGTTATAAAAAAGTTGAGCGAATGCTGCTGTTTGCTGATAAACTTGTGATGAAATATGAAATATGGGTTATATTACTTTAGATTTAATTACAATCCTATTTCTTTCACAAATCATCAATTTTTTCCAGTTCTTTTTTTATACTCCCTACTTTTCGTATCTTTGCAACTTACAGCAAAGATACATCTAATTGTTCTTCTCTTTATGAACAAGACCAAGCTCATACTTGTCGTGGTTTTCTTGGCATTTACGGCCATTACCTTTATCCATCCCATTTATCCACGTGAACAGTCGTTGCAACATGCGGGAACTGTGCTGCTGCTTATTCCGCTCATTGTCGACGTGATGAGAAACAGGATGCCCATGTCAGCATTCGTCGGCATCCTCCTGTTCGCCGTTCTTCATGTCATCGGTGCCCGATACATCTATTCCTACGTCCCCTACAAGGAATGGGCGGTTTCACTGGGCATTGTCGATACCGGCTTCTTTCAGGACCCCCGCAATCATTACGACAGGTTCGTACATTTGTGTTTTGGCGTGTTGTTGTTCCCTTACCTCCAATATGCATGCAGGCAATGGCTTAAATGGAAACCATTTGCAGCGGTTTTCATGGCATGGCTCATTATTCAGACGGGCAGTATGATTTACGAACTGTTCGAGTGGCTGCTAACCATCGTCTTGTCACCAGAACAGGCCGACAACTACAACGGACAGCAAGGGGATATATGGGATGCCCAGAAAGACATGGTCTTGGCCATGCTGGGTTCAACAGTCATGGCTGCCTTTTACCTTTGCAAGAACAAGTTGGCAAAGGTATAGTATTCTTCATATCATTTGCGGCTCTCTTTCCGGTTTCTTCGTTAGGGCAGTTGGTCTATTTATACTGTTCAACAAAGTCGCGAACCAGTCGGAATAATGGTTCGTAACTATCGAAGCGAACGGTCTTGTAGGTGTCGAAGATAGTGTGATAGTACTGGAAGGCATCGCCCTTCTCGTTCTCCAGGAAAATGCAGGCGACGTCGCGTGTGGCAAAAGGGTAATGGTCGCTGTTGGCTGCCAGGTCGCCACGATGCAAGTTGCTGAAATAATGCTCGCGCTCGTTGATTTGTTCGAACAGCCTGAATCCATGCATGCCCCTATCGCTCACTTCGCAGTATTGAACGGGATTGTTGTCGCCAATCATATCTATATTAAATAGGTATTTGATTTGCTGAAGTGGTACGATGGGATGCTCGGCATACCAGGTGGAGCCACGCAGGTTGGCATCCTCACCAGAAAAGGCAATGAAGTACATATCGTAATTGGGACGGTTCTTGGCATAGTATTCCGCCAATGTCACCACAGCAGCAGTGCCCGAGGCATTGTCGTTGGCACCGGCATAGAAGATTTTCTTGCCCAAATTGCCCAGATGATCATAATGCGCAGTGAAGACATAACAACTGTCGTGCCGCTGGCCCTCTACCTTGGCAATGACGTTGAAGCATTCATAGTCTTTCAGAAATTGGTTGTCTACCTCTGCATGTACCTCCTTCACGCCTTCTATGGCCTCTGGCGTTACCCACAAGATGGGTTTGTCGACCACCTTCTCTCCATAAGCCTTGAAGAACTTGATGGGGGATTCCCACGTATAGATGAGTCCCGCATTCGCACATTCGCCTGCTTTTTGCAGACGGGAGAAGTCTTCGCGATGACGGTAGGTAAACCAGAATTCGCATGCCACCAGACAGTTCTTGTATTCTGGCTTGGCCAAGTCGGCAAACATCTTTTCTGAGTCATAATTCAAGGTGTCCACATGGTAAACGGGGTATGTCCCATCTACGCCGGGGGAATACTCTCGCATGGAAAAATCTATACCGGCACGTAGTTTCTTGCCATCGGCCGACATTTTCATCCTACCGCAGAAGGTGTTGATGCTCAATTTGAAAGGTTGAAGGGTCACCTCATCAACTCCAGCCTTTTCAAATTCTTTCTGCAGGTATTTCCCTGCCTTGTTGGCACCATCCTTGGCATAGCCGCGCCCTTGATACTTGGCGGAACTCAACGTCTTGATTACTCGTTTGTAATGTGCCAGGTCCTGCGCTCCAACCATGGTAGACGCAAGTACCATCAGAATCATTGTAACAGTCTTTCTCATACAATTACAAATTCCATTTGTTTATCTACTCCATCTTTTCAGCATTGGGAAAAATCCACGCATCATCTGCTTGTATTCTTCCTTGGTCATGGGCTTGGGCATGTGCTTGTTGACCTCATCAACAAACTGCGAACAATGTTCAATCATCTCGTCCATCGTACAGTCCTGAAGGAACATACCGTCCTTGTAACAATACTGACAATAGTCATAGTTGGTGTTGCCGTCAGCATTTGTGCCACAGTCCTCTTTGCGAGCCAGTGGCATACCGCAACTTTGACAGAATTGAGGCAGTTGACCCTCTTGAAATGCTTTCTCTTTTGTGGGGAATGTAGCATCGTAGGCCTCAAAAGCCTCTGGATTCTCGTCGGCCACGAAATAGCCCTTGGGCGGACAATAGGTTGCCTCGGTGATGCCGTTGGCATGAAGCCAACCTGGTGTGAGTTCCTGGGCGAGAAAGTAGGGCACCGTGGCATTTCTTGGCTCAGTGTGATAATGGATGCCCATCTGACTGGCGAGGCCGAAACCGGCATGGCGGTAGAAGTTGATGTTTCCCTCCATGCAGAGGAAGCCGACACCCAACTCTCTTGCTTTCTCCAGCGCATACTGGAGCAACTTCAGTCCATAGCCTTGACGTTTGTAGTCGGGGTGGATGCTGATGGGGCCGAATGTCCATGATGGTTTTCGGGTGCCGTCGTCGAGTACCAGTTCTGCCTTTGAGAACATGATGTGGCCCATTATTCTTCCTTCCGTCTCCATCACGAAATCCAGTTCAGGGATGAAGTCGGGGGACGTTCTGTATTGGTTGAGCACGTAATGCTCGGTGCATCCAGGTCGATATACGTTCCAGAATGCATCTCGTGTCAGGTTTTCTACCTCACGATAGTCCTTTGGTTGTTCTAATCTGATATGCATTGTAGTATTTTGATAATAAGTCAGAAGTTCAAACTTTTCTTACTGGTTAGTCGCTGCAAATATACAAATTGTTTCATGCACCTGCAAATATCTGGGACAAACTGTATGAAAATGGGATATATGGGCTATTTTATTGATATAATAAAGCACGATTCCCGTTCTTTTTCACTAATTTTGCAGATGTGAATAGCAGTTTCAATGCTTTCACTTATTGAATGACAGAGAACAATTGATATTAAAATCCGGATAATTATAACGATGAGAATGAAAAGTTTTTTCCTGACAGTGATGTTGGTCGCTGCAAGTTGGGGACTGGTGAATGCCCAGACCACCCAAAAGCAAATAGTGGAAGAAGGCGGTACTGGACCCTTCAAGTCGGAAGTGGTGGGCGATGCTTCATGCCCGGGCTTCACGGTGTATCGTCCGCAGAACCTGAAGGAAGTGGTGGCACAACAGGGTGCCCTGCCTGTGATAGTCTATGCCAATGGTGCCTGTTTTAACAACAACGTCGAGATGCGCTTGTTGTTGAGCGAAGTGGCATCCTATGGTTATGTGGCTGCTGCCATTGGCCCGTATGACGAAGCAGATGTGATGGCTCAGTGGAGAGGCGTCCTGAGGTCGGCTTATCCCGAAACCAAGGGAGAGGTGGTAATGGCCAACGGCGAAAAGATTCTGCCATTGACTCCCGAAGAGATAAAGGCCCGACAGGAGGAACAGGCCCGACAAAGAGAACAGGCGGCCAAGAAAGCCAAGAAGGGCAAACAGCAGCCTTCTGCCCCACAATTCAGCACCTATCCCAGGATGCTGCTTGAGGTGCTCGACTGGCTGACCGACCAGAACGCCGCTCCTGGTTCAGAATATTACCATTGCCTCGACCTCGACCATGTGGCGGCAATGGGGCAGTCGTGTGGCGGCGCGCAGGTGTTGGGTGTAGCACACGACCCCCGCATCAAGACCTGTGTGATGCTGAACTCCGGCATCGGCGACATGGAAATGATGGGTTCGACCAAGGAGTCGCTCAAAAACCTTCACACCCCGATGTTCTATATGATTGGCGGTCCTGGCGACATTGCCTATGCCAATGCACAGAAAGATTATGAGCGTATTGCCGACAACATCCCCGTGGTGATGCTGAACTCAAAGGATGGCCACAGCGGCACCTATTATGAGAAGCATGGTGGCAACTATGCCAAGGCTGTGGTGAAGTGGCTCGACTGGCAGTTGAAAGGCCAGGTGGGGCAGGCAGCCCTCTTCCTCGACGATGAGTATCTGAAAATGAAATTCCCCGATTGGCAAGGCGTGAGAAAGAATTTCTAATCGTTTAGTTATTCATTCGTTAATTCAGGCGTTGCCCATCATTATGAAATTGGGCAATGCCCTGAGTATTTTCCTTTTTACCCCCCCAAAAAACAATCATCTAAAACCCTCGTCACCTTCATTTACAATACGCTCATATTCCTTCCATGATAGACGTTTGGGGTTTGTTACTCTAACATACAAAGACATTCGTTTTTTGCCGTACCCACTGGCATATGAAGCCGACGGAGTGGTAGCGAATCCCCATTTGTTTGATGCCCATGTTGTGCGCTTTCCCAATTCAGACCGTGAGAAAATATTGAAATCATCGTTTGTATTATGGTATACAACAATCGGCTCCCCATTTTCATCCACTATTTTTGAACTATCAAGAAGAAAATTCCCTTTTTTATTGGATTTCTCGACGCCTTTTAGTAAATTTGTCGTCGATATGGAATTGGTCGAGTCAGTGGAGGTGATTGCAGCATTGCTGCCCCTTAGTGCCTGCCGAGCAGGACGTTTCTCGATTAATTCCATTTCTTGTACTTCAAGCGAATACTGCTGATTGGATGTCCTCCCCTAGCCCCGATGACCCTGAGAAACTTGCCGCGATTCTCAAGTTGATGGAATGAAATCTCATTTTATTATATAATTGTTTTTTCCTATTTTGTTTGTGGATTCCCCCAAAACGCTATATTTGCACTCCTATATTTGAATTATTCATTGGGATGGTCAGCCTCTTCGCAACGCAAGCCCATCGGTAAAATTGCAGTGTTGTGATATTAGTCAAAGCAAGGAGGATGACAAATGAACAATAGTGTAAGAGAGAAATACGTAAATTGCAAAAGTCTCGACGACATTCTTGATTTGAATATGGGACCAAGGGGAAAGAGAACGATTTGAGACTGCTGCAAAAAAGATTATATCTGTGTCAAGAAAATGAGTGTGTGCCCAAGGACATTGACACACGCATTTTCTTTCCTGTTTTTCTAATAATTTCCTCTAATTACAAAATTCGTAAGGGTGTTTTGCACCAAGGTTATTTCTTTGCTGTCTGTTATTTCACAACGATCTTCTTACCACCGTGGATGTAGATGCCTCGGGAAGGTTCACCGAAAATCTGACGTCCTTGTAGGTCGAAAAGTGCAGAAGAGTTGTCTTCAGGCAAGGTAAAATCTGAAATACCACTCATTTCGTCTGATATCGGATAGACAGGTCCCTTATAGATTTTCTTGAATTTCTCTACTTCCGATGGTTGCACAAAGACCATTGTCTGTGTACCCATACCCTTGAACAACGATTCGTTAATCCAATTAGATTCAAGGAATCCCCTGATCACCAAGGAGTCTAACTTGCACCCAACGAACGGTGACCACCCCAAACTGGTTACGCTTTCAGGCAAGTCCAGCGTCTTCAGGGCCGAACAATTCTCGAAAGCATTGTTCCTTATCTCGGTCACGCCATCAGGAATAATGATTTCCGACAGGCTGCTGCAATTGAAAAACATTTTGTAATTGATGATATCCAAATTCGGCGAAAGAGTTACATTCTTCAGAGACGTGCAATTCTCAAAGATGGAATCATCTGTCTTTGTGACACTTTCGGGCATCGCTACGGAAGTCAGGCTCGTACATCCGTAAAAAAGCCGCACGCCAAGATGGGTGACACCATCAGGTATCGTCACTGATTTCAGATGTGAGCAATTGTAGAATATACACAAATATAATGCACTAAGGGAGGATGGAAGTTTTACTTCTTCCAGATTCGTGCAACCTGAAAAAGCGAATGAACCCAATACTGTCACATCATCAGGCAACGAGACATTCACAAGATGTTGGTTTTGGGAGAAAGCACTATTCTCTATCCATGTCACACTTTCGGGCACGGTGTAGGATGTTCGGGTGGCAGCAATAGGATAAGCATGGAGCCGCGTCCTGTCCTTGTTGAACAACACGCCATCGATGGCACACAATACTGGATTCTCCTCATCCACCTCTATCGATTCCAGCGCCTTACAATTGGAGAACGGGTTCCTGGTAAACCCACTCTCTTTGTCGAAATCCATGTTCTTGACGGTTTTGGGAAAGGTCACCTTAGTCAAGGCCGTATTTTCGTTGAAAGCATATCTATCTATGCTCGTCACGGGATAGGTCTGCCCTTCATAAGTCACTTCCGAAGGGATGCTCACTTCACCCACGCACTCGTTTTTTGTCAACATGGCTTGATGCATGGTTTTCCGCAAAGAGTAATCAGCGCCATCAATGTTGACATCTTCATAAAGGTCCTCCAACACCAATGTTTCTCCATCCTCAAGTTCCACAAGTCCATCATACCACCAGCAATCCAGATAAAAACTGTTTTGCTCCAAGTCATGAACCGTGAAAGAGACATTGAAGGGACACTCGCAAGAAGTATATTCACCAATGACGGGAACCACATGGATAGACAAAGTACAAGGCAAATCCTCATTGTCTGGAGTAATACTGGAATTCACCTCAAAGTCTTGTGTAGCACAGTTGCTGATAAAATTCTGTACTTGCACCGAGAGGATATTGCCCTCCTTTTCGAGTATGATTGTCGGTATCGGCTTTACCTCCTCCTCTTCTTCGTAGTCTGATACCCTCATGCAACCGCTATGTTGCGCATCCGATATTGGCAACTCTTGTCCCTGTGCGTGAAAGACATTCATGGCCATCATCAAAATCATCAAAAATTTGAATCGTAGTATATAGTCTTTCATCATTGTATGGATTAAGTGAATTGATTCTAGTGTTTTATAGGGCAAAAATATGAAAAATGTAATTTAGTTCCAAACAAATCGATTGTAAATTTTTACACAAAATCAAAACTTTCCTTGCCTCTTCTGCCGACACTTTTGGTGCTTCGGCCTTTTTTTTTGCTCTTTTCCCAGGGGAATGGAAGCAGGCGTTACTTTCTTTCAGTCTTGCCCCTGACAAGGAGCGGAAACCGGCATTGTTTTAAACGCTTCACTATCTGTACCATTTACAGCACAAATACTTCATTTTTCTATATTTATGAGTAAACAGCTGTCATCATCTGAATTATTGTGTGCCCGTAATGCATTTATCTGCCTCAAAAGCTTTTTGGTTATATATTAACCATATGCTTTCACTGA
>OMZE01000085.1 GCA_900315455.1 uncultured Prevotellaceae bacterium | reverse complement strand
CAGAATAAAACACTCAATTATCTCAAATGAATGGAAAGTTCCTTCCATTTCCCTTTAACTTCCCTTCCCTTAAATTGAGCTAATGCAAAATTTTAAAAAATCCCCACACCCCCTAACATCGAGGGTGTGGAGATTGTCAGTGCATCATGGTCGCCCATGCTGTGTATTTTGAGTAAGCGCTTACCTGCGTCCACCGAAGGTTCCGTGAGCGGCTGATGTGCCACCATTGCCATGGCTGGCCACGTTGCCCGATGGACGGGTGCCGAAAGTGCGGCTGGGAGTATTGGCCGACCCGCTGCGATGGCTGTTGCCGAAGCCACCACCCATCGAGGGGTTGTTGCCATTACCCGTCATCGGACGGTTGCCGCTGTTCACTGAAGGATTATGGTTGCCGTTGCCATTATGGTTGCCATTGTTGTGGTTCCCGTTGTGGTTCCAGCCCCCGTTGTTATTGTGGTTGCCGTTGCCATTGTGGTTCCCGTTGTTGTGGTTGCCATTGTGGTTCCAGCCCCCGTTGTTATGATTTCCGTTGTTATGATTTCCGTTGTTATGATTTCCGTTGTTATGATTTCCGTTGTTGTGATTTCCGTTGTTGTGATTTCCGTTGTTATTATGGTTGCCATGGCCCTTGGGAGGGTTGGGCTTGTCGAAGTGGTGGTGAGCATAGAAACTGCCGCCTCTATGGCTGTGTCCACCCCTGAAGGTCACGAACACTGCAGGACGATGGTAGAACATCCTTCCTACACCGTAGCGGGTGTAGATGGAGAAGGTCCAGCCACCGGTGCCCCAGACGACGGGACGGTAGAACCACTCACTGGCCATGAAGCGGTCGTACTGCCAGTTGCTGAGCACAAAGCGCAGGTCGCGGTTGCGAATCTCCCACCAGAATCCGAACACGTCGGCGCGGGTATCTACGTTGAGCAGGTAGTCGAGGTTGATCTCATACACTGCCTCATATTGTGATGCTGTCAGTCCGAGTTCGTAGGCCATCTTATCAGAAAGATAAAGGGCCTCGTTACGTGCGTGCGGCGGAGATGGCTATCGTCATCATCATCACCAAGGTCATCATCTTCTTCATGTCTTCTACGTTTTGATGGTTGAACTTTTCTTTCCTTTTCTCACCAGCAAAGGAAGTGCAAACCGAATGCAGAGTCATGCTTGCTTACTATGCTGAGGTGTAGCCTTCCTTCGCTTTTTCTAATGCAAAGGTAAGGCGAATTTCACGTCCATGAAAGGGATTATGCCTAAACTGAAAGGGTGGTTTTCCTAATCAATATAGGAAAACCACCCTTCGTGTAAGGGAAACGGTTATTCAGATAAATTGGAATTTACTTTTCATACAATTCTATCGGCAAGCCGTCGGGGTCTTGGAAGAAGAGGAACCTTTTGCCTGTATATTCATCTGCTTTCATCGGCTCATGATGAATTCCAAGGGCATCAAGTTCACGGACGGACTCGATAATATGCTCAACCTCAAAAGCCAAGTGTCGCAGACCTGCCGCTTCCGGGTGCGTCAGCCGCGATGGTGGGGATGGGAACGAGAAAAGTTCAATTACATAGTCATCGCCCAATGCGAGGTCAGTCTTGTACGACAGCCTTTCCTTACGATAGTGTTCAGCAAGGACACGCATACCGAGCACATGAGTATAGAAGTGGAGACTCCGCTGATAGTCGGAACAAATGATAGCGATGTGATGTACTTTTTTCAGGTGTAGCATGGCTTTATAAAGGGTCTTGTTCTATAAGTTCAAGTCGTCTCACAATGGTCTTGGGCATAAGTAGCGTTCCAGGCGAGAGCACGGCATTGGCACCTATGCGACAGGCATCACCGACGAGCGAGCCGAACTTGTGCAATCCCGTAGAGATGCGTTGCCCGTCAACATGCACGTACACCGTATCATCCTCGCGCTCGTTATAGTGGTTGCAGAGAATGGCCCCAGCCTCGATATTCACGTCATGCCCGATGATGCTGTCACCCACGAAATTGAAATGCGCAATAGCACAGCCTTCAAGCAACACGCTGGTCTTCACCTCACAGCTGATGCCCACCTTTGCTCCGGGAGCCAGGAAGACCCCGCCACGCAGATAGGAGTTACTGCCTACGAAGCAGTTTGCCGAGATGATTGCCGGGGCTTTGATAGTCACGTTATGTCCGATGACGGCTGTCTTATGGATGGCCACACCATCACAGATATTGTAATCATTCCCAAGTTTCTGTATCATCTCTCGGAGTGTTTCGTCCAGATGGGCTACAATTTGCCAAGGCTTTTTGTTGCCAAGGGGAAATGCTGTTGGAATAGTTATAAACTCTTTGATCATGTCCAATTATTTTTAGCAGACTTCTTCACCAACTCATGATAGAAATAATTCACGACCAACGGCGGAGCATCAAACGGGCGCTTGATGCTGTCGTCATCCCTGACGTATGGCAGGCCGCAACTCTCTGCGTATGACTTCAACTCAACGTTCAGATTCTCCCAATAGTCCTTTTTACCCTTAGTGTAGATTTCCTCATACAATGGAACCAATTCAGGCTTTTTCTCACGGATATAATCCATAATCAGCGGCTTGAAGGTGCCACGCAGGTTAAGGTTTTCCAACCAGATGAGGTTGCATTGGTCTTTTGCCCTATCGATGATGGCTTTCACATCGGTAATGCCAGGGAAGATGGGCGAGATGAAACACGTTGTCCTCGCGCCGGCATCATGGAAAGCCTTCATAGCTGCCAGTCGTCGCTCAATGCTGACGGCTTTGTCCATATCGTTCTTGAAGTCCTCGTCCAAGGTATTTACCGACCAGCTTATACGCGCCCCAGGGAAGGTCTTGATGAGATCCAGGTCACGAAGCACCAAGTCGCTCTTCGTGGCAATAGATAGTTTGATACCACTGCCCTGCAGTTGTTCCAACAGAGTGCGGGTACGGCGATAGGTTTCTTCTTCGGGCAAATAAGGGTCGGTGACGGAGCCGAAGAACAATTCCTTGCCGCGCAGCCGTTCGGGATTCTTGATTTCAGGCCAACGCTTGATGTCCAGAAACTCTCCCCAAGGCTCTGTATGGCCCGTGAATCTCTTCATAAACGAAGCATAGCAGTATTTGCAACCATGCGTGCATCCCACGTATGGATTCACTGAATAATCGCTGACCGGTAAGTTGGATTTTGTCAAGACCGTCTTGACTTCAATTTCATTGATTATCATAAATTCCTTCCGATTTATCTTTCTATTGGTGTATATTCGATCTTGGATTCATCATCGGTAGCCTCCAGTTTCATGATGACAGGACGAAGGCCGTCATTGCAGCTGACAATGGCCACACCGGGTTCTTTAATCCAATCGCCATAGTAGAACAATTCTTTGTCTGCACCATGAGCCAGGGCAAACACATACTGATAGATGGCTTTCCATGCTTCATCACAAAATCCTTCAGGCTTTGCATAGTCGGCATAAAACACATCACCCACCTTCATCATCGGACATGCTTTCAGGCCGCAGATGCCATATTCCTTTGCCAAGTCCTCATTCAGCATCGTTTTGAGGATGGTAATCTTTACTTTCTTCATATATTATGTTTTTATTGGTTTTTGTTGTTAAATTGGAATTTATAAGTCTAAAATAGACTGTATCATTTGTTCATAGTCAGTTTTTATTAAAAAGACCTTTTCTCCTGCAGTCTTAAAACCATTGATGTACCTCCTATTGTCATCCTTCAGACTCGCGATGGTGCAATTGCCGTCATCTTGCCGAGCCTCGATATCAGAACGATGTTCTCTTATTTCATCGAAGTGAGTGTCAATGTATTCATCAGAGAAGGCGAGACAAATAAAGCGGATGGAGTCTAAATACTGTTCACGAAAACTATCCTTCCAGTTGATGGG
>OMZE01000047.1 GCA_900315455.1 uncultured Prevotellaceae bacterium | reverse complement strand
TAAGTGAAAAATCTGACATGGCAAAATCCTGAGCAACTTTTTGCTGCTCAGGATATTAAAATATGTTTAATGTTATAGTGCTGCGGAATTAAGGTTAAATAAAAAACTCTTAAGATTATATAATACTCCGTTTAGCCTATATTTTGATATGCTTGTTTTTGGTTCAAGAACAAGATGTTGAATATCCAAGTCCAAATTTAAATGGAGAAAATCAGTGTTGTCGTCAAATATTAGATTATAGTATTCCATTATATATCATATATGATGATTTGTCCATTGCAAAGATAATGATTTCACATTACAAATCCAACAAATAATAGTTAAATAGTCTTTTAGTTGCAATTTGAATAATTCTCTTCATACCACCATCCAAAAACAAATAATAACAGTTCAAAAGCAGAAAAAGAATATTGTTCATTCAAAAAAACAGCAAATACATACAATAACTTTTGTATTTTGAGAAATAATATTAATTTTGCATCAATTGTTATATATTCAAACAGATGAACGAATTCACACAGTCGATAGACGTAAAGGAGATGGGACGGCGATTCAAGCTCGTCAGGCAGAAATTGGGGCTGACACAGACTCAAGTGGGGACGATATTGAATACCACTCAGTTGATGGTGTATCGCATTGAGAAGGGTGAGAATGTGCTTTCGACCTTATTCTTGGGTATGATGCAGCTATATGGGCAGTATATGTCATACGATGCCCTTCTGGCTAAACATTTTGACATCGAAGACGAATCGATGTTCAACAAGGACTATGTGGTGAACAAAATCGTCAAAGAGAAACTTGCCGCTCTACGGGACAATATCATTGCTCAGTTGGATAGCACCGGTAAAGAACTGAAAAAAGATATTGACGCAGCCGCAGGATTGCTTTGAGATGACCATCAAAGATTATTGATATGGCAACGATAAATGTATATCAACAGTTTTTCTCTGCTGAATGCACGTTCAACGAGGTTGAGCGTCATGGCGCATTAGTGATGCTGATTGCCACCTCTGAGGAAGGTCGGATCAAATATGAGGTGGCAGTTACCTTCTTCCCTCATGTCTCCGATGATGACTTTGCCATCTCATACGATGCCTACTTTTCAAAGGTGCTGTTCGAGGCACCAGGCCGGAGGTCGAAGAAGCGTGAGCAGCAATTATTGGAAGCCATACAGATAGAAGCAGACTCATTGGCTGACGAAGCCAATGGAAAGATATTCTGGGACAAACCTCTTATGGAAGCAAGGAGAGGATGATGTCCCAATAATGTAAGGTTGTACGGGTCCGAGTGCCTGAAATCTGGAATGATGGTGCAAGCCGAATGCAGAATCAAACTTGCTTGTTATGCTGAGGCGCAGCCCATTATCTCAGATTGAAAATCTGGAAAATTTTCTCTCATCGGAAGGACTTGTCTCTTGCCCGACATCCTGATATTTTTTGATTTATACGAAACCGTCTCATTTCGTCAAGGACTCATTGACGATTTGAGGACGGCTATCATGATGTTGTACAAGATGCTTATGAATATGAAGAACGGCCTTATGCTTTACCGATTTCTCAGCGGCAGTGCGCTGAAGGTTATCGCCGTGGTCTCCATGACCATCGATCACATCGCCTATTACATCCTTGACCAACAATTAGGGATGGGTGACAGTTGGCTATACGAGACGATGCGGTGCATTGGCCGGTTGGCCTTTCCTATATTTGCCTTCCTAATTGTTGAAGGCTATCACCATACCCGACATATCGGGAGATACATGCTGGCGTTGTTGGTAACGGCTATTGTCGCAGAGATTCCCTGGCAGTTGTTGGGCAACGAGGATAGCCATAATGTCGTTTTCACCTTACTTTTGGGTTTGGTGACAATCTTTCTTGTGGACCATGTACATGATGCCCCATGGCTTATGCTGATGGAAACTGTACTATTTGCTGCTATCGCCACCTTGCTCAATACCGATTACACTTGGCACGGCATCGGCCTAATGATGGTGTTCTACCTGTTCCGCAAGCATAGAGGAATGACCCTGCTCTTCGGCTTTCCGTTACTAATGGAATATGGCATCCTCGGTTCAGCCATAGGACTGGCTATTCCCTTGATGTATTCAGGAAGACGCGGTTTCGTCAAGGTGCAGTGGATGAAGTACGTATTCTATATATACTATCCCCTGCACCTTGCTATAATATTGATATATTGTTAATTATTTGATTATGACATTTAAAAACATACATATAAATATTTAATCATGAAATATGAAATAACGTCTTAAAAAAGGCAACCTCGTTATCTGTAGATTTCGATAAATCGAAATCCAAATTCTGCATTTTTGAAAAATCAATATTGAATTTTCTTGATTTTTTTAATACAGCCTCTATAACTTGCTGCGTGTCCTTGCTGATACTTAAATCTGTCAAGTACAAATCTGCTTTAGTCAATTTATAAAGCTTTTCACTGACTTTTTTGGTCTGAGATTCATATTTCTGTAATTCATCGTATGTTTCTCTGAAATCTTTATACAGATCTCTAATATCCTCCTTTAATAATTTGATATCTTCTTTGATTCCCTTTTTTGTATGTCTAATATCCCGTGATTTTTTGTCAAATAATGAATCTAGAAGATCTTTCTTATCCAGTTCTTTATTTACTGATTTGACTTTGGCTGTTAAATTGATATATCTTCTAGCATATTTTTCTAGCCTAATTAAATATTTACGTAATGCTTGCCTTGCAAAATATAACTCTCTAATACTATCTGACCGAGATTCTTTCAGTTTAGTTACTTCTTTGTTCTTCATTTTAGCTGAAAAATCAAAGAATCCGCTAGATTTTACCTCTCCAATTCCATTGTCAGTATAATCGCTAATATCCTTATTCAAATCCAAATATTTAGTTCTTGAGATTGGTGGAAATTGCTGTAAAAAAAATGCCGTCCATTTCTCAGTATCTATAGAAGACAACGAATCCTTTACTTGTTCTTCAAATAAATCAAAACTATCTATGACATCTGTTCTTAAAGCATCCAAGATGTCCTCCAATTTGTCAAGAAGTTGTTCGCTGTCGGCTTGACCTGACTTATATAAAGATAACAAATGGTTAACTTGCCAGTTTGGCTCTTTCTCTTCAAAATCTGGCCCCAAAAGTTTTTCATCTAACTCCCAACTATCATCAATTGGTTCTGGAGTATAATCTAATATAGGCTTAGGAGTATCCTGATTTTCTGACTCATTTTTCTTTTTTCTTCCAAATAATCCTTTGCCCTTTTTATCAGAGTCCTTTGTTTCCTTTTGTTTTGACTTATTCTCTTTTTGTTTTGGTTTATTCTTATTAGCTTCTTCCTCACGCATTTTTTTACATTTCCTGACAGCATTTTCATAACTTGAACTGTCATGTGGATATTTTTCTCCTGCGTATGCTTGAAAGCATTTATCGTAACCTACATAAAAGAGTTTGACACCTTTGGTCGTTTCCACAACCAATACACCATCATTCTGGATCCAATAGGCATTCGAAAAAGAATAGCCCGAATAGGAAACTTGGGCATCTCTTCCTGGAGCATGGATATAATATGTTTGTCCATTACTAGACAACTCCAACTTTGATCCAATCCAATCCGATGGGAAACAATCTTGTGAAGAAATCATAATCAATAGTTTTAGATTTAATAATATTGCAAATGTATAGAAACATATTTATAATCCTTTTGATTTTACAGTATTTAACACATAATCATTTCTCTTGTGTAATGATGATTTAAAGGGTTTTAGCTATCTGTCTCACCTTGGTCACATAGTCTGGATCCTCTGCATAGCCGATGCGTTGGAGAAACTCGTAGTAATCCCCACCTTTATATTTATACTGCACATAGTCACGGTATGCCTTGACGCTCTCCTCCCAGTTGTCGAACTCATAGTATGAGCCATCCTTCGGGCGGCGCAGACCGAAAAGATTGTTCTTTTCCAGGCAAACCCTCGATGTGAAATAGCCTGTTTCCAAAAGAGCTTGGGCGATGACGATGCGCGGATGCAACAGGCCTTGCTGATCCAACACCATGGCAAGATTGCCGATGTTCAGGTCAAGCGGCGGTTTCTTGCCGAACTTCAGATATTGTATCTTATCCTGAAGCCGCGTGATGTAGTCGTTGAGATAGTCGATGAAGGGTTTAGGGTTGACACTCATGCCGTCCTTACGGATGCGGATATGCAGGTGCGGGCCGGTCGATTTTCCCGTATTGCCCGAGATGCCCACCACGGTTCCGGCAGGGATGACATCACCCTCATTGACCAGGATTATGCTTAGATGTCCATAAAGGCACTCAATGTCACCGTGCTCCAGCACCACGTGGTTGCCGTAACCGTGGTTGCTGTGTGTCACCTTTTTTACTATGGCTGGCAGCATGGAATAGACGTTAACATAATGGCAGTTCAGGTCGATGCCGTCGTGGAAGCGTGTGCAGTGGAAGATGGGGTCGGTGCGATAGCCGTAGTTGGAGTTGATTTTGAGGAAGTCGAGCGGCAGACAGACGTTCAGGCGGTCATGCAGCAGTTCCTTCATCATGCTGTCCTTCACGTTGACGAAAACGGGCACGTCTCGCTCAATCCGAACCTCATAGCCCTTCATCGGTATAAAAAATGCCTCTTCTCCCTTTTTGTCCTGCATGGTCTTTCCTGACAGACGTACATCTTCACTCTCTTGTGGTATGGACTTGGTTCCTACCATACGTTTTGACAGCCTTATAGTGTCTGCTGTTATAGTGAAAAACTGCGCCTTCATTGGTAAAACGGCAACAAAAGATGCGATAGAGCAAAAAAATAATGGTAATTTGTTTCTCATATCAAAATATTTATATAAATTTGCGGCAAAGTTATAAAATATATCAGTATTTAAGTAATGAATCAAGGCATTTTTTTGGAAAATGAGATTCCTTACGGCAAACTGGAGAAGCTCGGCATCAACTGCAGCTCCATGCAGTCAATGCCGCGGGAAGTCATCGAACCACTGATGACCGGACGCATCACACCGCTGCTCATGACACACTACAGAGCCGCCAACGGCAAGATGGTGAGCATCCCGATGAAACTTCAGTTTCAGAGGGATGAAAACGGCAGTTTGTTGCTGATGACATACCAGTTGCGCAAGAAACTCGAACGTGGACAGGTCAAGGTCAACAACCAGGAGGTGAAGCGCCTGCGAGACGGTGAGGTCCTTCGGAAGGACGTCAACGAGAACGGCCGGAAACAGCGCAAGTATGTGCAGCTCGACCACGAGACAAACTCCCTCATGCTCCGCAGCACCGCATCCGTCAAGGTTGCCGAGCGTCTGCGTGAGATGGAAAAGATCAAGGACATTGAGCTGGGCACCAACCAGAAACAGGCTGCCATGGAGGGCAAGCCGGTGGAGCTGGCTGTCGGAGAGCAAAAAGTGACTGTTGGTGTTGATTTGCGCGAGCCGCAGGGTTTCAAGGTCGTCAACGGTGACATGCAGGAGTGGAAACGCCAGAAGAAAATCAAGTATGACTATGAGCATGAGGATTTCATGGGCTACCTGCTCACCGACGAGAACCGCTGGCAATACCAGAAACTGGGAGACCGTCTCTCCCACAAGGAGAAGCGGAAGAACACCCTCAAAAAAGAGGAAGAGAAAAGCCACCGTCTGAGGCTTTAGAAACTATCAGACACCACCCATCAGCACAGAGAGTGACTGTAATCTGGAAAATTATATCAATCGATAACGTGCCGAAAATGGGAGCAACCTTTGATACACCACATCAGGGAGGCTGAGCACTTGCCCCTGACATCCAAGTGGATTCTTTTTGTCTGTTTCCCCTTTTGCCGTAGTTAGGTGAAAGTCTGCGGGGCATGCCATAGTATGGCCTGTCCGTGGCATTGACGGTACATTTCAACATCCTATCATTTTTTAATGTAACGAATATGGCAAGCAAGAAAAAACAGGAAGAGGCAAGGCAGGATGCCCCTCAGGACGAGCTGAAGGCTGGTCCCGAGAAAAAGGCTGCCAAGGCAAAGTCCACCAAGGAAGAGACTCCGAAGGAGGAGAATGCCAAAAAGGAAGAGAAGGTTGAGAACAAGGCCGGGAATCCAGAACAGAAGGCAGAGGTCAAGGCTGGTGAGGACCTGGATGTCAAGGCCGAGCGCAAGCCGCGTGAGCCGCAGATGGTGACGGTCAATGGCGACAAAGTCACCCATGCACATGCGTTCCAGTCGAACAACAACCCCGAGACATGGTACTTCACCGCAAGAATCAACGGAGAGCAGTTGCGCCCGATGCGCATGCACGCCGAAGACCTCGCCGCATATCAGAAAAAGGAGATATCCGTGGAACAGCTCATGCACACCTACTATCCCTCCAAACTGGAGCCGAAGGTGAGCCGTGAGGAGTATGCCGCAGACAACAAACTCTCCGACGGGCGTGTCGTCGACAAGATGAACGTCTATAAGGAGAAAGACGAGAACCGTCCGGATTTCGGCAGGTACAAACTCTTCGCTGTCGTTGGCGAGCAGAAAATGTCAAAGGAGATGAGCTACGCTGACCTCAACGCCTTTTTCGACCGTACCGTCACTCCTGCAAAGCTCGTGGAGAAGAACTTCGGTGAGCAACTGCACCTTGCTTCCCACTACCAGCAGTACAAGTTGCCTGAAGGTGCGGAAATAAAGAGCGTCCGCGTGGCCAAGGAGAAGAACTCCGACCAATGGCATATCAGCGTCGATATGGGTGAACTGGGAAAGACCCCGAAGAAACCCCTGACTTACAACGATGGTTTTTCTCTCTTCCGTGCAAAGACCGCCACACGCGAACAGCTGGCCGCCAAATACCTCACTCCCGAAATCAAGGGACTGATGGCGGCACCGAAGCAGGAACAGGCTGTCTCGATGAAACGATAAGGATTTGTCAAACCATAAAAATGAAAAGACCATGGCTAGGAAAAGTTACGAGGAGCTGGTACAGCTCAAACAAGAAGGGAAAATCGGATGGCTGGAGTTCGTTCAACTGGGCGACAGTGCGGAGGATTTCACCCAATGGTGCCAGGACCACAACGTCGAACAGACTGAGGAATATGCCGAACTGTATGTGGAGCAGACCGAGGAGCGACTTTGGGAAGAACGGGAAGGAGCGGTGTAGGCATGCAGAAGCACAGGAACACAGGCAACATGTCATCGGGCGAACATAAGTCGGCAGGCCAGAAGGCCGTCGACAAGTTCACCGAAATGATGATAGCCCGGATGGAGGAGATGAAGGCCGGGGGCTGGAAGAAGGGATGGATCAACGGCAAAGCCGTTTTCGGTATGCCGCAGAACATCTCCGGAAGGACCTACTCCGGCTCCAACTCCTTCTTTCTCCAGATGGATGCTGCGATGAACGGCTACAAGACGCCCGTCTACATGACTTTCCTCCAGATTCAGAAAGAGGGGGCGCATGTCAACAAGGGTGCCACGGCGATGCCGGTCATCTACTGGGATTTCACCATCCAGGACAAGAACGGCAAGCGTGTCAGCAGCAGCGACTACCGCAACATGTCGAAGGAGGAGCAGAAGCAGTACACCGTCATCCCCTTCCTGAAAGCCTACAACGTGTTCAACATCGACATGACGAACCTCCATGAGGTGAACAAGGAGAAATACGACAAGCTGATGGCGAAGTTCGCCTCGCCTGAAATCAAGGACGCGAAGGGCATGTACGAAAATGCTGCCCTCGACCGCCTTCTTGAGCGTCAGGAATGGGTGTGCCCCATCCAGGTGGATAAGCGCTCCGACAGTGCCTTTTACAACCGCACCCGTGACTTTATCGTGGTGCCGATGAAGGAACAGTTCAACATCGGCGCGACACCGGAGGACGTCTATAAGGACGGGATGGAATACTACTCTTCCGCGCTCCATGAGATGGCGCACTCCACGGGTTCACCCGAACGGCTCAACCGCACCAAGGGTGACAAGTTCGGGGATGACAAATACGCCAAGGAGGAACTGGTGGCGGAACTGACGGCTGCCAATGTGGGCTATGCCATGGGCTTCGACCGCCGCATCCTCGACAACAACGCCGCCTATCTCGACGGCTGGATTTCAGTGTTAAAGGAGAACCCGAAGTTCATCGTCTCAGTGATGGCCGACGTGAACAAGGCTTCTGCCATGGTGCTGGAGGCGGTGGACAAGCAACGTCTCGCCTTGGGCGAAGAACCCCTCTTGGACAAGAACAGGGAAAAGGACGCCATACAGGCTGAGGTGACAAAGGTGGAACTGGTCAAGGCTGAGACCATGAAAGAGACCAAGGCAGAGGAGATAAAGTTCGACAATGCCGCCATCATCAAGAAGAGAAACGGGGAGTTTGCCATCCGTGCCACCTACCAAGGCACGCAATTGGGAATGAAACCCGTGGACCGTGAGACGGGGACAAGGTACTTCCTCATGCCCGAGGGCAAGGAGAAACAGGCTTTGTTGGCCGCCGAGCTGACCTCGAAATACGGTAAGGAACTGTCACACGCTGTTCGGCAGGAAAGCCGGAGCATGAAAATGACATAGGCAGCCCATGACATGGACTGCATCATATCAGTATCAACAGAAAACACCTCGATATGGGACTACCCAATTTCAAAGCACTCAAGGAAAGGGTTGGCATCGATGACGTGGCCTATTCCCTGGGCTACCGCATCAACAGGGCTGCCGGCATCGGCCGCTACGTGGAGATGATTCTGCCCGACGGCAACGGTGGTCATTCTGACAGTATCGTCATCCGCAACCCGCACGACAAGGCCGGTCAGTACTACTTCCGGCACAGCAGGATGGGGGGTGGTGACGTACTGGCCTTCATCACCGAGAAAATCAGCCTCTTCCATGAGACGGGACGAAACAAATGGGACATCGCAGGAAAAGTGCTGCGACGTCTGGCCAACGAGCCTGTACCTGACATGGATGACTGTTCTTACCTTGGAAAGATAACCGGACGGAAGGGCTTTGAACCTGACAGATGGGAGACTCAGCCTATTGCAGAGCATCTGAAAAACGGGATGGCCTTCCTCGCTCCGAGGGGGATCTCCAAGGAGACGCTGGTGGCCTTCGCATCTCATATCGTGCGTATCCGTGACCGGCAATCGGAAAACTTCAAGGATTTCAATATCGGCTTTCCCTACCATGAGCCTGGAAACGATGCCGTGGTCGGCTATGAGATACGGGGCTTCGCCAAGTACAAGTCCAAAGCTGCGGGAACCAATTCCTCCACGGCAGCATGGGTAGCCGACCTCTCGGTGAACAAGAACCCTTACGCTATCAAAAATGTCTATTTCGGTGAGAGTGCCTACGACATCATGGCCTTCTACCAGGCCAACAGGTTGAAGATTGACACCGAGACTTCGGTGTTCGTTTCCATCGGCGGCTCTTTCTCCGACCGTCAGGTGAAAGGTCTCATGAACCATTTTGCCAACGCCAAGGCGGTGGACTGTTTCGATAATGACCTTGCTGGGCAGGTGTATGGCATCCGAATGGCGGGCCTGCTTGACAACAAGAGCCTGCGTTTGGTGAAAACAAATGATGGCTTGAGGCTCACGGCGGACGGCAAGGACATCCTGCTGCCATTGGGGAAGGAGACGCTCTCTGAGCTGTCCCGGCATGTCCGCTTCAGCGGAAGGGTCAGGCAGTGGAAACCTCCCACGGATTTCAAGGACTGGAATGATGTGGTGATGAACAAGCCGTGGAAACAGCAGGTATTGGCCACAAAGTTCCAAAGGGATGAGAACCTGGAGCAACGGCGGAGAGCCAAGACAATGACGAGATAAACAGGATTATTCATATTCAAACATTACTTTTTTTCCATGAAGACAGCAGACAACACCGGTGTGAGCGTGAGGGCAGATTTCAGGCAGTTCCTAGCCGAAGACCTGCTCATCATCACCGTCACTGGCATCCTGACAGGCGCGGCTCCCGTGTTGGTCAGGCACTATGACCACTATGTCGCCCTGGCGGTGGTGCTCATGACGGTGTTCATGCTGTCTGTCCTCGCCATCCGCTATGCCATGCTCGTGTGCGTGCGGTGGACTGTGGAGGACGAGATGCTCTGCCGCACAAGCGGTGTGCTGTCACGCAATACGGACTACATCGAACTGTACCGTATCGTCGACTACCAGGAGAGCCGCACGTTCACACAGCGGCTTCTCGGCGTGAAGACCGTGACCATCTATTCCACCGACAAGTCCGATGCTGTCAGCGACATCCCCGGAGTGCCTGCTGACATGGACTTTATCGGGATGCTCCGGGAGAAAGTGGAAGAATGCAAGAGAGAAAGGAATATCTATGAGATTGCGAACCGTTAGCATCTGCCTCCTTCTCGTCGTATGCGGAAGGGGCATGGCGCAGCAGACTGACCCGACACTCACGGGAGCGGTGGCAGCGCAGACTGAAATTCTCAAGAAGATCTTCAAGGATAGGGAGGAGACCCAGAAGAAAATTATCGCTGCCGAGGCGGCGGTGACGGTGGCCATGGACCGTATGCACAAGGTGGAGAGCAAGATGCTCGACTACCTGTCAAACGCACAGGGCGCGATGCAGAACCTCTACCAGATCAAGCGGGCGGCACAGCTCGTAACGAAGGAAATCCCGGAGAACATGGTGCTGGTGAAGAACTCGTTGCCTGGTCACCTGAAGGGTACGGCCATCGCCTTGCTCGTGTCGGATGAACTGACGGATGCCGCCACGCAGATGGCGAGCCTTTATCCGTTTATGAAACAGCTGGTGACCAATGGTTCCTACGACGTGGAGGATTACGATGCTCAGGGGAATCCCGTGACTGAGAAACACAAGGTAAACCTACTCAGTTCGGCTGAGCGGTTCTATGTGGCGAACGAGGTGGTATCGAAGCTGGAGAGCATCAACACCGACCTGTGGCTGCTGGCCTGGCAAATCCGCACGATGTCGTGGCAGGACCTCTGGTATGGCCTGGATCCCGAGGGTTGGGCAATGGCCATGTCGGGAAAGGCCATCGTGGAGAGCCTGATATATGAATGGAAATACTTGTAAAGGCAAAAATGATTGAAGACCATCGAATCTGAATAATGGTTTTAAGGTAATTATGATAGTTTTTAGGACAACAACGTTTTTTTGGTTTTTGGTTTATTTTAGTTTTCTTATTTGATGAGTAGTTTTCCCGGGCGGGTCTGTTTGTTGGTGAGAGAATGAACACATATCGCAAAGGGAAAATGAGACAAAACGAGAATCTATATATCATCGGCAAATGTCCTGTATGTGGCCTCGGTAATGTTATTGAGACCGCAAAGGGTTTTTATTGCGACAACGAGCGGCTACCCGGAGGCGGCAAGTGCGGCTTCGGGATTTTCAGGAGGATGCACGGCGTGGAGATGACAGCATCCCTGGTGTCCCAACTCATTACCGAGGGCAAAACTGACGAGATGCGGATGGTCAACTGCAACGGTCAGCCTTTCCAGGCCAGTTTTGCCATCGTTGACGGCAAGGTTGAGGTGCTTATGAAATGCCATCCCCTCAAAGGCAGATGCCCTGTCTGCGGTGGCAGGGTGGTGAAAACCAGCAAGGGCTATTCCTGCGAGTACCACATCAGGAAAGACCATCTTTGTGATTTTCATGTGACGGGTGTCATCCACGGCAGAAAGATTCACGACGATGAGATGGAGGCTTTGCTCGAAGGCAACGCTGACGTACTTGACGGCTTCACCACCCTTGACGGGAAAGTATTCTCTTCTGTGCTCTGCGTCAGGGACAACGGCGAGGTGGGCCTGGATCCGAGAATTTCTACATGTCCCTCATGTGGGGGAAATATCCTCGTAAGCCCGCTGGCTTACAACTGCTCCAATTTCAAGACTCCGAATATCAATTGCAAGTTCTTCATCTGGCGCAACATCGCCGGCCACCTGATAACAGCGGAGGAGATGCGGCAGATTTGTGAGGAGGGACAGACAAGGGAACCGCTGGAACTGTTCCGGGCCAATGGTGCTGTGTCCTTCCAGCGGCTTGCCCTGAATGCTGACAAGAGCAAGATTGTCAAGACTCAATGACATTATTCACCAATAAAATTACCATAGATATGAATAAAAGCGAACTGATCAAGCGTGCTGCCGCCAAAGGCGGTGTGACGCAGAAGCAAATGAGAGACTGTCTCGATGCAGTATTGGCCGTCGTTGGTAGTGAACTGGCCAACGGTGGAGAGGTCGTGTTGCCGGACTTCGGCAAGTTCCACATGGTGAAAATCAAGGAACATAGGGTGCGTCCGTTTGGCGGTGAACCCATAGTGGTGCCAGCAATGGACAAAGTGCATTTCAAGGCTTACGCCAACCTCCTACTGTACTCAGCCAAATACTGATGCCCATGAGACTTCGATTGTTGTTTCCCCTGCTGGCCCTCCTCCTTCTCGTCTCATGCGACCGAAAGGGGCGGATGGCCAGCGTGGCGGAGGAGAATATCTTCTGCACTGCAGACCACCCGGAGGGCTTGGTCATCAAGGCGGTATCGGAACCTGACTCAGCTTTCGGCGTCAGCTACCTGACACAGCATGAGGTTAACAGTCTGGCAAGTTTGATGAAACAAGTGACTGAGGTCATCATGGAGCGCACTAACGGCATGACGGAGTTCAATCCCGATGACCGCTACGTGATGGACCTGGCCGAACGACAGATGCACGCCATGACGGAACTGAGGGGCATGGTCTACAAGACCAACGAGAAGAGGGGATGGTCGGGATGGAAACTGCGAATAGACTATGAGACATCTGGCAGCGACGGTCTCAAAAGACGGACCGAACGCTGGTTCTTCTTCGACAAGGACTGCAAGACCATCCTCAGGTCTTTCGAGTTACCCCTGCCATAAAATGTTCTAGAACTTTGCTGACAAAGACCGTAATACACAATAATGAAAATGAAAGAAACGAATACTCCGGGAAGGCGGAGGGCGGTGCCCAACTACCTTCTCATCCAGAAAGCCAAGGAAGACTACGTGCAGTTGCATGACTTCTATGCCGAGCATGAGGAACTGCTTAATGACGAAATCGCTTACTGGCTCTATGAGTCGCTGATGATGGTCAGCACACCTGACCAGTTGCGTCAGTGGCTAGAAGACATCGGCAATTCAAGTCTCTCACTTGAGGGGTGTAATCCCCTGACCAATGGGGTGAAATGGGAAAACCTGCTGGGCCATTACGGACTGCTGCTAAAAAGGTTGTCGCCAGAGGAACGGGAAACTCTGGCATTCGAGTTGCCTAAAATCAGGGAGAACGGCTTTGGTCTCTATTTCAACAGGAATCTGACCATGCTCTGCTCTGAGGCTTCCTCCGTGCGCAAGGGTAGGGGAGAGGTCATCGCCATCCTCTACGATCAGATAGACAACCACATTGCCGTAGGAGAGGATGCTGACAGGCTCTTCGAGATTTTCGGCTGGCAGACGGCTACGGCCAGTTGGGGTGACGGACAAATGAGTGTCATGCCTATTTCTGATGACATCCTGCTCATGCCAGGCATGTTCGACTTCCAACTGGCAGAGACCATGGTTGACCTGATGGACATCCGTGTAGATGACCCCATGGAGGCGGAACTCTCCATCGCGCAGCAGACTATCGATTCGTTCAGGAGGATTTTCAAGGAAGACTTGTTGTTTCCCATCGAGGGGTTGTGCTATCACTCCGTCTGTCACGGCATCGAACATGAGTACACCTATCCTTTCGTGGAAAAGAAGGGGGAAACGTTGTCGTTGATCCGATCGGACGCGAAGTACGAGACCGTGGTATCGGGACAGTCGTGGAATGTGAGCCGTGAGCGTATCCCGCTGCTCACTTCACTGGCTGAAAACCTGCACATACTGATGCACGAGAAGGAAAGACAATCCATGACTGTCGGAATGAGTGGCACGGCATTGTACACGCTCAAGGCGCAGATTGTCATCGATGAATACAAGAACAAGAAGTCCAGGCATGACGGCAAGCGTCTGCTGGTGGACCACGGGGCTTTCCTTGAGGCATACGGCGACGATGCCGTCTCCATGGCCCGACAGCTTCATCTTCCCCTTTGGTCGAGGTACGGAGGTATCCATGGCGAGATGACTATGCTGATGCTCTCCAAGGATATGGCGGAGGTGATGGAAATCATGTATGGTGACGTCGTAGTGGAAAAGGCACGTGCCCGTGATGAGATGGGCAAAATGTGCTTGCGACCGTCCTTCCTGAATGATTGTCTGTCGCTCCGTGATGATTATGGGAATGCGAGTGTCTTCGTGAGGAAAGACGGCAGTTATGCCGTCAGGGCATCAAAAGGCAGGGAGATGCTGCCTATGAAGGAAATCCCAAGGGAACTGGGAAACCAATACCTGGAAATACAGGACAAACTGGCAAAAAGGGTTTTTCTCAATGGCATCCTGCATGCCGTATATGGAAGCCCTGACAGGAAACCAGTCTGCCAATCAATCAACAATCAAAATACACAATTAAAATGAGACAGACAAACAAGAAAACGTATGTGGCTCCTATGACGGAACTATGTGAGAACTGCTGCCAACCCTTCATGATTGACATCGGGTCGGGCGAGACAACCCCGGAGGAATCAGATGCCGGCATGGGTATCTTCGAGGAGGACGAAAACTACGGAAATCATTCCGTCAACGTATGGGATGACCTTTGACTATGCCCAGTAAGGCATGTTGCTTTCTATTACAAATTCTTAAAAACAGTAACAATCATGAGAAAAGTTATATCTATGCTGGCCGCAGTCATGGTGGCCCTCAACACCAATGCAGCCAAGGGTGACGAATTCACCATTGATAACCTAACGTACAAGGTGCTTACCGAAAACACCAAGACCAAGACCGGCACCGTTTCGGTGAAAGCTGCAGATACTGGGCTTTCAGGTGCAGTGACCATTCCTGAGACTGTGACCAGTAATGATTTCACATATACTGTGAACACTGTTGTGTCCAAGGGGTTTCAGAACTGCAATGGCATCACTTCCGTTGTGTTGCCGCCGACGATGACAAAGCTGAACACATACGCATTCAGCGGTTGCTCTGCACTGAGATCCATCAACTTCCCCAGCGGAATTACAAGCATACCCACGGAGTGCTTCTATAAATGCGGGTTCACTCAGGTCACCTTGCCCAATACCATAACGACACTGGGCTCTTTTGCTTTTGGGTATTGCGAAAAACTGACGAAGGTCGTCATGTCGGAAAATGTCACCAATATCCCCAACGGGTGCTTCTTGTGCTGCAGGAATCTTTCGAGCATTGACCTGTCCAGGGTTAAGAGGATAAACAAACAGGCATTCCTGTCATGTGCATCCCTTACAGAGCTGTCACTCGACAGCCTTAACTCTCTTTATGGAGTCTGGATATTCCAGGACTGCACGAGTCTCAAGAAAGTCAAGCTTGGAGAAGGTGTCACTTCCATTCCCCAACAGTGTTTCGACGGCTGCACCAAACTGGCGGATATCAACCTGCAGAATATCGTCAAGATCGGCAACAGTGCGTTTCACAAATGCATATCCCTGACGGAACTGACATGGAGCGACAGCCTGAAATTTATCGACTCGTATGCCTTCAGCGGGTGCAGTGGCCTGGTCAATGTCGTTATACCCAACTCTGTCGACACCCTCGGCTACGTGGAACCTTTCAGGGACTGCGAAAACCTTGAGTCAATCACGCTTCCAAACAAGCTCAGGACCATAACAGCTGGCTTCATTAATTGTGATAACGGAATTAGCGGCTACAGTAAAGTGGAAAATATCGAAATCCCCACTTCGGTCAAGAAAATAGAAAACTGGTGTTTTGCGGGAAGCAGCATCCGCGTCTTGAAAATACCGAACTCCGTTGAGGAGATCGGCTATTGCAACCTGAGAAGCTGCAACAGCTTGCATACGACGTTGCCAAGCTGGCTGAAAAAGGCAGACTGGGGGGTGTACAGCAAAGTGGCTTCAAGATTTGGGGGAAATAGGGGGCCTGACGAACTGACTTGGCCTGCTTATGTGAAACAGATGACATATAGTTATCAGGGCCTACAGGCAAGTTCTATTTACGTGATGGGGGACACCATCCTGAAAAACATGGCGAGAAACGGAGATCCGTGCAACCTTTACGTGAAAAGGTCTGTCTTCCTTGGAAAATTCCCAGACGGTGTGTGGGACGGGATACCGGTCTCTTGCAGAATTCCTGTATCCATGACCAATACGTCCGGCAGTCCCATCAGGTACAAAACGCTGTGCCGTGACTTCGACGTGGACCTCACGCATACCAATGATAGTCTTCCAGAGGGTGTTGAACCGCTGAGGGCATACATTGTCGAGGGTGTGGACGGGGAAAACAGGAAAGTGTTCCTCAGGGAAATCAGATACATACCCTCCCGTCTTAAAGCCAATGTAAGGGACGGGGACGGCAACCTCTACCAGGGCGTGGACGAATATGTAGGGGTCCTGCTCAGCGGAACAGCCGGGTACACCTATTATTACGAGATGGGTGAGCACGATTACACCCAGGGGGCAGAAGGCCAGTGGCTCATGAATGAAGCTATGGAGTATTCCAATGCTTCCTTCAGCCAGAACCTCCTGTCTGGCGATGCCAACGATGAATTCTATGTCCACAGGACTGTAATGGACGAGAATGACGGTGAGATAGTGAATTACGGTCTCAACAACAATAGATTCAAGATTTACTCCAGAGATGGTTGGCTTATGTTCAATAGGTCATACCTCCAGCTTCCCAGAAGCGTGTCGGATGCCATAGAGGGAAATCCTGACGCTGAGGGCAATGCCGACTTCACGATGGTGTTCGAGAACGCCGACGGCACAGCCACAACCATCACCGTCGCAGAATTCAAGCAAAATACAGGGAATAACATCTTCTATAATCCGATGGGTCAGAGAGTGAAGCCCGACGCCAAAGGGATTGTTATTTCAAATGGAAAAAAGAAAATCAACAGATAATTAGTAGTAATAGTTTTTTTCGTGGTATTAGGTTTTATGATTAAGTTGAAGGCAGTTCCTCGTGAGGGGAACTGCCTTTTAGGCAAATCAACTGCCTGGGTTCAAGACTTCTTCTTCTTCTTCTTGATACTTGATTATCCGTGATATGAAGTTTAATCCAGTTCTATTTGTTACTTCCAATACTATTTGTTATTTTTGCAAATCATAATATGCCACGAAAACTGCAACAAACCATGAAAAGAATAATACTAGCCATAATCATCTTGACCACCGCCCTCACGGCCCAGGCCCAGGCCACGCAGCCATGCGTGGTGAAACAATACAACCAGAAACAGCAAAAGACACCGCTGGGTGGCGTACAGGTGGAGGTGCGCGACGCTCAGTCTGCCACGTCGGCAAACAACGGCACTGTAACGCTCCATTTCGCCACGCTGAAGCCGGGCGACCGTGTCACCGTGCGCCGCATCACTAAACCAGGTTATGAAATCTTTAACAAGGCTGCTATTGACCAATGGACCATCACCCGAGGCGCAACGTCCGAAATTGTTCTTGTTCAGAGCAGTTACTTCGCACAACTGAAGGGTAATCTCACCCAGTCGTCCACCGACAACTACAAGAAGAAATACGAACAGGCAAAAGCGGAACTGGCTCAATTGCAGAAGGCAGGGAAGCTGAAGGAGGAGGAGTATCGGCGCCAGCTCAACGACCTCGAGGACCAGTACGACAATGCCCTAAAGAACCTTGACAACTACATCGACCAGTTCGCCCGCATCGACCTCAGCGAGGTCTCTGCCGAGGAACAGCGTATCCTTGAAATGGTGGAACAAGGACAGATAGACGAGGCAGTAAAAGCTTACGAAGAACTGGACATTTCTGGCAAACTCCGTCAGGCTCGGGAGAGCATGAAAGCCCTTGAAGAGGCAGAGACCAAGATTCAAGACGAGAAAGAGCGACAGACACTGGCCATCAAAGACCTAAAGGAAAAACAACAGCGTGAAATAGCCACCCTGAAACTTGCCGGAGGTAAGGACAACTATGACAAAGTGGCACGGATGCTAAAGGAAAACGCCCTCGCCGACACCACCGACATTGATGCAATGTGGGAATATGCGGATTTTGCTAGAACACAGCATGACTTCTACGATGCAGAACGGTTCTACTTGATTTGTTTGAACGGATGTAAAAACAATCTGAACCGACAAGTGATCTTCCAGAATAATTTAGGAACTTTATACTCCGACCTCCATGACTACGCCAAGGCGGAGGAATACTTGCTCAAGGCGTTGGAAAACAAATATCAACTATTTAACAAGGATCCAGATGCATACCGTTCCAGCTTGGCTGATACACAGAACAATATGGGACTTTTGTACTGGAATCTTCACGACTACGCTAAGGCGGAGGATTATTATCTCAAGGCGGAGGAATGCTACACTTATCTTTTAAATCAGAACCCCGATGCTTACCGTGCCGACTTGGCCACAATCCAAAACAATATGGGACTTTTGTACAATGATCTCTACAACTATACCAAGGCGGAGGAATACTACCTCAAGGCATTAAAAAACCTTAACCAACTGTTCGCCCAAAACCCCGATACTTATCGCGCCGACTTGGCTAAGACACAGTACAACATGGGGATTTTATATTTCAACCTTCACAACAACACCAAATCAGAGGAGTTCTTTCTCAAGGCGTTGGAGAACTATACCTATCTGTTCACCCAGAATCCCGATGCCTACCGCGCTGACGTGGCTGGCACCCAGAACAACTTGGGGACTTTGTACAGAAACCTCCGGAATTACACCAAGGCAGAGGAATACTACCTTAAGGCGTTGAAGAATAACGATGTTCTTTTCTCTCAAAATCCTGATGTCCATCGAGCTGATTTAGCCAGCACCCAGTACAACTTGGGAATACTGTACAGAAATCTCCGGAATTACACCAAGTCAGAGGAATACTACCTCAAGGCGCTGGAGAACTATACACAGTTGTTCTCTCATAATCCTGATTCCTTCCGCACTAGCATGGCAGGAATCCAGAACAATTTGGGGAATTTGTACAACTACAACCTTCACAACTACCCCAAAGCGGAGGAATACTACATCAGAGCATTTAACAACATATATCAGCTATTTAACCAAGATTCCGATGCCTTCCGTGCAAGATTAGCAAATTTTTATAATGATTTATCATATTGTTACGCCAATCAAAACTTTTTCACCAAAGCCTTTGATACCATAGATAAAGCCATTACCCTTATGCCTGAGAATGTCATTTTCTATCACTCTAAAGGGGAAATATTGTTAATGAATGGTAATGAACAGGAAGCGGTGAAAATGTGGCGGAAGGTGCTGGAACTCGACCCGGAATTTTTGCAGAAGTATGATGGACAATCAGATTTCATTCATCTGCTCAAAGAAAAAGGACTGATAGAAAATTGAAGATTATAATTTGCTATGAAAAGATTATTCCTCTCCATATTCATCCTCGCCACCACCATCACCGCCATGGCGCAGGCGACGCAGCCGTGCGTGGTGAAGCAGTATAACCAGAAACACCAGAAGACCCCACTCGCTGGTGTGCAAGTGGAGGTGCGCGGTGCGCAAACAGCCACGTCAGCAGCCAATGGAGCCGTCACCTTGCAGTTTGCCACCCTGAAACCTGGCGATCGTGTGCCTTTCCGTGCTGCCACAAAAGCAGGGTATGAACTGATGAATAAGACCGCCGTGGAGCAGTGGAATATATCTCGTGACCAACACCCGTTCGAAATCGTGTTGGTGCAGAGTGCCTATTTCACACAACTGAAAAGCAATCTGAAACAGTCTTCGGTGGACAGTTACCACAAAAAATACGAGCAGACGCTCGCACAACTGGAGAAACTCAAGAAGGAGGGGGAACTCAAGGAACAGGAATACTACGACAAACTTAACGAACTTGAAGACCGCTATGACAGTCAACTGAAGAACCTCGACACCTACGTCGACCAGTTCGCCCGCATCGACCTCAGCGAACTCTCCGAACAGGAACAGCAGTTCATCGAACTCGCCCATGCCGGTCGTCTCGACGAGGCAGCCGAAGCCTACAACGCCCTCAACGCCGCAGGAAAGTACATCACCGCCGTGGAGAATGTCCGCCGCCTGAATGAGGACATCGCCAAACTCGAAGACGAGAAAGCCCAACAACAAGAAGCCGCAAAGACTTTCTTCTCCGTACTCCAACGTCAGGTCAACACCCTGAAACTCGCTGGTGGAGAGGAGAATTACAAGAAAGCAGGAGAGTTGCTGAAACGCGCCGCATTGGCGGATACAACAAATGTGGAGGTGGTGTGGGAGTATGCGATTTACGCTCACAACCAGCATCATTTCAAGGATGCAGAGCGATTCTGGCTCATTGCTCTGAATGGCAGCAGGGATAATCTTTACCTGCAGGTGACACTCCAGAACAACCTGGGGATTTTGTCTTTTGACCTCCATGACTACGCCAAGGCGGAAGAATACTACCTCCAAGTGTTGGAGAAATATAACCAACTGTTCCGCCAAAATCCCGATGCATTCCGCAAAGACTTAGCCAACACCCAGAACAACATAGGGAATTTGTATCTCAACCTCCGCAACTACGCCAAGGCGGAGGAATGCCACCTCAAGGCGTTGGAGAACTGTACCCTGCTGTTCTCCCAGAACCCTGATGCATATCGTGCCGACCTGGCCATAACCCAAGGTAACCTGGGGAATTTGTACATGTACTTCCACAACTACGCCAAGGCGGAAGAATACTTCCTCAAGGCACTGGAAAACAATACCCTTCTGTTTACCCAGAACCCCGATGCCTACCGCGCCGACTTGGCGACGACCCAGAACGACCTGGGGAATTTGTATCTCAACCTCCATAACTACGCCAAGGCGGAGGAATACTACCTTCAGGTGCTAGAGAACCGTATCCAACTGTTCCACCAGAATCCCGATGCATACCGCGAAGACTTGGCCGGAATCCAGAACAATTTGGGGACTTTGTATGACAACCTCCGCAACTACACCAAGGCGGAGGAATACTTCCTCCAGACGTTGGAGAACTATACCCAGCTGTTCCATCAGAATCCCGATGCATATCGCTACAACTTGGCCATAACTCAGAACAACCTTGGGGCTTTGTACTCTGCCCTTCACGACTACGCCAAGGCGGAGGAATTCTACCTCCAGGCATTGGAGAACCGCACGCAGTTGTTCCGTCAGAATCCCGATGCATACCGCACAGATTTGGCCAGCATCCAGAACAACCTAGGGAATTTGTACAAGAACCTTCATAACTACGCCAAGGCGGAGGAATACCACCTCCAAGCGCTGGATAATTACACCCAAATGTTCCGACAAAACCCCGATGCATACCGCACAGATTTGGCCAGCATCCAAAACAACCTGGGGAATTTATACTCCAACCTCCACGACTACGCCAAGGCGGAAGAATTTTACCTCAAGGCGCTGGAAAACAAAGCCATCCTTTTCTCCCAGAATCCCGAAGCTTACCGTGCCGATTTGGCCAAGATTCAGAAGAACTTAGGTTCGATTTACAAAAAAACAAATGAATTTGCCAAATCGGAAGACTTCTTGCTCAAGGCATTAGAGAATTGTACACTTCTGTTTTCACAAGCCCCGGATGCCTATCGTGCCGACTTGGCAAGCACCTTGCAAGGATTGGGATTTCTATATTATGACCAAAAAGATTGGAAAAAGACGGAAGATTTTCTTCTTAAGGCTCATACACAATACGAAATGTTATTCAGAAATGCTCCTGACATATACCGCAAAGAACTCGCTAGAACTCAGTTTTTTTTAATCCGTAGTTATTACAACAACTCAGATGCAATACAAATTTGGGATTCCCTCTTGAACAATGCACTGACAAATTATGAAATCCTTTTCCAGAACGGAGAGAGCAATAAAGAAAATCTTGCCCTTTTGAAAACAATTAAAGGAACGCTATTGCTAAAAAGTGGAAAGACTGAAGAAGCAGTGCAAATTTTGGATAGTTCCGACAGTCTCTGTCCTGGAGAAAATGATCATACTCTGGCTCTAGCTTATATGAAGAGAGGCGCAGAATATTATGATGAACAAGACACTGTCAATGCGATTAAATATGTCGGAAAAGCATTATTATACTATACTTTACTTTGGCACAAAAAACAGAAAGAATATCGTAATGTATTGAATTTGACGAAAATGTATATGTTGTTCAAATTTAATAGTTCTGCGGTAGAAAGTTTTTACCAAAAAGAAGAGAACACCTATATCCAACTTTATGAACAGAACACAGAAAGGTATGGAAGACTTCTGGCTGCCATACAAGAGGTTTTGGCGAACGATTATGCAGAAAACGACTCTGCCAAAGTAAGATATTATCATAAAGCAATAGATAATTATACCCTTCTTTGCAGCATAAAACCAGATACCTACCGTCGCAATCTTGCTGACATCATGGAAAGATTAGCATATTTTCACTATAAACATCACGACTATGCCAAGGCGGAGGAATACTACCTCAAGGCGTTGGAGTATTATAACGAGTTGTTTATTCATAATCAAAATGCCAATCGTGAGAAATTGGCTGACACACAACATGCTCTGGGTAATTTGTACTATTTCGACCTAAAAGATTATATAAAAGCAGAAGATTTCTATGTGAAGGCTTTGACGAATCGTACAAAATTATACGAACAGGATTCTTCATCAGTCAATTGTAATGATTTGGCATGGAGTCAATATAGATTGGGGGAATTGTACTATTTCTACCTAAAAGATTATTCCAAAGCGGAAGATTTCTATTTGAAGGCTTTGACGAATCGTGCAAAATTATACGAACAGGATTCTTCATCTGATAATTGTGCTAATTTGGCATGGACTCAGTTTAGATTGGGGGAATTGTACTATCTCCACATAAAAGATTATACCAAAGCGGAAGATATCTATTTGAAGGCATTGGAGAACCGTACACAATTATACGACCTGAAATCATCATCAGACAATTGTAATGATTTGGCATGGACTCAGTTTAGATTGGGGAATTTGTACTATCTCCACCTAAAAGATTATACCAAAGCAGAAAATTTCTATTTGAAGGCGCTGGAAAACCGTATCCAACTGTTCTCCGAAAAACCAGATACTTACCGTGAAGACTTGGCCAGTTCATATAATCAATTAGCCTATTTATACGCCCACCAAAACAACTTTGCCAAAGCCCTTGAGACCATCGACAAGGCCATTGAACTCATGCCTGAGGATGCCGACTACTATGATACCAAAGGCGAGATTCTGCTGATGAAGGGCGATGAGCAGGAGGCGGTGAAGATGTGGCAGAAAGTGCTGGAACTCGACCCCGATTTTCTGAAGAAGTATGAAGGTGGAACTGATTTTTATAAGCAACTCAAGGAAAAAGGGCTGATAAACGATTGAAATAAAGAATTACGCCATGAAAAGAACCATCCTTACCATAATCATCCTCACCGTCGCCCTTACCGCGATGGCACAGGCTACGCAGCCTTGTGTGGTGAAGCAGTATAACCAGAAGCAGCAGAAGACACCATTGGCGGGCGTACAGGTGGAGGTGAGAGGAGCACAGACTGCTACGTCGGCAGCCAATGGTGCACTATCCTTGCAGTTCGCCACGCTGAAGCCGGGCGACAGGGTGCCTTTCCGGTCTGCCACGAAGGCGGGGTTTGAACTGATGAACAAGACCGCCGTGGAGCAATGGAATATTTCTCGCACTCAAGAGCCGTTCGAGATTGTTCTGGTGCAGAGTGCCTACTTCTCACAACTGAAAAGCAATCTTAAACAGTCGTCAGTAGACAGTTACCATAAGAAATATGAGCAGACACGCACCGAACTGGAGAAACTCAAGAAGGAGGGTAAACTCAAGGAACAGGAATACTACGACAAACTAAACGAACTCGAAGACCGCTATGACAGCCAACTGAAGAACCTCGACACCTACGTCGACCAGTTCGCTCGCATCGACCTCAGCGAATTGTCCGAACAGGAGCAGCAGTTTATCGAACTCGCCCATGCAGGTCGTCTCGATGAGGCAGCCGAAGCTTACGCCACCCTCAACGCCGCAGGCAAATACATCACCGCTGTGGAGAATGTGCGTAAGCTGAACGAGGACATCGCCAAACTCGAAGACGAAAAAGCCCACCACCAAGAAGCCGCAAAGACTTTCTTCGCCATGCTGCAAAGGCAGGTCAACACCCTGAAGTTGGCTGGTGGTGAAGAAAATTACAAGAAAGCTGGTGATTTGCTGAAACGTGCCGCTATGGCCGATACGACAAATGTAGAGGTGGTATATGAGTATGCTCTTTTTACACAAAACCAAAGAGATTTCAGCGAAGCAGAGAGGTTTTGGATGATTTGTTGGAGGAATTGTGGAGATAATCAGGACCTCCAATTTGTAATCCTGAATAATTTAGGGGCGTTACTTGCGAATATCAATGACTATGCCAAGGCGGAGGAATACTACCTCATGGCACTAGAGAACCGTAATCGGTTGTTCTCTCAAACTCCAGGGGACTATAAATCTGGGGTGGCCATGGAACAACATAACTTAGGATATTTGTACTACTGTTCCCATGATTATTCCAAAGCAGAGGAATTCCTCCTCAAAGCATTGGAAAATTATACTCAATTGTTTGAACAGGATCCTGATGCTTACCGAGCCAGTTTGGCCAGCACGCAAAACAACTATGGTTTATTATGCTCTTCCCTCCGGAACTATTCCAAGGCGGAGGAATACTTCCTTAAGGCATTGGAGAACCGCACCTTGTTGTTCAACCAAAGTCCCGATACTTATCGTATAGACTTAGCCAAGACTCAGCATGACTTGGGCTTTTTGTACGATGACCTCCACGACTATGCCAAGGCGGAGGAATACCTCCTCAAGGCGTTGGAGAACAAGGATGTTCTTTTCTCTCAAAATCCTGATGCTTATCGAGTTGATTTGGTTACAACCCTAAACGGTTTAGGTGTTGTTTATGATGACCTCCAAGACTATAATAAAGCAGAGGAATACTACCTCAAGGCGTTAGAGTGCCTAACCCTGCTATATAATATGAATCCCGATGCCTACCTATTCAACTTGGCCATGACACAAAATAACTTGGGAATTTTGTATGAAAACCTTCAAGACTTCGCCAAGGCGGAGGAATACTACCTCAAGGCATTGGAGAATTGTACATTGATGTTCTCCCAAAATCCAGATACTTATCGTGTTGATCTGGCAGATGTCCAAAACGGACTTGGAAATCTGTACTCAAAGCTCCATGACTATGATAGGGCGGAGGAATACTACCTTAAGGCACAGGGGAACCGCTCCTTATTATTCCTAAATAATCCTGATTTCTACCGTGCCGACTTGGCTATAACCCAATACAACCTTTTGTTAATCTATGGAGTATCGGAGCGTTGGGAACTTTTCGATGAGATGTTGGAACAGGCCTTGAAAAACTACGAGGAATTGGCTCGTCAGGACTCCCAATATCAGGAAAAAGTGGATGAATTGCGAGAACTAAAAAAGTTGAGGGAGGAATAGAATCGCTATTATAGTGATTCACAATGAACTGCACGGATGTTCGATTGCCTTAACTTATCACGAACAAAATATCACTTAATCCATATCCTGCAACTATCATACTAAAGGATTCCTGCATATAAGTTTCACTAATAGCACTTACACAAAAGTCGTGATGTCTGCCTCTCCTGTGTAGTTGCCATTATCGTCTTGGTGCATGTGTACTCTCGCATGGAGGCCATCCATCAACTGGATGATTCGGAGTGTGTTTGCTAGGACAGTGAGGTTGACGTGTGTTCTGTAGGGCTTTCCCTTGTCATTCAGAAGTCCAATGACATAGTCGGGGGTTTTCCTAACATACCAGTCATGTTGGGCGGCCTGCACTAGATTGATGAATTGACCGATGTTGGCCTTGTCGAACCCACATCTTTCCGCCATGATACAGGCGGTAAGGATTCTTTTAGATGTTATCTTTATGGTGGTCTCACCATCTAGGATGGCCTTCTCTAGTGCTTTGTTGCTTAGTATTTCCGTCATTTTTGTTCCTGTTGAGGTAAATCGTAAAGATGTAAATTGTGTCACCCTCCCCATTTGCAAAGATACGGTTTTTATCTGCATTATTGGCTATTGCATTGTTTTTGTTCACAAAAAGACAAACTTATTATACAATCTTCACATATTTGAATGCTGATGGTGTGAGGAATCTGTTTCCTAAGAATATTCTGTTCCTTTTATAAATCCTTCTGTACTTCTTTATTCAAGTTGCCATGCTCATGCCATCGGACACGCTTTTTCATGCAAAGTTACTGAGGGGTGAACATGGCAAGTACCGCTGCGCTATTTGACAGTTCTTTTGTGGCAGCCTTCCACAGTTTTCAGTTGAAAACAGGGTATTCCACAAAAAAGCACTCAAATTATTTGCCTTTAGTTCACCTTTCCCCTCAGTCTTTTTCTCGCACGAAAAATCGAATCCCGATGGCTGGAGCAAAGCTCCAAAACCAAAGGGAAATAAAAACTCAACTCAAACACTTTTTATTATGCACGCTAAAGTATTTCAGATTACCAAACAGAGAGTGGACAAGGAGAACACTCTCGACGAGAACACCCTGACACAGGGCGATGGCAGTTACTATGACTACTGCTCTGAGATTTCCGATGAGACAAGGACGGAGATGATTGACTACGGAGAGGTAACCACCGAGAACGTCCTGGACTGGATTGGCCCGACCTACCAGTTGGAAAAGGAGTTGAAGAACCCGCTCCACACCGACCACCACTTCTATCTCTCTGAAGACTCCTGTCAATCCTATGCCGAGCCATCTGCAGAACTCATGGGAATGGTCTGTTCCCTGCCGGTCGGCACTCACCTCTACATCGGTGGAGTCATCGACTTCCACTTCTAAAGGAACCAATGGGGAGGGGCGTCCCCTCCCTCTTTTTACTCACATTATAACATCTACTGATATGAACACTATGACAACTATTTTGGGCTTTGACATCAAGGGTGTCAGCAGCCCTATCCTTATGACGGAAATACTCATTGAGACACCGAGCGACCGGAAGGAAATGACCGTGCCCATCGATATGGACTACATGGGCATCGACGAGGACACGGACTTCGACATGGAACTCTCCAAAGACTTCATCCGCGAGGTGGAGAAATTCTATAGAGACAACGGACGCATCCCGACTGCCGATGAACTGAAAAGACTCGTGGAGAAATACGATTACGGCTGCCATCCTGCCCCTGACGGCGACATCGAGCGATACTTCCTCCAATGCGAGATTGACGAGGTGACAGCCGACTGCAATATCGGTTTTTAAATCCACATGTGGAAAAACTCCACACCCCCAAAATCGAGGGTGTGGAGATTGTCTGTGCATCATGGTTGCCCATGCTGTGTATGTAGTGTAAGCGCTTACCTGCGTCCTCCGAAGGTTCCGCGAGCGGTTGATGTGCCACCGTTGCCATGGCTGGCCACGTTGCCCGACGGACGGGTGCCGAATGTGCGGCTTGGAGACTTCCTTTTCCCTTAATTATCCTTTCCTTCCCTTAAACTTCTCTTCCCCCCCAG
>OMZE01000056.1 GCA_900315455.1 uncultured Prevotellaceae bacterium | reverse complement strand
AGAAAGTGCGCGGTATGGAACCTGCAAAATAATAGTTTGGGACAATACCTATGACAACAAATTATGAGACGATGAGTTTTGATACACTTTCAGAAATCTCACAAATCATTCCAAATCAAACAAATCAGTTCTGCCCAAAGGGCAGAAGCAATAATCACTGTTCGCCAAATCAAACAAATCAAAAAAGATAAAAAAGATTTGAAAGATTTGAACAGATTTGAAAGATTTCTCGCCCATAGGGCGACTGAAGAAAGTAGCAGTAGCCACTACCTCGTGAGCGAGAACTTCAGGCTTAGGCCGAAGTCGCGGGTGGTGGTGGGATAACTGTTGGCAGAGAGCAGCGGCGTGTTCACCTGTTGGTCGTAATAGAAACTCATGGTCATGAGTCGGGAGAGGGTGTAGTCGGCATTGAACGAGAACTTCAGCGCGGTGTTGCCGCTCGATGCCGTGCTCGTCATCGTGGCGATATCACGCATCAGACTCGCCTGCTGACGGTAGGAGAAGTCGAAACGCAGGTTCAGGTCGTGGTTGAAGCCCCTTGAGCCCGTCTGCGTCCTGCTGCTGCTACCCTTGTTGTCGTCATCGCTGTCGCTGTTGCCCTTGCCCTTGTTGCTCTTCACCCTGCGCTTGTTGCCACCGCCGAAGAGTTTGAAGTCGTTGATCTTGTATCCCATGCCGATGACCCAGTCGTCGCTCCTCGCCTCCTGCAACTGCACGCTGGTGGTGCTGAGGGTGAGCACACGCGTCTTCTTGTACTCGAGTTTGCAGGTGAGGTTGTTCTGCAAGGTGACGTCGATACCGAGGAGCGGTGAGAAACTCTCATTGATGCTCACGGTGGAGATGTTGAACATGCTGTTGGGCACGGGATTTCCCGTGGTGGCTTCGGTGATGAAGCCCAGGTCGTTCATGTACGACTGCCATGTGCTGTAACTGGCGTAGGAGCCGATGGCAAACACGCTCTTATAGGAATGGTTGAGGTTGACACTCTTGAAGAGTTCCTTGAAGGGCGACAACTTGCCCAGTCCGGAATAGCGGATGGTCCAGTTGGGCAACATCCTCGACAGCGTGGGGAAGAGGTCGAGCGAATGCCCTCCCATACTCGTATACGACTCGATGAACGCAGGTATCATGACATCGGCACTGTAGAGACCCATACCACCGTTTTCGGGGTTGAACGTCTGGCCGGCAAACTTGCTGCCGCTTGGGTAAGTGGCACCGGCATACCTCGCCTCCACCCGTTGGCGGAAGCCCTCGAGCGACTGGCAGAACTTCTCAAAGGTGGCAGAATGGTAGCCGTTCTTGGCATCGCCGACACCCTCGAAAGCCGACCCCATGGAGATGGTGGTGATGGTGAACTGTCCGGAGCGTGTGGTGGGATTGCCCTCATACATATACTGTATGCGCTCTGCCTTCGTCTCCGTGCGGCTGGCATTGAGGTCGATCTTCAGGTCGCGCGCCGGTTCGAGCGTCATCTTGAGTTGCAGGTCTTCGGTGAGGTTGGTGGAAGCCGGGGTGGCCACGCTCTCGCTCATGAGGAGCCAGCCGTTCTCGCGTGCCTTCTCCACATAGTCGTCGCCATTGAGGCCGAAGGCGAAGTCGAGTCCGGGACTCAACAGGTCGCCCCTGCGCTGTCCGAAGACATCACCCACCATCGGCATGAATCCCGGTATCGACATCTGCCGCTGGTTGCGGTAGGTGAAGTTGATGGAGCGCACCATCATCAGGCCACGGGCGATGACCTGTGCCGTCTTATACCATGTCTTGTCGTCGAGCGGTGCCTTAGGTGTGACCGAAATCTTCATCGTCAGTGCCGAGTCGGTCTTGTTGTACACCTTGATCTTGTTGTCGTCGACCACTTTGAATTTCACGGGGATGGTCTTGCCATTCTTGTCCTTTGCCGTGACGACGAGCCGGCGGCTCTTCTTGTTATGCGACACCGTGAGCGTGGTATCGGCCTTGATGACTATCTCCTTCTCGAAGGTGTTCTTGTTCTTGGGCAGCGCAGCCTGTTTCTTGCCGTCGTCGGCATCGCCACCGCCGTCCTTGCCCTTGGGGTCTCTCACGTCGCCACTCTTCTTGATACCGTTATCCCTGGTGCTCTTCGGCTTGTTTGACAACGCCTTGTTGAACCGTTCGTTGGTCTTCTTGAGGAACGGGATGTGGTCGTAGAGTTTCTGGAGGTTGAACGAGCCGTTGATGTTGAACGTGCGGTTATTGGTGATCACATTGCCGAGCGAGAGTCCGTCCTCGGTGTCGGTACCTCTCACCCAGGTGTAGTTGGCATCGTACTTCAGGTCGGTATTGAGCCAGTCGAGGATGGGGATGAGGTTGAGCGGCACGTGGTAGGAAGCAGAGAACTGCTGGCTGTAGTCGAGCGGCGTGCCGAGGTTCTTGATAGAGGTGATGACGGAGTCTTTCCATGCGGAATAGGCATCGGGATAGAGGTCTTTGTTGATGGGTGTGTAGGGCTCCTCTATCTCTGCCCTCGTGGCACTCTGGAAATTGAGGTGCAGGTTCTTGGTGAGGTCCCAACGCAGGGAGAAGTCCCTGTTCCAGAGGAACTGCTCGTTGAACTTCACCGGCAGCGAGTTGGCAGAGAGGTCTTCCATGTCGCGCTCCTGCAACTCATAGTAGTGGCGGGTGAGGTTGGTATTGAACGACACGTTCTGCGGCAGGTAGTTGAGTCCGAAGCGCTTGGCAATCTCCCACCACTTCGATTTCGACTTGATGAGTTTCTTGAAAGGCTCCCACGCCTTGTACACCGGTGTCCAACTATACGACATCGCTGCCCTCCAGGTGTCGTCGTTCTCATAGACCGTGGTATTGCCGGTGGTATGGTCGTGGGTATGGCTGTAAGAGAACGAGAAGTTGGCAGGGTCGTAGGGCATGGGGTGCCCCTTGGTCTGTATGCCCACCCTCACGTTGGAGAGCGAGAAGTTGGTGTTGGTGACATTGGTGACGACTATCGATTCCACGGAGTCGCGTTCCTGTTTCGTCTCCATGGCTTCGAGGGCATCGTCGAGCCGCATGTCGGTGTCGAGGGGGTTGTACTTGGGCTTGGTCTTCTCCTTGGCGACATGGTAGTAGAGGGGTGCCGACACCTTGGCCTTGTCGGGGAAGAACTTGCCCAACTCGAGTTGTGTGGTGAACGAGAAGTTCTGGTAGTTGTCTTGCGAGCGTGCCGCCACGCCATCCTCCAGTCCGCCGAATCCCTCGGTAAGGTATTTCCCGGTGAGCGCCACGGTGCCGAAGTCGGAGAGTTGCACGTTGAGATTGCCCTGGGCAGCCCATCCTCCCTCGTTGTTGTATTCCTTCAGTCGCAACTCGTTCACCCATACCTCGCCCGACTTGATATCACCGGAGAGGTTTCTCACACCGATAATCATGGTCTTCACCTCGCCGAGCGACGGGTTGCCCATGATGCTCACCTTGTTGGATGGATTGTCTTCGTCGTAGGCGCTGAAGAGTTGGTTGAAGGATGCGGTGCCGTTGCCCTTGGCGAGGTTGCGCTCCTTCTTGAGGGCGGTGAAGATATTGAGGGGTATGTCGAGCATGTTTTCCTCGGGCCATACGATGCGCTTGTCGGTGGCAGAATATTTGTCGTAATGGCCGGCGGGGGTAAGTTTCAGCGGTATCTCATACTCATAGTAGTTGCTCTTGTAGTCGCTGCCAAGGCGGATGAAGACGGCGAGTTGGTTGTCGGTGAGGTTGGTGACGTTCTCGTTGAGCGAGTTGGCGTGGACGAACATCTGCAGCCTGCGATACTGGCGCAGGTCGAGGGTGGTGTTCTTGTACACGCACTTCGACTCGCCGGTGCCGAGGTCGTTGACCACGATGTCGAGGGCCTGCTCATTGTTTTCCACCAACTGGGGCTGGGTGGGGTCCTGCACACGCGAGATGCCCGGCGGGAGGATATAGTTGACGGGGGTCTTGTCGTTGTTCTCCTCGATATTCACGGCACTCACCGACATATATCCCGAGTTGGAGGCACTGGGGGTGAGGTTCTGCGCATACACACGCCACTCGCCGCGCACCAGGTCGAAACTGCCGAACCGGAGCACGATGGGTTTCTGGAACTGCGTGAGGAACATACGGATGAAGCGGATGGAGGTGAAGTCGCTGATGGAGCCTACCCGCTGCTCATACCTGTCGAGCGGTATGCGGAACTGATACCATGTCACCTTGTAGGGCTCGCCGTTGCGCAGCGTACCGCTTCCCTCACGGCTGTCGACGATGAAGTTGCGGCCCACGACGAGGTCCTCAGGACGGATGGAGACATGATACTGGTAGTATTTCTCATACTCGTTGAGCGTGAAGTCCTGGTTGATGTCCTCGACATCGGGCGTGGTCTTGTATGACGTGTCGTAACTCTCTTCACGGTCGTTGGAGTCGGGGGTGTTGCCCTGCGGGTTGTTGATGCGTTTATAGCGCTGCAGGATGGAGGTCTGCATCTGGTCGTAGTCGCGCCCGCGGAAATAGTGGTAGTTGTCGTTGGCAGGGTCGCTGGAGATGCTGTCGTAGACCTCGGGACTGACCTTTGCCTGCATGGCACGGAGGTAGTCGCCATAGGCATCGAAGGAACGCTCCTCGTCGTCGTTGAGACCGTTGAAGCCAACGTCTTGGAGGCGGCGTGAGCCTGTGGTGGTGGTGAAGGAGTAGGTGTCGTTGGTCTTCGTGGGCACCTTTCCCCACTGGGTGAAGGTATAGGCGGAAGAGCCGTCTTCGGGCATGGCGCTCTCAGAGAATTTCTTTCCGTCGTGGAGCACGTCTTCGCTCACCTCGCCCAGGTTGATGTAGAAGTCGCCGCCATATTCGTGGGCATCGCCCTGCTCGCGGGAGTAGATGAACGGGTCGAGCATCCAGAACTCGATATACTCGATATTGGCGGCCTCGAAGTCGTTGGTATCGAGTTTGCGCATCATGCCGCCCCATTTGCTGGCAGGGTTGGTGAGGGAACCGTCGGTATTGACTTCGGTATTGAAGTTATAGGGTCCGCGCTCGCTGGGATAATAGGCGAGGTTGAGAATGGGCAGCGTGGATGTGGCTCCGCTGTAACTGCTCTGGTCGCGGTTGGGATAGAGTTCGCGCACATACACCTCGCGCACGTAGTGGTTGGAGAGTTGTTCGAGGTCGCTCTTGATATGTCCCGGGGTGAGCGACGAACTGCGGCGGGTGAAGAGCGGGTCGATGTTATACCATGCCAGCAGACTGCGGTTGTAGCCACTCGTGAGGCCCGTCTTGTCCTTGTACTCACCAAACATCGTGGGGACACTCGAGATAATCCACGAAGTGGGCATGGAGACATCGATGGCATTCTTGGTGTTCTCGAAGTCGTCGAGATACGAGGCGTTGTCCTGGGTGCCGCTGGCCTGTCCGGCAATGAGTTGCGCAAACTCTGCCGAGAGTTGGATGTTGGAGGGCTGGGTGACATGGAGGAAGGGCACCATGTTGAGCATGTTGGTGAGCCACTGGCTCTCCTTCTTCCAGTTCAGGTTCACGCCCCAGAGGGTGTTGTTGAGGGGTTCGGCTCCCATCGACACCTTGGTGGTGAGCGCCTGCTCCGAGAGATGGCGCAGCGTACCGCTCATCATGAAGTTCTTGTTGAAGTCGTATTGCCAGTTGACACCGAACATCGTCTTCCGCGACTGCCCGTAATCGGTGTTGCTCTCAAACGACGCGTTCACCTTGGTCTCCGCATCGAGGATGCTCTGGTTGATGATGGTCACCTCGCCGGCAGAGTAGTCCACGGTATAGTCGGTGCCCTCGGTGAGGGTGACACCGCCGGCAGTGACGGTCACCGAGCCCTGCGGCACGTTGTATGCACCGAGGGAGATGACATTGGCAGAGGTGCCACGGAACTGTCCGGTGAGGATGAACTTGTCTTTCTCGGCTATCTGCTTCGCCACGGTCTTCGTGGAGTCGTAGAGTTCGGTATAACTGTATTTGGCAGCGTTCTGGGGCGACACGCCCTTCGACACGAGGAATTCGTAGAGATAGGAGCCGAAAGGTTCTGCCTTGGGCAGGAACACGCGTCCGTTGCTCACGGTGAATCCATCCACGTAGTCGAAGTAGCCATTGGAGTGCACCTTCATATTGTCGTCGAGACGGTCGGCATCAAGGTCTCTGATGATGGTCTGGTCTTTCACCTGCGGCTCCGGGATATAGGAGAGGTAAACACCTGCGGTGTCGCTCTGGAACTTGATGTCGAGCCTGAACTTCTCTTTCTGCACCGACGAGGCGAGGTAGTAGACGTTTTTCATCATCAGCCGCCAGTTGCTCTGCGAAGGGTTGTTGCTGGTGTTCTTCAGCGACTTCACGAAGAGGCACTTCGAGACATCGGTGACATCGCTGGCAAACTCGCCCACCTGATAGGTGACACCGCCGTAGGTATACTCGAAGGCGACGGCAAGCACCTGGTCGGTCTGCAGCGCCGTCTTGAGCGACACGTATCCGAGGCTGCTGTTCACGGTATATTCTGAGGAGTTGAGCAGGCGTGCGCTCTCCAGTTTCTCGTAGTCGGTGCCACCCACGAAGCGGGTGTCGAGCACGGTAGAGGTCTGGTCGATGTCGCGCGCTGAGGCGTAGGTGGAGTTCAACTCAGCATAAAGGCTGTTGTTGGCATTGGCCGGGGGCAGGTCGTCGCCGCCCTCGCCCAAGTCGGGCAGCGCCACGATGTTGCGGGTGTTGTTCACCGTACCGTTCTTGTTGGTAACCCATATCTCCAAGCGGTTGATGGTGATGCCCGACATGATGTTGGGCAGGGTCTTCATCGAGGCGTCGTAGTGTGAGCGGAAGAACTGCGAGAGGAAGAAGTGCCGGTTTTCCTCGTAGTTGGCAACATCTATCTCGAAGGGGGTGAACTGCATGCCGCCCTTCGACGATACGCTCGACGACGACGACTTCTTCTGTGAGATGACGGTCTGCAATTTCAGTTTGCCGAACTGCATGTCGGTGCGCAGACCGAAGAGGGCGCTGGCACCGGTGATGAGGGTGGAGTTGGCGGGGAACGACACGTTGCCGCCCTCTACGAGTTTGATAATCTCGTCTTCCTTACCCTCATACTTCAGTTTCATGTTCTGGGCATCGAAGTCGAAGGTGGCGTCGGTGTTGTAGTTGAGGTTCATGTTCACCTTGTCGCCCACCTTGCCGTTGACGTTGAGGTTGATTTTCTCGTCGAAGTCGAGGGTGGTGGTCTTACGGTTGCGGATGGGCAGCGAGGGGTTGTCGATGTTCTTGAAAGTGGCACCAAACTTCAGTTCCGCTGTTCCCTGGGTCTTGATTCTCACACCTCCGGGACCGAAGATTTTCTCTGCCGGACCGAGGTCGAAGTGCATGTCGGTGAAGTCGAACTTCTCCTTACCCTTTGAGGCCACCACCTCCTCGTTCTTGCTCTTCCAGAACTGCATCATCATTTCGCGCTCACTCCATTTGAAATACTCATCGAAGTTCATCATGATGGGAGCGCCCACATAGGTGCCGCCAATCTTGTTGCCGATGATGTAGCGGTCGATGGTGTCGTTATACTCCACCGTCTGCTTCATGTTCTCGGGACGTTGCAGGTCGGCAGAGCCTTGGTGCAGGTCGTCGTCGGTGATGGGGATGGTGCGCTGAATCTTCCAGCGGGGGTTGAGCAGCGAGTCGGGGATGTTGGTATCGTCGTCAAGGATGGGTTGTGCCTTCACATCCTTGTTCTTGTCGTCCTGGGTGGCACCGGCGGTGGCAGAGGCATTGCCGCCCCTGTTTCGGGTGCGGTCGTCCTGTTGCTGGCGCTGGCGGGTGCGGTCGTCTTGAGGCACAGACAAGGCGTAGCCCGCCACCACACTGATGACGAACCACATAACCATAAGTATTATTGTCCTTGTATTGCCTCGCATTATAAACCTCCAACCTATTCTACTTTATCTGCTTCAGCGCCAGTTTCACCACTTGCTCTACGGGCAGGTCGGGCTGTTGTTTCAGTATCTCTACCACCACCTTGGCCGAAGGTGCCGGGGCAAAGCCCAACATGGAGAGGGCGCTCACCGCCTCGTCTTTCACCTGGCGGTTGACGTCGTCGGCCTTCTTACCGGCAAGCATGGCAGCCGGCTGACCCAGGTCGCTGCCCGCAATCTTGTCTTTCAGGTCGACGATGATGCGCTGGGCAGTGCGCAAGCCTATGCCCTTCACGCTCTTGAGCGACCGTTCGTCGCCGTTGGCGATGGCGCCGCAGAGTTCGTTGGGCGTATACGACGAGAGTATCATCCTCGCGGTGTTGGCGCCCACCCCCGATACGGAGATGAGCAGGCGGTAGAGTTCGCGCTCCTGCAGGGTAGCAAACCCATAGAGGGTGTAGGAGTCGTCGCGTCCTCCGGTAACGATGGCCTCATGCACGAAGAGTTTCACCTCTTTCTTCTGCTGTATGGCCGTAAAAGTATTGAGCGAAATATTCAGCGCATAGCCCACCCCGGCCGCTTCGATAACAGCCAGTGTCGGGGTGACGTCTGCGAGTTCGCCCCTGATATATTCTATCATTTACTCAAAAGTTTTATGTATATATACGATATAATAACGACCTTCGGGATGGTTTATTGCATCCGAAGGCCGTTTTAAGGGATTCACCATTATATTTTCGGGTCAAATGTCTTGTTTTTCGCCATCGTCTTCCTCTTCTACATACTCATTCCAATGCAGGCTCACCCATTCCAGGCCGGCCGCTTCTATCAGTGCGTCCTTACCGTCGACATTCACCTTCTTCTCGCTCACCATCATCTTGGGCCATCCGTTGTAGAAGAAGGTATAGAGTTCGTGGTTCAGGCCCTTCACCTGCATCTTGGCAAACTCTTCGCTCTTCAGCGTCTCATTCAGTTTTCCCGCTATCGAGTCGTTGACCATCATGCCCACGGCACCGCCTACCATGTCCATCAGGTCGTCGCCCTTCATGTCGGTAGTGGTCTCTGCCACAATGGCGTAGTCGCCCTCATTGTCGGTATCTTCCTTGGGCACCGTGTAGAAGGCATCGATATCGATGTGGGTGGGATAGCCCAGTTCGTTTTTCGTCTCCAGATGGTCTTTCTTCATAGCGAAAGAGCCACCATGGACATTGAACAGCATCACGAGGGGCGCATAGATTTGCAGGATGCCGCTCTCGGAGGAGCAGCGGAGCAGAAACGTGCTCTCCATGCGCTGACGGGGCAGGATGCTGTCGAGTCCCGCGTTTTGGGCATAAACCTCGTCGAAGATTTTCTTGTAATTGGTTTTCAGACTGTCGCGTATCTCCATCCAGTTGTCGATATGCTGAATGACGCCCAACTCGTCGGTGGAGAACCGGCAATTCACACCAAGGGGCATCGTGAGGAGGTCTTCCATCTTCAGTGCCTCGTCGCCGTGGGTGGTCTCTCCCTTTTCTATGCTTTGGGGCACGAGCAGCATCTTGTAGCCTTCGCTGGTGGAGTCGGTCACCGTCACCAGAAACCGTGTGGTGACATTCACCGTGGTAATGGTGTCGGTCTCCTTGATGCGATTTTTCACATGCCAGTAATCATATACCAGAGAATCGTTCTTACAGAAATAGGCAATCACCGAGATGGTGCTGTCTTCCTCGGCCTCCACCAGCGTGCTCCCCTGCGCAAAGCCGGCCAGGGAGAAGAGGAAGAGGCAAATAGAAAAAACAAATTTATTCATCGTTATTTATTGAAAATTGAAAATTGAAGATTGAAAATTATGCTTCGCATGAAGTTGCTCACGCTCGGCATACTTTTTATTATTGAAAATTGAAGATTGAAAATTGAAGATTGAATATAGCCATCGGTTGGTTGAAGATAATCTTCAATCGGGCGAAGCCCGGGATCAATCTTCAATCGGGCGTAGCCCAGATAATCTTCAATTTTCAATCGGGCGTAGCCCGGAATCAATCTTCAATCGGGCGTAGCCCGGGATCAATCGGGCGAAGCCCGGAATCAATCTTAGAAGAACCGCCACCAATCGAGGTGGACGTCTCCGCTGACGTTGCTGAAGCAGAGGTAGAAGTCGTGCACGCCCGAGGCACCTTTCACCTTGGTCTTGAACTCTTTGTATACATCCACGCTGCCCGTGTTGCCTACTACTGCGGTGCCGATGACAGGACCGTCGACGGCATCAAGACGCAGGGTGACGGTGCAACCGCCGGTGGCTGCCGCCGTGATGGAGAAGCGTTTGGCCCGTTTGCCGAAGTCAACGCCACGCAGGCGGATATACTCACCGTTGTCGATATGGTAGACGTACATGTTGCGGCGGCCTGTCGACTCGGGCATCTTCGCCACCACACCGGTGTTGGGGATGCCCATCTTGGCTGTCTTCAACCCGTTGCCCCATGCCATTGTCTCTGCCTCCACACGCTGGTAGGGATTGAACCACTGCAGTTGCTTCACGGGTTTCTGGTCGAGCCAGTAGGGTTCCTCGCGGATGGTGCCATCGGCATTATAGGTTATCTCCATCAGCGACACGCTGCGGCGCTCGTGGTGTACGTAGGTCTCGAGGTGCATCAGGTCGTAGTCCTGACCGAAGCAGTAGGAATGGCCCTTGTAGTCTACGATGCCGGGGTGGTTGCCGCGGTTGCGGTCGGTGGGCCGCATGATATATCCCTTCGACTCCCATGGTCCGGTGGGTGAGTCGCTCATGGCATAGCCCAGTGCCTCAGGACAGCAGGTGGTGGCGTAGGCGAGGTAGTAATGGCCGTTGCGTTTATAGAACCACGGTCCTTCCTGGTAGTGCTCGATATGGTAGGGCAGGCGCACCACACTGTCGCGGAGCGATATCATGTCGTTGTTGAGCCGGGCGTAGAAGGTATAGGGATTGCCCCAGTACATATAGGCCTGTCCGTCGTCGTCGGTGAACACAGAGGGGTCGATGTCATACCAGTTGCTCCGGTCCCACACCAGTGGTTTTCCCAACGGGTCTTTGAACGGTCCGTAGGGGGAGTCGCTCACGAGCACGCCGATGCCATGGCCGTGAAGTGGTGCGTAGAGGTAGTATTTGCCGTTGCGCTCCACGGTCTGGATGGCCCAGGCACCGTTCTCGCGCGAGCGCCACTTGAAGTCCTGCAGCGATGCCACGGCACCATGTTCGGTCCAGTTCACCATGTCGGTGGTGGTCCACAGCAACCAGTCGTACATGAAGAAGCCTGCGGAGCCTTCCTCGTTCTCGTCGACGATATCTTCGGGCGAGGAGTCGTGTGAGGTATAGACGAAGAGGGTGTCGCCCACCACGAGGGGAGAGGGGTCGGCGGTGTACTTGGTCTGGAAGATGGGCATGTTCATCTGCTTGTCCACTTCCTGCGCCGATGCGGTCATGGCAACGGTCATGGCGAGGATGGATAAAAGGGCAAATCGTTTCATAAGATAACTGCGAATATTGTTTTAGGCTGCGAAATTAAGCAAAAAAAGCGAATCAGCAAAACCGCGTGGGAAAAAACAATATTACTCAGCGAAGTTTCCCCCACCCCACCAAAAACGAACACTAATTCCCCGAATGAACTGAATAGTTAAATCATCAACCACCTTCAGTCTTTTTAATTTGTTTGATTTGAAACGATTTGTATAATTTCTGCCCCGATAGGGGCACTCCATTTTTTAGTCGCCTACGGCGAGAAATCTTTCAAATCTTTTTCTACTGAAGTTTCCCACCCCACAAAAACGAACACGAGATTTGTCGAAGACCCACTGACCGAAGGGAGGTAATTCCCCGAATGAACCGAATAGATAAATCATCAACCACCTAAAGGTGCTATTTCGCTGTATTGGTAGCCGAAAGTGGTGCACCGAAGCCCCAGTTCGCTGTCGATAACTGGGCCGATGTAACGGTCAAATTTCTCCATCACGTGAAAAATTCCACCGAAAGGGGCGATTTTAGAGATTTTATGCTTATTTTTGCCATGCCATAGATAATTTTTGCTTGTCTTGAATTGCAGCACTAAGGTAAGTGAAAAAACTGACATGGCAAAATCCTGAGCAACTTTTTGTTGCTCAAGAACTTATAAAAATGTTTAACTAAAGTGCTGCGGAATTGAGGCTTATGAAACTTATTAAACTATTTTTTACCCTTGCCGCCCTGTGGATAGCGGGGAGCATGTGTTATGCAGTCGACAATTTCACGGCCCTTTCACCAGAAGGCAAGACTGTGGAATATACTCCATCAGGTAGTGTTGCCTACGTGGCAGCCAGTTCAGCCATTAATAAAGCGATTGAAGGAGAACTGACGATTCCTGATGTAGTGGAATACAACGGAAGCACTTACACCGTCACAGAGATTGGTCAGTCGGCTTTCCAATATAATGACAAGCTGACATCGGTGACCATTGGCAATAATGTAGTCACCATCAGGGATTATGCTTTCAATGGCTGTACAAATCTTTCGTCGGTCACCTTTGGAACGAGCTTGTTGCGTATCAATAAGAGTGCCTTCCAGTCTTCGGGCCTGAATGGCGACCTCGTCTTTCCTTCAAGCCTCCTTTATATCAACGAGAGCGCATTCCAATCCACCAACATAAAGTCGGTGAAACTACAGTCCCAACCCACTATTCAATCTTATGCTTTCGATAATTGCAATAGTATAGAGTCGTATTTTTTCTCTCCCAGTGCCTTACGGCCATTTATTGATTATTTTGGTAATTCTTCTTATATTCTCTCGATAGGAGGGAATACAAAACTCTATGTTTCACAGGCCGCCTTCTCAATGTTGCAGAACAATTTTGGTTCAGGCACACTTCAAAACGCTTTCAGAAATAACCCTTCCGCTTTTGTCGCATACGAAAGCACAGTGGGGTCTGTCTTCATGAATCAGATAGACATGGTCAACAGCGAAGGCACCAGCGTGGGTTTATTGTCACTGTGTTTCACGGTGACAAGCACAGACGAGACAAACCGCACAGCCGCCCTCTATTGTCCTCCGTCGACAGGTTACTCGGCTGACGATATTTTGAAGTCGGGATCTAACGCTGTTATTAAGAATGCTTTCACCGCCGATGGCAAACTGATTATCCCTGAGACCGTGACCGACCAAGCAGGCAACCAATACACGGTGACAGTTATCGGTGCCGGTGTGTTTTCCGACTATTCATCGGGCTATTGCAACCACATCACTAACCTGAAGATACCCTCAACTATCACACACATCGGCGTGAAGGCATTCAGGTACCTTGATAAATTGACGGGCAACCTGATTATCCCTGCCTCAGTGCGCCAGATAGGCCATCCCGATGTAGCCAGAGCAGACCTCTTCTATAGCGATTATTATGGAGAACATAAGGTGGACGGTGTTTACATGATGCACACCTCGGCCAGCGACATTGATTGGTTTGAAACGAAAGCCAACAATTATTTCGCTTACAGCGGAAACGACGAGACAGACACCTATCTGTATGTTTGTCAGGAGATTTACGACAAGGCATACGGCAAGAACGGTGCGACTCGTTATCCTACGACATCTGCTTTCCGGTCGTGGCTCAACTCATCGTACTGGAATGGAGGCAGCCATGTGGCACTCTTCGACCCGACAACTCTGGGGCTGGCATGGAGCACAACTCAGACAATCGTGGACATCAGTGGCGAATATGAAATACCCGAACTGAAGAATCCTTTCTCGCTGCCAGTAACCTACAGCAGTACCAACCCCAATGTGGCAGCCATTGACTCTGAGACGGGAGAAATTACGCTTGGCACGGCTGAGGGCTCGACAACGCTCAAGGCCACCTTTGCTGGCAACGAGGAATATACTACACCCGTGAGTGTGCAAACCGTTATTATCCGTCGTGGTGAACCCATGCTTGCTGAAGACCAGGAGAATCACAACGAATGGAACACCTGCCAGGCGCTGACGAAGGTGACACGATGGGTGCCAAATGCTGCTCTCTACATGGAAAATAACATGTGGGAAATGCCACACATGATGGATGGAAAGTTCTACGTGTCGGCCTACTGGCAGTCGAACAATTATTATGATTGGTGTGAGTGGTTCAACGATGTAAGTGGCTACGATAATTTCCTGCAACTCTCTTGTTCCCCGGCCTACTTGTCGCCCAATTATGGTATGGATTATAGCGAAAACGGCGCTTCAAGTCACGACGAGCAACCTGGCTCTACACTTGGTGGATTCATCTGCTTCAAGGTGAAGGGTTCGGGAACCATCATTGTGCGCGGCTTTACAGAGTCTGACAAAGCCCAAATGGGTATCTGCGTACAAGGCAATGCAGCCCAACTCTTCTCGGGAGGTGACGAAGATACAGAAATCACCTATAACTACACCCTTGAAAATGCCGAGTCCGAGGCTTACGCCTACGTCTATGGTGTCAGCCTGGCGCCTGGGAAACGCCTAGGTTATATCAAATACATCAAGTTCATACCTGAAGGCACCGTGATGGCCGATGTCAGCGTTGGCGGCGTAGCTATTGAAGAAGAAAGCGATGACGTGTTGGGCGACGGTGGCTCCATCGGCTTCGAATGGCGTGAATACGAAGAAGGAAGCGGAGATGAAGATTATCCTATGGGTGTAAGACGACGTGTCGAAGGTGGCGATGGCGAAACCACTGGACAGCAATCCAATCGCTACCCCGTGCTAATTCTCAATAATGCCTACCTCACCAGCGAAAATGGCGCTGCTATTGAGGTCAACAGCCACGACCGCTTCCTTATCGAACTGCGTGGCCAGAACACCATCACGACCACCAATGGCAATGCTGCCATCTCCATGGGTACGTTGCAGTCTGAGGACTGGGGCGGTGGCACCATCAGCATCGTCGGTCTTGAAGAGAACACTTCGCTCACTATTCCGGCTGTTGAAGGCATCGATAATGGCATCTATCTTGCCGAGTCGTCTATCAACATAGAGAATGTCTCTTGCGACATCTCCGGCACCAGCTATGGTGTCCGCTTCCAAGGCTGGGATCCTCAAGATTATGATAATGACGCCAATTGCAACATGACTTTTGGTAAAGGCGTGTCGTTAAAGATGCGAGGCGGCGAGGCGGCTCTCAGTGGTGTTAACGTCCAATCTATGTATAATTTAGAATATTATGATGAGGATACAGAAGAGTGGATGCAGTACGAACTGTTGGATTCTGACTTGGATATAAACTTGGTTGAGCCTATCTATGGCAGCGGTGTTTATGGTGTAATGGAATGGGTTGAAGAACCTAACCCTGACGACCCCGAGGAAGGTTCCGAAGGCTATTACCGAATTAAACCTGCCAAGTATCTGTACTTTGGCATTCCACCGACTGAAATAGAAGTCAGCGTCAGTAGTTACGGCATGGCCACGTTCTGCAGCAACTATGACCTCAACTTTACAGGTATAAATAATGTGAAGGCATATATTGTCTCGGGCTTCGACGGAAATAACACCCTAACGCTGACACGTGTCTATGAAGTGCCGGCAGGAACGGGCTTGGTACTCTACAGTAACAACGGCGGCGCGGCTACAGCTAATGTGCCCATTGAGTATACAGAAGCCTATTATGAGCAGATGCTGGTAGGATGTACAGTAGACAAGTATATTACACCTACAAGCACAGTCATCATTACGGAAGACGGGGAAAGCACGGAATATAATTACACCAACTTCGTGATGAGTGTGAAGAATGGTGTTCCCGGATTCTATCGTTTCAACGTTGATGAAAGCGGCAAACGTAAAGTTGAGAAAGGAAAGGCTTACCTTCGCTTGAGGGATTACAAGGATTCCACATCAGGTGCAAGTGTCTTCTCCATCACATTCCAGGATGATGATAACCCCGTGACTGGCATTGCTGACAATAACCGCGAGACAATAACCAATGGACGTTATTACAACCTCAACGGTCAGCAGGTAGATACTTTGCAGAAAGGACTGTACATTAAGGATGGCAAAAAGATTGTTGTGAAATAATGGAAATTGACAATATTAAATTGAAGATTATGAAAAAAAAGGAGTATACCCCCCCACAAATAGAGATAAATGCAATTGAGGTGTACTATTTGCTGGCAGAGAGCCAGATTACCACACCTATTGGAGATGGAGTGGTGGAACCTGAAGACCCGAACCTATCCAATTTTTCCACTTTCCAAGACGACGAGGAATCTACGAATAGATCGCTCTGGTGATATAATACGTAAGGAGGAGGGCTGCTCCCTAATGTCTAAGGGAAAGGTGAGTGCCCTAAACCTAAACGACCAAAAAACAATAACAAATGCCCGCGTCAGGTTTCTGGAGCGGGCATTTGTTTGCGGTTGCTGGCGTCGCTTACAGCTCGATATCTGCACGAAGCGCACTCCATTTTTAGTCGCCTGCAGTGAGAACCAACGGTCGCGGATGTGTAGCATACGCAACCTCCTAAGCGGATGTGTAGCATACGCAGCCTCCTAAGCGGATGTGTAGCATACGCAACCTCTCTAAACTGTTCGCGAAGCGAGGGAAAGTAAATCATTCAAATCTATTCAAATCTTTTTATCTTTTTAGAGTGTAGATTCGGTAAATTAGTGTTCGTTATTCAACATAAGAAGATGGGAAACTTCTGTCTTTTCTATTTAATATGTGACTTGGTGAGATTTCTGCGCGAAGCGCACTCCTTTTTCCAGTCGTCTGCGGCGAGAACCAGCGGTCGCTATTCTTTAGTCGCCTACGGCGAGAAATCATTCAAATCTATCCAAATCTTTCAAATCTTTTTATCTTTTTTGATTCGTGTGATTCGGTAAATTAGTGTTCGTTATTCAACATAAGAAGATGGGAAACTTCAGTCTTTTAATCCTTTCTTCTAATATTTCCATCTTTTCATCTTAATCTTTCATCTTTAATCTTTAATCTTTTTTTATCTTTAATCTTTAATATTTAATTTTTTATAGGAAGAAAAACGAAATCACCTCCGCAGCCATCTTGAATGCTACGGAGGTGAGGAGTGACGGGGTCGCATGACCGATTAGTGCACGGCCACGATACTCACGTCCTTTGCCTTACGCCATGCTGTTCCAAGAGTATTGATGTTGCGTATCTTGTTACCGCCCACTTCGTACGACTGGGTATACGAATCCCAGCCTTCCGAATCAGAGTATTTGAACCTGATGGAGACGATGACATCATACGAGTTTTTATTGCGTATCCTCATCGATATGGCGTTGTTACCGGCTGTGAAAAGATTGTTGGAACTGCTGAATGTGAGGATATCGACATTATCCATAGAATGACAACCCGGTGCCTTGCGGGAACGCGCCCTGTTCTCCTTTTCTCTCTTGCGGGCCTCTTCCTCCCTTTTCCGCGACTCTTCCTTCGCCTTTCTTGCGGCTTGCTTTTCCAGCCTTTCTGCCTTGGTATCAAAGGGCAGTGAAAGGAGTCCGACGAACAGACCCATGATCATGCTGACTTCCACTTCATTGGAGACAAACAAGAAGAATCCAAATACGATACCTGCTACCAATAAAAATCTTTTAAACCGTGTCATCATTTTAATGTTTTAATGGTTATACTTTACCTTATAGAGCACGGAATAAAAGAAATCTATCAGAATATTATTGAAAATTGTATATTGAATATTGAAAATTATGCTTCGCATGAAGTTGCTCACGCTTAATCGCAACTTTAAAAAAGACTCAACTTTCTCAAGTTGAATATTTAATTGATATTCAGGTATTATCTTCTTTCTGTGTGGACAGAAAGAAGAAACAAGAAAGAACCGCGAACACGCTCCACCGTCGAACAAATGGGCTTTCCTGTGTCTGGCTGCGGAACTCGCGGCTTCGCCGCTCAAACAGTCCTCGCCCGAGACGACACCGAAAAACCTCATTTGTTACCGACGGCTCCCGCTATCGTTCGCCCTGCTAACACCCCGCCACTTGTCGTGGCAGACTTGCGAAGCCGTTTTGATAATGACCTCTTCTTTTCGAATAGGTTTGAACTTGCGCATTGAATTATTTATTCGTGTGAA
>OMZE01000050.1 GCA_900315455.1 uncultured Prevotellaceae bacterium | reverse complement strand
AGTATGGCACGCAATAGGGTTTCTGATTTCATGCCACAAAGGTAACAAATTACTCTTGACCGGGCAAGCCATACCAACCAGGTTTATCCGCTGACCCCTCCTCCAGCGTCATCGTGCCGTCGCACAACGACAGCACCGTGGCACCGTTGTTGTCGGTCACCACCCACGAGGGAACATCAGGATTGAAGAAGATCACCCTGTCGCCCTCTGTCAGCCTCTGTACGTTGGGGGGAAGAAGCAGTTTCATAAGACTAATCGCCCGCGCAGTTGTATGACGAGCCACACTTGCCGCCACCACCACCGCACTCGAACGAAGAGCCACACTTGCCCTTGCCGCCGGCACCCTGACCGCTGCAGTTGTATGACGAGCCGCACTTGCCGCCGCCACCGCTGCACTCGAACGAAGAGCCACACTTGCCCTTGCCCTTGCTGTCGGCACCCTGGCCGCTGCAGTTGTACGACGAGCCGCACTTGCCGCCGCCACCGCTGCACTCGAACGAAGAGCCACACTTGCCCTTGCCGCCGGCACCCTGACCGCTGCAGTTATACGACGAGCCGCACTTGCCGCCGCCACCGCTGCACTCGAACGAAGAGCCACAATGACCCTTGCCCCTGCTGTCGGAACCCTGGCCGCTGCAACTGTACGACGAGCCGCACTTGCCGCCGCCACCGCTGCACTCGAACGAAGAGCCACACTTGCCCTTGCCGCCGGCACCCTTGCCGCTGCAGTTGTAGGATGAGCCGCACTTGCCGTCGCCGCCACTGCATGTAAACGACGAACTGCAAGTGCCAGCGGCCGACACCAGTTGCCTGGCGACGGCTGCCTTAGAGCCAAAGAACAAGCCTGCTGCCAACGTGAAGCCCGATGCGACCAATGTCTTCAGAAAATCGCGCCGCGACTGGTCATGTGGTTCCTGCCTGTCCTTGTTGCCCGATTCTTGTCTGGCACCCGTACTCATCTTCCTGTATTCAAATCATCCTACCAGCCCTTCATCGCGCAGGACTGGTTTTCTGAGCAAATTCTAGGAGAGTAGAATTACTTGAACTCGAACAGGCTGCTGAAGCCAGTCATGGCGAACACCTGTTTCAGGTTCTCGTTCATTCCCGTGATATAGACATGGCTTCCCTTTATCTTGGCGGCTTTCAGAAGGCCAAGGAAAAGACGCAGTCCGGTAGACGAGATATAATCCAACTTAGTACAATCGAGCACGACATCACAGCCTTCGCAATCATACAACGGGAGCATATCCTGCTCGGTCTGAGCAGCGGCGGCAGTGTCGAGACGACCCTCAAGAACGGCCTTGATTTCACCGTCTTGTTTCAGAATTGTTGTTTTCATCTTCTTTATCTAACTTTGTATTGATTCCTTGTTTGAAATTTGTGCACAAAGATAGGAAAAAACATGAAATCACATCTTGTTGCCTATCAAATATTAGTCATTTTTAACTCATAAAAACACAGTGCTACGAAGACATGGCGAAAAACACCATCTTCGCCTACTGTGTTGAGATTGGCTTTCGGCTCTTCTTTTGGCATGTTCTCCCATTCTTCACCAAAAATGAAAATAAAAAACTGCGATTTATTTTGCGCTTTGCTCCGCTTTCACTATATTTGCAGCAGAAATATGACGCAATGAAGCTCTGAAGTAATCGGTGACAGATATTATACTTTCCAGCTTCATTAGCTTGTTCGCCCTGTTCGGCAAAGAAGAGCAAGTTGATGAGTCACGGGCAAAGAAAATGCTCGTGAGTTACTTGCGTCACCATTTCGGCATCAGAAACACCGACACCTACGTCAACCTCTACTGCGACATGCGGGGAGTGTATGAGATGAGCACGGGCCTCGACCTGGAGTCTATCGTCGCTTCCATCTGCGACAACCTGCATGGCAAGATACGCACCAAGGAGGAGTCGATGCTGCTGTTGCGACTCATGGAGTTTTGTGGCATCAAGAAAGGGGAGATACACCCGATGTTCAAGACCATGGCAGAGAAGTTCAACGTCGCAGAGAGACTGTTCAACGACTTTGTAGACTTCGTGACAACCCACCCCACATCACGGGTGCTGATTCTCCAGCCCGAGGGTTTTGAAGGAAGCCTCAAGACACTCCTCGTCCCTACCACGGGAACACTGGTTTTCACCTACAACGGCGAGGACAACGTGCTGCTCAACGACGTGCCCGTGCTCTCCGGGGCCTATCAGGTATGGCTGCAGAGCAGCGTGCTGAAAAGCAAGAACGGCAAGCCTGTCTACTACTCCACCATCATGGCAGAATACAACAAGAAGAACAACCATGGTGAGGAAGACAGGCGGCAGGTGGAATTCTGCGGACGCAACATCAACTTCCGCTTCCCCCAGAGCGACAACGGCATGCACAACCTGAGTTTCTCGCTGCACAGCGGCGAACTGCTCGCCATCATGGGCGGATCGGGCACGGGGAAGTCGACACTGCTCTCTATCCTCAACGGAACCCTCATCCCTCAGGAAGGGAGCATCACCATCAACGGGCATGACATCTCGGAGCAAGGTGCCAAAGACCTGATAGGCTTCGTGCCCCAGGACGACCTGCTCGTGGAAGAACTGACGGTATATGAAAACCTATACTACACCGCCAAACTCTGTTTCACCAATCTATCAGAGAAAGAGACAGAAGCGCGTGTGGTGAAGACCCTCAAGGACCTGGGCCTCGACGCCGCCAAAGACCTCAAGGTGGGGTCGCCCATCAACAAGTTCATCTCCGGCGGACAGCGCAAGCGGCTCAACATCGCCCTTGAACTCATCCGGGAGCCGGCGGTGCTCTTCCTCGACGAGCCTACCTCAGGACTATCGTCGGCCGACACCGAGAACGTCATCAACCTGCTCAAGGAGCAGACCTATAAGGGGAAACTGGTAGTGGTGAACATCCACCAGCCATCGAGCGATGTCTACAAACTCTTCGACCGGCTGTGGCTCCTCGACCGTGGCGGATATCCCGTCTTCGACGGCAACCCCATCGATGCCATCACCTACTTCAAGGAGGCAGCCAACTATGCCGACGCCGAACTGAGTGCCTGTCCGACATGCGGAAACGTGAATCCGGAAATCGTGCTGAACATCATCGACGAGAAGGCAATCAGCAACGACGGCGAGACCTCCGACCAGCGGAAAATGACACCCCAGGAATGGCACGAACTGTATCTGAGCAAGCAGCCCGCCTTCCCCCAGCCAAAGAAGAGCGACATGCCTGCCTCCGACATGCACAAGCCCGGAAGGCTCAAGCAGTTTGCCATCTTCTTGCTGCGCACCGTGAAAACCAAAATCACCAACGCGCAATACCTCTGCATCACATTGCTCGAGGCACCCATACTGGCCGTGGTCTGCGCACTGCTCACCCGCTATGCCCCACCCAGCGGCTACACCGTGATGGACAACAAAAACCTGGTGAGTTACTTCTTCATGGCGGTCATCGTCGCCACATTCATCGGCATGAGTGGCAGCGCCGAGGAAATCATCAAAGACCGGGCACTGCTGAAGAGGGAGAAATTCCTACAACTGTCGTATGGCAGTTATATATGGTCGAAGATAGTCTTCATGGCCATCGTGTCGCTCATACAGACATTCCTCTTCGTGCTCATCGGCAACACCATCATGGGACTGCACGGGATGTTTGGCACCTGGTGGCTCATCCTGTTCATGACATCACTGCTCGCCAATCTTACCGGACTGCTCTTGTCGCAATGCCTCAACTCCATCGTGGCCATCTACATCAGCATTCCCATACTGCTCATACCGCAAATCCTGCTATGTGGCCTCGTGGTGAGTTTCTCCGACCTCACCCCAAAGAGCACCACGGGCAACGTGCCCCTGATTGGCGACGTCATCCCCTCGCGATGGAGTTACGAAGCGCTGGCGGTCACCTCGTTCACCGACAATGCTTACGAGAAACCATTCTTCGCGCTCGACAAAGCCCGACAAGAGAACCAGTTCTACAACATCGGATTCCTGTATGAACTGCAGTCGCAACTCGAGACGATGAACGACGAGGCGAAAAAAGGCAAAGACATCAACCCTGCCCACATGAGGGTCATCCATACCAACCTTCCCGTCATCACGGAATTCTGCGGCATGGCACCCTACACCGGCGACGACTCCTACCAGTCGCTGTACGACTACATGAAGGAAGCAGAGACGATACTTTCGCGCCGGGGCAACGAAAACACGCTGAAGAAAGACGCCCACATTGCGCAAATTGTAAGACAGAACGGCGAGGAACATCTTCTTGAACTGAAGAAAGCGAACTACAACATCAAGTTGGAGGAGTTCGTGTCGGGTGCCGACAACCAGAGGCTGCTCGACATCGTCGACGACCATATAGTGCCACGTAGTGGCATCATTTACCTGACACCACACAACAAAATGGGGCGTGCTCCGTTTTATAGTAGTGAGAAAATCCTGGGTTCGTGGCATATCAAGACGTTATGGTTCAACCTCGGCATCATCACGCTGATGGGACTGATAGCCATCGTCATGCTACTTACCGACTGTCCTGGAAGATACTTGAGAAAACAACAATAGCAACAAATAGCATTATTAACAAAAAACAAAACAAAGAAATGAAAAAACTATCTATTTTCGCTGTGGCTTTCGCAGCATTTGCCTTCATGGCTTGCAACGGCAACAAGAGTGGTAACACCCCTGAGCAGACCGACTCTGTCAAGAGTTTCGAGCAGGAGCAGGTAGAGGCCAAGATCAAAGTGGAACTCGACAGCCTTGCTGCTGAAGTAGGTAAGATGAAGAAGGTTCCTTTCCTGCAGAAAGATGAGAATGGCATCCAACTCAGCGAGCAGGAGAAGCAGGTGAAGCCCGACTATCTGCTGAATCCCTCTGTGGCAGACAACGCCATCACACTGGCACAGAAATACCGCGTGCTGAGCGCCCTGAGCGTAGACAAGGCCATTGCTGCCCTGTATGACATGCCCGTCGACGAGTACGACAAGGCCATTTCGAAACTGGCTGCCGATGTGAACGACCCCTCGTTCAAGGACATCGAAGACATGTCGTCGATCTATGAGACTGGCGAGAAACTCTACAACGACATGAACGCCAACGGCCGCATCAACCAGTTCTGGCAGTTGGTGGCAGGTGCCCTCGTGGAGCAGTTCTATGTGATGTCGCAGAACACCGACAAGTTCCTCACCGCTTTCGACGACGAGTCGGCTTCCAACGTCACCTACCGCATCGTGCTCCTGTCGGATGCCGTGTCGCGTCTTGCCGGCTACGACTCAGAGTTTGAGCCCGTTGCCAAGGCTCTGGAGGCTCTCAAACCGCTGAACGCCATCAATGTTGAGCAGTTGAAGACTCAGTTGGCAGAGGCTAAGGAGAACATCATTGCTGCCCGCAACGAATTCATCAAATAACATTTGAAAAAGCACCCGGATAATCCGGGACTTGACTAACGAGAAATGGGATGTGCCGCGCACATCCCATTTCCTTTTATGTCTTTACCAGTCGAGTGGTGTAGGGAACAACCTGCGTCTACTTCAGTTTCTTGCGCAGGGTGAAAACATTCTTGCCGCCTACACGTTCGTAGTTGATGCTGTCCATGATGTTTCTCACCAAATGGATACCCAGACCGCCTATGTTGCGCTCCTCTGCCGACAGCGTGGTGTCTACCTCGCCCTGCGCCGTGGGGTCGAAGGGCACGCCCTCGTCGGTGATGACAAACTTCAGGCGCTCGTCGTTGGCCTCGGCACAGATATGCACCTCGCCGCTCACACCGGCCGGATAGGCATATTGCATCACATTGACCACCGCCTCTTCCATGGCAAGGTTCATCTGCATGGTCATCATCATGTCGAATCCCACGCCCTCACACACCTCATCGACGAAAGCAGCCAACTGTGGCACCGTCTGCACATCATTGGGCAGCGTGAGGCTGCGTTCGAGATGGTTGGCCAGGTGCTCCCAGGAATACTGCACGGCAAGCATCGTAAGGTCGTCGTTCTGCTCGGTGTTGCCCACAAACTGGTGCACGGCATCGACCATGCTGTCGACCAATGTCATGGGACTGCTCGACGAGGTGGCGGCCACCTGAAGGATGCGGTCCTTGCCAAACTGGTTGAAATCGCCGTCCTCTGCCTCGCTCAGTCCGTCGGTATACAGGAAGATGGTGGTGCCATGCGACAGCATGACCTCCTGTTCCGAGAAATTCATTCCCTGCATCACTCCCAAAGGCAGATTGGGGATAATCTCGAGCACCTCGCACTTGTTTTCCGACTTCAACGGTTCGGCAGCATCATCGTCGTCAGACTGCGGATGAATCACCACGGGCGCATCATGGCCGGCATTGCAATAGTGCAGGCGGCCTGTGGGCAGGTCGAGCACACCGACGAGCATGGTGACAAACATATTGGCGTCGTTGCCCTCGGAGAGCGAGTCGTTGAGCGTCATCACTATTTGCCCGGGCTTTGCCACGTGAGATGAGATATTGCGGAAGAGCGACCTGGTGACGGCCATCACCAACGAGGCAGGCACGCCTTTTCCCGACACGTCGCCGATGCAGAAGAACAGTTTCTCATCGCGGATGAAGAAGTCGTAGAGGTCGCCACCCACCGCCTTGGCAGGGTTGACGAGACCGTAGATGTCAACGTCGGAGCGGTCGGGGAAGGCGGGATAGGTTTTGGGAAGCATGCTCATCTGTATGGAGTGGGCAATCCTCAACTCACTCTCCATCGAGGCCTTCGACGTAGTGGTGCGTTTCAGTTCCTCCATATATTGCGACAACGACAACTGCATGGTCTCAAACGAGTCGCGCAACTGGCTGATTTCATCGTTGTGCTGGAAATGGGGCAGTGGCGTGTCGAAATGACCTTTCGCAACCTCACTTGCCGAATTGTTAAGGAAACTCAGTGGCTTGGTGGCACGACTGATGGAAATCTGGCTGATGAGAAACACCGCCAACATGCCAAGGAGCATGATGAACAACACGATGACACCGATGGCAATGGGCCAGAAGAGCATGGTGATTTGAGGAACGACGATGGCCATCGACCACCCCGCATGTCCCAGATGCGAATAGAAGACATACGATGTCACCCCATCGATATCCATCAAGAGACTTCCGTTTCGCCCGGCTATCATCTCATGGCACATATAGTTGTCCAACGTGTCGGGGGTCAGGTCCACATCGTTGAGATAACTCTTCTTGAGTACGTTTTCCTTGTCGGGATGCACGATGTATTCACCATTGCGCCCGATGATGAAACTGTAAATCTCGGCATCCTCGTCTACGCTGTCGGTGTGGGCTTCAAAGATGCGGGCGTTTTCCTTCTCCTCAATCTCCGCCATCACCCCATTCAGCCATTCCAAGGGCAAGTCAACGCCAAAGACACCTACCTTGCGGCCCTCACTGTCGTGAATGGGCAGCACATAACTGCACAACATTGCCCTGGCGCCCACTTCATCGAAATAGGGGTCCGACCAATATCCGTTGTCATCCTCTCTGCCTTTGGAGAACCATTCTGCATCCAGATAATCATGTGAGGCCGACCCCAACTGCATCCGCTCCAACTGCATGCTGTCGCGACGCACCACGTAGGGTTCAAACCACCTGCCCATCTCAGGGAAATACCCCGGGTCGAAAGCGGCAAAGCAGCCCACCACATGCGTGTTCAACTTCAACTCCTTCTCCAAGGCTTCATACACCATCTCTGGCTGCTGAAGATGAGCCTCTACCTCGGCCACGTTGTTCACGGCGGTCACCTCGACGGCAGTCAGCATGGTTTCCAACTTCTCGTCGGTGTAATCCATCGTTGCCAGGAAATGCTCACCATTTTGTTTGAGCATGCCGAAGAACACGAACAGCAGCACAGCCCCAATGATAAACACATTGGCCACCAGCATGGCCAATATGATGCGGCGCGACAGGCGGCGCGCAAACGAGCGTGGTTTCTTCTTCATCGTATTCATCGTTCAAGCAGTAGTCTTTCTTGTAAAGCCACCAATCATCCTCCCACTATACGACCCCGGAAAAACAGAGATGCACGGAGGGAACTGTCACCAGAGAATTGTGTCCGCAAATATACAAACAATACCTGAGAATGCCAAATCTTTGTGGCTACCCCATAGACTTGTGTCTTTTCTGTTGCAAATTTACTACTGTTTTTGGAGCAGACAAGTATTTTTCAAAAAAAACGCAAAAAACATTCGGACAAAAGGCATGATTTCGGACAAAAGGCCATAAAAGCGACAAAAAGACCAAGAGAACCGGCACCCTGACCATACCGACGGTTTTATTTGCACTTTTTGCACAAAACGCATGATTTGTGCACAAATCAACGAAAAATGTGCGATTTTACACTCTTTTTCTTTGCCACACCATAAAAAATGAGTAATTTTGCCCCCCGAATTTCACAATTATTTTTTTTTATGAGTTTGAAAATTGTAGTACTTGCCAAACAAGTACCCGACACCCGAAACGTAGGCAAGGACGCCATGACCGCTGAAGGAACGGTGAACCGCGCTGCCTTGCCCGCCATCTTCAACCCCGAAGACTTAAACGCCCTGGAACAGGCTCTCCGACTGAAGGAGCAGCATCCAGGCTCTACCGTAGGCCTGCTCACGATGGGTCCTCCACGTGCAGGTGAGATTATCCGCCAAGGCCTCTACCGTGGTGCCGACACCGGATGGCTGCTTACCGACCGCCTCTTTGCCGGAGCCGACACACTGGCTACATCGTATGCGCTGGCCACTGCCATCAAGAAAATCGGCGATGTGGACATCGTCATCGGCGGCCGCCAGGCCATCGACGGCGACACCGCACAGGTGGGTCCGCAGGTAGCCCAGAAGTTGGGCCTCAACCAAGTGACCTATGCCGAGGAAATTCTCAAGATAGAAGACGGCAAGGCTACCATCCGCCGTCATATCGACGGTGGCGTGGAGACCGTTGTCGCCCCGCTCCCCGTGGTCATCACGGTGAACGGCAGCGCAGCACCATGCCGTCCGTGCAACGCCAAACTGGTGATGAAATACAAGTATGCCTCTTGTCCGATGGAGCGCCCTGCCGAGTTGGACGACCGTATGGCCAAACTCTACGCCGAGCGCGACTACCTGACGCTGAACCAGTGGTCGGTAGCCGATGTCGACGGTGATGCCTCACAATGTGGCCTTGCCGGCAGCCCCACCAAGGTGAAGACGGTGAAGAACATCGTGTTCCAGGCTAAGGAGAGCAAGACACTCACAAGCAGCGATGCCGACGTGGAGGGTCTGATACAAGAATTGTTGGAGGAGAAGATTATCGGATAGGCCTCACCCCCAACCCCTCTCCAAGGGGAGAGGGGAGTGGTATGCTGGGCTTGCTCTAAACTTTTGTGACTGAATATGGATAGGAAAGGGTATGAGACGTCGTCTCGTGAAATCTATGACTTGTTGAAAGAGTATGCTAAGAGCAACAGGGAAGAGATGACTGAAAGCGAGAAGGTGCTTTGGAATGCCCTACGAAACAATATTCAAGGATATCGGTTCAGACGACAACACGCCATAGGACAATACATCGCTGATTTCGTATGTCTCCCAGCACAACTCGTCATCGAAGTGGATGGTGGATACCACCAATCTCTCGAACAACAGGAAATGGACAACATCCGCACCAACTACCTGGAAGAAAAAGGATTCCACGTCGTTCGGTTCAGTAACGAGGAAGTAAGTACCAACATCAAAGGCGTTATCCAAATCATCAAGGATGAATTGATTCGACTAGAAGAATAATCATAATAATGATTCCACAATCAACATTATCCGAGTCATCCAAGATGAATTGATTCGACTAGAAGAACTATCAGAATAATGAATGAACAATCAAATGCGCAGAATGCAGGGGTAACCACTCCCCTCTCCTCTGGGAGAAAGCCGGGCATGTTGTTCGTTTCTGCAATGAGGAAGTAAGAGCCATATTGATCTGAGTCATCCAAGATGAATTGATTCAACAAGGAAATAAATAATAAACAATCAAAATAATGAATGAACAATCAAATGCGCAGAATGCAGGAGTAACCACTCCCCTCTCCACTGGGAGAGGGGCCGGGGGTGAGGCTGTATTTGTTTATTGCGAGATAGAAGGGACTCAAGTACAGGAAGTGTCCCAGGAGTTGCTCACCAAAGGCCGCAAGTTGGCCAATGAACTGGGCGTAGAACTGCGTGCCGTGGTTATCGGCACCGGTATCAAGGGCAAGGTGGAAGACCAGATTCTGCCCTACGGAGTAGACAAACTCTTCGTCTTCGACGGCGAGGGGCTCTTCCCTTATACCTCTGCTCCCCATACCGACATCATGGTGAACCTCTTCAAGGAGGAGAAGCCACAAATCTGCCTGATGGGTGCCACCGTCATCGGCCGCGACCTCGGTCCGCGCGTGTCGTCGTCGCTCACCAGCGGTCTGACTGCCGACTGCACCGAACTGGAAATCGGTGATTTTGAAGACAAGAAGAACAACAAGGTGTTCAAGAACCTGCTCTACCAGATTCGTCCCGCCTTTGGCGGCAACATCGTGGCGACCATCGTCAACCCCGAGCACCGTCCGCAGATGGCTACCGTTCGCTCCGGCGTGATGCAGAAAGCCATCTACGAGGGTGAGTGCAAGAAAGAGGTGGAGTATCCTGAGATCTCTAAATACGTGTCGGCAGAGGCTTTCGTGGTGAAGGTGCTCGACCACCACGTCGAGGCTGCCAAGCACAACCTCAAGGGTGCCCAGATTGTGGTGGCCGGTGGTTATGGCATGGGCTCGAAAGAAGGTTTCGACATGCTCTTCGACCTCGCCAAGGTGCTCCACGCCGAGGTAGGTGCCTCGCGTGCCGCCGTGGATGCAGGGTTCTGCGACCACGACCGTCAGATTGGTCAGACGGGTGTCACCGTGCACCCGAAGGTGTATATCGCCTGCGGCATCTCCGGACAGATTCAGCACATCGCCGGCATGCAGGATTCTGGTATCATCATCTCGGTGAACAGCGACCCCGACGCTCCCATCAACCGCATTGCCGACTACGTGATCAACGGCACCGTGGAGGAAGTCGTGCCGAAGTTGATCAAATACTACAAGCAGAATTCGAAATAAATGAAAAAAGAAGTCTTATATCTGATTCTCTATGCTGCATGCGTTGTGGTCTTGATGTTTTTCTCATTGAGAACAGACCACCCGTTGTGGCACAGAATATTGGATGAGGTATGTGCAATCTTCTTTGCAATACGTTTTTACGACACCTTGAAGGACTTCATCAATAAAAAATAAGAATCATGGCAAACTATTATAGTGACCACCCAGAAATCGCGTTCCATCTCGACCATCCACTGATGAAGCGCATCGTTGACCTGAAAGAGCGCGGCTATGCCGACGCAGCACAATATCCCGATGCCCCCGTCGACTATGAGGACGCCATCGAGAACTACAAGCGCATCCTCGACATCACCGGCGACGTGGCTGCCAACATCCTGGAGCCCAACTCGGAGAGCGTGGACCTCGAGGGCCCCCACTTGGAGAACGGACGCATGATCTACGCCTCGAAGACCTTCGAGAATATCGATGCCACCCGCAAGGCCGGGCTCCACGGCGTGTCGATGCCCCGCCGCTACGGCGGTCTGAACCTGCCCAACGTCACCTTCTCGATGCTCAGCGAAGTCATCTCTGCCGCCGATGCCGGTTTCCAGAACATCTGGTCTCTGCAGTCGTGCATCGACACCCTCTATGAGTTTGGCAGCGAGGAGCAGCGCCAGAAATACATCCCCCGCGTATGTGCCGGCGAGTCGATGTCGATGGACCTCACCGAGCCCGATGCCGGCAGCGACCTGCAGCGCGTGATGCTGAAGGCCACCTTCGACGAGAAGGAGAACTGCTGGCGCCTGAACGGTGTGAAGCGTTTCATCACCAACGGCGACTCCGACATCCACCTGGTGCTCGCCCGCTCCGAGGAAGGCACCCGCGACGGCCGCGGCCTGTCGATGTTTATCTACGACAAGCGCAACGGCGGTGTAGACGTGCGACATATCGAGCACAAACTCGGTATCCACGGCTCCCCCACCTGTGAGTTGACCTACAAGAACGCCAAGGCCGAACTCTGCGGCAGCACCCGCCTGGGACTCATCAAGTATGTGATGGCCCTGATGAACGGTGCCCGCCTGGGCATTGCCGCACAGAGCGTGGGCGTGGAGCAGGAAGCCTACAACGAGGGACTGAAATATGCCCGTGAGCGCCAGCAGTTCGGACAGAAAATCATCGAGTTCCCCGCCGTCTTCGACATGCTCTCACGCATGAAGGCCAAACTCGACGCCGGCCGTTCGCTGCTCTATCAGACCGCCCGCTACGTGGATATCTACAAAGCCCTTGAAGACATCCAGCGCGACGGCAAACTCTCTCCCGAGGAGCGTCAGGAACTGAAGAAATACACCCGTCTGGCCGACGCCTTCACCCCACTTGCCAAGGGTATGAACTCCGAATATGCCAACCAGAACGCCTATGATGCCATCAGCATCCACGGCGGTTCGGGCTTCATCATGGAATACAAGAGCCAGCGCCTCTACCGCGACGCCCGCATCTTCTCCATCTACGAAGGTACCACACAGTTGCAGGTGGTGGCAGCCCTGCGCTACATCATCAACGGCACCTACCTCTCCATCATCAAGGAGATGCTCGAAGGCGAGGTGGCCGACGACCTGAAACCCCTGAAGACCCGTGTGGAAGGCCTTGTGGCACAATACGAGGACGTGCTCGCAGAGGTGAAAGCCGAGAACGACCAGGAGAAGATCGACTTCGTGGCACGCCGCCTCTATGAGATGACTGCCGACATCATCATGTCGCTGCTCATCCTCGACGACGCCACACGCTCACCGGAACTCTTCGCCAAGAGTGCCAACGTGTATGTGCGCCATGCCGAGGCAGAGTGCTGCGGACACTACGTCTTCGTGAAGCACCTGAAAAAGGAAGACATCGAAAATTATCGTGCATAATGAGAATCCCTCCTCCACGGGAGGGATTCTTTGATTATTCCATATCACAATGAAAAAAGAAGCCATGAGCGACAAAGCGGTCTTCGGATACCTTGCCTTGTTCGCCTTCATTATCCTGTTCCTCGTCTCTCCCGACTCCTATACCCACGACGTGTATTTCAGGGTCGACTCGGGCTGTTTCTTCACAGCAGGAAAGGCATGGATGAACGGCATGGTGCCCTATATCGACTTTGCCGACTCCAAGGGACCGCTGCTGTGGTTGATTTATGGCGTGGGTTACCTTCTCAGCCACTACAACTACATCGGGGTGTTCTGGATCAGTGTGGTGAGTTATGCCATAACCTATTTCATCAGTTACAAGGCCGCCTTGCTCCTCGTTGGCGACAAGCAGAAGGCATTCCTTTGCGCTGTGCTCATGTCGCTGGCGTTTTTCTATCCTCTCGTGTTCCATGAGATCAGGGCAGAGAATTTCGGGCACCTCTTCTTCATGCTCACCCTCTACCACACCCTGCGTCTGCTCACGCAGAAAAACCAGCGGATGAAACACATCTGCCAGTCGTTCTTCGCCTATGGCATCGCTTTCGGAGCCACGCTGCTCATCAAATACAGTTTCACGGTGATGATTGCACCGATGATGCTCTACGGCCTTTACGGCGTGATCCGTGAAAGGCGGAAGGTCATGATACCCCTCTTAGCCGCCATCATCGGCGCGCTCATCGTCATCCTGCCCTTCCTCATCTACTTCATTGTGGCAGGCAACCTGAATGCCTTCATACAAGAATACTTCATCAATACGATGAAGACCGTATCGGCTGGCGACAGCCCCCTCACACACTATCTCCACGAATGGCTGATAGCCTTTAACATGCACCACATCCTGGTGCTTTTCGTCATGCTGATGGTGGGAACCATAGGCATCGGGGCATCCATGCGCAGATACCGCCTCTTCCCCACCCTGTGCATCTTCTGCATGTTCGCCATCGGCGTGCGCCACATCGGTCCGTTCCACAACTATTACTTCAACGCCGCCAGCATCGGACTGCTGTTCTTCTTCGCCTTCCTCGTGAAGAAGATTCCCGTGAGATGGCGCGCCCTGCCACTTGCCGTCGTCTCTGCCCTGGTGATAGCCGGCACCACTGTGGTCTCCATCAAGTGCAAGCCCTACTATCATGTGATGTTCTGGGAGAACAACGAAGAGCGCAAGGACTACTACAACATGATCAACCTCATCCGACAGGTGGAAAATGCGAAATTCGTCAATCTGGCTTGCTGCGGTACAGGTTTGGAGACACCGTCGGGAGCACTGCCTGCCTACAAATACTGGATATTGCAGAAGGACTACACCCCGGAGATGAAGGACGCACACCTCGCCCATCTCCAGGATGCCGACTTCGTGTACATGAAGTTCGCCCGCCAGGCCGACAAGGTGGGCATCACCTATAAGGAGTTGCAGGCCATGGGCTTCCACCTCTGCTACAAACTGTACAGTTCCAGGCTCTACACCAAGCATAATGTCAGGCTCTCCAAACAGCACAAGACACCAAGCAATTGGGATATCCTGCTGAAACGATACGTAGAGTGAGATGGACAGGACATTCCACAGGAAACTTTCCGCAGAATCCATCGCCGCCATCGTGTTGCTTGGGGGCGTGGCACTCTTCTGCTTCTGGCAGCGTACTACAGCCATGGCCATCGCCGGCGCGCTGGTGATGGCAGTCGACGTGATGGCCATCGAGAGGATGATACACACCACCTATGTCTTCACCGGCAACATGCTGGTGGTGTCGAAGGGAAGGTTTGCCAAGACCCTCAGCATTGCCGTCAACGACATCGTGAAGACCGAACTCGTGCCCACGCCTTTGCGCACCTCGCACTATGTGTTCCTGCAAGTGGGTGCCAACCGCCACCTCGCCCTTCAGCCCGACAACGAAAACGCCTTCATCGGCGAAATAAGAAAACGACAACGAACATATGAGAAAGACCTATAGCCTCCTGGCATTCCTCTTGCTGACTTTGACGCGGGTTGCCGTGGCACAAGACATCATCATCGCCGACCCACAGCCCGTCAGTCAGCCCGCCGTGCAGTTGCCCCTGCCGGCAGCCGACAACCTCTGGCTCAACGAGGTGAGAGGACGGCTCGACAACATGATGTACGACCGTTTGCTGCAAAACACCCAACTGGGCCTGCTCGTCTACGACCTCACCGCCCACCAGGTGGTGTATCAGAAGAACGAGCGGCAGCGCATGCGTCCTGCCTCGGTGATGAAACTCGTCACGTCGATTACGGCACTCGATATGCTGGGCGGCGACTACCAGTACCACACGGGCATCTGCTACCGCGGACACCTTGAAGGCGACACCCTGGTGGGCGACCTCTACTTTGTCGGGGGCTTCGACCCCACCATCACCCGCGACGACCTCAAGATGATGGCCGACACGATAAGCAGGTATGGCATCCACCGTATCGACGGGATGCTCGTGTCAGACCTCACGATGAAAGACACGCTGAGTTATGGCAGCGGCTGGTGCTGGGACGACGACAACGACCGTCTCACCCCCCTCCTCGTCGACAAGAAAGACCAGTTTATGAGCATCATGATGCAGGAGATGAGGGCACGGGGCATCCAACTCTCCGTGACGCTTGCCCGTGGACGCCTGCCCCAAGGCTGCACCGAAATCTACCGTTACAACAGTTCTATCGACAAAGTGCTCCTGCGCATGATGAAGCAGAGCGACAACCTCTACGCCGAGTCGATGTTCTACCAGGTGGCCAAAGGCAACAGTCCGCGAACAGCCACTGCCAGCGATGCCTCGGGAGCCGTGAAGCGCCTGGCGATGCGCCTCGGCCTCGACCCCATCAACTACACCATTGCCGACGGCAGCGGACTGTCGTTATACAACTACGTGTCGGCAGAGATGATAGTGGCACTGTTGCGCCATGCCTATCAGAACCGCGAAATCTACGACCACCTCTACCCCTCACTGCCCATCGCCGGCGTGGACGGCACATTGGAAAAGCGCATGACCAAGGGCAAGGCCTTCGGCAATGTGCATGCCAAGACGGGCACGGTTTCGGGGGTCTCCACCCTTGCCGGCTACTGCCAGGCCTCCAATGGCCACACCCTGTGTTTCGCCATCCTCAACCAAGGTCTTATCAAGGCTTCGGATGGCAGGGAATACCAGGACAGGGTGTGCGAAGCACTCTGCCGATAACCATAAAAATGCTATAAGATATGCTTTTCAAAGACGACGACTTCTGGAAACCGGTCATCACCACCCGCCAGATTATCGAAGGGGCCGACACCATCACCTGTGTCACACTCGACGAAGAGGGCGACTGGCAGGCTCTGGGCAACGCTCCGTTCACCGACGACGACCTGGATGTCATCTCTGTGGAGGAGATGTTGCAGGCCGACGCCACCCTCGCTCTCCTGCCCGACATGGAATATGGCGACAGCATGGTGCGGGCCGACAAAGGCTCCCCGTGGGAAAAGGAGTCATAGCACCTCTTCACCGGGTTCAGGAGCCTGGGGCAGCCGATACCTGCGCTTGGGATTCTCCTTAGCCCCATAATCCAACAGTTTGTTGGCTGCCGTCACGATGCTCGCCCCAGTGGGCGCCGTCGTGGTCTTCAACTTGTCGAAAGCCTCCTTGGTGCGGCGCAATTGTTCGTCGACACCCATGAACCTTTCATAAAACAACTGCACACGGTTCACCAACTCGTTGGCAGTTTTCATGATTTCCTCCTGATTCTCCGCCTGCCTCAACTGCCGCCACATCATCTCCAGCACCCTGAGCATCATATACATGTTTTGGCTGCCGGCGATAATCACCCCTTGGTCGTAGGCATCACGATAGAGAGTCTGGTCGTGGGTGAGCGCCAGTTGCAGGGCACTCTCATTATACACATACATCACCACGAAGTCGGGTTTCTGACGCCCATTGGCCAGGTAATGGCTGTAGTTCTTGTGGGCGAGTTCACGCACATGCCCCCTCACCGAGTTGAGATGGCGGCGCAAGGCACCCTCGCGCTGCCCTTCGTTCTCTGCCTGGTGATACTCCACGAAGGCCTTCATCGACATCTTCGAATCGATGACCACATCACGGCGGTCGGGGAAGTGGAGGATGACGTCGGGAATCATCTTCTTGCCTCCTTCCTCGCTCACCACACGGCCGTCGGCGTCGCGCAGCATCACCTGTTCCTCGTATTGCACCCCTCTCTCGAAGCCCATGTTCTCGAGCAGGGTGTGCAACCGCAACTCACCGAAATCGCCCTGTGTCTTGTTCTCGGCAGTGAGGGCCTGCGCCAGGCGGTCGGCACGTTCGCCCACCTCACGGGCCTGTTCGAGATTGGCCTTGATAGACGCATCGAGGCGCTCCATGGTGGTGGTGTGTTCACGGTCGCTCTTCTCCACTGCCTCACGCATCTGTTGCAACTTCTCCTGCAAAGGCGACAGGATGGCGGAGAGTTGACCGCTGTTGGCTGCCGCCAACTCGTCGGACCGCTTCTTCAGGATTTCTTCCGAGACATTGTTGATTTGCTCACGGATGAGCGTCGACTGGTGGTCCATCTGCTTTTCCTGCATCTCCCGCATCTGCGAGAGTTGCTGCTGATAGGCCTGGCGGAGTTCTTCTTTCTGTTTCTCGCTCTGCTCCTTCTGACTACGGAGTTGCGACTCAAACTGCGCCCTGATCTCGTCTTTCTGGTTCTCCATGAAGGCAGCCTGCTCGTCGAGCCGGCGTTTCAGTTCCTGGGTCTTCGCCTCGAGCACGTCGCGGCGGGAGAGGAGTGCCGTACGCTCCTCGGCAGAAGAATACTTGGCATAGAGGAAACCCATGGTGATTCCCAGTGCAAGACAAGCCAAGACGGCTATCACGATATAGAATGTCATTTTGCTAGAGTTCTACTGGTTTTTAGTGAAATAAGGAAATGGTCTTTGAGCAATCATGCTGCAAATATAACCATTTGGCGTGACAAGACAAAGCGATAAACCAGAATAATATGGCTCCTTCCCGCAAAACGGCACTATTTTTGCTTAGAGGAGTATATACGTTCAAGATGGGTTCTGTTTTATTCCCATCATTGTTAAACTCATATGTGGGAACAAACAGTACCCACCTCAAAGGATTATGGAAAAGAAAGATTTCAACCTGGCCGTTTTGTTCGATGCCGACAACGTGCCATACTCACAAGTACAGGAAATGCTCAACGAGATAGCGAAATACGGTGTACCCACCATCAAGAGAATCTACGGCGACTGGACCAAGCCCAACCTGGCGGGCTGGAAGAGCGTGCTGCTCGAGAACGCCATCACACCCATCCAACAATACGGCTACACCACCGGCAAGAATGCCACCGACTCGGCGATGATCATCGACGCGATGGACATCCTGCACAGCAACAAGGTCGACGGGTTCTGCATCATCTCCAGCGACAGCGACTTCACGCGTCTTGCCACCCGCCTGCGCGAGTCGAGCAAATATGTCATCGGCATGGGCGAGCGTAAGACGCCACGCCCCTTCATCGTGTCGTGCGACAAATTCATCTACATCGAGAACCTTGGCATCGACGATGAGGAGACCGCGGCAAAGAAGGAATCCTCTGAAGAGGAGAAGAAGCCGGTGGTAGTGAAAGAGAAAATCAGCAATGCGCTCATCAAACTCCTCCGCCACACCATCAACGACCTCGCCGACGACAACGATTGGGTGTCGATGGCAGAAGTGGGCAGCCTGATTATGAAGAAGCGCCCCGACTTCGACCCCCGCAACTACGGGTTCCAGCGGCTCACCCCACTCATCGAGTCATGTCCGAAATATTTCGAGATAGAAAAGCGCAAGGTGGAGAACAGCCACGTGAAACATGTGTTCGTGAGGCTGAAGTAGTTTTCTGAGAAATCGCTACAAGTCAGTCGTGCACCTCTTTCTCAAGGTCGAAGTTCACCTTGCCGCCTTTGGTATTGGTAAACACACCCTTGTAGTGATAGATGCCCATCCTGTCGACGGTGAGTTTCCCCACGAACTTGCCCACATACTTGCCCGTACGCTCTTCATAGGCGTTGATGACGAGGGAGCGGGTCTTGGCATTGTAAGACCCGAAACGGATTACACGGGTGTAATTGAGAAAACTGTAGTATCCGGCACTCGAACCAAAAGGCATCTCTAGCGTGCAGTCGCTGTCGCCACCTATTGTTCCATAGAAAATTCCACCGGCAACGGGGTTGGTTGCTTCCATCTCCGCTACACTCGTTATGCCTTCATTTCCCCCATTGGCGGCAAAAGTCAATGAGGTGGCAACAACCATCGAAATAATAATGAATAGTCTCTTCATAAACAAGATTTTGTCGTTAAACGATATCAACAGGCCCAAAGACTTTCCATTTTAGGCTTTACTATCAAAAGACAAAGATAAGAAATATCTTCGACAAAAACCTTTTTTAATTTCACAAAATGATTTTTTGATGTATCAATCATTGCTTTTGGATAGTTCTATGATTTTTCAGTGCAAAGTTACACACAGGTTGTGCCAAATCGTGGGACATGCAAGAAAAATTTGTTCGCCCTTATCCGCCTTTTCTCTTTCACCCATCCAGCCAAGTTGAAAAATGCTTTTTGTTTCTCTTGCAAAAAAACATCGAATGGCAATACTAGATTACAATAAAATGTTTAATTTTGCATAACAAATCATCTAGATTGTGACTTACAATTATAAACTGTTATGAAACACATTAATTTTGTGAAAAAAGGCTCATGCCTTATTCTCTCAACATTGTTGTTGAGTTCATGCGCAACAATTATTTCCGGCACCACTCCTTCCATCCACATCGATGGCAATAATCCTGAGCCCGTAACCATCACTACCAGTTATCAGACTTATGAGAATGTTAATCTCCCACAAGTGGTGAAAGTAAAACGCAAGAAACTTGACGGACAACGCATTCAGATTACCTCCCCGAACTACAATTATAGGGACATTGTTCTTAAAAAGACCATCAATGGATGGACATTTGCCAATATCCTATTAGGTGGTGTTATCGGATGGGCTGTCGACCTCGGTACTAATGCTGTCAGCAATCCACAACAAGATACTTTCTTCGTTAACCCCACCCCAAAGGAAAAGTCAAACTAACGATTGGCATTTTCACCAGTATACACAACCTCTGGAAGGGCATCGAGTCCAGCCAGAGGTTGCTTCGTATGGTTTTGAAATGCTTTGTGCCCAAGTTGGTTGTCTGACATCAGTTCACAACAGATTTGTGCATATTTCAAAATATGCGATTAAGCGAGAGAGAAAATGGGGTCTTTCTCCCGCTTAATCGGGGCTTTGCTCCATAAATAAAAACATTTTTAGCGCGATTGACCTATAATTCCCAAATTTTGTCTAAATTTGTATGGCAATAACCGGCTGGGCCGGCTTCCAACCCTTCAGCAGATGCCAGACCTGTCACACTATTTCCCTATTGCCAACCCGACGCTGATTTTCTTCGTCGTGTTGTGCATCATCCTGCTTGCCCCCATCATCATGGGCAAGTTGCGCATCCCCCATATCATCGGCATGGTGCTCGCCGGCGTCATAGTAGGCGAATATGGCTTCGATATCCTGAAGCGTGACGACTCCTTCGAACTGTTCGGAAAAGTGGGTATGTTCTACATCATGTTCCTCGCCGGACTGGAGATGGACAAGGAAAGCATGAAGAAGAAAAAGAACGACTTCCTCATCTTCGGACTGCTCACTTTTGGCGTGCCCTTCGCCATGTCGTACTGGCTCTCCACCTGGGCACTGGGCTACTCCACCTTCGCTGCCCTGCTCCTGAGTTGCATCATGGCGTCAAACACCCTGGTGGCCTACCCCATCGTGTGCCGCTATGGTCTGCAACAACACCCCAGCGTAGCGCTGAGCGTAGGGTCTACGATGATTGCCCTCTTTCTCTCGCTCACTACCCTGGCAGCCGTGGTGGGAGCCTATACCGACGGCAGCGGACTGATGTTCTGGGCACTCTTCATCGTGAGGATAGTGGCATTCTGCGCCATCCTCTTCGTCTTCATTCCAAGGACTACCCGGTGGTTCCTGCGCCGTTATTCCGACTCGGTGATGCAGTTTATCTTCGTCATTGCCATGATGTTTCTCTGTGCCGCCCTGGCAGAGTTTGCGGGTCTTGAAGGTATCCTTGGCGCATTCATGTGCGGACTGATTCTCAACCGCTACATCCCCCGTTTTTCGGCCCTGATGAACCGCATAGAGTTCATCGGCAATGCCATCTTCATCCCCTATTTCCTTATCGGTGTGGGCATGCTGATCAACGTGCGCATACTGTTTCAGGGGGGAGGCATCGTATGGGTGGTGCTCTTCATGGTGTTTGTGGGAATAGCGGGGAAAGCCCTGGCAGCCTATATGGCCGCTACCCATTTCAGGATGCCCCTGCGGTCGGGCCACATGATGTGCGGCCTCACTTCTGCCCATGCCGCCGGAGCCATCGCCATGGTCATGGTGGGAATGAAGATAGAAGTGGCACCGGGTGAGCGGCTGGTGGACGACAACATGCTCAATGGCGTGGTCATCATGATTCTCTTCACCTGCATCATCAGTACACTCATCACGGAGAGTGCCGCCAAGCGCATCGTCATCGACGACAAGCCCGAACAGGAGCATTCCGACATCGACGATGAGAAAATACTGCTGCCCGTGAAATACCCCGAACTGGCAGAAGGACTGGTGAACGTGGCGCTGATGATGCGCAACGAGAAACTCAACCGCGGACTCGTGGCCCTCAACATCGTTTACGACGATGACAAGCGTCAGGAGAACCAGGAACGCGGACGGCAACTGCTCGACCAACTGGTGAAAACCGCCAGTGCCGCCGATGTGAGGATGCAGACACAGGTGAGGGTGGCAGCCAATATCGCCAACGGCATCAAGCACGCCTTCAAGGAGTTTGACGCCTCGGAGATCATCATGGGCCTGCACATACACCATGAGATATCGCCGAAATTCTGGGGTGAGTTCGCGCAAAGCCTCTACAATGGTCTGAGCCGGCAGATTATTTTCGTAAGACTGAAACAACCCATCAACACCCTGAGGTGCATCCGCGTGGCTGTTCCCTCAAGGGCAGAGTTTGAGGCGGGGTTCCACCGATGGCTGGAGCGCATGGTGAAGATGGCAGAGAACCTCGACTGCCGCATCGTGTTCCATGCCCGTGAAGGCTGCTGCGAACTCATCCGCGACTTCATCCGCCACCGCCATCCCAGCGTGAGGGATGAATATGAAATCATGGGACACTGGAACGAGGTGCCCAAACTCGCAGAACGGATGAACGACGACCACCTCATGGCCTTCGTCATCTCCCGAAAAGGCAACATCTCCTACAAGACGGCCTTCGAGAAACTGCCTCTCGAGATAGAGCATTTCTACCAAGGCAAGAGCCTGATGATTATCTTCCCCGACCAGTTCGGCGACCTGATGGACTCGATGTCGTTTGCTGAGGCACAGCATACCGAGGAGAAGAGTGCCTACAACGTGGTCATCGACTGGATTAAGAAAAAGATGAAACTTGAAGACTGAAAAATAACCGAGAATAAATGATAGAAATCAAAGCAATCACCAAGAGTTTCGGCTCACTGCAAGTGCTCAAGGGCATCGACCTGCACATCGACAAAGGCGAAATCGTGAGCATCGTCGGTCCGAGTGGCGCCGGCAAGACCACCCTGCTGCAAATCATCGGCACGCTCGACCGTCCCGACAGCGGTGAAATCATCATCGACGGCACCAACGTGGAGCAACTGTCTACCGACAAGATGTCGGTATTCCGCAACCAGCATATCGGGTTCGTCTTCCAGTTTCACCAACTGCTGCCGGAGTTCACTGCCCTAGAAAACATCATGATTCCCGCCTACATTGCCGGGAAATCGCCATCGGAAGCGAAGAAGAGAGCCATGGAACTGCTTGAGTTCATGAACCTTGCCGACCGTGCCAGTCACAAGCCCAACCAACTCTCTGGTGGAGAGAAGCAGCGTGTGGCAGTGGCGAGGGCACTGGTGAACGAACCCTCCGTGATTCTCGCCGACGAGCCTTCGGGCAGTCTCGACAGCAAGAACAAGGCCGAACTGCACCAACTCTTCTTCGACCTGCGCGAGAAATACGGCATGACCTTCATCATCGTGACCCACGACGAAGGCCTGGCACAACTCACCGACCGGACCATCCGGCTGAAAGACGGACAAATTGTTGGCGAAACCATAAAGGAAAAAGAAGATGGAGAAGATATTGCTGGGTGACTACAACCATCTTGAAGTGGTGAGATTCGTTGACTTCGGTGCCTACCTTGCCGGAGGCGAAGAAGGCGACGTGCTGCTCCCTGCAAGATATGTTCCCAAAGACACGAAAGTGGGCGACTGGCTCGACGTGTTTGTATACCTCGACCAGGAGGAGCGGCTTGTTGCCACTACCGAGCGCCCGTTGGCCAAGGTTGGCGAGTTTGCCTGCCTGAAAGTGGCATGGGTGAACAAATACGGTGCTTTCCTCGACTGGGGACTGATGAAAGACCTCTTCTGTCCGTTTGCCGAACAGAAGAAGAAGATGGCGGTGGGCGAACACCATGTGGTGCATATCCACATCGATGAAGAGAGTTACCGCATCGTGGCCTCTGCCAAGGTGGAGCGCTACATCGACCACGACGCTGCCGACTACTACCACAACGACAGCGTGGACCTGCTGGTGTGGCAGCGCACCGAGTTGGGTTGGAAAGTGATTGTAGACAACAAGTATGCGGGGATGGTGTACGACAACCAGATCTACCGCAGCATACACATGGGCGACAGGCTGAAGGGGTATATAGACCAGGTGCGCGACGACGGCAAGATAGACGTGATGCTACAACCCTCGGGGAGGCAGCAGACCAAGGATTTTGCCGATGCGCTCACCGACTGGCTCATTGCTCATGGCGGGGTGTGCGAATATGGCGACAAGACCGATGCCGAAACCATCAAGGCGGTCTTCGGTGTAAGCAAGAAGACCTTCAAGCGTGCTGTAGGCGACCTCTATAAGCACAGGGTGATTGTCATCACCGAGGAAGGCTTACGGCTTACCACTGACGGGAAATGACCTGACAGCCCCGCCGTAAGCGACTGAAGAGAGGAGTGAAAGTGTATCAAAACTCATCGTCTCATAATTTGTTGTCATAGGTATTGTCCCAAACTATTATTTTGCAGGTTCCATACCGCGCACTTTCTGTA
>OMZE01000053.1 GCA_900315455.1 uncultured Prevotellaceae bacterium | reverse complement strand
ATTCTACAGAAAGTGCGCGGTATGGAACCTGCAAAATAATAGTTTGGGACAATACCTATGACAACAAATTATGAGACGATGAGTTTTGATACACTTTCGGTCGGCAGCCGCCAAGAATGTTCAGGCGGATTGCAAATCACATGCAGGGGTTACATCCCCCGCTGTGGTCTAATCGCCACTTCGGGGCTTGGTTTCATCAACTATATTGAAGTGGCAACTTCAGTTGGATAATAGCATTTTATGATTTATTTGGGTCACATCGGTCACGTTGATGCCGCTGTCGCCGTTCATATAGGTAGAGTTTGGAGTTAGGAGTTTTTGAGGGCTGGCTTCTCCAAACCCTCGACGACGGCATTGGAGTATCTCACCAAAGAGCGGTTTCCTACAATGCTGAGTCGGGTGCCAGCCATTTGGTTCATCTTGAAATAGTCGGGATAGATTTTGGTAAAACTATCACAAACCTTGTCGGCAATGCCAAAGAGAGTGGCGTAGATGAGATATTCTTTCCACAGTACCGTCTCTTTGATGTCACGCTCACCGACAAGCGAGAAATCAAGAAGGAATTTTTTGAGAGCAAGTAATTGGGCGGCTGTCACTGGCTTGTTGGCAGCCGCTTTTTCTGCTTCGGTGAGGGTGCGTAGCGATGCGATAAAAGGTTCATCGGGATGTGTCCGCAGATAATGCCGCATTTCCCGAGGTTGCAGAATCCGGTCGCTACCAGCCGCCCCTTCCATCATTTTAAAGAACAAATATTCCAGGTGTTCCCCGTCTTTGTTCAATTGTGGGTTTTCCGAGTTTTTCTTGTCTGATGCTTTCCATTCCCCGACATACAAAATGGTATGTGGCTCGGCACCATACATATTCGACCTGAACTCGATAAGGAGTGCATTTCTGTCAATCAGTCGGAGAATCAGAGCACCAAACATCCCCTCGTAGTCGGCGACCAAGGCAGAAGAGACGGAGTTCATCACGTTGGCAGCCACTTTCAGATTCCCTTCGGCCGGTACGTCGCGGAAATAGTCCAATTGTCGGGAGATTTTATTACGCAACTGTTTTCTTCTGAGGGGTTGTAATGAGATGACATACCAAATGGTGCTGAACACCTTTTTATACATGCCCACAAAAAGCACGATGACAAGCACGGGCCCCGCTATGATGCCAACGAAGAACAGCAACATATTGACCCATTCCGGCAGGAAAGGAATAAAATCGTAACTACCGTCGTCGGCATGGGCAAATAAGACGGATGCCAGTCCTATGAAGATGGAAATTATTTTTTTGCTCATAACGGATTGCTTAATTGGTTGAAATATCATATAACTCCTCTGCATGCCAGGCCTGTTTGAGACGTCCTCTGTTGATGGAGACGGCATCGTCGGCATATCGGGATGCGTTACTGGCCGTTTGCATCAGTTGCCGCAGCAGTCGCCGGTGCCGGTCGCTGGAAGACAACAGATTGAGAAGTGGTGGATAACTATTCTGGGGAATCATGTTCAGCAGTTTATTGAACGTGCTTTTCTCGATTCCGAAGAGATAGGCGTAAGCCATATACTCATTCCAGACACGCTGCAGGTCAAGTTGGGCGGCCTCACCTGTCAGTTGTTCGAAGGAGGAGGGAAGACCATCGAGAAACTTTTTCATTCCATAGATATTGCGTGTCTCCTGTTCGTTGTAATCCTGCCTGCTGATACCCGTGCTGAGAATTTCTGCAAACCGGAATTGATTGTTGAGGTCACAATTCGGTCGGTTGTTTTTTCTTCCCCTGTGATAACTAATCACTTTGTAGAGTAGTTTGATATCAATGAAGCCTTGTGGTGTGACACTTTGCCGCATGAAATTGTAGATGGCGTATTCCAGTGCTTGGTCAACGCCACTGCTGGGCGAAGCGCTCCATTTACCCACGGTAAAGACAATGGAGTCATTGGGTCCGAGGCCAAATTCCAAAATCCTCCGTGAGAGCAGCCGCCAGATGGCAGCCCTCACTGCCGGTGTCATGTCGTGCCAGAAAGCAGACGAGTAGTTGGCCTTCATCGCCATGGTGTCGGTGAGGCTTCCATATAAGGCCAAATACGGATATGGATCGGGAGAAGCCCCCTTCACCTTCTGACGGATAATCCATCTCCGCAGGGGTTTCAGGCTGATGACATACCAAATCCATTTGCCAATGTTGACGATTGCCCCGAAGATGGTCATTGAAGTCTTCAAGGAGCCAAACTTGGCAGAAAAAATAATAGTCAGCATGGTTGTTAATATGCCCAGACATGAAGCCAAGAACATACCGTCGTTGAAATTTCCCTCGGATGCCCAGCCAATAGCGATGAAGACAACTGTCATCAACAGCCCTATCCAGTATTTCTTGAAAAAGTATTCAATCATCTTTAGATTTTTAGAAGGGTGAAAACGATGATTCCTTAGTATCGATGCAAATATACGATTTTTCTTTTGAATAATCTTTTTTGCAGTCTTAAAAAAACGGCAATTGATTTCTAAAGATTTAGGGTGACGCCTTCCTGAAGTCGTTCGAACTATGCCGAGTCGCGAGTGAGTAAGCTGTAAGGCAACTTCTGCGTAAACAAGTGCCACAAACTTGCGCCTAACCACTCGGCTTTACTCCCCGCCAGGTGGATATTGAGAAAAAGCCTATAGACCGACATCTATAGGCTCTTTCTTGAACCATGCAATGCGTAATCGCGGAGACGCTTACACGGCATCGCATCCAACGATACCAAATACCGTTCCTTCACTTGCATTGACAAAGACGCCGGTTGCGATTTCTTCGAGACTCGATGCCTTAACATAAAATTGGGAATGTATTAAAACCTTCCATAAATCGACCTCTACCTCACACAAATCACCAACTTTTTCGCATAAAGGATTGCGTTTTTCATAATTATTCAGTATTTTTGCCATTGTGTTAAGATGAAAGTTTTTTGCGCATGCCGGATGATTTTAAATACATAAAGAAAATAGACCCGTTCAATGACGATATACCCTATGAAGTACGGATGAAGTACATCATTGATTCGTATAGAAAAGAGCATAAGCGTATAGAGGAATTGAATAATTATGCCAAGGGTCTTGAAGAAGAGAACTGCCTTCTTACAAAGAAATTGAAGGAAGCGGAGGCCATGCTTGCTGAGAGGCGGGACGATGAGGCAACCATAAAAAAGATGCAGATGGAAATCAACCAATTGAAAGGTGCAATTACTAAAAGGTTTCCGAAGAGGGTTATCAAAATGCGTGATATGAAAAAGAAGGTAATGAGTCTTACAAGATACATCTATTATCTACAAACTCTTCTTAAAGAGAATGATATCCCATATAAGGAACGGGAAGTTACACCAAGCCGTTCTGAGAGCATTGACTTTGAAAATTTGGATATCTTTGCTGTAAGAGACAACAAAGGTTTTTTTATGGAATAGATGACGAATAGTTTCCTTTATAATTTCATTAAAGCATTATACATATGGATATAAAAGATATATATATCATTTGATGTCCGAACAGACAGTAATGGTAAAGATCCTGATTATGCCAGCCCTGCCCCAGCCGTGCAACTTCTGAAACAGTGTTTACGCAAACGATTTATGTATTAGGTTCATCAGCTATTCAATACGGTGTTTATCTCTTTCTCTTAAGAGATGAAACGCTTATTTCTCATATCTTGTACCGCCATTGTACCTCAGACTTTCTAACAGCCTGAGAATCAATGATGGTTCACTTTTTAGGTACGAAAATAACTTTGTACTTTAATTATAATGGATAAAATCATAGTTTTTGTGATTTTTGTCTTTTATAAAAGATAAAATTGTTATCTTTGCACAAAATATCGGTTATAACGTATAAGAACGGCACTCATGAATGCGATTTTAAGACAAAGTTATCTGGACAAAATTGAACATCACCTCGGCAAAGATACAATTATCATCTTGACGGGTCAACGACGTATTGGCAAGAGCTATATCCTGCGTTTATTTAGGAATAAGGTAAGCAAGGAAGCCGGAGCCAATGTTATTTTCATCGACAAGGAGAAACACGAGTTTGATGACATCAAGACATACCGTGACTTGAATGCATACATAGACGAAAGGCGAAACAAGGCTATGAAAAACTATATCCTTGTCGACGAAATACAGGACATAGTGGAATTCGAGAAAAGCGTACGCAGTTACTATGAGGAGCCTGACGTGGAGATTGTCGTCACAGGTTCTAACTCAAAGATGCTGAGCCGTGACTTGAGTACCCTGATAGGAGGACGCTACAAAGAAATCTACATCCAGGCTCTAAGCTACGAGGAATTCATGCTGTTTCACCAATTGTCGGACTCCGATGACACACTGGCTAAGTATATACAGTTTGGAGGTCTACCTGGCTTGGTGAAGATGGGACTTGACGAGCAGGACGCTCGGGAATACCAGATGGATGTCTATCACACAGTGTTGCTGAAGGATGTCATCATGAGAAATCGAATCCGCAACGTTCCGTTCCTCGAAAACCTCGTGCGTTTTCTGGCTGACAATTCGGGGAAGATTATCTCGGCCAACAGTATTGCCAAATATATGAAGTCACAAGGTGACCGTATCACCTCTACTGTCATTATCAACTACACGAAGTTCTTGTGTGAATCTTACCTGATTCATAAGGTGAACCGCTATGATATCCGTGGCAAGAAACTGTTTGAGAGTAACGACAAGTTCTACTTAGAGGACAATGGCCTTCGTAATACGCTGGCTGGCGGCTCTCGTGAGGGAGACGTTGAGAAGGTGATTGAAAACATCATCTACAACCATCTGATTCGTCTTGGCTATGAAGTAACTGTAGGCCAACTTCAGGCAGGTGAGATTGACTTTGTCTGCAAGAAGCCGGAAGGACAGCGGGTGTATGTTCAAGCATCGTACATTATTTCCGATGAAGCCACTAGGGAACGTGAGTTTGGCAATCTCCGTGCCATCAAGGACAACTATCCCAAATATGTCATCTCCATGACACCATTGGTTGGCAGACAAGACTCAGATGGAATCACTCATATCCACCTGAGGCGTTTCCTGACTGAAGGATTGGGGTAATGCAGCGAATATCGTTTAAAATTATTGAGTAAGTCTTTCATCCAACCTCGTGTTCCGCTTCTGAACGACCATGTTATGGATGGAATAGGCCAATGCCTTTGTCGTGACGACGATGATGCAGATTTCCTTTGCCCTGGTGAAACCTGTATAGACGATGTTGCTCTGAAGCATCACGAAATGATTCATCAGCAATAGGATGACCACCACGGGATATTCAGAGCCTTGTGACTTGAGGATGGTCGTAACGTATGCCAAAGATGATTTAATTGTCATTACAAAGTTGCAATAAGAGTAACTACTCAGCAAATGGGCGTTCGGGCGGATTTGCAATCCGTCCGGACTGAGTATAAGCATTTTCAATGCGCTTTTTCGGATTAAAATAGGCTTTGACTTTCTCTTCGCACGTCGATTTTCAATTCCCTTCGGCCGCCGACCGTTGGTCTTGATTATATAAAGTAAGTCAAGTTTAAAGACAGGGAAGGCTTCTATCCAAATATCCGCTTCGATTTAAAAACGGTTTGGTTTCCTTATACCTGCCCTTTCATTGTGCCACAATTGCTTCCTTACGGCCATTGTGGATGTATATGCCCTTGATGGTGGGTTTGCCAGAGAGTTTGCGGCCGTCGATGGTGAACCAGGAATCTCTCTCGTTTCCAACCTTCATTATACTATTTTCAATAGCATTGGTCTCCCCGTCGCCGAAGTGAAGAACAAAGTCGTTGATGTTGCCTGTTGATGACGGCTTACCACATACGAGGTCGCCCTGTAGATAGAATATGCTCTGAAAGCATTGATGTTCATGGCTCCGTTAGGATAATATACCGTGTTGTCGCCACCCATGTAGAGCAGTTTCTTGTCACCTTCCTCGCTGATGACGAGCGGATTGTAAGAACCAATGAAGTGGACGGTAGAAGTTTCAACGGCAGAGGCGTCGCCTGATATGGTCACACCTGCGAAAACGGGATTGTCAATGGTGGGATGATTGGTATCATCGGCCCACTTCACGATATAGGGCATGCCGGGCATCATTCCCATCAAGTGAACGAAATAGATGTCTTCACTTTATTTGCCACAGCCATCACCAACCTTTAGCATTTGAGCGAGGATGAAGCGTGAAGGGGCGACGGTTAGGGATGCCATGGGGCAAACGTCGAAAGACATGGGGGCAAACGTCGAATGAGATTTTGAACGGGGCAGTTTGCTTCATACCTTTGCATTGTCAAAAGACAGAAACAATATGTATAACAATAAAAAAATAAAAGGTATGAAAAAGATGATGGTAGCCCTCGTGGCAATGTTTGTAATGGCAACAAGTGTTAATGCACAGAGTGACAATGGTTCTGCATCATTCGACCGCATGGCCAGTTATTTGGAACTGACAATAGACCAGGTTGAGCAAGTAAGAACGGCTATGGCACAATTCGATAGTTCGATGGCTGCCCTCTACCAGAATAAGGATGCCTCAAAAGGACAGGAGGCTTGGGACAAGATTCGTGCTCGCCACATGGCAACGATGAAAAAGATTCTGAGCGGCAAGCAGTATGAAAAGTATGTAACGACTTTCGACCTGACCGCCAAGAACACAGCAGAGCGCCTGGCAGAGCAGCAGATGGCCAGCAAATAACGGCACTGCTCGATAGCATTCGAAATAATTGTCTCTTCCGCATATATTAGTGCGGAAGAGATTTTGCCATAACAAATAATTTCACTAACTTTGAAGACAATTATCCTTACCTTAGTAATGGTGGCTACATCCATGACAACAATAGCGCAGAACTTTGAGAATGCCCATGATGCCGTGAGCCATATGGGCATCGGCTGGAATCTTGGCAATACGCTTGAGAGTTGCAACTATGACAAAGAAGGACTCATTGAGCGCACGACCGACTGCTCCGTGAGGGCATACGAGACGGCCTGGGGACAGCCGCAGGCGACCCGCGAACTGATGCACAAGATGGCAGAGGCGGGATTCAAGACCATCCGTGTGCCTGTAACATGGTATCCCCACATGGATGCCGAAGACAATATTGATGCGGCATGGATGGACCGCGTGGAGGAAGTGGTGAACTACGTGCTCGACGAAGGGATGTATTGCGTGATCAATGTTCACCATGATGCCGGCGACAAGCCAAGTTGCTGGCTGAAGGCCGATATGGACCGGTTTGATGAAATCAACAGCCGGTTTGTGAAACTTTGGCAACAGATAGCCACACGTTTCAATAAATACGGAGAGCGGCTCATCTTTGAGGGCTGGGGCGAAATCATCGACAAGTATGGCGCATGGATATTCCCCAAGGATTCATTGGCATTTGAAGCATGCAACCGCCTTGCCCAGAGTTTTGTCAGCACCGTCCGTCATTCCGGGGGCAATAATGCCAGTCGCAACCTGATGCTTTGCACCTACAGCGCTGCTACAGGGGGCTATTACATGCACGACGGACAAGTAGGTTATTCCGATGGTGCCCTTGCTGAGTTCAGATTTCCTGAAGATTCGGCCGACGACCATCTGATAGCAAGTGTTCACTCTTACATTCCGTGGAACTGGGACCAAAACCACGCTCGGCTGACAGAGAAGCATATCGAGGAAATCAGACAGACCTTTGAGAAATTCGACAAATACATCCTCAGTCGTAACATGCCGCTTGTCATCGGTGAGTATGGCGCGCTCTTCTGCGATGGTGTTTATGCCCAAGAAGGCCCAATAACAGATGAAGACCAAGAAGAGGGAGCAAAGTACACTCGGCTGATGGTAGAGGAAGGCACCAAACGCGGTATTTCCCTGCTCTATTTTATGGGGCTTATCGATAAGGAAGACCGCGTGCGACTCGAATGGAGCCGCCCCAAAACGGTGGAGGCGATAATAGAAACATATAACAAGGCAAAGAATGAATAAGGTACAGACGAAAGACGTGTGGCTGTTTGTGGCACAGGTGCTGCTGCTGTCATTGATACTGCTGTCGCCGGGTCTCATCAGTTATGTCATAAGCCACGACTCCCAATTGGTATGGGATTCGCTGATGGTGTCGGCCTATTGGCTGGCTCCGGCTGCAGTAGTCTATCTACTCAACTTCTACCTATGCGTCCCATTGCTGTGGTTCCGGCATCGCTATTGGTTGTTTGGTATTTCCAATGCGGCACTGATATTGACCTTCAACATCCATCTGTATTTTAAGAATTTAGGTAGTCTGCCCGATATCTACCGTGCAGGCTATTCCTCGCTTCTTATCATTGCGCTGTTGGTCAACCTGATGGCCATCTGTATTGCTATAAGCATACGCTATGTGATGCGACGGAGCGAGAAGAAGCAGAAGGAGGTGGAGGCAGAACTGGCATGGCTGAAGAACCAAATCAACCCACACTTTCTCTTCAATACCCTCAACAACATTTCGAGCCTTACCCAGATAGATGCCGATGAAGCCCAGGATGCCGTGATGCAACTGAGCGACCTGCTCCGTTATGCCATGTATGAGACCAACAAGCCGAAGGTGCCACTCGACGGCGAGGTGGAGTTTCTTCGGAATTATATAGAACTGATGAAACTGCGCTGTAATGAGATGACAACAGTCAGCACAGAAATAGAGGTGGCTGACAGGAACATGGAGGTGGCTCCCTTGCTTTTCATCTCACTCGTCGAGAATGCCTTCAAGCATGGCATGAACAGCAATGCACCGGCTACCATCGACATCAGCCTGAAGCAGGAAGACGGCACACTCGTCTTCGTCTCCGACAACACCAATAACCCCAAGCCCACCAAAGACCGCAGCGGTTCGGGTATCGGGTTGGAGAACACCCGTCGCCGCCTTGACTTGCTCTATCAGGGGCGCTACCAATGGGAGCAGACCATCACACCAGAGAATATCTATCACGTCAAAATCACCCTGCAGTTATGAGACAGATTTCTTGTATCATCGTAGACGACGAGCCTTTGGCCGTCCGTCTCTTGGAGTCATACGTTGAGAAGACACCCGACCTGAAACTATTGGCGTCGTTCACTGACTCCATTACCGCTATCAACGCCATCAAGACTCAGCAGCCAGACCTGCTGTTCCTCGACATCCAGATGCCGAATATTGACGGGATGGAACTTGCTCACAGTCTGCCCGAAGCGACGCGTGTAGTCTTCACCACTGCCTTCAAGGAGTATGCCTTTGAGAGTTATGAGGTGAATGCCCTTGACTTCCTGCTCAAACCTATCCGCTACAACAAGTTCCTCGCTGCTGTCGAGAAAGCCCGAAAACTATATCAGCAACCTGTTGCGCCGCCATCGCAACTCAATACGGTTTTTATCCGAGTTGAAGGCGAATGGAGAAATGTCACCATCGACCAGATTACCTATGTCTATGGCATGAAGGATTACGTGTTGTTCTATCTCGACAACGAGCCCAAACCGCTGATTACCCATCTCACGATGAAAGCCGTGGAGGATATGCTCCCCTCCGACAGATTCCTGAGGGTGCACCGTTCATATATTGTCGCTGTGGACAAAATTCTCAAGGTCGACCGTAACGACTGCATCTATATCGGTAAGGAAATCATTCATATTCCTGATGGTTACCTGCAGCGATTCCGCCAATTCCTTGAAACTCGTTCAATAGATAAAAAATGAGATAATCCCGTCTTCATTTTTCACTTTCCATTCGGGCGGAGCCTGGGGTGTTGAACGAATGCGAAATGAGCGCATCTACATACGCTATGGCGTTGGTCAAACGCTGTTCGCCTTTCCCGCGGATAACGGCATAGTTTCTGCCACGCACGACCAACTGCTCCTCGCATTGATGAAAGAAGACTTCTCTTTCATTAGGCCGATAGCGATGTATGTCATTCACCCAAGGCAGGTCGATGTCAAGCAATAGATACATGTCGAATCGTTGCTTGGCGATGTATTCTTCAATGATGGGCGACTCCTTCCCAAACAGTTCGTTAGACCAGAGTTTGGAAATGATGGCATCCGTGTCGACAAACAGCAACGGGGTGTTTTGCCGCAGCGCCTCGACGATGGCCTCATGATGCCCCACGACAATGGTTTCCATATCCTCATAGCAGATATCGCCATTCTTCTCGTCAATCACCTTTTTGGCGAATTCCTCCACGTGGGGCATACGGTAGTGCTGGGCCAGTTGCCGGGTCAGTGTGGATTTTCCTGTCGATTCCGGTCCATACACACAAATCACCTTCCTCATATCTTGCTGAACCACAGGCGACAGGTATTGCCATTGTCCTATCATGTCTTCACGTATGCTTGTCGCAGATATGGGCACGCTTTTCCTGTCAAGGTCTACCATGACAAATTCCGCCGACAGTTCCTTGGCGAGTCGCTCCCCATAGCGTTCTGACGCAAAGACGGCGTCAACGGGGTGGGGCAGAATGCGGAGGAGCGTGTCGCGCCAGATATCCCAGAAGAATGGTGTTTCAGATGGGTCTTGTGGCAGAGGGTGTTCTTGGGTAATCACTAAGGCGGTGGGGAATTGCTGCTTCACCCACTGCATCCTGCGACGTACGGGGATGACATCATCCATGATGTTGTCGACCACCACCTCTACCATGTCGCTTGCCTCAAGCGCGCGTTGGATAAGCAGCATGTGTCCTTTGTGCAGCGGACAGAACTTTCCCAAGACAAGACTGCATTTATAGTGCTTCATAAGATTGTCTGATATATCGTTTGATAAGGTTGCGGTCATGGGTGCATCGTATGTCTGTAGCGGCATGGGTGTTTGTCATATCAAAACGGATGTTAGTGGTTTGAAACAGGTCCATGTAGCGCATCTCCGTGAAGAGTGAGGCATCCATCCGGCAAAGTGCCATGCGAAGGGCTTGCACGTCTACGTCGTCGCTGAACGAGCCAACGGTTTCCTTCCATTGTTCATACGCCACAATGTCGTTGATGACGCCCTCTTCTTTCATCAGGGTGCACAGCGGGTTATATGGCAAGGGCTTTTCCCCGGCGATATGATAGACATCAGGGTTGTTGCGGCTGGCGATGTCGACGACCATGCCGGCAGCAAGGTTGATGGGGGTGATGTCTACTGCCATCGCCTCTGATGGGTCATAGGGTAGGCAACCCACCGTTCTCGCGCCACGGAAGAACATGCCAAGGAAATCTTTCGGAGTGGAGATGCCATGCACCGTGTCGCCACATAACAGGCCAAAGCGGTAGATGAAGACATCGCATAGCGTAGGGTCTATGCCCAGCACCATCTTTTCTGCCACATATTTCGTCTGTCCATATCCGCCGTAGATGTTGGTGGGTGTGCATAGGTGGTCGTTTTCATACGCTGTTCCGCTGTTCCTATCGGTAGATACGAAGACGGAGAGCGTGGAGGCATAATGAAGTCGTTTCCTCTTGCCGCTCAGGCAGAAGTCGATGATGTTTCGCGTGCCTGTGACATTGGCATCTTTCAATTGCTCATAATTGGCAAGCATATTGACGGCGGCAGCGCAGTGAAATACTGCTGACACCTCTTCTGAAAGCCACTTGTAGGTGCCGCCATCCCATCCAAGGTGGAACTTTGATATGTCTCCGCAGACCACATCGACATGTGAAAGAAGCCGCGTGTCAAGTTGATATCTGCGGAAAGTTTCACACACTCTCTCCCAACCGGCTTCTGGTGACGGGCATCGTATAAGGCACTTCACGCGAAGTGAGGGCTTGCGGCTGAGCATCTCAAAGAGCAGGTGTGAACCCAGAAAGCCTGTCGCGCCTGTGATAAGGACGACGCCTGGCTTTCTCGATGCTTCGGATTGTGGCATGGCAGGGGTGAAAGGTATTTGCCAATGGGGCTCCAATTGCGAGGAGTGAATGCACATGGCTGTGTCTGGCCTACTCCTCTGTGCCAACAAACGTGGGGTGGGGGCCTCGCGGATTTCCGTAGGGGTGAGGGTCATGCCGTATTGCTGCAGTCGTGCCAACAGCAGTATCGTGTCAAGGGAGTCGCCGCCGAGAAGGAAGAAATCGTCGTCGGCACCCATGGAGGGGAGTTTGAGGATGTCTGCCATGGCACTGGCTATAGTCTTTTCTTCTTCCGAAGAATACTCATGGCTTTCCTTTTGGAGGTTTTTGCTCAAGGGCATCGAGGAGATGGCTTGAAGGTCGGGCTTCCCTGAAGGAGTGAACGGCATCTGGTCTACGAACTCGAAAAATGACGGCATCATCCATTTGGGGAGATGGTTCTTGCAGTTCTGGCGCAACTGCCGCTCTGCATCTGCCGACGGCATGCCGTCGTGCATCAATTGGATGAAGGCGACGATGGCGTCTTTGTCGTTTCCTGCGTCGACCTTTCTTTTTACCACTGCCACTTGACTCACGTGGCGGTTTCCACGTAGCGTGTGTTCTATCTCCTCGAGTTCTATCAGTTGACCGTGAAACTTCACCTGCCTGTCAATCCTTCCGATAAACTCCAGTTGGTTGTCGTGCGTCTTGCGCACATGGTCGGATGTGCGGTAATAGCGCACACCGTCTATCACAGGAAACTTCCTGTCGGTCAGTTCCTTGTCTTTGTGATAACCGATGGCAAGTCCGATGCCCGATATCCACAGTTCGCCTTCATCGGCATCCAAACATCCGTCGGCATACACGCTGTAGTGGGTATGGTCAATGACATTGCCCAGGAGTGGGGCATTCCACTGGGCGTCGCACCGGCAGAGGCTGGTGCAAACCGTGGCTTCAGTAGGGCCGTAGACATTCACCAGGCAGACGCTCTGGCTCCATCGCCTGACGGTTTCGATGTCAGCGGGTTCGCCGCCGATGACGATGGTCTGAAGACAGTCCGGACAGTCTTCGGGCTGGAGCATCTTTAACAGTGAGGGTGGGATGTCGGTGTGGGTCACTCTTCGCTGCGCTATCACCTTAAAGAGGTTGGAGGCCAGTTCCTCCTGGGCGACAGATTCTATCACCAGTGCGGCTCCTGATGTCAGGGTGACAAGGATATCGGAAATGGAGGCATCGAAATTGACGGACAGGAAAAACAGGTAACGCGATGGATGGTCTACGCCGAAGGCGCGTTGTTGGCATCGTGCCAGGTTGCATAGTCCGGCATGGCTCACCACGATGCCCTTGGGGGTGCCTGTGGTGCCCGAACTGTAAATCATGTAGGCAATATGGCTCGGCTCGCAGGTAGCGGTTTCCGTCGCCGCGCGATGTGCCATGGCTTCTGCATAAGTCTTGGCATCCAGGATGAGGCGGATGTCGGCATGAGCGGTGATGTATTCCCGTCGTGCCGTCGGCAGGTCTGTCCCTATAGGCACAAAAGCCTTTCCCGCCATCCAACAGCCTATCATGCTGACGATGTATGCCGATGACTTGGGCAGGTGCAATCCGATGAATTGCCCCACGCTGCCTTGGCTTTTGATATAGCCGGCCACTTGCAGCGCCTGTTGCCATAGTTCCTTGTAGGTCAATACTTTGGTGTCACCTTCAACGACTGCGGCCTGCCGAGGATAAGTCTGGCATATCTTGTGCAAGACGGCCAGGATGTCACTGCTTTTTTCCATAGATTATCATGCTTGGATGGTCTTCGTCGTAGGGGGAGTGTGAGAGGTCGCCGAACGCTTGTTCCACTCTCAGCCCATGACGCAGAAACATGGTTTCGAATTGCTCCAGACTGTATAGTTTGGTTTGGCCATAGGCGGTCTCACGATGCCCGTCGGGATAGACGATGAGCCAGTTCGATTTCATCATGCCGTGCTCTATCCAACTCTCTCTGATGGTGATGATGGTGCTGTCACCGGAGGGTACTTGCTTGACAATGTAACGCTGGAAATGCTTGTGGATGAACAGGGGATTCATGGTGGAGAAGAAGAACTGTCCGCCGTCTTTCAGGTTGCTGCTGAAAGGGATAAGCATTCGCTCGTTTTCTGCGTCATCTTCATGGTAACCGAAACTGGTGTTCCAATTGATGGAAATGTCAAATTCTCCTGGTCGAAGATAGGTCGAGGCATCGCCAAGCACGAAGGTGGCACGCTCAGACGACAGGTGTTTCTGGGCATAGGCGATGTAGGGCTCAGAGATGTCGATGCCGGTTACCCTTATCCCGGCCTTGTCGAGTTCGTGTGCCAGGTATCCTTTGCCGCAACATTGGTCAAAGACATTCATGCCGGGTTCCAGCCTGCCCGTTCGCTGCATGAAACCTACGGTCTCTTCTGCCTGCTGGTTAAGCACCACTTCCGTGAAGTCTCCTTTGAAGAAGTCTATCCACCATTTTTCTTGTTTGCGATTCGCCATCATTTCAATTCATTAATCGTTGGTTCATATAATACATGGTCAGCATCAGCATCACTACGGGTTCGTAGATGGTCTTCTCCACCAGACTCATCGACGGGAGTGACGTCAGCAGACGGTCTACGGCACCTCTGTCGAAGACACCCATTCGCATGAAATCATCAGAGGTCAACTCGTCGTGGATTTGGGCAAACTCCCGCTGGGTGAAGTATCGTGTCAGCGGTGGCGCCTGGAAAGGATGTTTCTGTCTGCGATACACACGCTCGGTGATGTATGGGCGGGCAGCCTCTTTCAATATATATTTTTCGTTGACATGGTCTTTGATTTTCATGGCCATCGGAAGTCTTGCGGCATATTCGAAGAGGTGATGGTCAAGAAAAGGCAGGCGGCCTTCTACAGAGGCTGCCATCTCGCATCCGTCGCCGAGCGTTGCTAATATGTAATTACATAGGGCATGCTTGTTCCAGAGATACAACGACTGATTGACGGGATGCACACTGCGCAGCCTTTCATCGGCATGGTGATGGGCAGTCGTCTCGTAGAGGAAATCATGCTCCATGCAGTGCTGAAGCATGTCTTCATTCAGCAACCTGTATATCTTGTATCCAATGCCTGCCTTGGCGGCAAGAAACGATGGCAAAAAGCCCAACTGCCTTTCAAGTCGGCTGCAGTCGAGCGTCTCGCCCATAGCGATTTCTGTGCCGGTGATCGAAAGATTGGTGTGGTAGAGCATCCTGGTCAGCGCCTCTTTCCTCTCTGGTGGCAACAGGGCGAAGAGGTCTTTGCGCAGATGGGGATATCCTGCCAGGCATTCGTCGGCTCCTTCGCCTGTCAATGCTACTTTGAAACCGGCTTTCCTTATCGTTTGGTTGAGGAGGTATTTGCAAGAGAGGTGACCGTTCACTGCCAGCCCCTCACTGTGAAAAACGGCTTCTGGCAGGTGGCGCAGGATGTCTTGTTGGGATACCTTTATCCTGTGCAGGATGGCGCCACACTTGTCGGCGGTCTCTGTGGCATAGGTATCTTCGTCGTAGGCTGCATCTGCTTGGGGAAACACGATGGAGAAACAATGTACTGGCTCTTTCATGTAATGAGACATAATGCCTGCCACCGAACTGGAGTCGAGGCCGCCGCTGAGATGGCAACAGACGGGTACGTCGCTCTCAAGGCGAAGGCGAACGGCCTCGAGCAACTGCGCCTGAAATTCTTCCACATATCGCCTCGCTTGTGCCTCGGTAGGTGCCGGCGCTTCGTGGCAGATGGGATATCTGATGTCCCAATAGGCGATATCCTTCACCTCGCCGTCTGTCGATGCCACGAGCAGGTGTCCGGGTTCCACCTGCCTGATGCCCTTGAAGAATGTTCGGTCTGTGGGTTGATACTGGATGGATAACGCTTGCATCATGCTATACTCATCCCATTCGGCTTTGATACCGCAGGCATGGATGGCTTTGGCCTTCGACGCGATAATCAGTTGGTTGCCGTCGCTATACCAGCACAATGGCTTGATGCCGAATCGGTCTCTCCCTGCCAAAACCAGGCCTTTGCTTTTGTCGTATAGGATAAAGGCAAACTCTCCCCTCAGATGTTGCATCATCCCCAGGTATCCATATTGCTGATAGAGGGGTATCAGCAACTCGCTGTCTGATGCTGTCTGAAAGCAATAGGTCGACGAGAGTTCTTGCTTGATGCTTTTGTGGTTGTAGAATTCTCCGTTCACCACGATGGTAATCTTTCCGTCAGGCGAACTGATGGGTTGGTGGCCGTGGCTTACGCCAATGACGGACAGGCGCCTGTGCCCCAATGCCACATGCTCATCCTGCCATGTGCCGCAATCGTCTGGACCACGAAGGGCAATGGTGTCGAGGGCGGCTGTAAGGTTGACGCGTTGGTCAGACCATCCGCGGGAGACAACGCCTATTATTCCGCACATAGTTTGAAAAATATTTTCTTGTTTCTGGGTAGTGACGCTTCGGTAAAGGCTTTTTCGTAGTCCGACAATTCATACACAGGTCCAAACAAGGTGCTTGTGTCAAGGGTATGTTTCACGCCGTGGGCAGAAGCCGCCAGGATATGACTTGCCACGCCGAAATCGCCATACCTTGCTCCTTGGATGCATATTTCCTTCATCGCAATGGTGTTGGAGATGATGGTGCTTGGGGCAAACGACCTCGACTTCAGAATCAGTAATCCGCCGGGTTTCAATGCATTCACATAGGCGTCAATATGCGCTGGCTCCGTTTCGATGATGCAGTCGTAATGGTCTTTTTCCAAGGCATCAAGTCGGGTCACCCGCTCGATGTGTTGATGACCCATCGCCCGTGCCACTTGACTCGTCAACGCTGCAATCCTGTTGTCGCCGAAGATGCAGACCCTTTCTCTGCCGTCAATATGTTTCAGGGGAGCAAGGGCAGCGGCTACAGGTTCCAAGTATGCGCCGAGCGGACTGAGGAGATAGGGAGGGAGTTGTATCAATGCTTGGTATGGAACAGCAATGTATTCTGCAAAAGCGCCATCGCATTCCTTGCCGCACATCATGTCGCCTTTGTCGCTGAAGACCATGGGGTTGGCGCTGACCACATCGCCTATATGCCATCCTTCCATTTCGTCATCACCATTGACGAACCCTGCTATCCTGCCGCAAAATTCATGGCCCATGACAATGTTGGCTTTTGCTGGGATATTTCTTTCGGCTATTCCGATATCTGTTCTGCATATTCCGGCGAAATGCACTTCGACAAGCACGTCGAAACAACTGGTCAGTCGAGGCATTTCCCTGTCAGTCTGATAGTCAATACCTGAATCGTGTAATACAAGTGCTTTCATAACTGATGGCATTGTTTAATTGTCTTATGTGATTTTTACGCAAAGTTAGTACATATATCTCATACCACCAAATATTTTTGCGTAAATTTTACGCAAGAGACGCATTTTTTTGTATTTTTCCCGTTAGCCAGGTCTATTCTGCCCCTCTGGGCAGTCGAATTTGGATGACTTACATATTGTGGTCTAAAAGTGTAAGTGCAATAAGTACACCGCCAACGAACACTCCGCTCCTTTCAAAAAGGGGAGGGGTGTCCGATGGGTGGGGTGATAATCCCCTCCCCTAAAGGGAAGTCTAACTTTGGACTACAGTAGCGGTTATTATTATTTCAATACCGACTCCTGGGACGTTGATACCGATGAGTTCCCCAGCAACTTCACGCTCCTGGCATACCAAAACAACACGCCGGGCATCAACGTGAATACAGAAGTGAGTAGCACCGACCGCACCAATAGCACTTTCTTGGGAAATGGCGAAGATGACTATATGTTCTTTATCCCACAAACCATCAAAGGCTGGAGCGGAGGAAATGTGGTCGATACCGATGGCGCCTATATCGAAATCAGGTGCAGCATCATCAAAGGAAACAAGAATTACGCCGAGGGTGGGGCAGTGTATGTGCCTTTCTCTGCCGTTCTTGAGAAAGGATTCATCCATCGTTTCAACATCCGCATGGGCACTTCGCTCAGAAATGCTGATGGCTCGACGATCAATTTCAAAGACTGATGAGCAAGGAAAAAAGACAATATATCATCCCCTCTGCCGAAGTCATCGACTTGGGCTGTGGCGATAGCGTGCTCAATGTGGATGGTACACACAGCGTAGATGAATATAAGGAGTCGGAATGGACCAACGTGGGCGAGGAAGGCGAGGACGACGATATCATCTTGTCCAACCACACCGGTCTCTGGGATTGATTCTGCTACATTTCCTTATTCCTACCCATTGCTTTTGTCTTTGGCGAAACCTTCTTCAGTCTTCCACAGGCACGGCCTTCACAAACCCTTTGTTTCTCCATTTGCCCGACCGCCAGCGGCGAAGGAGCACCACTCCGCGTATGTTCTCGTCGAGGGCAAAACCCACCCACATGCCTACCAAGCCATATCCCAGTGGGATGCCGATGACATAACTCAGCCCCACGGCGATAGACCACTGGAAGATGATGCCGATGATAACGGGATAGACAACATCGCCCGTGGCACGCAGGGTGCCCACGGCAAAGATGTTGGAAGTGCGTCCAATCTCCAGAAACCAGTCGATGATGAGTACCCAACAGCCCATGGCAATGATTTCTTGGTTGTCGGTGAATGCGCTGAGAATGCTTTTACCCGCCAATGCCAGAATGGCAGAGCCGGTGAGCGTGACAATCATCGAAATACGGAAGAAATAGTTGCCCAGCACGTAGGCTGCCTGATGGCGCCGCTGACCTACAAGGTGCCCCACGAGGATGTCGCCGCCCTGGGTGATGCTCACGCAGAACAGATACACAAACATGATAAGGTTGACGCAGTAGGTGCGGGCTGCCAGCGCCTCGTTGCTGATCTGGTTGATGAAGTAGGTGATGACCACTTGCGACAGACTGTAGGAGATGTTCTCGCTCATGGCAGGTATGCCGATATACAGCAGGTTGCGAAGTTCCTTCCAGGGAATGGGACGGAAGTAGTGCAGCGGAAAGCGTGGGATGTGTACCTTGAAATGGATAATCCCAAGAAGCACGGAGGCGATGGCACGGCTCACAACGGTGGCAATGGCGGCACCCTCCACTCCCATCTTCGGACATCCCCAATGTCCGAAAATAAGCGCATAGTTGCCGATGATATTCACCACGTTCACAATGGCTGTCACCACCATGGGGTAAATCACTTTGTCGGCACTGCGCAACGAGGCTGAGAAGGTGAGCGACACCGCCTGGAAGAACGACCAGGCGCCAGTGAGGCGCAGATATACCAGTCCGTCGCCCATCAACTCCGGCCGGAGTCCCATCAGCCGCAACAGTGGCTCTGCATAAAAGAAAAGCAAGGCGCTTACCGTCAGGCCCAGCATCAGGTTCACCACGAGGGCCATGCCTACGACTTGGACAAGCCGCTTGCGCAGTCCTGCTCCGATATACTGGGCACAGAGAATGGCGGCACCCATGGAGAAAAACTGATAGACAAGGAAAACCAGCGAGATGAGTTGGTTGTCGAGCCCAACAGCCGCTACGCTGTTGTCGCTGTATCGACTCAGCATCACTGTGTCTACAGCACCCATCATCATGACGAGTGCTATCTCGATAAACACCGGGATAGTAAGAACCTTGAGTTGTCGCTTCAGTTGGCCGTCAGACATGAATGTTCTCCGTTGCATCTGACAAGGCCTGCACATTTCTTTCGACTTCCTCGCCAGAATTTCACTACAAAAGTAAGCATAAAAATCTATTCCGATTGAATATTGCCCAATTTGTTACTCGGAATATCATGAAAAGCACTGTTTTTTGGTAAAAAGAGCATGGTTTGCGACAGAAAAAACAGCGGTTTCTCTCATTTGTCTTATTCTCGCACCTCTGTCGCAACGACGTGAGAGGAAATTCACTGAAAAAGTTGTTGTGTGGGTATTTCCCATATTAACTTTGCAATGTCGAAAGGAAAAAACAACCTCCTGACCGACAAAATGAGATAATAAAAATAAAAAAATAATCATCCCAAAACAACAGCAATTATGAAAACTTCAAAACTCCTCCTCTTAACATTCGTAGGTTTGTTATTCTGCATCACAACCGTTGTAGTTGATTTGAACAGCAGAGGTCAGATGACCTCATTGCAAGAGTTGCCAACAGCAGCCAAGTCATACGTAAAGAAATATTATCCCAAAATGAAAGTCGCCTGCACCAATATGAAGGCTGGCATTAAGGAAACTGCCTATGAGATGGCAAAGAATGGCAGATACGAACAAGGTTATTGCGGCGACGACCTGCTGGCATATTACGAATATTAAGCCAGGTCTGGTTTCTTGAAGTCCATAAGGGAGCAGTTCCAACCATGAACTGCTCCCTTTTGCATGATGCAAACCCCGTCTCTCATTCGTTGCTCTCACTCCCCGTTTATTTCCTGAAGTAGGGAAAATACGACGGCTTGCAGATGAGTTCTGCGAATAAACTTGAGCAAATAATACTCATATTGTAGTCGGATTTGCAAAAAAAATCGTATCTTTGCCACAGGGCAAAAGCAATATGCTCTCCTCCCTAATTGTTGATATCGTTAATGCTAAGAAAAATTCCTATGATAACGAAAAGGCTCCACTTTCTATCACCTCGATGACGTAAGTTGAGCAATAGTGATACATCAATAAAGAACATACTACCGCTTATGAAGAATATTTATAAAGCCCATATCCTTTTCACCAAGGAGCGTGACCGTTTCGAAGTATTCGAAAACGGCTACATCGCAGTGGAAGACGGCATCGTGAAGGGCGTTTCCTCCAACCTCGCCGAACTCCAGAATCAGTGCTCAACGGCCAACGGCAAACCATCAACTGCCGATGCGCAATGGCAAGATGTAGAGGTGACCGATTTCGGCAATCGTCTGCTCATACCTGCCATGAACGACTTGCATGTCCATGCCCCGCAGGTGCACAACCAGGGCGTGGCAATGGATTTGGAACTGCTGCCGTGGCTGCAGAACTATACCTTCCCCGAGGAGGCAAAATATGCCGACATCCATTATGCAGAGCGTATGTATCGCCGCTTCCTGCATACACAGTGGCTCTTCGGCACCATGCGCAGTTGCGTCTTCGGCACCATTCACACCGAAAGCACCCGACTGCTGATGAAACTGTATCAAGAGGCAGGCATGGGCGCGCTGGTGGGGAAGGTGGCGATGAACAGACATTGCCCCGACAACTTGTGCGAAGACGTGGAGGCTGCCGTAGAGGGCTACGAACGCATTATCGCTGAGTTCAACCAGCCCAATGCATTGGTACGCCCCATCATCACGCCACGTTTCGTGCCGTCATGTACGCCGGAATTGATGAAAGCCTGTGGAAAACTGGCTGCCAAATACAATCTGCCCGTACAGTCGCACCTTTCGGAGAATACCTCTGAGATAGAATGGGTGGCAGAATTGGAACCCGATAGCAAGAGTTATGGCGATGCCTATGACCGCTATGGACTTTTCGGCCAGACTCCCACCGTCATGGCCCATTGCGTATGGACCAGAGGAAGTGAGTTGGACTTGATGAAACGCAACAATGTGATGGTGGCTCACTGTCCCACGTCAAACTTCAACATCGCATCGGGCATGGCTCCCATACGCACCTTCTTTGAGGAAGGGCTGCAAGTAGGATTGGGTAGCGATATCAGTGGCGGCCACGACCTGAATATGTTCCGTATGCTGGTCTACGCCATCCAGGTCAGCAAGATGCACTATCAGAGCGACCACAGCAAGGCTTTCCTTACCCTGCCTGAAGTATTCTGGATTGCCACCAAGTCGGCTGGTAGTTTCTTCGGCCGTGTGGGCAGTTTCGAGCCTGGCTATGAGTTTGATGCCTTGGTCATCGACGATGCCGTGCTGCACCCGGATGAGTACTCTCTCCTGCATCGTCTGGAACGCTTCGTCTATGTAGGCGACGACCGTCAGATAGTGCACCGCTTCTGCCGGGGCAGAATCATCGAAGAGCCCGCCACCCTCGATACATAAATTCCTGCTCTTTTCATCGGGTGCCGATGAGCAACGATGACAGCATGATATGCAAATAATACCGAATAGTCGTTCGCGGATTTGCAATCCGCCCGGACTGAGTATAAGCATTTTCAATGCGCTTTTTCGGATTGCAAATTCATTTGAACACTGTCGAGTAACGAATTGGGCAGCACACAAAAGGAAGCCCCGTTTATAGATTTGCTGAATAGTACCGATGGCAGCATGATATGCAAAAAAATGCTAATTATGTTATTTTTACGCAATATTATTTGGCGGAATGAAAACAATTGTATACCTTTGCTGCGTAAAACTTACATAACAACGGTATGGAAGAAAAAATGTATCATTATAAGTACCCCCATCCGAGTGTTACAACCGACTGTGTGATATTCGGTTATGACGGCACCAAACTCAATGTGCTGCTCATAGAGAGGGGCATAGAGCCTTTCAAAGGACGATGGGCATTCCCCGGTGGGTTTATCAAGATGGATGAGACTGCCTTGATGGGTGCCAAACGGGAATTGTTAGAGGAAACGGGATTGAAGGATGCCTATATCCGCCAGTTTCATACCTTCTCCGAGGTGGACAGAGACCCGCGTGAGAGGGTCATTACCATCGCCTACTATGCTTTGGTGAGAATCAGCGAGGTGAAAGGTGGCGATGATGCCGCCAGGGCGAAGTGGTTCCCGCTCGACCAGATACCGTCGCTGGCCTTCGATCACGACATGATTCTTCGTAGGGCGACGGCAGAACTCCGCAAGCAGATTCACTTCGAGCCCATAGGCTTCGAACTGATGCCCGAGAAGTTTACCATGACCCAACTTCAGCATCTCTACGAGGCCATCCTCGACGTGAAGTTCGACCGCCGCAACTTCTGCAACAAGATGCTCAAACTGGGAATCCTCACCGAGTTGGAAGAGAAACTCACGCTCGTCAACAAGAAAGTGGCCTTTCTCTATAAGTTCAACCCCGAGAGTTACAAGCAAATGAAAGAAAAAGGCTTCAGACTGGAGTTTTAAAAAATGCCCGAAAAATCCTTTTTTAAGTAGTTTCTTTGCTTACTACCATATATAAATACAACATAGAGGCACAGAGACACGGAGAAAAATAAAAACTCTGTATCTCTGTGTTGATATTGTTATTTGGGACTTCATTTTGTGCGTTGCCCAATTCGTTACTATCATATAACAAAGTGGGAGCGACTTGGGCGAAGCCCGCATAAACAATCCCAGCAAGAACCAAAATAGAATGGTTTTTTGAATTGAAGTGAGCGGAGCGAACACAAACAATCGCAACTCTGTTGCGTAGGGAATCTCCCCGCGACTCTCTGATGGGTCGCGGATACCTTAGTGACCGAGCGAGCGGATGTGAGCGGTTGCATGAGGGTGTGTCAAAATGATTGAGTGCGCTTTGAACGTCGACTACTTGTTCTCGCCGAAGGCGACTGAAGAGGGGAGTGCACTTCGTGCAGAAATCTCACAAATCGTTACAAATCAAACAAATAACAAATAGAAAAAGATTTGAAAGATTTGGATAGATTTGAAAGATTTCTCGCCGTAGGCGACTAAAAATTCAATTTGACACACCCTCCCTTGGGATGGGGTTGAAAAATCGTGCAAGCCGAATGCAAACGAAAGTTTTTTTCACGGGCTTTTGCCCGTAATGCCCCTTCTTAGGGCATTGCTCTCCCCCGACAAACGGGGGAGTCGGAGGGGGTAGGGGTTGGGGTTGTTGTGACCCCCAAGCCGAAGGCTTGGCCATTGACAATCCTTCAAAACATCATTCTGTGAGTAGTTCAAACCCTCACTCTGCAAATCAAAACAAAAAACGAAGCTTTTGTTTTGATTTGTAATCGTTTTTCACTATATTTGCATCCATATTACATCCAATTAAAAAACAAAAACCGGAAACATGGCTCAATAATTGGAGCAATGTCAAACAAACGCATACATAATAATGAAGCACTACCTGAAAACACTTGAGGAGACGGTTCGTAAACACTGGAACCTGAAGGCGCTCTGCGACTACAAAGGCGAGTCCTTCACCTACGGCGACTTAGCCACAAACATCGAACAGTTCCGGCTGTTTCTCAACGATGCCGGAATAGCCAAGCGTAGCAAGATAGCCATTTGCGCCCGCAACTCTGCCCGATGGGCAATGGCCTTCTGGGACGTCAATGTGAATGGATGTGTGGTGGTGCCGCTCCTGGCAGAATTCCATCCCAACAGCATTGTCCTTCTCACACATCACTCCGACAGTGTGGTGCTCTTTACCGACGATGACATCTGGGAAAAACTTAATCCCAGCCAGATGCCCTCGCTCAAGGCTGCCATCAACGTGAAAGACTGGAGCCTGCTATGGCACAGGGATGAGAAGGTGGCGAAAGCCTGGAGAAACCGAGAGAAGACTTTCAAGCAACGTCATCCTCGTGGACTGTCGCCCGATAAAGTGTCGTATCCCACAAACAATATGGACAAACTCGCCATCATCAATTATACATCGGGAACTACCGGCAACCCCAAGGGGGTGATGCTCACCTATGGCGCCATCTCCGATACCGACGAGTTCGCCAACGCGCATTTCCCCAATCAGCCCGGAGATACTATCGTCTCGATGCTGCCCATGGCACATATGTACGGACTGGCCATCGAGTTCATCCATCCCAATGTCGACGGCGTCACGGTGTATTTCCTGGGTAAGACCCCGTCTCCCTCCACGCTTCTTAAGGCCATGCAGGAGGTGAAACCTTATATGGTGGTTACCGTGCCGTTGGTGATGGAGAAAATCTATGCCAAATCCATCAAACCGGCACTGGAGAAGATGAAATGGGCTTGTCGGATGCCTTTCTCTGAAAAACTGGTATACAAGATAATCCGCAAGAAAATCTTGTCGGCATTTGGCGGTAAGGTGAAGTGCTTCATTATGGGTGGCGCACCCATCAAACCCGAAGTGGAACAATGCTTCAGCAAGATGCGCCTGCCTTTCACGGTGGGCTACGGGATGACGGAAGCCTGTCCGCTGCTGGCCTATGAGTGGTGGACGGATTTCGTACCTGGCTCGTGTGGAAAAGCCGTTCACGAGATAAGGATTGACTCTGAAGACCCGAAGAACATCGCCGGTGAGATTCAGGCAAAGGGGAGCAACATCACCGTGGGATATTACAAGAACCCAGAGGCCAACGCGATAGCATTTACCGACGACTGATGGTTCCGTACGGGCGACCTGGGCACAATGGACGAATTGGGCAATATCTTCATCCGTGGACGTATCAAGTCGATGATTCTCAACTCTTCCGGACAAAACATCTATCCTGAAGAGATAGAGGCGGTGCTGTCGGGCTGCCCGTATGTGATGGAATCGCTTGCCGTAGACCGCGATGGGAAAATCGTGGCATTGGTCTACCCGGATATTCCCGACGGACTGGACGCTGCGTCGAAGAAAAGCATCCCCGAACTGATACGCACCACAGCCAACAAGTCGCTTCCTGCCTACAGCCAGATTAAGAAGGTGGAACTGATGGACACTCCTTTTGAAAAGACTCCCAAAATGAGCATCAAGCGCTTCCTCTATAAATAAGTTCAAAGGGGGGGCAGATGCAAAAGCAGATTTGCAGTGCTTACGTTCCCCAACTCCTGAAAGCAGAACAAAAGTAATATATGAAACCAACCAAAACCACGAGGGTGGCAAGCATAGATGCACTACGTGCCCTCACCATGATGCTGATGCTGTTTGTCAACGACATTCCCAGCCTGAAGGGTGTGCCGCACTGGCTGTTTCATGCTGCTGCCGACGAGGACATGCTCGGTTTCTCCGACACCATATTCCCCGCCTTCCTGTTCTGCGTGGGTATGTCGGTGCCCTTCGCCATCGACAACCGCCTAAAAAGGGGAGCCTCGCAATTCAGCGTGCTGGGCCATGTGCTCTGGCGCAGTCTGGCACTTATCGTGATGGGACTTTTCATTCTCAATAGCCATACTTGCTCCGAGTGCATGTCCTACCTTTCTTACTCTTTGCTGATGGTAGCCGCTTTCTTCCTGATCTGGACTGCCTACGGCAACACGGTGCTGAAAGACAAGCCTGTTGTGGTGAACACACTCAAGGTGATTGGCGTGGGAGTGCTGGTGGGCATCGTCGTGTGGTGTGACTACTCGGGCAAGCACTTCGAGACGGGTTGGTGGGGCATTCTGGGACTCATCGGATGGAGTTATCTCTTCACCGCCCTGATATACTTGATATGCCGGCGCAAAATGAAATGGGTGCTCGTGGCTGCCGTCATCGTTATGCTGCTGTGTGTGCTCAACAGCAGTAGTCTGATTCCCCACGACTGGTTCGCGCGCAACTTGATATTGTCGTTCTTGCCGGGTGGATGGGCAGAACATGCTTTCTGCATGGCTGGACTTGCGGCGTCTATGCTCTTGAGGTATTACAAGGGGAGGGAAGCCAATGGCCGTCTCATCACCGTTTTCCTTCTGATAGGCGTGGTGATGCTGGTGGCTGGCATCTGCGCACATCAATACTGGATTATATCGAAAATCCAGGACACTCCAACATGGCTGTTCTATTGCCTCGCCATCTTCTTCCCGCTCACGGCAGCCGTCTACTGGCTCATGGACATCAAGCAACATACCTCGTGGACATGGCTGATAGCGCCTGCCGGAACAGCCACACTCACTTGCTACATGCTGCCTTATGTGTGGTATCCCGTCAGCGACGCTCTGGGTTTGCATCTGCCTGAAGGATGGTGGTATGGTGTGGTGGGCATCCTCATCTCACTGGCCTATTCGCTCATCGTCATCCAAATAGTGAGGTGGATGCAGCATATCCGGCTTGTGATGAAACTGTAGTCACTCTCGCCCCGATAGCGGGTCAGCGGATAAACCTGGTTGGTATGGCTTGCCCGGTCAAGAGTAATTTGTTACCTTTGTGGCATGAAATCAGAAACCCTATTGCGTGCCATACTCC
>OMZE01000051.1 GCA_900315455.1 uncultured Prevotellaceae bacterium | reverse complement strand
CTGCTTCCTGACAGGTGGAAACCGAGAAAAAGCCTATAGACCGACATCTATAGGCTTTTTACTTGAACCTGCAATGCGTAATCGCGGAGACGCTTACGTAATAGCAGAGTTTCGGTATATCCGCATTGTATAGATGGCAAGAATCAAGAAAAATCATCAGGTATATGATTTTTTCTGTGTTTTCTTTTGGTTGTTCGGGGAGAAATCTGTCCTTTGTAGTGATTTTGTAACATGTTGATTATCAATGGTTATTTCCGTTTTTGCGACATGTGTGCAACATCCGTTGCTAACGCATTGATAGTCAGTTAAAGTCGTTTTAGAGGAGGTGAAATAAAGCGGTGTTTTAAAAAAATCTATAAAAAGTGGTGCAACTCACGCAGTTGCACCACTTTTTGTTTTTATTATATTGGTGTCCACTAAGAATGAATAATAGACAAAACACATGTCCGCAGTGCCGATAAACAGGCAATGCGGATTCGTTTTTCAAAAAGTAAGCCCCTTAGTCAAAAAACGAGCGTTCCGGTGGTATGGATTTTTCTTTCTCAAGTATGGTCAGCCAGTCCTTTTCCAACTCCTCGAAGAACGTGTAGAAGTTGACATAGTACATGAGCATGATTCAAGTGATGAAAATGGCGAACCACTGGTTGTATACCATAATGACCTAACAATTGCCAGTGTAAAGACTTATTGTTTCAATGGTTTCAAGTGTGTAAGCGGGGCCTTCATGATATTCCAGGAGAGGACGACGCCATCGAAACCGTGACTCATCACGGCCTTCAGGGATTCTGAGATATATTCCGGCGAGGTCGGAACCACTCCTTCTTTATAATTGATTTCGATGCCAGGGTATTTGCCGCAGGAATAGGGTTGCATGGCTTCCAGTTGAGAATGAAGGAAATCCACATCCATATCAAATGCGGGGTACCCTTTGGCAGCAGGAACCGACTTTTTCATCAGATCGTACTCGAATCCCATTCCGGCCGGGGCGAAAGTTTTTCTGTACAACATCGGTTTGATAAAATCGGCGTGCCCTGCAAGTACCGAATAATCCTGCCCCACGAAAGGCGCCATGAAAGGCGCATACAAGTCCAGTCCCACTTCCAAACCACGGCTGCGGAGGCTGTCGGCAATGGCTGCCACCGAAGCGCTGACAACATGCCCTTTGGCCTTGAAAAATGCAGCGGCAATAGAATCCTGAAAACAAAAGCCACCGGCTGGAGTATAGCCGCTGACGGAGAAAAAGGCATCGCCCTTCGTTTCAAATTCCGACTTCACCTCTTGTATGTCCACTCCTTCAGCGGCGAAACGTTCCACGCAAAGCGGACAACCACAGCCGAGCACTCCGCTTACCCCACAAACGAAAGACTGGGTGCGGATACGGTCTAAAAACACACCGTCGAAGCCGCAGTCACCGAACTCCTGGTCGAATACCGCCAGCAAGTTGGCTGCATTCTGAGGGTCGGACGGACAGTTGAAGCGGAAGCCATCCCCTGCCGCCTGGTCATAGTCGTTTGGGACCTTTCCCCATAGGTCCACTGCAGGGCTGTTTTCGCATACCTCCTCCGTCTCAGCGAACACCGGCAACCACAGAAGCATGCTGATATCCCTGTCATGCAAATACTCGCCCACCCGACGGTAAATCTCCTTATCCAGGCTCCATCCTATGATCACTTTCTTTACAGGAATGAGTCGGCTCACCGTGTCAATACGGCCGATGACCTGCTCTGCCGTATAATCCGGTGAGTACCACCCGCCCAGCGACACCTGGACGATATACCCTGCCTCCTCCTGCTGCTTCTGGCAAGAAAACAGAGTCATCAAGCCAATGACGAATAATGCTATCTTTTTCATATTGCATTGATTACGCTTCATTTCTGTGGTCAAAAAAAACTGATAAAAGTGGTGCAACCACTAGAGTCACACCACTTTCTCTATTTCATTGAGATTTGTCTCTTGAAGGCGTTACGCCTTGCTGTTTTCAATCATGCAAACGGGTTCTCTGTGGGGTAGTAGTCGCCCTTGGGGAAGTTGTAGTCAATCTCCTCAACGGGGATACCCATATACTTCAGCACCTCCCAGAGATATTTTCCTGCATGCTCGAACATCACTGCTGCATGGTGAGGATAATGCTTCTCGATGAGTACGTGGCGATAGAAACGGCTCATGTTCTTGATGCCGAAGGTACCGATTGAACCAAACGAGCGGGTGGCTACTGGCAGAATCTCTCCCTGAGCAATATATGCACGGAGTTTGGTGTCGGCAGTCGACTGCAGACGATAAACGGTAGCCTTGCCTGGCTTCAGGTCGCCCTCGAGCGTGCCGTTGGTCACCTCTACCGGCAGAGCGCGGGCCATGATACGCTGGAAGCACATCTGGCAACTGCAAACCTTCGATGATGCGGTGTTGCCACAGTGGAAGCCCATGAAGATCTCCTTGTTGGTGTAACTGTCGCACTCGAACTTCTTGCCCTTGATGCTCTCCTCATACATGTCATTGGGAACGGAGTTGTTGATGTCGAGCAAGGTGACAGCATCCTGGGTGATGCAGGTGCCGATATACTCTGACAGGGCGCCGTAGATATCAACCTCACAGGCCACGGGGATGCCGCGAGCCGTCAGGCGGCTGTTCACATAGCAAGGAACGAAGCCAAACATCGTCTGGAAAGCGGGCCAGCACTTGTTGGCCATGGCCACGAACTGGCGGGAGCCCTTGTGAGCCTCTATCCAGTCGAGCAGCGTCAGTTCATACTGAGCCAGTTTCGGCAGCACCGACGGAATCTTGTTGCCTTTACCCAACTCGGCAGCCATATCCTTCACCACGTCATCGATGCGTGGGTCGCCCTCATGCTTCTGGAAAGCCTCAAGCAAGTCGAGTTCTGAGTTCTCCTCTATTTCCACATCGAGGTCGTAGAGGGCACGGATAGGTGCGTTGCAAGCGAGGAAGTTGTTGGGACGCGGACCGAAACTGATGATTTTCAAGTTCTGCAGACCCACGATGGCACGTGCGATGGGCACGAACTCATGAATCATATCTGCACACTCTGAGGCGTCTCCTACAGGTTCCTCCGGGATGTAGGCACGTGTCTTGCGCAGAGAGAGGGCCTGGCTGGCATTGAGCATGCCGCAGTAGGCATCGCCACGGCCATCAATCAGGTTGTCCTGGGTCTCCTCGGCGGCAGCGCAGAACATTGTCGGGCCCTGGAACCAGTCGGCTATCATGGTCTCTGAAATCTCCGGACCGAAATTGCCCAGATACACACAGAGCGCGTTGCAACCGGCTTTCTTCACATCCTCAAGAGCCTGCTGAGCATGAATCTCACTCTCAACGATACAGATAGGACACTCATAGATATCGGCAGCGCCATACTTCTCTACATACTTGGCTATCACGGCCTTACGACGATTGACTGCCAATGACTCAGGAAAACAGTCGCGGCTTACTGCGACGATTCCAATCTTGATTACTGGTACATTGTTCATATTAGAAAAAGGATTTATTAAGAATAAATAGTCATTTATGGGGATAAAGGTACATCTTTATTTTCAAATTCCTCTCTTTTTTCCATTTTTTAAGAGTTTAATAGAGGAAATATGTGCTCGTCATAACTATTCAGCGAATCTATAAACGAAGTAATGTACATCCGAAAAAGCGCATTGAAAATGCTTATACTCAGTACGGGCGGATTGCAAAACTGCGATTAAGTGAGTGCAGTGCAAATTCATTTGAACACTGCCGAGCGCTAGCAGTTTATCTAAATCCGCCCGAACGCCCATTCGCTGAACAGATACTTGCGACAGTTGTGTTTGTTAATTTATGTCATTTTACTTTTTTTTACCGTTTTTTGCCATAAATTTGTATACTATTGCATAGAGATGATTTCATAGCCCTCCTTGAGAGGAGAAATGATTCCTCAGGCAGGTCTTCTGCCCGATGCCGTTCCATCAGGCATCTCCTTCATCGAAGGATATGAGGAAAACAGCAACAACCATATAAAACTATATATTATGAAGAAAGCATTCTTAACTGCCTGTGCCATACTCCTGGGGAGTATCAGCACGATGACGGCACAGGTGAAACTACGAGCCGACAACATCGACGAAGTGCTCAAAGCCATGACACTCGAGGAGAAAGCCATGCTCGTAGTAGGCGGCAACCGCCGAATTACATCGACAGCCGACAATGGCATGATAGGCGGACATGCCCAGCGTGTGCCCGGTGCCGCCGGCACCACTCAGTCCATTCCGCGACTCGGCATCCCCTCTACTGTGCTCACCGACGGTCCTGCCGGCGTGAGAATCAATCCCCGGCGCGACGGCGACGCCAACACCTATTTCTGCACGGGATTCCCCGTTGGCACTGCCCTTGCCTGCACATGGAACACACAACTCGTTGAGGAGGTGGGCAAGTGCATCGGCAACGAGGTGCTTGAATATGGCTGCGACGTGCTGCTCGCACCCGGCATGAACATCCACCGCTCACCACTCTGCGGCCGCAACTTCGAGTACTATTCCGAAGACCCGTATGTGACAGGAAAGATTGCCGCTGCCTATGTGAGGGGCATCCAGAGTCAGGGGGTGGGCACATCCATCAAGCACTTCGCCGCCAACTCACAGGAAACCAACCGAATGGGTGTCGACGAGGTGATGTCGCAACGCACCCTCCGCGAAATCTACCTCAAGGGTTTCGAGATTGCCGTCCGCGAGGCTGCCCCCTGGACGGTCATGTCATCCTACAACCGCCTCAACGGCCCGTTCACGCAAGAGAACCGTGAACTGCTCACCACCATCCTGCGCGATGAATGGGGCTTCGACGGCATTGTGATGACCGACTGGACAGGCTTGCGCAACACAGCCGCCCAGATTCAGGCAGGCAACGACCTGATGGAACCGGGCGCCGACGCGCAAATCAATGACATCGTCGACAAGGTGAGGAGTGGCGCATTGGCAGAAGCCGACCTTGACATTTGCGTGAAGCGCATTCTCCAATATCTCGTCAAGACCCCTGCTTTCCGCGCCTACCAATACACCAACAAGCCCGACCTGAAAGCCCACGCCGAGGTAACTCGCCGTTGTGCCACCGAGGGCATGGTGCTCCTCAAGAACGAGGGACAGACGCTGCCTATGGGCAACACGAAGACGGTTTCGGTCTTTGGCATCACATCCTATGATTTCATTGCCGGCGGCACTGGGTCGGGCGATGTGAACAAAGCCTACACCATCGACATGATGCAGGGACTCACCGAGGCCGGCCTGAAGGTGAACACCAAACTCTCCGACCTTTATCAGAGTTACAAGGCATACCAGGCGTGCCTCACTGCCGCAGGGCCCGCACGAGGCGGCTGGTTCTGGGGTAAAGCCGTTCTTCCGGAGATGGCCGTCAGCCGTCCCATCATCAACGTGCAGGCACAGGAGTCCGACCTCGCCATCATCACCATCGGCCGCCAGGCTGGCGAAGGCGCCGACCGCCAGGAAGACGGCGACTTCACCCTCACCGACGTAGAACGCCAACTTATCACCGATGTATGCAATGCCTTCCACCTGGCCAACAAGCCTGTGGTAGTGGTGCTCAACATGGGCAATGTCATCGAGACGGCTTCTTGGAAGGCGATGCCCGACGCCATCCTTCTTGCATGGCAGCCAGGTCAGGAGGGCGGCTATTCTGTGGCCGACGTGCTGACAGGCAAGGCCTATCCCTCTGGAAAACTCACCATGACATGGCCCAACAACCTTGTCGACCTCCCCTCCAGCGCCAGTTTCCCCAACATCCGTCCGGCTGCTCCCCGTCGGCGTGGAAACAACGGCAAGGTGGAGTTTCAGGATTACACCAAGCACACCGAAGGCATCAACGTGGGCTACCGCCACTTCACTACCACCCAGGAACCCGTGTCTTATCCCTTCGGGTTCGGTCTGAGTTATACCACCTTCACCTATAGCAAGCCCGTCGTAAGGGCCACTAAGGATGGTCTTACCGCATCTGTCACCATTACCAACACCGGCAAGAGAGCAGGCAAAGAGGTGGTGGAACTCTATGTCAATGCTCCCTCGGGAGGCCTCGACAAGCCCGCCCGCGAACTCAAGGCCTTTGCCAAAACGCGTGAACTGCAGCCCAACCAGAGTGAGACGCTCACGATGAACCTCTCGCTCTACGACCTGGCATCCTATAACGAGGCCACCCAAGCCTGGGAGACTGCCCCCGGCAAATACACCATCGGTTTCGGTGCCAGCGTCGACGACATACGCGTCACAGCACCCTACAGCCTCTCCAAACAGCACACGGTGAAGTGTCACGACGTGATGAAACCCGACATGGATCTGTAAGTTTGCAAAAAAACTGTTATCTATCCCGATACCTACTGAGGATTATCCCCCAAAAAATAGCGCACAGCCATCAGGTTGTGCGCTATTATAATATAAAGGATGCCGTAAAGGTACTGAAAAAATTTCAGATTCAGCCATCAAACCGCAAAAAAGCACATTATAGTTCCTCGCCTTGCTTATCATACTGCTTGCGCTTTCCAATAGGAGGTTCGGTAAGAGTGATTCTAACTACCGCCGTCCGCTCAAGACTACGGCCGATGGCATCATCGAAAGCATCCATGTGCCGAGGCAGGAAACGCATACAAATGGCCCTCATCGCCGCTATCTTTTCATCACGGTCTGTCACAAGTTCTGCGCATCCGATGGCGGTGGCAGACTTATACTGCAGCGTGAAACTGCCGTCTTTTGGACCAACAGTAGGGGCGCAGTGGGAAACGGCAGACAGAAACACGGTGGGATGATGTGCAATGCAGTCAAGTTTTTCACCTTCCAATGCACAATGAAAGTAAAATGTCTTATCATCTGTCCGGGCCAACGACAGGGGAAGCCCGTATGGCGTGCCATCGCTACGGGTCATGCTCACCGTCACGTAAGGGGCCTTGTCAAGCACCTCCAGGGCGAAAGCGGCATCCATCTCTCTACTTGCTCTTCTCATTAGTATAATCTATGGTTAAGTATCATCTATGGTTAGACTGTTCTTTATCAAATGGGATGTAAAGGTAAAGTTTTTATGTGAGAATGCCAAATATTGAGGTTTTTTCATTCGAGAAGGTCAAACTCATTGGCATATCTATCTTGTTTTTCACAAAAAAACACTCATTTAAGACAGGATTTTGGTCGTTTTTTACGATTTGTCCAAAATAACCCTCTTTGTCCTACCAAACTGAAAGAGAAATGGCCGAAATATTTGGAACATGGATTTTCTACATGTAGATTTGCAATGTCAAATGACAAAAACAAGGAATTACTAACATAAACAATTACAATTATGAAAACAAAGAAATACTTCAAGAACAGCATGAAGGTCGGAGTTGCCTTCACGTTCGCAGCAGCAATGGCAATGGTACTGAGCGCATACAGTATTGCAGACAACAAAAATATGGCATTCAGCGATGATGACGAGATGAGCACCGTCTCCGCTTCCTACGTTTCTCACAAGCATGCTGGCGACCTTAGCGAAGTGGCATGCGCTATCCTGAAACTGAAAGAAATCAACAAGGAGAAGGCCAGTGTTGAGAAGAAGATGGTAAAAGAGCAGGAAAACCTGAAGAAGGCCAAAGCAGAGCGCAACAAAGATTATGGCATGGTTGCCGGTATGTACTACCAGCCCGCCTCTGGTCTCTCTGAAGCCGTCCAAATCGAAAGCAAGATCAAGGACCTCAACCTTCAACTCAGCGAACTGAATAAAGCAGAGAAGGCCATCTATGAGAAGTACGGCAACGACATCAAGAGCCAGGTTTTCGTATAAAGGCCGACTACCCGAGAACGACCGACGAGGTTCTGACTTCCAGTCGATTACAACAGCGGCAGGTTACCTGTCAGAGAAGTAAAAACAATAATAATAACCAAAAAAACAATACGATTATGAAAACAATGGAATTATCAACAATGACTGCTGCCGGCTACAAGGCAGAGGCAATGACAGAGAAGTGCAAGAAGGCAATGAAGCGCTACTTGGCCAGCACCGTCAAGTTCCTGCTGTTCATCAGTCCGGTTTACCCACAGTGTACCCAGGGAATGAAACCATGAAGCAATATGAATCAACACCGTTCATCTTCCAGAGTCTCGTGGTTGCACGATAGAAGCATAAAAGAACGACATTCCACAGAAAACGTGGCACCCTATTACTGAGAACCTCAAAAGTATGACAAGACTTTTGAGGTTCTCTTTTTTTTGCAGCATGCCTATCAAGAAAATATCCTGCTCATGAGAGGAGAAGGATACAAAAATCTTGGTCCTAACCTTTTGTGTTTAAAAGAACCTTTTGTATATTTGCAAACAAAACGAACGGCTTTCTGGAAAAGATGTTGAACATTCCTTTCCCTGCCGGCAATCATATTCTATGAAAACTTTTTTGGCTTTCCCCAAAACCATCCAATTGATAAATATAAAACCTAAGACACATGAAAAAACAGACCTATTTGCTGATGGCTATATTGCTGGTGGCGGTTGCCACGGCGGTTGCGGGCAACAAGAACGGGAAATTCGTGCGCGTCAGCGGACCCGACCTCATCCAGCCCAACGGACAGAAACTGTTTATCCAAGGCACCAACCTGGGCAACTGGCTCAACCCCGAGGGATATATGTTCGGCTTCAGCCGCACAAACTCCGCATGGATGATCGACCTGATGATTAAAGAAGCGGTGGGACCCGATGTTGCCGCTGAGTTCTGGAAAGCATTCAAGGACAACTACATCACCCGCGACGACATCATGTTTATCAAGCAACAAGGTGCCAACACCATCCGCCTGCCCTTCAACTACAAACTCTTCACCGACGAGGACTATATGGGACTGACGTCGCAACAAGACGGGTTCAAGCGTATGGACGACGTGGTGAAGTGGTGCCGTGAGGCCGGCCTCTACCTCATCCTCGACATGCACGACTGTCCCGGCGGACAGACCGGCGACAACATCGACGACAGTTACGGCTACCCCTGGCTCTTCGAGAGCGAGGCATGCCAGGTGCTCTACTGCGACATCTGGAAGCGCATTGCCCAGCACTACAGGAACGAGCCAGTGATTCTGGGCTATGAACTCGCCAACGAACCTATCGCGCACTATTTTGAGAACAAGGAAGATTTGAACCGCAAACTCGAACCGCTTTACAAGCGTGCCGTAAAAGCCATCCGCGAGGCAGACCCGAATCATGTCATCCTGTTGGGAGGGGCCCGTTGGAACAGCGACTTCTATATGTTCAGCGACTGGACCTTCGACAGCAACATCATGTATACCTGCCACCGATATGGCGGTGATGCCACGAAAGAGGCCATCAAGGATTACATCGACTTCCGCGACAAGACCAACCTGCCCATGTATATGGGAGAAATAGGTCACAATTCCGACGAGTGGCAGGCACAGTTCGTGAAGGTGATGAAAGAGGTGAACATCGGCTACACGTTCTGGCCATACAAGAAAATCGACGGCTCATGCATGATGGGCATCCAGCGGCCTGAACTCTGGGACAGCATCGTGGTGAAGTTCAGCGAAGCCCGCCGCAATGCCTATAACCAGATTCGCGAGGCACGTCCCAACCAACAGCAGTTCCGCACGCTGCTGATGCAGTATGCCGAGAACAGCCGGTTCCCCAACTGCAAACCGCAAGAAGGGTATATCCGGTCGTTGGGACTAAAAGAATGATTATGGTCTGTCGGCCGATGGGAGTGTCTCTGAGTCAGCATTACCTTTCTCGCCCCTGACATACAAACGGGCAGCGAGGGCACCACTGATGTTGTGCCACACACTGAACACCGCACCGGGGATGGTGGCAAGGGGATAGGCAGCGAAATGGAGGGTCGCCAGCGAGGATGCCAGGCCGCTGTTCTGCATGCCCACCTCGATGCTGACGGCAATGCGCTTCTCGCGCGTGAAACCAGCCAGTCGGCCCACGGTATAGCCCAGAGTGAGTCCTATCAGGTTGTGGAGCACCACGACGATGATGACCAGCAGTCCGGCAGAGAGCAACTTGTCGGCGGTATGCGACACCACCATCGCCACCACGGCGGCAATCATCAGCGTGGAGAAGGCAGGCAGGTAAGCCACCGCCTTTTGCGTGAACTTCGGGAAGAGGCGCTGAATGATAAAACCGCCTACGATGGGCGCGATGACCACATAGAGGATAGAGAGCAACATTCCCACGGCATCTACATCGACGAAGGTTCCCGCCATCAGCCACACCAGCAATGGGGTGAGCAAGGGGGCGAGCACGGTGCTCGTAGCCGTCATGCCCACACTGAGGGCAAGGTCGCCACGGGCAAGGAAGGTGATGACGTTGGAAGCGGTGCCACCCGGACAGCATCCCACGAGTATCACGCCAAGTGCCAGTTCGTCGGACAGGGCGAAGGCCTTTGCCAACCCCCATGCCAGGAGGGGCATCACGACAAACTGCGCCAGGCAGCCGATGAGCACGTCTTTCGGGCGCTGAAACACTATGCGGAAGTCATGAGGTTTCAGTGTCAGACCCATGCCAAACATAATCAGTCCCAGCAACGGGTTGATTATCCACATGTCAACAGGCAACAGCACATCGGGGAATGCCATCGATGCCGCCGCCGTCAGCAACACCAAAACGCCCATCCATCGGGCAATGAAATCACAAACACGTTTCATTTCTATCTTCGGTTTTTATCCGCTCCACTTTCCGTCTACTTGCTGCTCTCCTGATATTTTCCTGTGCCGTTGCAGGTGGTGCAGTCGTAACGGCCGTCGGGCGTCTTTCCTAAGCCCCGGCAAATGGGGCATTTGCCTTCTTTCTTCAGCCTCTCCGCCTCCTTGTCCTGCACCTTCTGGCTGGGCGGAGCCCCACTCGAGGGTTTCGCACTCGACAATCCTGCCGCCACCGTGTCTTCTACCATTATACTCGCCAGTGTGGAGCATGAGGTCAGCGCCACGCAAGTCAATATCACAAAAATAATCTTTATCTGTTTCATCTGCTTGAAAAAATATACCGGTATCACAGCCCTTGTTTCTGCAACTCCCTCAGCACATCGTCCTTGCTGAAGGTGAACACATGGTTGAACACACCCACGGAGATGAGGTCGTTGTGGTCGTCGAAAGTGAAGCGCCCGATACTCAACACCCCATAGTTCTTTACATCCACATTGGCGTCGATGAACACCTTGGCCACCCTCTTCAATGCTATCTTGCCACCCAGGTTGATAATACCCTCCAGGGTCAGCACGCCGCCAGTGCCTATTTTCTCGTCTATCGCTTGATTGACAGACAAGCAGATGGCATCCTTGTGCTCTTCTTCTTTCGGACAGGTCACCATCATCGCTATGCCCAGCACAGCCAGTATGAATAAGAATATCCAAAGTTTCTTCATCGTAGTTGATAGTTTTAATGCCAGTTACAGAGATTCCCGACATCCCGGCAAATCCAGGAGAACCCGACTTTCCGGAATGTCAGGCATCATCACTTCTATTGTTTACAGCACGGGGAGGAGATATTCCCAAATCAAGTCCATGTAGGGCTGGTAGAGCGACGACGAGGTGGTGAGCACCAGCACGGCATCGCGGTCGGGAAACACCATGATATACTGTCCGGCAAAGCCGTCGGCACGGTAGGCGTTGTGGCGGCAAATCCACATCTGGTAGCCGTAGCCCTGCACCCATTCATTGTTGTCCTTGTTGAGCCCTGCTTTTTCCAGGTCCTCGAATCTGGTGCCCGAGGGAGCCGACGGCACCTGATAACTCGACATCTCCTTCAGCCATTCGGCAGGCACTATCTGCTTGCCGTTCCATTTGCCTTCCTGCAGGAAGAGTTGTCCCATCTTCGCCATGTCCTCGGTCTTGAGTTGGAGTCCCCATCCACCGCAGTTGATGCCCTGCGGACTCTCTTCCCATTCCGGGCGTGCGATATGCAGCGGTTGGAACAAGCGGGTGTCGAGGTAGTCGATGAGTTTCTCGCCCGTCACCTGCTGCACGATAGCAGAGAGCATGTAGGTGCCCACGGAGTTGTAGAGGTAGTACTCTCCTGGCTTGTGCTTCACGGGCCACGACAGGAAGCCCTTCACCCAGTCCACGGAGTCCTTATTCAGGCTCTTGGGTTCCTCGTCATGTCCACAGGTCATGGTGAGCAGGTCGCGCACGGTCATGGCCTTCAGGTTGTCGCTCTGCTCAGCGGGCAACTTGTCGGGGAAGAACTTCACCACAGAGTCCGTCAGGTTGAGTTTCCCTTCGTTGATGGCAAGTCCTACGGCGGTGGCGGTGAACGTCTTGCTCACCGAGAACATCTGATGGGGCTTGTCGGCAGCCTCGCCGTTGAACCACTTCTCATACACCACCTTGCCATGCTTCAGTATCATGATGCTGTGGAGGGTGATGGAGTCGGGTGCCACGGGGCGTGTCTGGGTAGCATGGACAAAAGAGTCTACCGCCGCCACCACCTCTGGAGTGGCATCGGTTCGTGGCAGGTCGACAACCTCTGTTGCCTGTTCTTTTCTGCAGCCCGACAGCACTGCCAATGCCAGGGCGAACAGCAATAATGTCTTCTTCATAATGTTTCAGGTATTGGTAAAATAAAATAGAGTGTCAATATTCAAACACGAAGTCCTCGAGGGTGCAGAGCGACTTCTCTTTCGTGTCGGAGGCGAAGACGAAATAGATGGCATGTCGGCCCGTGAGTGGCGCGAGAGCGGGCAGGTCGACAGTGAGTTCGGTCGAGGCCTTCGGCATGTCGGCTTTCAGTTCGATGGTACCCAGCAACTGGCCGTTCTGCGATGCCCAAGGTCTGTCGACCATCACCTGTATGGTGCCGTCGATGCCCTCTGGTATCAGGCGCAGCAGAAGTTTGGGATTCTTCTTCTCGGCAGAAGCGAAGTTGAAGTATTTGTATCCCACTATCGAGCCGTCGGTGTTGTTCACCACCAGGTTGGTGTTGTTGCGCAGGGCATAGGGAGCCTCCATCTTGTCGTCGGTACCATACGATGACGCGATGTAGGAGCCATAGAACTTGTTGTCGGGCCACACGTGCTCGGCCACCTTCGGACCGGTATACCAGCAGGCGATGCCAGCAGAGTGGCGCTCCAGTGGGTCGAGGCCTTCGAGGGAGAATCCGCATGAGTTGTATTCACCCTCAACGATGGTCACCTTGCCGCCTTCGCCCTTCTCCACCTTCACGTCGATGGGAGCCACCATGGCCTGACGCGCAAACTCATTGGTGCCGCTTTGGCGATGATAGAACACATACCACTGGTTGTTGATTTCGCAGATACTGCCGTGGGTGTTGCCCGACACGGTGGCAGAAGCGATGGTGTCGCCCTGTTCGTTCACCTCACGCCCGCGGCCGTCGATGATGGTGCCGCCATAGGTCCAGGGTCCCAGGGGGTGGTCGCTGTAGGCATAGGCCAGGGTGTAGTTGGTATCGGGCAGTCCGAACTCGCCGTTCTCCGTCCACCGGCTATAGATAAACACATACTTGTCTTCTATCTTGCGGATGGAAGAAGCCTCGAAGAAGCGGAACTTGCCCGGCTGGTTCTTTCCCGACACCATGTCTCTCACAATATCCGTACCCGGCTTCACTGTAGCCATCGTGGTGGGGTCGAGTTCTGCGCCATTCGACGTCTCGAATCCCCAATAGCCATATACCCTGCCGTCGTCATCCACAAACACTGCGGGGTCGAACTGCAGCACGCCGTCTGTCACGTTGGGGTCGTCGGCACTCCAATTGCACACCTCAAAGGGTCCGTTGGGACGGTCGCTCTTCGCTATCAGGCCATTGCGCCCTCCCGCCTGGTCGTTGGGATAGAGATAGTAGGTCTTCTTGCCGTCGGGGGCAGTCACCAGTGCCACGTCGGGGGCAAAGAGCACGTCGGCGGTCGATGCCGAGTCAAACGGCTCGCCTTTCCCGTTCTTGTCTACCTTGAGTATCTCGCCGTCGTAACGCCAGTGGTTCAGGTCTTCCACCGGTGCCGACCACACCACGAGTTCTCTGCCGCAGTAGTCGGTGATGCGGCTGTCGTGCGAACCATAGATATATACGCGCTGTTTACCAGGGTTGTCGGGGTCGTCGAAGACATACGGCTCCCCGTCGGGAATGTGTTCCCACATCGGGAGGAAGGGGTTGCCAACGGTTGTCAACTCGTCTTTCGATGTTTCGGTCTGCTGGGTGCAAGCGGGCATCAACAGGCAGCATGCTGCGAAAAAAGCCATTTTGAAGGTATTTGTCGTCATTGGATTGGGTATTGATTATTGATGCCACAAAGATATGTTTTTTCTTTCAAAAAGCCGAAGATTCTTACCAAAACATGCTATTCTTTTTTTGGCCTACGGCTTGCATGATAGTCTCATAATCGTCATAAAAAGGCAAAAAAAGTACAAAACAGTTTCCTTTTTGGAATATTTTTTCAAAAAAAACATCAAAAAGTTTGAACATATGAAAAATAATTGTATATTTGCCACCAATAAAACCTAGATATTCATACTATTTTAACCATTTATTGGATTATTCAACTTCATATTAGTAGCGATACTATATATTAACACCATATTTTATTATTACTAACTTTAATTCTATGCAACATTACTCTAAAATCCTATCTGTAATCTGTGCTGGATTGATGACATGTGCTGTTACGGCCACGGCTGCGACAGACGAATCTGTCACGACCAGTGGGGCCGTGCTTCAGACGAGGCAGACCGTACAGGTGAGAGGCGTGGTCACCGACTCGAACGGCATGCCGGTCATCGGGGCCACCGTCATGGAAGAAGGCACCTCCAACAACGGTACGTTGACCCGGTCGGACGGCTCGTTCGACCTCACCGTGTCGAGAGGCGCAAGTCTTAAAATCTCCTACATCGGCTACACCTCCGTCACAGTGAAAGCGGAGGCGGGGAAGAACATCCAGGTGGTCCTCAACGAAGACTCCGAGGTGCTCAACGACGTGGTGGTGGTGGGTTACGGTACGCAGCGCAAGAAACTCGTCACCGGTTCCACCGTGCACGTTGATGCCGGGCAGATAGAAGCCACCAATGCCGTGGATGCCTTCGGCGCACTGCAGAGTCTGGCTTCTGGTATGAACATCGTGATGAACTCCGGTCAGCCGGGCGAGAGTTACAGGGTGGTCATCCGCGGTATGGGTACTGCCGGAAACAACGAGCCCCTCTACGTCATCGACGGTGTGCCGGGCGGCAACCTCACCGACATCTCCCCCAACGACATTGAGTCTATCGACGTGCTGAAAGATGCTGCCTCGAGTGCCATCTACGGTGCACGTGCCTCCAATGGTGTGGTGCTGGTGAACACGAAGAAGGGCAAGGCCGGCAAGGTGCAGGTATCCTTCGACGGTTATCTGGGCTGGCAGAACCTCAACACCAACGACGTGACACCGCTCAATGCCAAGCAGTATATGGAAATCAACGACAAGGCCTATCAGATACAGGGCGTGTCGACCTACGACTGGGCTACGCTGATACCGAAACAATACCAGCAAATCATGAACGGTTCGTGGAACGGCACCAACTGGCTCGATGAGACCATGGTTGACAATGCGCCCATCAACAACGCCTCTCTCAACATCAACGGCGGCAGCGACGTGTCGCGCTTCGCCCTCGGTTTCTCCAAATACCACCAGACGGGTACGCTCGGCTATCCCGCCACCCCGAAGTTCGACCGCTACACCGTGCGCCTCAACTCCGAGTACTCGCTCATCAGAAGGCAGAATCGCGACGTGCTGAAATTCGGCGAGAACGTCACCTTCTCATACATCAACAAGAAGGGCATTTCCATCGGTGGTATCTACAGCAACAACATCCGCACCCTGCTGGCCATGTCGCCGCTGCTCCCTGCCTACAACGAGGCCGGAGAACTCTATGAATACGACGACATCAAGGCCGACGCCTGGGATTTCAGTGCCGAGATGGCCAATCCGCTTGCCCAGATGAAATACAGCAGTGGAGACAGTTACACCAAGCGCTACCGCTTGCAGACCAACTTCTACCTGGAGTATGTGCCCATCGTGGGACTGACCATCAGGTCGAGTGCTGGATGGCATTATCGCCATAACGAGAGCCGCAGTTACAATCCCGTGTACGAACTGAGTGCCAAGACATCCAACCCCACCGACGACGTGCGTCAGAGCCAGGGCTACAACATGAACTGGACTTTGGAGAATACGGTCAACTGGGTGAAGTCGTTCGACAACCACAACCTCGACGTCCTTTTCGGACAGTCTATGGAGAAATGGGGTTACGGAAACAATGTTGGCGTGAAAAACTCCAACTCCCTCTTCCCCGGCTCGTTCGACCATGCCTACATCAACAACGCCAACGTGGTGGATGCCGCCAACACCGAAATCAGCGGTAGCCCCAACGACCAAGGCGCGCTGTCGTCGTTCTTCGGACGTGTGAACTACAACTACAACGAGACCTACCTCCTCTCACTCGTGCTCCGTGCCGACGGTTCATCCAACTTCGCCCGCGGAAAGCGCTGGGGCTACTTCCCCTCCATCTCGGCAGGTTGGGTCATCACCAACGAGAAGTTCATGGAACCCGTGAAAAACTGGCTCTACTTCTTCAAACTCCGTGGCAGTTGGGGACAGAACGGTAACTGCCGTATCGACAACTTCCAGTATCTGGCTACAGTGGCATTCGACGACCCCTACTACTTCGACAACAAAGACAACCCCGGCATCGGTGCCTATCCCGACATCCTGCCCAACAAAGACGTGAAATGGGAGACCTCTGAGCAACTCGACCTCGGTTTCGATGCCAGGTTCCTCGCCAACCGACTGGGACTCTCCTTCGACTGGTACATCAAGACAACGAAAGACTGGCTGGTGCGCGCACCGGTGCTCCTCTCCTATGGTACCGGCGCACCTTATATCAATGGTGGCGACATCGAGAACAAGGGTTATGAGATTCAACTGTCGTGGAACGACCACATCGGCAAGGACTTCAGATACAGCATCGGAGCCAACTTCTCACACAACAAGAACAAGGTGAAGCGAATCGCCAACTCCGAAGGCATCATCCACGGTGCATCCAACGCCATCGCACAGAATACCGCCGAACTCTATCGTCTGGAAGTGGGATACCCCATCGGATACTTCTGGGGATATGAGATGGATGGCATCATCCAGAACGAGCAAGACCTACAGGACTACCTCGCCCGCAACTGCGGTGGCGACAAGGCCAACTCACTGCAAGGTGAGTCGTTGCAGCCCGGCGATGTGAAGTTTGTCGACGTGAACGGCAACAGCAAAATTGACAAGGACGATTCCGACAAGACGATGATTGGCGACCCGAACCCCGACTACACCCTGGGTCTCAATATCAGCATCTCCTACAAGGGCTTCGACTTCTCGCTCAACGGCTACGGCTCCTTCGGACAGCAAGTGGCTAAGAGTTACCGTCAGTTCTCCGACCACCCCGATGACAACTACTGCACCGACGTCTATACCAAATACTGGACCGGCGAAGGCAGCACCAACCGTTATCCGCGCTTCTCCGACGGCAAGAACGTCAACATGTCGGAAATCTCCCGCGTATGGATAGAGGATGCCGACTTCTTCAAGATCTCACGCATCTCACTGGGCTACGACCTCAAGCGGGTGGCCAAGTTCCTCCCCGTGCGCAAGTGCCATATCTACGTGGCAGCACAAAACATGTTCACCTTCACCGGCTACTCGGGTATGGATCCTGAGGTCGGCTTCGGCAACGGCACCAGTTGGGCTTCTGGTATCGACTGTGGTTATTATCCCTCCTCACGCTCATGGCAGGTGGGTTTGAATATCAACTTTTAATCCATGACGATTATGAAAAAACATATATTATACTTAATGGTGTCGGTGGTGTGCTTGCTGCTCGCAGGCTGCGACGACTTCCTCGACACTGAGAGCCTCACCAAGAAAAACACGTCGAACTTCCCCATCAACGAGACCGACGCTGTGCAAATGGTGAACGGCATCTATTCCGCAATGAACCGCAACCTCGCCGACCCCGAGGAAGACCCCTTCTTCATCTTCGACATCGCCTCCGACGACCGTCTGGGTGGTGGTAGCCAGAGCAACATCGGTGCGCAAGGCGTCGACCGCCTGATGAACGCCTATACCGACTGGATGAAACCGCTTTGGCAGCAGCGCTATGCAGGCATCAACCGTGCCAACAGCGCCATCGAAACCATCGACAACGTGAAAGAATGGAGTTCGGAGAGCAAGAAAAACCAACTGCTCTGCGAAATCTATTTCCTGCGTGCCTTCTACTACTTCAACCTCGCACAGGTGTTCAACGGCGTGCCCCTGGTATTGAGTACCGAACCCGTGAACCTGCCCCGTGCCACACCCGATGAGGTGTATGCCCAGATTGCTTCCGACCTGAAGAAGTCGATAGAATTCGGCCCATCTACCCCATATCCCAGTTTCGGCGAGGGACGAGTGTCGAAATGGGCTGCCGAGGGCATGATGGCCCGCGTATGGCTATTCTACACCGGTTTCTATCAGAAAGCCGAACTTCCCCTCCCCGCCGAGGAAGGTGGCAGCATCTCCAAGGCTCAGGTGGTGACATGGCTCGAAGACTGTATCCAGAACAGCGGATTCGGACTCGTTTCCGACCAGCGCAACCTCTGGCCCTACACCAACCCCTACACTGGAAATGCCAGTCTGGGCGAGGGCAAGTACTATAAGTATACGGCAGAGAATGGCTTGAATTGGGAAACCGATGAGAACAAGGAGAATATGTTTGCCGTGAAGATGTCGAACAAACCGGGATGGAGCGCTGACGCACAACTGCGCCACAACCGCATCGTGGAGTTCTACAATCTGCGCAAGACCAACGAGACGGCATTCCCCTTCTCCGTACAGGGCTATTCCAATGGTCCGGTGTGCCTGAAGTTGTGGACCGACTGGGCTGAAGATCCCGACTATGCCGGCGACTACCGCCGCACGGGTTCCATCTGCGACCGTAAAGTCGAGATTCCCGACTATAAGGGCGACCCCGCCAAGGAGGTGGAAAACACCGAACTTGTAGCAAAGAAATATCTCGGCTGCGAGGCCTACGACCCCGAGACCGACCAGCGCATGCTCAGTTACGGCTACTTCTACGGCAGTGAGAACAACCGCCAGACGGGTCTCACCCAGTCGCTGGTATGGCTCCGCTTCGCCGACGTGCTGCTGATGCACTCCGAACTTACCGACGGCAAGGTGATCTATAATGGCAAGAGCGGACTCAACGCCGTGCGCGAACGCGCCAAGTTGCCCGATATCGCCTACTCACTCGCCAACCTGAAGAAAGAGCGCCGCTACGAACTCTGCTTCGAGGCCATCCGCTGGAACGACCTGCGCCGTTGGGGCGACGTACAGCAGAAGGTGATCAACCAGGTGGGCAATAAGATTCTCAATCAGGGCATTCCCGGAGAATACGCCTTCACCAACGACTTCATGCAGCGCTACAGAGACACGGGCGGTGGATTCTTCAAGATTCCCGAAGACCAAGTCACTCTCTCTGAGGGCGTGCTCGAGCAGAACCCAGGATGGGAGAAAGGCACCGAATGGACAAAGGGCGACCTACCATACAAGTTCAAGTAACACCATAAAATCCTAAAAAAACAGGTCTCAGGAGCCAATGCTCCTGGGGCCTTTTTTTATTGTGGAGAGGAAATGAAATGATGGATGTTCACGCTTTTCCGACAAGTTTTTATCGTTTTCTACCGATGTCCGAATTTGTTTCGGTGGTCCTGTCAGGTCTATGCATCATTCATAGAACAAATCGTCAAGTTTCACTTGACTTTGTATCATCTCTGAATACTTGCAATTGATTTGGGCGAAATCGATGCATTTTGGGGTAGATTTCGCCCGAAAATGATGCGAAACGGGCGAAATCGATGTGTTCTTAGGTAGATTTCGCCCGAATAATGATAGAGGCTATTCTGCCGTTGTGGCTCTTAACCTTTTCATCTTGTCTGTGACTTGTTTTTGCAGCCAGTAGAATGCGAGGGGTAATCCTACACCGGCAATGGTGTAGGCCACCCAGAACCAGTCTTGTTGTGAGTAATCATGGATGACCATATGGCAGCCTATCTGGCGAATGTCAAGTCCATAATACCATATCTTCAACAGGCTTACGACTTTATAGGCGCAGATATGGAAGATGAAAATGTAGAGCGTATGCTCACCGATGTAGATGAGTGATTGCCTCAACCAACCTTGATGACGGTCTATCCATAGGCTGATGTTATAAGTCATCAGGAATCCAAGCAGAGCGGGTATGGGCAGAGAGAGAAACTGCGTGAATGTAGAGCGCCAGTTCATGTTGGCTATCAGATACACCGAGAAAAGATATACAGTGGCGCCGAAGATGATGGTTGTCAAAAGATGGACGTGGCGAAGCGAGATGAATTGGCGGTATTTGTCAACGTGATGCCGGAAAATGAAACCGCAGCCGAAAAAGAAACAACCCATCATGTCGCGATAGCCACCTTGAACCAGTGTGATGACATTGAGTCTCTCGTATGTCTTCCATCCACATAGCAGCAGCATCACCAGACAAATGAGGTAGGGGACGGACTTGGGGGAGAGTTTCGGAACTTTGGATACACATAGATTCAGCACCTTATATAAAAATAGATACAGGATGCTTGCCACGAATAATCCTCTGAAAAACCAGAATGCTCCACAGAGGAATTGGTCGTATCCACCCATTGCCGTGAAGATGTTCCATAAATTCTGTTGTATCTGATGCCAAGTGTAGGGGTGTGTCACGCCACCCGTCTCATTGCCATATTGTTCATTCAGTATCCCGATATCAAACATCCAGTTGTGGATAATCAGGAAGAATACCGACCACTTTACGAATGGCCAATAAAGCCCCTTTATCCGTTTTTTGATAAAGGTTGCCACATCATCCAGGTATTTCAGTGAGAAGAAATAGCCTGCTGTGATGAAGAAAAGGGGCATGTGGAATTCAAAGATGAAATGGCAGAGCCAGCCCGGTGCCTCAGCATGGGCCATCACCATCAGGATAATGGCAATGCCTTTGCAGATAGATATATTCGTGACACGTCTCATGGGATATTTCGTAAAATGTGGCTGACATAGGTGTCATGTCGCACGTTATAGATGCAAATATAATTCCCCCAATCCACATCTCCAAATAATTATCACCACTTTTTCATTCCTTGGGTAGAGTCAATCCGGGTCAACAGGCGGGATTCCTCCCGTCTCACCAGAAGAAGGCCACATTAATTTGTAGCCGTATACACTGAAACGGGAAAATTATCTTCTACCAACCGCTGGGTTTCAATTTCGGCTTCGCCCCAAAAAAGAATGAAGGTGTGTCAAAATGATTTTTTAGTCACGAAGCCTGCAAGGTTGTGGAGCGGTGGGTCGTTTTCATCGTTGAATCGGGTTAAGGTGGTTAATGATATAGATATTCGCAAAGATAAACAAAATGAGCAAGAAACCATAGTTTTGTCATGGGAAAAATCTGCATAACATCATAAAAATGCGTATATTTGCAGATGTTCTTTGAATCAATCAAAATCAAGGTGACCAACCATCAAAAACAAACCCATTTCCACATATCTATGAAACATCATCTCCTCATCACGCTCCTTTTCCTTTTTGCAGGATTCACAGCCAATGCCCAGGGCACAAAAGAAGACTACAAGCGCGCCTATTCACTCGAGAGCAAGTTTGGCGAGCAAAATGTGAGACACTGGGCACACCGCATAGCATGGAAAGACTCCACCCATGTGCTCACCTATTACATCGACGGCGACAGCGGGCGCGTCTACTATGAATATGACGCCGAGACAAAGACCCGGCACCAGGTGGCAGCACCACAGGAGCCCGCCCGTCCGCCCCGTTTCGGACGCCATCATGAGCGCCACTGGATGGAAGTAGACGAGGAGAAAGAGGCACGTCCCGTGCTGTCGCCCGACGGCAAGAGCGAGGCGTGGATAGAAGGACACAATGTGGTGATGCATGCTGCCGGCCAGCCTTACAGCGAGAAACGCGTGCTGAGTCAGGACGGCACCATCGGTTGCTATTACTCCAACCAATTGCTGTGGTCGCCCGACAGCCGATACCTCTTCGTGTGCAAGCGCATACCCGTGGAGAAACGATATATATATTATGTGGAGACATCACCCCCCGACCAGTTGCAGCCCATCCTCCATCAGCAAGAATATGCCAAGCCCGGCGATGCCCTTCCACAACGCATACCCGTGATCTTCGACACGCAGACCGGCCGCCGCATGGAGGCCAGCACCGCGCTGTGCCCCCGCCAATATGAATTGGGCTCCTTCGCCTGGAGCAAGGACAGCCGCGAGGTGACCATGGAATACAACGAGCGCGGTCACAAAACCTACCGCGTGCTCGCCATGAGCGCACAGACCGGCGCCATGCGCACCATCATCGAAGAGACGGCCCCCACCTTCGTGAACTATACCCGCTACTTCCGTCACGACCTTGCTGAGAAGCGGCAAATCATCTGGATGAGCGAGCGCGACAACTGGAACCACCTCTACCTCTACGACATGGACAAGGGAAGCGTGGTGGGCCAAATCACAAAAGGTGAATGGTGCGTGCGCCAGGTGGTGGATGTGGATGAAGAAAACGGCGTCATCTATTTCTCCGCCAGCGGTATGGTGAAAGGCGAAGACCCCTATCTGGTGCACTACTACCGTATCGGCATCGACGGCCGTAACCTGCGCTGCCTCACACCCGCCGAGGGACAGCACGAGGTGAGGTTCTCTACCGACTACCGTTTTCTGGCCGACACCTGGTCGATGGTGAACCAAGCGCCTGTCACCGTGCTGCGTGATGCCCGTGACGGAACGCTGCTCGACACCATCGAGGTGGCCGACATCTCACGCCTGACATCCAACGGATGGAAAGCCCCTGAGGTGTTTGTGGCCAAGGGCCGTGATGGCAAGACCGACATGTGGGGCATCATCCAGCGCCCTGTCCACTTCGACCCATCGCGTCGCTACCCCGTAATCGAATACATCTATTCGGGACCGGGCAGCGCCTACACGCCCAAGAGTTTCACACCATTCAACAGAAACATGACCGCATTGGCAGAACTGGGCTTCATCGTGGTGCAACTCGATGCCATGGGAACCAGTTGGCGGGGGAAGAAGTTTGAGGAAGAGTGCTACAAGAACCTGAAAGATGCCGGACTGCCCGACCGCAAATTGTGGATACAGGCGGCAGCCAAGCGCTATCCCTACATGGATGCCGACAATGTGGGCATCTTCGGCGCTTCTGCCGGCGGCCAGGAAAGTACCACGGCGGTGCTCCTGCATGGCGATTTCTACAAGGCGGCCTACAGTTCGTGCGGCTGCCACGACAACCGCATGGACAAGATATGGTGGAATGAGCAATGGATGGGGTATCCGGTGGATTCCTCCTATGTGGAATGGTTGGTGGCGCTTCCAGGCACAAGCCATACCATGGGCGAGCGCTATGGTGAGCACAAGCGGTTCGACTTCTTCGTGCGCCACTTGCTGCACCGCGACCCGCCGAAGTGGGATGAGATAGAATGATTTTGCCTGATATATTTGTAAAATCCTAAAAACACAGGTCTCAGGAGCCAATGCTTCTGGGGCCTTTTTTTATGGTGGACAGGAAATGAAATGAGGAATGTTCACACTTTTCGGACAATTTTTTTATCGTTTTTTAATCTCTGTCCGATATCCGAAGGGTTGTCCTATCGTTTTCTTGCTCTTTCTCGGAAAATTCATTGCTGTGTGTGAAAACCGTGATAATTTTGCATCGGAAAAAGAAAACAAGACATAACAAAACATAAACAACATAAAAAAACAAAGACAATGAAAACGATGAAATCATGGATGTTCGCCGCCATCCTCTTCTGCGGCACCAGCATGAGCGCACAGGCTCAAGAGTATTATCAGACCAAAGACGAAGTGGCCATTAGCATTGGCGGAGGCACCAACTCGCAACTTTTCGACGCATTCTCCCAGTTGTTCGGAGTCATGGGCGAGGCATTGGTCACTGGCATCATGACAGGAGGACACTACGTCGGAACCACTTCCTACGACAATGAGAAATATATCCCAGCCCTCTCTGCAGAATACTTCCACCACGTCAGCCCGATGGTCAGCATCGGTGGTATCGTCGCCTTCAACGGATACAGCAGCGACATGTACTGCAACTGGCAGACAAGCGACTACGTCTCCACCAAAGAGAAAATCGGTAGCGCCAAGAAGTATAACATCACCGTCATGCCGGCCATGAAGTTCGACTGGTTGCGCAAGAAGAACTTTGGAATATACTCCAAGATAGGTCTCGGTGCCACCTATATGTATGAGAAAGAGGTGCAGGAGAACGACCCTAGCGGCAAAGACATTGACGACAAAGTGGTGCATAGCAAAGGCAAATGGATGGCAAACTTCCAGGCTTCACTTCTCGGCATCGAGGCAGGCTCTGAGAAAATCAGGGGATTTGCCGAACTGGGAGCAGGCGAACAGGGTATCATACTCGCAGGTCTCCGCTACAAATTCTAGAAGGATATTTACCTAAACCTGAAAACCCTTCTGCACCCCTGGTCTTCGATGAAGGCCAGGGGTATTTTTTGCATATACGGAGAATTTAGGTGGAATCTTTTTGATGAATGGCGAAAAAATGCTATCTTCGCAAAGTATTTATTGTAGACCAAAATCCTTGAAATATGCGAAAACTCATTATCCTTTGCGCGCTGGTGTTGTGGGCATGCCTGTCATATGCTCAGGAGAGCACCATCAAGACGATGCAGGCCAAAGGCCTGCCCAAAGAAGCCATCCCCGCCAAGTATTTCTTCGAACATCAGTTCTACCCACCCGAACAACTGAAAAAGTTCACGGATATCGACGTCGGTTCGAGTTCGGTCACCACGCCCGACAACTCCGACTTAGGCAACGATACGGAACATTTCTTCTTCGTGGTGCCACAACCCACAACCCCCGACCAGGATTTCACTTACATCGACCTATGGATGGTAGATGACAACGACAACCCCCGCCGCATCTTCCACCAGGATGCCAACCACTATGGAGAGCACATGGCACTCGATATCCATCTCCTCAGCGATGTGGAAACCCGCGACTCCGTATACACCGACAAGAAGACCGGACAGCGCATCACACGCCACATGCGCAAGGGCGTGCCGGTGGTGGCCATGCAGATGCAACTCTACACCGGCACCATGCACGGCATCGTCTCCACCCTCCTCATCCAATGCAAGACGGGAGAGACCACACTGCTCGAAAACCAGCAGCCCGTGGGCGTGCTGTCGCCGCTCTCCAACATGCTGATGATGGCAGAGTTCTACATGCCCCAGCAGTATCTGCTCACCACCTCAACAGAAGTTTTCTCCGCCTCCACCTACGAGCCTACCGACGACTTCTCCATCTTCAACCATCAGCAGTTCACACCCGTCCTCTACATCTACACCCCGAAAGGCGAACTCGTTGGCACACAGCAACTGCCCACCGAGTGCATCGACATGGTGAGATAGAAACCGACAAAACCGGAAGACATGAACCTTAACCTTACATCTACCATCAAAGTGCCTGAACACCGCCTGCGACGCGAGGTGGTGGCACTGTGCCGACAAACGGGGAAGCCCGTGCTCAAATTGTCGACCAAAGACTATATCGACCATTTCCTCGGCCACTGGGTGGAAAAATACGGGTCGGCAGGATTGGTGAACATCGCCGTGTTCAACGAACTGCAGCACACCATCACCGGATGGCCTGGCGGCAAGCCCGAGGCCGACGACACCTTCCGTCCGGAGCGTGCCCTGCCCTACCCCAAACGCGTCGTCGTGTTCTCCCCACACCCCGACGACGACGTCATCTCGATGGGCGGCACCATCCGCCGACTCATGCAGCAGGGGCACGATGTGCACATCGCCTATGAGACCAGTGGCAATATCGCCGTCAACGATGAGGAGGTGTCGCGGTTCATGCACTTCGTCAATGGCTTCAACCAACTCTTTGCCGACGGCAAGGACCAGGTCATTGCCGAGAGTTACCAGAGCATCAAGCGACTCATTGCCGGCAAGGGAGGCAGCGAGGGCGACCGCAAGGCCCTGCTCACCCTCAAGGGCCTCATCCGTCGTGGCGAGGCAAGGCTGGCATGTGCCTACAACGGCATTGCCACCGACCATATCCATTTCCTCGACCTGCCGTTCTACGAATCGGGCGCGATAGAGAAACTGCCCATGTCGGAGCGCGACGTATTGCCCATACAGCAACTCATCGCCGACATCAAGCCCCATCAGATTTTCGTGGCTGCCGACCTGGCCGACCCGCATGGCACGCACCGCAAATGCACCGATGCCGTGCTCGCCGCCATCGACGAGGAAAAGCAGGCCGGGGCATCGTGGATAGCCGACTGCCGGGTGTGGATGTACCGGGGCGCATGGGCAGAATGGGACGTTGCCGATATCGACATGTGCGTGCCCATGAGCCCGGAGGAACTGCGCGAGAAGCGCAATGCCATCCTCAAGCACCAGAGTCAGATGGAGAGCGCGCCATTCCTCGGCAACGACGAGCGCCTCTTCTGGCAGCGGGCAGAAGACCGCAACCGCGCCACTGCCCAACTCTACGACGACCTGGGCCTAGCCTGCTACGAAGCCATGGAGGCTTTCGTGGAATATAAAATATAGGAATTTGGGAAAGAGGGTGTGTCAAATTGAACTTTTAGTCGCCTACGGCGAGAACCGACGGTCACTGTTCGCGTAGCGAGGGAAAGTAAATCTTTCAAATCTATCCAAATCTTTCAAATCTTTTTTCTTTTTTTATTTGTTTGATTTGTAACGATTTGTGAGATTTACTTTCCCTCGCTTCGCGAACAGTGACCGATGGTTCTGCGCGAAGCGCACTCCCCTCTTCAGTCGCCTTCGGCGAGAACCAGTAGTCGACGTTCAAAGCGCACTCAATCATCTTGACACACCCTCCATCTAGAAATTCTAGAGTTTCACATGATACTCCAGTCCGATGAGATGCATGTCGCCTTCGCTTTCATCGCCATGCACCTTCTGTAAGCGATAAAACATTGTTATCTCATTTTTCTTGTTGATTTTCCAGTCGGCACCCACGTTATAGCGCACCTTTTCAAGAGCCATGGCATTAAACAGTTCCACGTTGACAAAAGGGGTGACCGGAAATTTCTTGTTTTTATAGGATACTTGAAAGCGGCTGCGCAACAGGTTCTTCCCCTTGGCCCTATAGGTGTGCTCATCGCCATCCCAGTCTTCGTCGTAGTAACTCCATCGTTCTGCCACAGTGTGCTCAGGGCGATAGGTATATTGCCACCGTTCACGGAGCGACAGTCCAAGAGCCCCCCACTTATACGAACCCGTGAGCGACACATTGAAGCGGTGGCGCGCTCCCCAATACTGGGCGCATTTCTTCGGGTCGCCCGCTCTCACCGTGCCATTTATCACCTTCTTGTCGTCGTCTTCATAATATGATATGCGCTCGTTGTTGTCCCACAGAAACTGATAACTCACCGCGGCTTTCAACCATGATGTCAACTTATACGAAGCACTCACACCTCCCAGCCATCGGTCTACAGTCTTCATGTCGTTGCGTGTACGCATCTCGGCTTCTACTCCCACGGAGAATTTCTTGTCAATCTTCTTTTCCGCCTCCACGGAAAGAGAAGTGCCGAAGTCGTCTTGCGCAAGGGCGAAGACAGGAGCCAGGACCAGGGCCAGCAATAGAACTTTTGATTTCATAGGTATAGATTAGGAGTTGAATTCTACATATTCAGTGTCTTTCACCTTCACCTTGGTGTTGACGCTGTTGCTCACGTCACGGTTTTGGCTTTTGTAATATACCTTTACCACGGCCATGTCGCGCAACATGTCGATGCCGCCCACCTCCACGGTGATGACATCGAGTCCGGTGCGCTCACGGATATCCTCGATGAGTTCCTCTCTACGGTCGGGCTTCACCAGTTCCAGACGGTCATACTGTATGAGTTTGCAGGGCACCACCTTGAGCAGGTGCTCAAAAAACCACACCACGATGATGATAATGAGGTTGGTGACGAGCAATTCCACCAGCGGCATGGTGGAAGCCAGGGCGTTGACCACCGAGAGGCATAGCACGACGAAGAGATAGGTCATCTCGCGCACGGGCATGGCATCCGTGCGGTAGCGCATGATGCTGAATATGCCAAACATGCCAATACCCACTCCTATTCCGGTCTTCCCCTTCATGTCTTCGAGCACGAAAATCATGAAGAACACGATGAAGAAGATGGCCACGCCAATGATGATGAATGTGAAGTAGAAGTCGCGCCGTTTGCTCTTCTTGTAGTAGAGTTTATCCACAATGAGCCAATTTACCAGTAGGCAGATAACAAACCTTACCAGCATGAGGGTGAAATCCAGTGACATGAGTCCTGAGAGAAGATCTTCCATAGTCAAATACTAATTTTATTTTCTGATATTTTCCTGATTTCTATGAGTCGTGCCTTGAAACGGTTCACCCGCAACTTGTCGTTGGTGAGTGCCGACCCCATGCAGTATTTGCTGAATCCATGGGGGAACACCCTGAGTTGGCGCAACATCTCAAGGACAGGAGAGTAGCACAGTCCGTCGCGCTTGAGTTCGACGATGACCAAGGGGGCCATCTCGCGGTCGGTTCCCGTCACCAGGTTGTGAAACCGCAGGTCGGTGTCGATGGTAAGCCGCTCCGTGCGCCCGTTGTTGACGAGGGTGAGTCGCCGGAAACTGTTTTGCAGCGCAGGCATCAAGTCGTGGTGGCCATAACGCAGATGCTGGTCGATAAACGTCTGTTTCGAGGCATCGTCGAGACACATGTCATCAACCTGCATCCTCTTCTTCTTCGTGCGCCCGTGGTTGTTCTTCGTCTTCACCTCCAGAAACTGCAGGTCGGATGCCACATAGGTGCGGAAGCGCAGTTTTTGCCTATTGGCGTGCCCGTGCTGGTGGGTGTAGAACATATCGTAGTGGGCGGTGTCGAAGTACGTCGTGTGGTAGAGCATGTTGCGTTCGCCGCCTATCTCCTGTGCCAGGTACTCTCCCTGTGCCATGACGAGAAGCCTTGCCAGCACCGGCATGGTGGTGACAAATTTCGTGTCGATACGGTTCATGAGCCGTATGCCACTCATCTCGTCAAGAGAGATAGGTTCGAACTTCTGTATGAGGCTCTCCATGTGTCTGTCTTTATTTTTGAAGATTTCGAAGCAGTGTCTTTTGTTCTATTAACGCAGAAACACAACGCTATCGTATATCTGCTGCGGGTGTTTTCAGCCAACTGGCAGATATCTTCAGCCAACCGGCGGCTTTGGCCAACCATTGCCGCCAGTCTCTCTCATAAGGACAAAAATCAGGTTTTAAGTTATTTTACATTGCCTACCTTTATCAGGTATTCAGCAATCTGCACGGCGTTGAGGGCAGCACCCTTGCGTATCTGGTCGCCGCTGAGCCACAGGGTGAGTCCGCAGTCCTCGGCCAGGTCCTTGCGCACACGGCCCACGAAGATGTCGTCTTTGCCTGCAGTGTCGAGTGGCATCGGGTATACCAGGTTGGCAGGGTCGTCGCAGAGTGTGCAGCCCAGCGCGTTGGCGATGGCAGCCTGTGCCTCTTCCACAGAGATGGGGCGTTCGGTCTCTATCCATACACTCTCGGAGTGTGAGCGGAGCGACGACACCCTCACGCAGGTGGCGGAGCAGCGCACGTCGGAGTGCATGATTTTCCGTGTCTCGTTAAACATCTTCATCTCTTCCTTCGTATAGCCGTTGGGCTGGAACACGTCAATCTGTGGGATGACGTTATAGGCCAACTGATGGGGGAATTTCTTCACCGTCACGGGCTTTTGCTCCACTATCTCACGGTATTGCTGTTCGAGTTCTGCCATGGCAGCGGCACCGGCGCCGCTGGCGCTCTGGTAACTCGACACACGGATGCGGCGGATATGCGACAGCCGCTCCAGGGGTTGCAACACCACCACCATCATGATGGTAGTACAGTTGGGATTGGCGATGATGCCGCGTGGGCGGTCGAGGGCGTCGCTGGCGTTGCATTCAGGCACCACCAGGGGCACGTCGTCGTCCATGCGGAAGGCGCTGGAGTTGTCAATCATCACGGCTCCATACTTGGTAATGGTCTCGGCGAAGGTCTTCGACGTGCCGGCACCTGCCGACGTAAAGGCGATGTCCACGTCCTTGAAGTCATCGTTATGTTGAAGGAGTTTCACCCCATATTCCTTACCGCGGAAGGTGTATTTGCGGCCTGCGCTACGCTCTGAGCCGAAAAGTACAAGGTCATCGAGGGGAAAATCACGTTCGTCGAGCACACGCAGGAACTCCTGTCCTACTGCACCGCTGGCACCAACAATTGCTACTCTCATCGTTTTCTTTTTTCTTTTAAGGTTTGATAGTTTTTTGGGGCGGAAAATAACATTTTTTTACCGCCACGCATTTCAAGGTGCAAAATTAGATAAAAATCCGATATTATCTGCCACTTGAGCAAAGAAAAAATTTTATCTGCCAAGTTATTTTCTAAAAACCTCCTCAATCCTCGTCATCCGCTCACTGATGAGATGCAGAAAGCCCCAAAAGAAGGGATGGGAAATTTGACCCATTTTCAAATTCCCCATCCTATCACGCAATGGTATTTCCAATCATGCCGTTATTCCACTGGCGGACCAAAACGGTTGGGGTTGGGTTCTCCCTTGATAATCATGAAGTAGAGCAGTATGAATGCCCCCACAATAGGCACGAAAACGATGAAAGCCCATCCGCCGCCCTTGCCCACGTCGTGGAGTCGACGAACACAAAGTGCAATTCCCGGCAACAAGATGGCAAGACCGAACAGCGTATAAATCACCGAGATAATCAAAGTCAGCACTCCATCTCCGAAAATGCCGGTGAGAATGAGAAAAATGAAGTAGAGGACGATGTTGACAAGATAAAACAGCCAATACTCCTTGCGACCGGCACGACCTTCAAAGAGAACATACTTGTTTTTCACCACATCCAAAAAGTTCGCAATAATCTCGTTAAAATCCATGGTACAAATTTTTAGTTAATAGATGAGTAGATAAAACACAAATATGCTACAAATATAGTTAAAAATCCGACAATGTGTATAAAAACAGCCACAAAATTTGCAATTTTACGCAATATTCTTGTTTTTTCACCTCCACAAAAACGAACACTAATTGACCGAATGAACCGAATAATTAAATCCTCAACCACCTAAAGGTGGTACGAATAACACGAATTGGAGAATCTAACATTTGATTGAAATAGAATATTCGTGAGATTCGTTCAGTCGCTTGCGACTTTTGAAAGAACTATTCGTGTGATTCGGTAAATTCGTGTTCGTTAAATAAAGAAGTGAAATTTCTGTCTTTTTTATTTGTTTGATTTGTGACGATTTGTGAGATTTCTGCGCGAAGCGCACTCCTTTTTTTAGTCGCCTACGGCGAGAAATCGAACAAATCTATCCAAATCTTTCAAATCTTTTTATCTTTTTTTTGATTTGTATGATTTGTGACGATTTGTGAGATTTCTGCGCGAAGCGCACTCCTTTTCTTAGTCGCCTGCGGCGAGAAATCGAACAAATCTATCCAAATCTTTCAAATCTTTTTATCTTTTTTGATTTGTATGATTTGAAACGATTTGTGAGATTTCTGCGCGAAGCGCACTCCTTTTCTTAGTCGCCTGCGGCGAGAACCAACGGTCACTGTTCGCGAAGCGAGGGAAAGTAAATCTTTCAAATTTTTTATTTGTATGACAGACATAACCAAATGGCAGCACAATCCATCAAAAAAAATGATCACTGGGAAAAAATCCCAATGACCATTCGAATACTTGCTATCTAACGAAGCCCAGAATCTGCTATGCACACAATGACGAAAGCGGTGCTTGCAGGTGGTCTACCTCTTTCCATGTACCTTCTTTATCGAATGAGAGCATCGTGCCGTCGTTCAGTTCCACCATGTAACCATTGTCCTTCGTGGCAAAAGCGATTGACCGTCCCGGGAACTCTTTCATCACCGTAGTCTTGATGTTCATTGGAAGACTGCTCACCAGCATCATGTGGCTGGCAAATGTTTTCTTGAAGAGGCTTGTGAAAGCCGTCATGATTGTTTTTGTAGTTTTCATATCGTTTATTTTTTTGTGTTAATAATTTTTTTGCTTGATGTCGGATGGTCTTCTTGACTTTCGACATTGCAAAATTACGGCGAGTTTGCGCTGCCGCCACATTTTTCAGCGTATTTCTTCAATTGATGTTGTGACAACAGCCGGAATATGAGACAAAAGGAAAAAAACACGCTGAAATATGTCCGAAATGAGACGGAAATGGAATAAAAAACTTTTTTTTATACGCCCGGCATGAACAAACTGAGTTTTTTTATATACTTTTGCAAATGGTATATCATATATTACGAAAACACATACAAAATCATATTAACAACACGTTTCAACTCACCTTAAAACTATGTCTATGGAGAGAAAACTGGTGGAATGCGTGCCCAACTTCAGTGAGGGCCGCAACATGGATGCCATACGGCAAATTTCACAAGAGATAGAACAAACCAAAGGTGTTCGCCTGCTCAATGTCGACCCAGGCGAAGCCACCAACCGCACTGTCATCACTTTCGTGGGAGAACCCGATGCCGTGGTAGAAGCCGCCTTCCGCGCCGTGCGCAAGGCCGGACAAGTGATTGACATGCGCCAGCACCATGGCGCACACCCCCGCATCGGTGCCACCGACGTGCTGCCCCTCATCCCCGTGAGCGGCATCACCCTCGAGGAGTGCGCACAGATGGCCCGCGACCTCGCCAAGCGCATTGCCGACGAACTGCGCATCCCCTGCTATTGCTATGAGGCAGCCGCCTTTACCGAGGAGCGACGCAACCTCGCCGTCTGCCGCGCAGGAGAGTATGAGGCGATACCCAAGAAACTCTCCACGCCCGGCAAGGAGCCCGACTTCGGCAGCCGTCCCTTCGACGACGACATCGCCCGCACCGGATGCACCGTGGTGGGTGCACGCGACTTCCTCATCGCCGTGAACTTCAACCTCAACACCACCTCCACACGCCGTGCCAATGCCATCGCTTTCGACGTACGTGAGAAAGGACGTCCTCGCCGCGAAGGAAACCCCATCACCGGGAAGCCCATGCGCGATGCCGACGGCAACACCATCATGATTCCCGGCACGCTGAAGAAGACGAAAGCCATAGGCTGGTACATCGACGAATACGGCATCGCACAGGTGTCGATGAACATCACCGACATCAACACCACCCCACTCCACAAAGCCTTCGACGAGGTGTGCCGCTGCGCACAGGCACGTGGCATCCGCGTCACCGGCACTGAAATCGTGGGACTGGTGCCCAAGCGCACACTCATCGAGGCCGGGAAGTATTTCCTGGAGAAACAGCACCGGTCGACAGGCATCCCCGAAGACGACATCGTGAAGATGGCCATCCACTCGATGGGACTCGACGACCTGCGCCCCTTCAACCCACGCGAGAAGGTGATTGAATACCTGCTCGAAGATGCCAACCGAAAGCCGCTCCTCACCGACCTTACCGTGAAGGGCTTTGCCGAGGAGACCTCACGCGAGTCGCCTGCCCCCGGTGGCGGCACCATCTCCGCCTATATGGGAGCCCTCGGAGCAGCATTAGGCACGATGGTGGCCAACCTCTCCGCCCACAAGGCAGGATGGGACGAGCGGTGGCAGGAGTTCAGCCAGAGTGCCGAAGAAGGACAGCGCATCATGGCAGAGTTGCTCCACCTCACCGACGAAGACACCGAAGCCTTCAACCGTATCATGGCTGCCTTTGGCATGCCCAAGACCACCGACCAGGAGAAGGTCCTACGCACCGAGGCCATACAGCGTGCCACCCTCTATGCCACCGAGGTGCCCCTCCGCACGATGAAGGCAGCGGCAAAGGTGCTGCCACTCTGCAAACTGATGGCGACGAATGGCAATCCCAACAGCGTATCGGATGCCGGCGTAGGTGCCCTAGCCGCACGCGCTGCCGTATTGGGTGCCGGTCTGAACGTGAAAATCAATGCCTCATCGCTCCACGACCGCAAAAAAGCCGAAGCGCTCATCGCCGAGGCCAACGCCCTCATCGCCGAAGCCAACACCGCAGAGCGCGATATCATGGACATCGTGGAAAGCAAACTTTAGCGGCCTTCGGCCGATATCGACCGAAGGCCAAACCTCAAACCTCAAACCTCAAATCTCAAACCTTAATCCCATGACCACCAAAGAATTCCAAAATGAGATAAGAGCCGGTATTCCCGACCAACTCCCCGAGGCGAAAGCCTACGACCCCGATATCAACCACGCACCGAAGCGCAAGGACATCCTCACCGACGAGGAGAAGCGCCTCGCCCTGCGCAATGCCCTGCGCTATTTCCCCGAACACCTGCACGCCGCTTTGGCCAAGGAGTTCGCCGACGAACTGCGCCAGTTTGGACGTATCTACATGTACCGTTACCGTCCGAGTTACGACATCCATGCCCGTCCCATCGACGAATACCCCCACCGCTCCCGCGAGGCTGCTGCCATCATGCTGATGATACAAAACAACCTCGACCCGCGTGTGGCACAGCATCCCCACGAACTCATCATCTACGGCGGAAACGGTGCCATCTTCCAGAACTGGGCGCAATATCGCCTCACGATGAAATATCTCAGCGAGATGACCGACCAGCAAACGCTGGTGATGTATTCGGGGCATCCCCTCGGACTCTTCCCCTCGCACAAAGGGGCACCACGCGTGGTGGTAACCAACGGCATGGTGATACCCAACTACTCCAAGCCCGACGACTGGGAGCGGATGAACGCCCTCGGCGTAAGCCAGTATGGACAGATGACGGCAGGGTCGTATATGTATATCGGTCCGCAAGGCATCGTCCATGGCACCACCATCACCGTATTGAATGCCGCACGACGGAAGTTCAAGCCCGGACAGAAAGACGCGAAGGGCATGCTCTTCGTGTCATCCGGACTCGGTGGCATGTCGGGCGCCCAGCCCAAAGCCGGCAACATCGCCGGCGTGGTGAGCGTGGTGGCGGAAATCAATCCCAAGGCTGCCGGCAAACGGTATGAGCAAGGATGGGTAGACGAGTTGCACGACCAACTCGACGAACTGATACCTGCCATACGCAAGGCGGTGGACGAACGCCGCACCGTGTCGATGGCTTATGTAGGCAATGTGGTGGACCTCTGGGAACGTCTTGCCAAGGAAGACATCCGGGTGGACCTGGGCAGCGACCAGACTTCGCTCCACAACCCCTGGGCAGGAGGATACTACCCCGTGGGACTGACCCTCGAGGAGTCGAAACAGATGATGGCCGACCAGCCAGAAGCCTTCAAGGAGAAGGTGCGCGAATCGCTCCGCCGACAGGTGGCTGCCATCAACCAACTCACCGCCCGGGGCATGTATTTCTTCGACTATGGCAACGCCTTCCTCCTGGAGTCGAGCCGGGCAGGTGCCGACATCTTATTGCCCGACGGCAACTTCCGCTACCCCTCCTACGTACAAGACATCATGGGACCGCTCTTCTTCGACTACGGTTTCGGTCCGTTCCGCTGGGTGTGCACCTCTTGCGACCCCGACGACCTCGCCCTCACCGACCAGTTGGCAGCCGAGGCGCTGGAGGAAATCAGGAAGACGGTGACCGACGACATCCGCGGACAACTCGACGACAACATCCACTGGATACGCGAGGCAGGGAAGAACCACCTCGTGGTAGGCTCTCAGGCACGCATCCTCTATGCCGACGCGCAGGGACGCACCGCCATAGCGCTGGCGTTCAACCGCGCCATACGTGAGGGCAGGCTGAAAGCCCCGGTGGTGCTCGGCCGCGACCATCACGACGTATCGGGCACCGACTCTCCCTTCCGTGAGACGAGCAACATCTACGACGGGTCGCGCTTCTGTGCCGACATGGCGGTGCAGAACGTCATCGGCGATGCCTTCAGAGGTGCCACCTGGGTGTCGCTGCACAATGGCGGCGGTGTAGGATGGGGCGAGGTCATCAACGGTGGCTTCGGCATGGTCATCGACGGCACGGCTGAGAGCGACGCAAAGATTCGCGAGATGCTCTTCTGGGATGTGAACAACGGTATCGCAAGGCGCGGATGGGCACGCAACAGCGGAGCCCTCGATGCCATACGCCGCGAGATGGAGCGCACCCCAGGCCTCATCGTCACCCTACCCCACCTAGTGGATGAAGATTTGAGGTTTGAGGTTTAAGGTTTTCTAGGCCCATTCCGCCCAAAAAGCCCATTCCGCCCAAAAAGCCCATTTTTCAAAGTAGCGATTAAGCAAGAGCAGACGAAAACTTGTTTTCAGTATGCCGAGCGAGAGCAACTTCACCGCGAAGCGGTGAATATTCAATATTCAATATTCAATTTTCAATAATCATTCATGTTTCACAAGATAAGCGCGGGGCATTTGACCCAAGACATGATCGACGAAATCATCACCCATCACTATCAACTGCAGTTGGGCGATGACTCCAAGGCACGCATCCTTCGCTGCCGCGAATACCTCGACAAGAAAATTGCCGAGTCCGACAAACCTATCTACGGAGTGACCACCGGTTTCGGCTCGCTCTGCGACATCAACATCGATGCCGACCAGATGGCAAAACTGCAAATCAATCTCATGATGTCGCACGCCTGCGGCATCGGTGAGCGTGTGCCCAACGAGATAGTAAAAATCATGCTGCTGCTCAAAGTGCAGTCGCTCAGTTACGGCTACTCTGGCGTGAAACTCGACACGGTGCAACGCCTCATCGACTTCTTCAACAACGACATCTACCCCATCGTCTACGAACAGGGGTCGGTGGGTGCCTCAGGCGACCTCGTGCCATTGGCACACCTCTGCCTGCCCTTGGTAGGACTGGGCGAGGTGGAGTGGAACGGCGAACGGATGACGGGTGCCGAGATACTGCAGCGCATGGGATGGCAACCCATCCGGCTGGGGTCGAAAGAGGGGCTCGCCCTGCTCAACGGTACCCAGAACATGAGTGCCTTCGCCGTATGGTCGCTCATCAAGGCGAAACGACTCACCGCCTGGGCCGACACCATCGCTGCCATGTCGCTCGAAGCCTTCGACGGCAGGCTCGACCCCTTCAACGTGGCGGTGCACCTGGTACGCTCACACAAAGGGCAGGTGGCTACTGCCATCAACATGAACAAACTCCTCAAGGGCAGCCAACTCATTGCACAGCCCAAGGTCAACGTGCAAGACCCCTACTCCTTCCGTTGCATCCCACAGGTGCACGGTGCAGTGAAGGATACACTCTCCTACGTGAAGTCGGTGGTCGACATCGAAATCAACGCTGCCACCGACAACCCCACGGTATGTCCCGACGACGACCTCATCATCTCGGCAGGCAACTTCCATGGCGAGCCCATCGCACTGCCCATGGACTTCCTCTGCATCGCCATGAGCGAACTGGGCAATATCTCTGAACGGCGCACCTATAAACTGGTGTCGGGCAAACGCGGTCTGCCGAGTTTCCTCGTGGCGGAGCCTGGTCTCAACAGCGGGTTCATGATTGCCCAATACACGGCTGCCTCGATAGTGAGCCAGAGCAAGACGCTGTGCATGCCCTCCTCGGCCGACAGCATCCCTACATCACAAGGGCAGGAAGACCATGTGAGCATGGGAGCCAACGCCGGCACCAAACTGCTGCGGGTGACCGACAACACCGAGCGGGTGCTCGCCATCGAACTCTTCACCGCCGCCCAGGCCCTCGACTTCCGCCGTCCGCTGCTGTCGTCGCCTGCCATCGAGCGGCTGCATGAGGCCTATCGCCAGGTGGTGCCTTTCATCGACCACGACGTGGTGATGTATCCCCATATCGCCAAGAGCGTGGAATTTCTTAAAACCTATCCACTGGCATAACCCCTCTAGAAGATCTAGAGAATCTAGAAAATCTAGAAAAAACCCAGCAAGATGGAAAGCCAAAAGACCCTTATCACCCACATCGGATTCCTCACGGGCATTCACCCCAAAGAGTGCCTGCGCCTGGCGGGCACTGCCATGCGGCAACTCGGCACCATAGAGGATGCCTGGCTGCTCACCGAGGGCGACCGCATCGCTGCCTTCGGCAGGATGAGCGACATCGACAAACTCGACACCTCGCCCACCACCATCATCGATGCCGAAGGGGGCACGGTGCTGCCTTGCTGGTGCGACCCCCACACGCATCTGGTGTATGCGGGCAGCCGTGAGACGGAATTCGTCGACAAGATCCGCGGACTGTCGTACGCTGAAATAGCGCGGCGAGGGGGCGGCATCCTCAACTCCGCCGACCGCCTCCATGCGATGAGCGAAGACGAACTGACTGATGCCGCCCTGCAACGGCTCAACGAGATGATGGCACGTGGCACAGGATGCGTGGAAATCAAGAGCGGCTACGGGCTGAACACCGACGACGAACTGAAGATGCTGCGCGTGGTGAAACGGCTGAAGGCACTCACGCCCATGCGCCTGGTATCTACCTTCCTCGGTGCCCATGCCGTGGGAAGGGCATACGCCGGCCGACAGGGTGACTACGTAGACTTGGTGGTGGAGGAGATGATTCCCGCTGTGGCAGAGGAGCATCTGGCAGAGTATATCGATGTGTTCTGCGATGAGGGATTCTTCACACCCGAAGAGACGGCACGTATCCTTGAGGCAGGAGCACGCTATGGCATGCGGCCTAAAATCCACGCCTGCGAACTGGCATCCTCGGGCGGTGTGGAGGTGGGCGTGGCACACGACGCCCTGTCGATAGACCACCTGGAGAGTGCCAGCGACCACGACCTCGAACTTCTCGCCTGTTCCTCTGCCATGCCCACACTGTTGCCCGGCACATCGTTTTTCCTCAACATGCCCTACGCCCGCGGGCGCCATATCATCGACCAAGGACTGGCCATCGCCCTCGCCACCGACTGCAACCCGGGCAGCACACCGTCTTCAGACATGAAGTTCGTCGTGTCACTGGCATGCATCAAGATGCGGCTCGAACCTGCCGAGGCCATCAACGCCGCCACGCTCAACGCCGCCTATGCCATGGGGCTGAGCCACGACTATGGGTCGATAGCCGTGGGCAAGCGCGCCAACCTGCAAATCACCCGTCCCATCCCGTCAGTGGAATACATCCCCTATGCCTACACCCGCGACATCGTGAGGAAAGTGATTATTGAGGGAGAGATTAAAGATGAAAGACGTAAATAGATTAAAGATGAAAGATTAAAGATGAAAGATTAAGATGAAAAGATGAAAAAATGTAGATGATAGATAGAAGATGGCAGATAGAAGAAGATAGATAGCCTGTCTAGTGTGCGGCTGTATCACAGCCGCAAAACCGTTGCCATTCATCACTTTATCATGCAGAATGTCCCATAAACTTGTAGGAATGGGACATTTTTTTTATTTTTGCTTCGCGAAGTTGATTTATCTCGGCATTGAAAAAGAACAAGTTCTTTTTGCACTGCTCTCGATTTTGTATAACTTTGCTTCGCGAAGTTGATTTATCTCGGCATTGAAAAAGAACAAGTTCTTTTTGCACTGCTCTCGATTTTGTATAACTTTGCACCAACAATTTGAATATGAAGGATAAGAAATACAATCATTCGTTTGCCCGAAGACTGACACGGTGGGTGATGCTCGTGCTGCTCATCATGATGGGCGGTCTGGCATACCTCATCTACGGCCTGACAAGGTCGATTGTGGTGGATGTCAGCGCCAGTACTTTCCACAGCAGCATGATATCGTATGGAAAGAGCATCAGCGACGTGATGTCGGATGTCAGCGTGGCCGTCGACAACAACCTCTTCGACGTAGAACAACACGTCAAGCAGCCCGAACAGTTGCAGGCCATCATGGAGCGCATCGTCAGACAGAACCCCCGCATCCGCAGTTGCGGCATCAGTTTCATCGAGAACTACTTCCCCCACAAAGGAAAATCCTACTGTCCTTATGCCTGGCGAAAAGACAGCACCACCGTGGTGGGACAGCCGATAGAAGATGCCGAAGCCTCCTATCTGGAGGCCAAATGGTTTCGTGATGCCGTAGCCGCCGACTCCGCCTATTGGTCGGAGCCCTTCTTCGAAAGCCGCGACGGGAAGACACCGCTGGTAGCCTATATGTATCCCATCCACGACCAGCAGGGGCGTGTCGTGGCCATTCTTGGCGCCGACCTGTCGCTCGACTTCATGACCAGTCTCATCCTTGAGCAGACCAACATCTTCGAACAAGACGTGTGGGACATCGACATATCGGACAAGGACGTGTTCGACAGTTTCGTACTGTCGCGCGACGGCACCTATATCGTACACCCCGACCAGCGGCGTATCCTGAAAGGCAACTTCTACGTCCATATCAAGGATGCCGACAAGCCCGGCGTGGCCGAGGAGGCCATCGGGAAGATGAAAAAAGGCGAGAAGAGTTACAACGAGACCAACAGGATGATGCTGGTCAACCGGATGGAGAACTACTTGTTTTATTCTCCACTGGAGGGCACAGACTGGACCTTGGTGATAGCACTGCCTACATTGGCGCTCAACCTTGTGGGCATCGGTGTGGGGTATATCGCGCTGTTGATTATCACCTTGGTGCTGCTCGTCACCTTCTTCGTCTGCCGTCTTGCCATCAGGCGCGCTGCAAAGCCGCTGAAACAGTTGGCTGCCGTCACCGACGAGGTGGCAAACGGACAACTCAATGCCGCCCTGCCTGCCATCGAGAGCCACGACGAGATACACCTGCTGCGCGACTCGTTCGAGAACATGCAGCACTCGCTCACCTCCTACATCGAGGAACTGAAGAGCACCACGGCAGCCAAGGCATCGATAGAGAGCGAACTGAAGATTGCGCACGACATACAGATGTCGATGCTGCCCAAGGATTACCCCGCCTTCCCCGACCGTCACGACATCGACATCTACGGACAGGTGATGCCGGCAAAGGCGGTGGGCGGCGACCTCTACGACTTCTTCATCAGCGATGAGAAACTCTTCTTCTGTATCGGCGACGTGTCGGGCAAGGGCGTGCCGGCATCTCTCGTCATGGCGGTCACGCGGTCGCTCTTCCGCAACATCTCCGCCTATACACAGGAGCCCAACCACATCGTGCTCGCCCTCAACGACGCCCTGAGCAGCAACAACGACACGGGCATGTTCGTCACGCTCTTCCTGGGGGTCCTCGACCTGGCCACAGGCGAACTGCATTACTGCAATGCCGGCCATAACCCGCCGCTGCTGTTGACAGCCGATGAGGCCAGCGTCATCCCATGCGACGCCAACCTCCCAGCAGGCACCTTCCCTGGATGGATGTTCACCGAACAACGGCTACAACTCCATTCGGGCGACAGCGTGTTTCTCTATACCGACGGTCTCAACGAGGCGGAGGATATCCACCTGCAGCAGTTTGGCATGGAAAGGATAATGCAAGTGGCGAAGGCGGCCTCCTGGCAGCCACAGGCCCTCATCGAGGCGATGACCACTTCGGTACACCAGTTTGTTGGCGGTGCTGAGCAAAGCGATGACCTCACCATGCTCGCCCTTCAGTACACCAAATCATGATTCCACAACGATAAAAACTCACAACATGATAGAACAAGGCATTACTTTTTACTTCACCTTCGTACTGTTTCTGCTCTTACTGCTGGTGCTGTCTATCATCATCCCATTCTATGGATACCTGCGGAAGCGGTGGAAGGGACTGGCCATCGGCTGTCTGGTACAGCCTATTATCATTGGTGCCATCTTCTTTCTGGCGATAATAGGCATCTCTTACTTCCACGTACACGAACTCAGCAAGCAACGCGAGGCCGCAATGGTCACCATTAGCAAGAGCGACACCACAGGAATTGTTCATTTCTGGTATCTGAAGACCAACGAGGAGTGTTTTTATGAATACAAGGAGAAGGAGAATGAAGAAAACGAGTACAGGGGGTTCAACAGGGGTAGGTTCTATGATGTCGTGCCCCTCGACTCCTGCAGCGTAGGTGTCGACGACAAGATTGTAGTCAAGTTCGACTTCAGCCACAAGAAGGTCACCGCCACCGAATACGACGAGCCGATGAAGGTGGTCAATGTAAACTGGGAAAGGGTAACCGAATTTTTCAAGAAGATTCAGGAATTAAAGGAATAACAGGAATATTAGGAATATATAGGAATATCAAGAATATCAAGAAAGCCCCAAAAGAGTAAAAAATCCCGCAGAAAATCGGAACCGTCACTTCCGATTTTCTGCGTTTTTGGGGTTGGGCGGACGGGGTAATGTTCGTCGGGACGGGGTAATGTTCGTCGGGATTTGCAATCCCGACGCAGTGAGTATCAGGATTTGTAATCCGAAAAAGCGCATTAGAAATGCTGATACTCAGCCCGACGCAGTGAGTATCAGGAACCAACGGTCGGCGGCCGAAGGGAATTGAAAATCGACGTGCGAAGCGGAAGTCAAAGCCAATTTTAATCCGAAAAAGCGCATTAGAAATGCTTATACTCAGTCCGGGCGGATTGCAAAACTGCGATTAAGTGAGTGCAATGCAAATTCATTTGAACACTGCCGAACGCGAGCAGTTTATCTAAATCCGCCCGAACGCCGAAGAGGTCATTATCAAAACGGCTTCACAAGTCTGCCACGACAAGTGGCGGAGTGTTAGTTGGGCGAACGATAGCGGGAGCGTGTTCGCGGTTCTTTCTTGTTTCTTCTTTCTGTCCACACAGAAAGAAGATATTACCTGAATATCAATTAAATATTCAACTTGAGAAAGTTGAATCAATAAAAATTCGTGAAGATTCGGTCTATTCGTGTTCGCATTGTCCTCCCACCCTTGGTGTTTCAGACGAACACGAATTTACCGAATTCACACGAATAAATAATTCAATGCGCAAGTTCAAACCTATTCGAAAAGAAGAGGTCATTATCA
>OMZE01000054.1 GCA_900315455.1 uncultured Prevotellaceae bacterium | reverse complement strand
AGGCTTGACAACATCAGAAAGTTCCCTCTCCCTCGGAGCGAGCATGAGATGAACATGATTGGTCATCAAGCAATAGGCGTAGATGTCACACAATGGTGATGCAGGTTCATTTTTCTCGTTTTTGGGATGAGCAAGAAGACGAAGCCTTTCCAGAAAGAAAAGGTAATCTGATTCTTCATGAAACAAATCCTGTCGGTTTATCCCACGAAGCATGACATGGTAGATGCCAGTATTACTACGTCTTCTCGCCTTTCTTGCCATAACGATTGTTTTTCTTTGCAAATCTAATTCTTTTTTCTCATTCTACAAAAGGAAATCGAAAAAAAACGTATCAATTTCCCCGTCCCCGTGATACACGGAAAGTATGATAACGTGGAGTTTTTTTGATTCCTATCGCAGGTAAACTTCAGGCTCATCTCATGCTTATCTTGGTTAAAAAATCAAATTTTTGTGCTGATTGTTAGGTAATTCGCTGAATTATCCGTAATTTTGCACTCCAATTTGAGTATAGGTATTCAAAGAAGCATATAAACATCAAAAAATAACACGACCAAAAGATGAAAATTTCATTCGAGAACCCTGACAAGATCAATGGTTTGATGACATTGACCGTGGAGGTTGATGATTACAAGGAGAAAGTAGAGAAAACCCTGAAAGATTACCGCAAGAAAGCCAACGTGCCCGGTTTCAGACCCGGCAACGTGCCGATGAACATCATCAAGCGCCAGTATGGTACTGCCGTGAAGGTGGATGTGGTCAACAAAATCATCGGTGAGGAAATGTACAAATACCTCAGGGAGAACAACGTGAAGATGCTCGGAGAGCCACTGCCTTCAGAGAAGCAGGTGCCACAAGACCTGGAGAAAGAGGGCAACTATGAGTTCATCTTCGACATCGCCGTCGCCCCCGAGTTCACCATCTCGCTCTCCAACAAAGACAAGGTAGACTACTTTGATATCCAGCCCGACGACAAACTCATCGACCAGCAGGTGGAGATGTTTGCCAGTCGCAACGGCCATTACGATAAAGCAGAGGTCTACGACCCTGAGCAGAGAGACATGCTCAAAGGCGACCTCCGCCAACTCGACGACGAAGGCAACACCCTTGAGGGTGGCATCACCGTGGCCGACGCCGTGCTCATGCCGCAGTATATCAAGGAGGAGGCACAGAAAGCCCTCTTCGACGGTGCCAAACTGGGCGATATCATCACCTTCAATCCCAAGAAGGCTTATCCCGAGAGCGATACCGAGGTGGCAGCACTCCTGAAACTCAAGAAGGAAGAAGTGGCCGACATCAACGCTGACTTCAGTTTCCAGGTGACGGAAATCTCACGCTTCGTGAAGTCGGCTCTCGACCAGGACCTTTTCGACAGCGTGTTTGGCGAAGGCAATGTGAAGACAGAAGAGGAATTCCGCGCCCGCATCGCCGATGGCCTGAAAGCACAACTGGCCGGTGAGTCTGACTACCGCTTCCTGCTCGACGTGCGCAAGTATGCCGAGAACAAGGTGGGCGAAATCACCTTCCCCGAGGATATCCTCAAGCGCGTGATGAAGGCAGGCAACAAGGACAAGGACGCCGACTATGTGGACAAGCACTTCGATGCCAGCATCCGTGAGTTGAAATGGCACCTCATCAAGGAGCAACTCGTGGCAGCCAACGACGTGAAGATTGAGGATACCGATGTGAAGGCCGTAGCCAAGGAGATGGCAAGGGCACAGTTCGCACAGTATGGCATGAACAACGTACCCGACGAATACCTCGACGGTTATGCCGACGACATGCTCAAGCAGAAGGAGAACGTCGACTCTCTCGTCGACAGGGCCATTGACAGAAAACTCATCGACGTGCTCAAAAACGTCGTGAAGTTGAACGTCAAGACCGTGACACTCGACGAATTCAACAAAATTGCCGCAGAATAATCGGTTTTTTTGCAAAAAAATCGACTTTTATATCAAGGTTACCGACTTTTTTTCGTATCTTTGTTGCAACAAGGACGGAAAAGTCGGTAACTTTATTCTATTATGGCTCGATTTTTGCCGTAGAGCAATCGTGGGCTCCTCGCTGAGGCAGACCACCATGTGCAACAAATATAGAAAAACTATGAACGATTTCAGAAAATTCGCCACCGGACACCTTGGCATCAACGGACAGGCGCTCGACGACGTCATCAGCGCTCAAGCCCAGTATCTTAACCCTTATATCCTTGAGGAGCGTCAACTCAACGTCACCCAGATGGACGTTTTCTCAAGACTCATGATGGACAGGATTATCTTCCTTGGAACACAAATCGACGACTATACGGCCAATACGCTGCAGGCACAGTTGCTCTACCTCGATTCCGTCGACACCAAGGACATCTCCATCTACATCAATTCACCGGGAGGAAGTGTCACCGCCGGACTTGGCATCTACGACACCATGCAGTATATCTCGAGCGACGTGGCCACTATCTGTACGGGTATGGCCGCTTCGATGGCTGCCGTGCTCCTCGTGGCTGGAGCCGAAGGCAAGCGCTCGGCACTCACCCACAGCCGCGTGATGATTCACCAGCCACTCGGCGGGGTGCAGGGACAGGCCTCCGACATCGAGATTGAAGCCCGTGAGATACAGAAATACAAGAAGGAACTCTATACCATCATTGCCGACCATTCGCATACACCTTACGACAAGGTGTGGGCCGACTCCGACCGCAACTACTGGATGACGGCCGACGAGGCAAAGGAATATGGCATGATCGACACCGTGCTCAAACGGAAGAAGTGAAATGAAGAAAGTATGTAGTTTCTGCGGCAACGGAGAGAAAGACGTCAGGCTGCTGATTTCCGGCATCAATGGCTTCATCTGTGAGAACTGCGCCCAGCAGGCCTATCAGATAGTGCAGACCTCGGGCGTCATGGCAGCATCGGCTGTAGGCTCAAAAGAGAAGTTCAAACTCAAGAAGGTGCCCAAGCCGAAGGAGATAAAAGACTATCTCGACCAATATGTCATCGGGCAGGATGAAGCCAAGCGATTCCTCTCCGTTGCTGTATACAACCACTACAAGAGACTGCAGCAGCCCGACGACCCCAACGGGGTGGAGATAGAGAAGAGCAACATCATCATGGTGGGCAGCACGGGCACCGGAAAGACCCTGCTCGCCAGGACCATCGCCAAACTCCTCGATGTGCCCTTCACCATCGTCGACGCCACCGTCTTCACCGAAGCGGGATATGTGGGCGAGGACGTGGAGAGCATCCTCTCCCGGCTCCTTCAGGTGGCCGACTACGACGTGAAGGCCGCTGAGCGGGGCATCGTCTTCATCGACGAGATAGACAAGATAGCGCGCAAGAGCGACAACCCCTCCATCACCCGCGACGTGAGTGGTGAGGGGGTGCAGCAGGGATTGCTCAAACTGCTGGAGGGCACCATGGTGAATGTGCCCCCTCAGGGCGGCCGCAAGCATCCCGACCAAGAATATATCCATGTCGACACGCACAACATCCTCTTCATCTGCGGAGGGGCTTTCGACGGGATAGAGCGGAAGATAGCCCAGCGCATGAACACACGCACCGTGGGCTATAACTCCGTGCAGAACATGAGGAACATCGACAAGGAAGACCTCATGAAATACGTGTTGCCACACGACCTGAAGTCATTCGGGCTCATCCCCGAGATTATAGGAAGGTTGCCCGTGCTCACTTACCTCACCCCGCTCAACAGGGAGGCCCTCAAGCGAATCCTCATCGAGCCGAAGAACTCTATCGTGAAGCAGTATGTGAAACTCTTCGAGATGGACGGCATCAAACTGGAATTCGCCCCCGAGGCCCTCGAGTTCATCGTCGACAAGGCCGTGGAGTACAAACTCGGCGCGCGTGGACTGAGGTCGATTGTGGAGAGTGTCATCATGGACGCCATGTTCGAACTGCCTTCGAAGAAGAAGAGCGAGTTTGTGGTGACAAAGGAATACGCTGAAAAACAACTTGAAAAAGCACATATCCAGAGCCGTTAGCAGTGGGCACACAGCCTCCTGCCAACGGTGATGGAACGAATGGAGAAAAGACACATGCTGGAAAATGTTAACCTAACTCAACAACTCAAGCGCTACTTCGGCTTTGACAAGTTCAAAGGCGATCAGGAGGCGATAGTGAGAAACCTGCTGGAAGGGAACGACACCTTTGTGCTGATGCCCACTGGTGGGGGAAAGTCGCTGTGCTACCAACTTCCCTCACTCATCATGGAGGGTACCGCCATCGTCGTGTCGCCACTCATCGCGCTGATGAAAAACCAAGTAGATGTGATCAATGCCATGAACGACGAAGACGGTGTGGCACATTACCTCAACTCCTCGCTCAACAAGGCTGCCATCGACCAAGTGAAGGCTGACATCCTGTCGGGGCGCACCAAACTGCTCTATGTGGCACCGGAGTCGCTCAACAAGGAAGAGAATGTGGAGTTTCTGCAATCGGTGAAAATCTCGTTCTACGCCATCGACGAGGCCCACTGCATTTCGGAATGGGGGCACGACTTCAGACCGGAATACCGCAACATACGTCCCACCATCCAGAAGATAGGCAACGCGCCCGTCATCGCCCTTACCGCCACCGCCACCGACAAGGTGCGCACCGATATCAAGAAGAGCCTGGGCATCGTCGACGCCAAGGAGTTCAACAGTTCGTTCAACCGACCCAATCTCTATTATGAGGTGAGGCAGAAAACCAACGAAATCAACAAGCAGATTATCAGGTTTATCAAGCAAAACCCGGGGAAGAGCGGCATCGTCTACTGCCTGTCGAGAAAGAAGGTGGAGGAACTGGCTGCCGACCTCTGCGCCAATGACATCAAGGCTGCGGCTTACCATGCCGGACTGGAGTCGGCGAAGCGGTCGGAGACACAGGATGATTTCCTCATGGAGAAAATCGATGTGATCGTGGCTACCATTGCCTTCGGTATGGGCATCGACAAACCTGATGTGAGGTTTGTCATCCACTACGACATCCCCAAGAGCCTTGAGGGCTACTACCAGGAGACTGGCAGGGCAGGACGCGACGGGGGAGAAGGGAAGTGCATCGCTTTCTACTCCTACAAGGACCTGCAGAAACTGGAGAAGTTCATGGAAGGAAAACCCGTGGCAGAGCAAGACATCGGACGACAACTCCTGCAGGAAACGGCAGCCTATGCCGAGTCGTCGGTCTGCAGGAGGAAGATGCTGCTCCACTACTTCGGCGAGGAATACAACAAGGATAACTGCGGCAACTGCGACAACTGTCTCAACCCCAAGACGAAGATCGACGGCATGCAGCAACTCCTCATCGTGCTCCAGGCTATCAGCGCGGTGAAGGAGAATTTCAGGACAGAATACATCATCGACTTCGTGAAGGGAAGGCCCACCGACGACATCGTATCGCACAAACACGACCAACTCGAGGAGTTCGGCGCCGGAGAGGACGAGGACGATAAATTGTGGAACCCCGTCATCCGACAGGCGATGATTGCCGGATATGTGAAGAAAGACGTGGAAAACTACGGGCTGCTGAAACTTACCGCCGCAGGAAAACAATTCATGAAGAAGCCAAAGCCCTTCATGATTGTGAAAGACACGGAGTTCAAGGACGATTATGAAGACGACAGCATGGAGTCGGGTGCCAGCACCCTCGACCCCGAACTCTTCTCCATGCTCAAGGACTTGCGCAAGCGAATGTCAAAAAAACTCAACTTGCCGCCCTATGTCATCTTCCAAGACCCCTCGCTCGAACAGATGGCCACCATGTATCCCATCACGCTCCAGGAACTGCAGAATATCCAGGGCGTGGGAGCAGGCAAAGCCAATAGATATGGACAGGAATTCTGCGACCTCATCAGGGCCCATTGCGAGGAGAACGAAATCGAGCGCCCCGAGGACCTCAGGGTGAAGACCGTAGCCAAGAAATCCATCCTCAAGGTAAAGATAATTCAAAGCATCGACAGGAAAATCGACCTGGAGGAAATCTCCAAGGCACAGGGCCTGGATTTCTTCGACCTGCTCGACGAGATAGAGGCTATCGTCTATAGCGGTACAAAACTTAACATCGACTACTTCATCGAAGAGGTGATGGACGAAGACATGGTAGACGATATCTATGAATATTTCCGCGAGAGCGATACCGACGACCTTGAGGTGGCTATGGAAGAACTCGGAGAAGACTACTCCGAGGAGAACATCCGCCTGGTCAGGGTGAAATTCATCTCCGAGATGGCCAACTGACCCCCTACAACCCCTTCCTATACCGACAGCCATGCCCGGCACACGACGTCTGTTGCGTGCTGGGCATGGCTCGTCACGTTAAAACGTATTAATTCTGTAAGAAAAACGCCAAAACCACCCGTTTTGTGGATTTTTCTTGCTAATTTTGCACGCAATAAATTCATATCACCTATGTCATCATTTGTTGCAGATAAGATTGTAATGGACGGACTGACCTTCGACGACGTCCTGTTAATACCCGCTTTTTCAGAGGTTCTGCCAAGAACCGTGGAACTGAAAACCAAGTTCTCTCGTAACATCGAACTGAACATCCCCTTTGTCACCGCTGCCATGGACACCGTCACCGAGTCGTCGATGGCCATTGCCATAGCGCGCGAAGGCGGTATCGGCGTCATCCATAAAAACATGTCGGTCGAGGAACAGGCAAGACAGGTGGCCATCGTCAAGAGGGCCGAGAATGGAATGATCTACGACCCCGTCACCATCAGGAAAGGACGCACCGTGAGAGATGCGCTCATGATGATGGCTGAGTATCATATCGGAGGCATACCCGTGGTGGATGAGGAAAACCATCTCGTGGGTATCGTCACCAACAGAGACCTGCGGTTTGAGCGCCGGCTCGATAAGAACATCGACGAGGTGATGACCAAGGACAACCTGGTGACCACTCACCAGCAGACCGACCTCGCCGCTGCCGCGCAGATTTTGCAGGAGAACAAGATTGAGAAACTCCCCGTTGTCGACAAGAACAACCGGCTCGTGGGACTCATCACCTACAAGGACATCACCAAGGCAAAAGACAAACCCATGGCCTGCAAGGACGAGAAAGGAAGGCTCCGGGTGGCTGCCGGCGTGGGAGTCACTGCCGACACCATAGAGCGCATGGAAGCCCTCGTCAATGCCGGTGCCGATGCCATCGTCATCGATACCGCCCACGGACACTCCAAGTTTGTGGTGGAGAAACTGGCAGAGGCAAAGAAGATGTTCCCCAATGTTGACATCGTGGTGGGCAATGTGGCTACCGGAGAGGCCGCCAGAATGCTGGTGGAGAACGGTGCCGATGCCATCAAGGTGGGCATAGGACCGGGCTCTATCTGCACCACGAGGGTGGTGGCAGGAGTGGGCGTGCCCCAACTCAGCGCTGTCTACGACGTGTTCTGTGCCCTCAAGGGTACTGGAGTGCCACTCATCGCAGATGGCGGACTCCGCTACTCGGGCGACATCGTCAAGGCCATCGCTGCTGGTGGAAGTTCGGTGATGATTGGCTCGCTCGTGGCAGGTACCGAAGAGAGCCCCGGCGACACCATTATCTTCAACGGAAGGAAATTCAAGAGTTATCGCGGAATGGGTTCGCTCGAAGCCATGGAGAATGGCTCGAAAGACCGTTATTTCCAGTCGGGAACGAAGGAGACCAAGAAACTGGTGCCGGAGGGCATCGCTGGCCGTGTGCCTTTCAAGGGCACCGTGCAGGAGGTCATCTACCAACTCGTGGGCGGCTTGCGCTCGGGAATGGGCTATTGCGGTGCCGGCAATATCGAAGCCTTGCACAACGCGAAGTTCACCCGCATCACCAATGCCGGTGTCATGGAGAGCCATCCCCACGACATCACCATCACCAGTGAGGCTCCCAACTATTCCAGACCAGAATAAGCACATCTGTAATTTTGTGGAATTATCATTTACCACCTTATGATAAAGAGAGTTAAAAGCATCATGTTTTTGTGCGTCGTGGCTGTTGCCGCCTTCGCACAGAACGACCCTGTTGTGATGACCATCAATGGGGTACCTGTCACCAGGTCAGAGTTTGAGTATTCCTACAACAAGAATAATTCCGAAGGGGTCATCGACAAGAAGTCGGTCGAAGAGTATGTAGATTTGTTTATCAACTACAAACTCAAGGTGGCCGCCGCCTTGGATGCCAAAATGGATACGATGACTTCTTTCAAGGAGGAGTTTGCCAAGTATCGTGACCTGCAGGTAAGGCCTTCGTTTGTCACCGACGACGATATCCAGGCTATGGCACACAGAATCTACGACGACACACAGCACTACGTCGACTCGCTCGGCGGATTGGCACGCCCCATGCACATCCTGGTGAAAGTAGACCCAGGTGCCAGTCCTGCGACGGAAACCCTGGCGAAGTTGAAGGCCGACTCTATTTACAGGGTCATTGCCAATGGGGCCGACTTCACCGAGATGGCACGCAGGTTCTCCGATGACCCGGGCTCTGCCCAGAAAGGCGGTGAGATAGGATGGATACAGCCAGGACAAACTGTCAAGGAGTTTGAGGATGTGGTCTATTCACTGAAAGAGGGTGAAGTGGCGAGACCCGTGAAGTCGGCTTACGGATTCCATATCGTGAAACTGCTTGAGAAGAAACCGTTTGTGCCCTTCGACTCCTGTCAGGCAAGCATACTTACCTATATCGACCGCGCTGGCATACGCGACCAGATTATCGACGAGAAAATCGACGGCCTCGCTGCCGCCAGCAACGGACAAACCCGTGAGCAGGTGCTTGAGCAGAGGGCTGCCGACCTTTCTGCAGAAGACTCCGACCTCGCCAATCTCATCAGGGAGTACCACGACGGTTTGCTGTTGTGGGAAATCAGTTACCAGAAAGTGTATGGCAAGGCTGAGAACGACGAGGCAGGTCTGGAAAATTACTTCAAGAACAACAAGAAGAAGTATAAGTGGGACTCACCGCGATTCAAGGGCATTGCCTATCATGTGAAGGACAAGGCCGACGTCAAGGCGGTGAAGAAATGCGTGAAGGGCGAGCCTTTCGACAAATGGCCCGAAAAACTCCACGCCGCCTTCAATGCCGACAGCGTGATACGCATCCGTGTCGTCAAAGGTATCTTCAAGGTGGGCGACAACCCACTTGTCGACAGGGAAGCCTTCAAGCAGAAGGTGGATGTGCCGCCTACCAAAGACTATCCCATTGACGCCATCTACGGCAAGGTGCTCAAAGCCCCGAAAGAATACACCGACGTGCGCGGACAAGTGCTCGAAGACTACCAGAACCTGCTTGAGAAGCAATGGATCGAGGAACTCCGCAAACAATATGTGGTGACAGTGAACCGCGATGTGCTCGCAACGGTAAACAAACATTGAGCCAATGAACAGACTCTTCCATTATAGCATAGTGCCACTTGCCATGCTCACGATGTCGCTGGGCATCAGTGCCTCGTGGTCGAGTTATGGTGCAAATGCCGTGCCTGATGACTCCACTACGACAGCCGTGGCAGAGAAGACGAACCCTTCCAACGTCATCGATGAGGTGGTGTGGGTGGTAGGAGATGAGCCGATACTCAAGTCCGACATCGAGTCGATGCGTATGCAGGGTGAGATGGAGGGCGTGAAATGGGAAGGCAATCCCGACTGTACCATTCCCGAACAACTTGCCGTGCAGAAACTCTTCTTGCACCAGGCTGCTATCGACAGTATCGAAGTGACGGAGTCGGATATCTCGCAGAGCATCGACGACCAAATCAACTATTGGATACAGTTGGCCGACGGTTCGCGAGAGAAACTCGAGGAATACCGCAAGATGACCATTTCGCAGATGCGGCAGCAGATGCACGATGAGTTCAAGAACCGCGAACTCATCCAGAAGATGCGCCGTAAACTCGTGGAGGACATCACCGTCTCTCCCGCCGAGGTGCGGAGATATTTCGAGAATCTGCCCGAAGATAGCATTCCTATGGTTCCTACCACCGTCGAGGTGCAGATTATCACCCGCCAGCCCAAGGTGAGCATCGAGGAAATCAACAGGGTGAAAGATGCCTTGCGTGAGTATACCGACAGGGTGAACCGTGGAGAGACGACCTTTGCCACATTGGCACGACTCTACTCCGAGGATGGATCGGCACGTCAAGGTGGCGAGATTGGCTATACCCCCAAGGCAGCCCTCGACCCCGTGTTTGCAAGCGTCGCCTTCAACCTCACCGACCCCAACAAGATTTCCAAGATTGTGGAGACGGAGTTCGGCTTCCACATCATCCAACTCATCGACAAGCGCGGCGAGCGCATCAATGTGAGGCATATCCTCCTCAAGCCGCGTGTGACAAGGGAGGCGCTGGAGCAGGCTTCACATCAACTCGACTCCCTCGCCAATGATATCCGTGAGGGCAAGTTCACCTTCGATGAGGCAGCCACTTATGTCTCGGATGACAAAGACACGAAAAGCAACCACGGCATCATGGCCAACGCCACGGAGATGACTCGTACATCGAAATTCCGCATGCAGGACCTTCCCACCGAGGTGGCAAGGGCAGTGGAGCAACTGAAGGTGGGCGAGATTTCCGCTCCTTTCGAGATGATCAACAGCAAGGGAAAGACCGTTTGTGCCATTATCAAACTGAAGAGCCGCACCGAAAGCCATAGGGCTACGATTACCGAGGACTTCCAGGTCATGAAGGATGTCGTGCTCGCCAAGCGAAGGGAAGAGGCTCTGCAGGCATGGGTGGCAGAGAAACTGAAGAACACCTATGTGAGAATGGCCGACCAATACAGGGATTGTGAGTTTGAATACCAAGGATGGGTGAAATGACACTTGTCGCAATGAAGCACCATACACTCTGCAGGCATAGAATCTTGGCATGGATGATTCTATGCCTGCTAGGTCTATGTATGGCCTCGCCAGCCCAGGCACAGCGCAGGGGAAGGGTGCAAGACGAGCGCATCTACCTCGACCACGCCGACTCGCTCTACTTCGACGAGTACCAGCGTCACGACACGCAGGTGGTCAGGGGCAATGTGAAGTTCAGGCACCGTGGGTCGGTGCTCTATTGCGACAGCGCCTATTTCAAACAACAGGAAAACACCTTTCAGGCTTTCGGTCATGTGAGGCTGTTGCAGGGCGATACCCTGGAGGTGAGATGCGACACCGCCTTCTACGACGGAAGGGCGGATGCCGACATGGTGCACGCGCAGCACCATGTGGTGGTGATACACCGCAAGACCTCCGAACTGCGCACCGACAATCTCATCCTCGACCAGAAATTCAATATCGTCTACTACGACGAGGGCGGAAATTTCACCGACAAGGCCAAGGGCCTCACGCTCAGCAGCGACTGGGGAAAATACAACCTCGACACCAAGGAGGCGGAGTTTTTCTATAAGGTGAAGTTGCGCACGAAGACGCATGTCATCACCACCGACACCTTATATTATTATTCTGCCGACGACAGAGCACATGTGCGGGGCGGAAAGACGGAATTCACCAACGGCCAACGCAAATGGAGCAAGTCGACCATCCATTCCATACGCGACGGGTATGACGTGGAGACCACCAACTGTGTCTATTTCATGAAAACAGACCAGGTGGAACTCTATGACAAGTCGAGCATACAGAACGACATCCGCACCATCACCGGCGACAGCCTCTTCTACGACAGTTCTACCAAGATGAGCCGTGGCTACGGACGGGTGCACTACGAGGACCGGAAGAACAAGAACCAACTCATTGCCGATGCCGTGGACTACGATGAGAAGAGCGGGTCGGGCATGGCCACCAAAAACCCCGTGTATATAGACTACTCGCAGCAAGACACCCTCTATCTGCACGCCGACACCATCAGGGTGGAGACCTTCAACCTCGACACCGACTCCCTCTACCGGAAAGTGCACTGCTACCACAAGGTGAGGATGTTCAGAAATGATGTGCAGGCCGTTTGCGATTCGATGGTCATCTGCACGCTCGACTCCACCATCACCCTCTATTTCGACCCCATCGCGTGGAATGCCAACCGGCAACTGCTGGGCGACAGCATCAAGGTGTTTCTCAACGACTCCACGGTACGCGAGGTGCATGTGATGCAGAATGCCCTGTCGCTGGAGAGGATGGTCAACCTGAAGGATCCCGACAAGGTGTATTACAACCAGGTGAGTTCGAAACGGATGAATGCCTACTTCGATGAAGGCAACATCCGTATGAGCGAGGCCATCGGCAACGTGATGTCGGTCTATTATCCCGTAGAGGAGAGCGACAGTTCGATAATAGGCATGGTATACATAGAGACGGATACCATGAGGATGTTTGTAGGCGACAGACGCCAACTCGAGAAAATCTGGACATCAAAGGCCGAGGGCGTGATGTATCCCCTCAACCAGGTGCCCGTCGGAAAAGACTACCTTCCCAATTTCGGGTGGTATGACTATATCAGGCCCGTCGACAAAGACGACATTTATTATATAGAAGAGAAGCACAAGAAGAAATCAACACGTTGATGCTATGAGCGATGTCATACAACTGCTGCCCGACTCCGTGGCCAATCAAATCGCAGCGGGAGAGGTGATACAACGCCCTGCCTCTGTCGTCAAGGAACTGGTGGAGAATGCCCTCGACGCCGGTGCCACCGAGGTGCATGTCTCGGTAGTGGATGCCGGACGCACCACCATACAGGTCATCGACGACGGGAAAGGCATGTCGCCTACCGACGCGCGCCTCTCTTTCGAACGGCATGCCACGTCGAAAATCCGGAAGGCGGAAGACCTCTTCGACCTGCATACCATGGGATTTCGTGGCGAGGCGCTCGCCTCGATTGCTGCCGTGGCACAGGTGGAACTCAAGACCCGCATGCATTCCGACGACGTGGGCACCGCCATCACCATCCATGGCTCACGCTTCGTTTCACAAGAGCCCGTGTCGTGCCCTGTGGGAAGCAACTTCAAAGTGGAGAACCTGTTCTTCAACGTGCCGGCAAGGAGGAAGTTCCTGAAGTCGAACACCACAGAACTCAACAATATCCTCACCACCTACGAACGCATCGTGCTCGTCAACCCGCAGGTGGCATTCACCCTACACAGCAATGGCGTGCAACTGTCGAACCTGTCGCGCACAGGACAGCGGCAGCGCATCCTCGATGTCTTCGGCAAGAAGACCAACCAAGACCTGTTGCCGATAGCCGTGGATACCTCGGTATGCCGCATCAGCGGTTTTGTGGGCAAGCCGGAGTCGGCAAGGAAGAAGGAGACACACCAGTTCTTCTTCGTCAACGGCAGGTTCATGAAGCATCCCTATTTCAGCAAGGCCGTGATGACCCCTTTCGAGCGGCTCGTGCCACAGGGTGAGCAAGTGCCCTACTTCATCTACTTTGATGTGCCAGCATCCGACATCGACGTCAACATCCATCCCACAAAGACGGAAATCAAGTTTGAGAACGAACAGGTGATATGGCAAATCCTCTCTGCGGCAGTGAAAGAGGCGGTGGGGAAATTCAACGACATACCGTCGATAGACTTCGATGTATCGGGGAAACCCGATATCCCCGTCTACAACCCCGACAACACCAGTGTGAGAAAGCCTGAGGTGAGAACCAATCCGCAATACAATCCCTTCAACAACCCGGAAAACCGCCGCGCCACCTCCTTGCCCCAGTGGGAAGACCTCTATCAGGCGGCGCACCACGATGAAGGACAGCAGACACGCCTCTTCGACGACAACGACGACATGGGGTCGCCTGCCGAGATAATCGCCGAGAAGTCGCCTTCACATTATCAATATAAGGGGAGGCTCATCATGACTGCCGTGAAGTCGGGACTGATGCTCATCGACCAGCACCGGGCCCACCTGCGCATTCTCTTCGAGGAATACCTGGAGAAGATGCGCAACCACAAATGGCATTCACAGGGGATGCTCTTCCCCGAAATCATCAAGTTGTCGCTCGCCGACGGTGAGGTCATGCGGCAAATCCTGCCCGAACTCTCCGAACTGGGGTTCTCACTCACCGACCTCGGAGGGGGAAGTTTCTCGGTAGACGGCATCCCTGCCGGTATCGAAGGCCTCGATGCCACGACAATGCTCCCTCACCTGTTGGAAATCGCAAAAGAGAATACGGGCCGGCCCAAAGACGAAGTCGACACCGCCCTCGCCCTCGCCCTGGCGAAAGCGTCGGCCATACCACAAGGACAGGTGCTCGGAAACGATGAGATGGAAAGCCTGGTCAATAGGCTCTTCACTTGCTCGAATGTGAACCTCACACCCGATGGCAGCCCCATCCTGTGTATCCTTCCGCAAGAAGAAATCGACCGGTTGATGGGATAAAAGAGGCTTTTCTACACTGAAAAAGCAATCTTTTTCACGAAATTTAGGTATTTTTTGCAAAAAAGTGAAAAATTCTATAGAAAATTCAATTGGGTTTGAAAAAAAATATTATCTTTGCAGCGGAAAATATTGCGTAACTGTCAATAGGAGATATATTTTTTTGATTATTTAAAATAAAAAGGTTATGAAAAAACTATTAATGGTGCTGGCTCTCGTCAGCGTATCTTTCTCAGCCATGGCTCAGGATGATCCTACATTGAAGTACAGTGTAGCCACCAACTCGTTCTGGAGCAACTGGTTCATTCAAGTAGGCGCTCAGTGGAACGCTTGGTATTCAGCCGAGGAGCACGGAGCAGGTCTCGACCGCAGTCCTCTGAAGGATTTCCGTTCAAGCCCAGCCGCTGCCATTGCCATCGGTAAATGGTTTACTCCCGGACTCGGACTCCGTACCAAACTCTCTGGTATCTGGGGCAAGTCTGTTCGTTCAGTGAATGGCAACGCACATGGCTTCTTCAACAAGTACTGGCTCCTCAATGAGCACGCCCTCTTCAATGTGAGCAACATGTTGCTGGGCTACAACCCTGACCGTGTATGGAACTTCATCCCCTTCGCAGGTGCTGGCTTCGGTCGTTCTATGACTCACGACCGCTATGGCATGGACCTCAGCGTTGGTTTGCTCAATGAATTCCGTCTCAGCCGCAAGGTGTTCCTGAACCTCGAATTGGGCTGGAACCGTATCGAGACCGACATCGACGGTATGGACAACCAACTCGACCCCGGACAGCGTGGTTGGGATTCTCACGACAACGACCTCTATGCAGAGATTGGTCTGACCTTCAACCTCGGCAAGGGAACATGGGATAAGGTACCCGATGTTGCTGCTATCAAGGCTCTCCATCAGGCAGAACTCGACGACCTCAACAACCGCCTCTCCAATGCAAATGCTGAGATCGACCGTCTGAACAACCTCATCAAGAACCACAAGTGCCCGCAGCCCATCGACGAAGTGATGGCCGCTCCTGCAACTGTGTACTTCTACTGCAACAAGACCAACAGTGGTCCTTCTTACTCTGCTGACCTCATCGACGTGCGTGCACTCGCTAAGATCGCTGCTGAGAAGAACCGCAACGTGGTTGTTACCGGTTATGCTGACAGCGCTACAGGTAATCCTGAGCACAACCAGTGGCTCTCCGACGAGCGTGCCAACACTGTTGCTAACGAAATCGTTGGTATGGGTGTAGACCGCGGTAAGATCACGACTACTGGTAAGGGTGGTGTGGATATCCTCTCACCGTTCGAACTCAACCGTCGTGCAGTTGTTGAACTTCGCTAATACGAAATCAACCCACATAAAAAAGGCGTCCCCTAACAGGGACGCTTTTTTTATGGTTTGTTTTAATACCGCATATAATTAAGTGCCCCTTCGGGGCAGACATCATACAAATCGGTTCAAATCAAACAAATCAAAAGAATAGGAAAAAGATTTGAAAGATTACATTCATTTAGGTGAGCGGAGCGAACACAAACAATCGCAACTCTGTTGCGTAAACAACTCCCAGCGACCGCATCTTTAGGTGAGCGGAGCGAACATAAAACAATCGCAACTCTGTTGCGTAAAAAATCTCCCTGCGACCGCATCTTTAGGTGAGCGGAGCGAACACAAAACAATCGCAACTCTGTTACGTAGGAAATCTCCCCGCGACCGCATCTTTAGGTGAGCGGAGCGAACAAAAACAATCGCAACTCTGTTGCGTAAGAAATCTCCCTGCGACCTACCTTCGGGAGCAGAACCTAAATGAAAGAGCGACGAGTAGGAGCGGTTGCATCCCTTCCCCTGGAGAGGGGAAGGGCCTTGGGTTGGGGTAGAAGCCCCTTCTTATGGAGAAGGGGTTGGGGTTGTTGGAACATCCAAGCCGAAGGCTTGGCCCCTAAAGAAGAAGGGGTTGGGGTGTTGGAACATCCAATCCATACTCCCAAAGAAGAAGGTGGATAGGGACTTGCTTCATGCATGTCCGTGTATCAGTGTGACAAAAAGAGTAAGTAAGGTTTCATTGAGGTGAGCGAAGCGAACACAAACAATCGCAACTCTGTTGCGTAAGAAATCTCCCTGCGACCTACCTTCGGGAGCAGTACCTTAATGACCGAGCCCGAGTAGGGCGGTTGCATCCCTTCCCCTGGAGAGGGGAAGGGCCTTGGGTTGGGGTAGAAGCCCCTTCTTAGGCCAAGAAGGGGTTGGGGTTGTTGTGATCCCCAAGCCGGAGGCTTGGCTCCAAAGAAGAAAGGGTTGGGGTTGTTGGAACATCCAAGCCGAAGGCTTGGCTCCCAAAGAAGAAGGTAGAAGTTGTTAGCACTACCAAGCCATAGGCTTGGACCTCAAAAAAGAAGGTGGAGGTTGTTGGAACCCCCAAGCCGAAGGCTTGGTAGCACAGTGGATACAGAATAGCCTTTATTTTACTCTGAACCCAATAATTCGCCGCACTTCTTCCAGTGTGGCAGTAGCACTGGCACGTGCACGCTCGGCACCCTCGCGGGCAATGCGGTCGAGCAGTTCCTTGTTGGCGCTGAATTCATTGATGCGCTCACGGATGGGCGCAATGGTCTTCACCAGGTCGGCAGCAATCTGCTTTTTCAAGTCGCCGTAGCGCAGCGTGCAGTCATTCCATTTCTCGTCGAAATAGTCGTAAGTCTCTTTGTCGGAGCAGAGGCGGAGGAACGAGAAGAGGTTCTCTATCACCTCCGGGCGTTCGCTGTTGGGTGTCTGTGGACCGAGGTCCGTCACCGCCTTCATCACTTTCTTTGTGATGACCTTGTCTTCGTCGCGCAGGTAGATGCAGTTGCCTTCGCTCTTTCCCATCTTTCCGCTGCCGTCGAGTCCGGGCACCTTCACCGCTTTCTCTGCGAAATAGAAGTTCTGTGGTTCGGGGAAGAACTCCACGCCATAGATGTTGTTGAACCTGCGTGCGCATTTACGTGCCATCTCCATGTTCTGCTCCTGGTCTTTTCCCACCGGCACTTTCTGTGCCTTGTGCTGCAGGATATCTGCAGCCATAAGGGTGGGGTAGGTGAGGAGTCCGGCGTTCACGTTGTCGGGCTGCTTGCGTGCTTTCTCCTTAAACGTGGTCACGCGTTCCAACTCGCCAAGATACATGTTCATGTTGAGAAACAGGTAGAGTTCGAGGGTCTCTTTCACGTCGCTCTGCACGTAGATAGGTGCTTTCTCGGGGTCGAGTCCACAGGCGAGGTATTCTGCCAGGATGGTGCGAGCGCTCTCCTGTATGTCCTCGGGTTTGGGATGAGTGGTCAGGCTGTGCCAGTCGGCAATAAAGAACATGCAGTCGTATTCATCTTGCATCTTCACGAAACTCTTCACTGCACCGAAATAGTTTCCCAGGTGCAGGTTGCCTGTTGGCCTAATGCCGCTTACTACTTTTTCCATTGTCTGTTTATGCTATAATAAAAATATGTTTTCGTTCTCCGTAGAGCGTCGGCATCCCGTCGCTCTCTATCCCTTTCCCCGTGAGAGATGGGCTGGGTTTCTGTTGTTGCAGCCAAAACCATGGTGTCGTACGTCGGTTCCCCTGCTTTAGAAACATTTTGCAAAGGTAGTGCAAACCTAACGTAATGCAAAATAAAACACGTTTTATTTTGCATTGACTGAGTAACACATCGTGCCTACATCCCATCTATAACGAAGCAGCAGGCGGCACTTTGGAGTAAGAGCCGCCTGCCTGTATATGGTAGAGTATGTCTGTCGGTTAGAAGAAGTAGAGTCCCACAGAGATGGAATTGTACTCAGGTCCGCGTCCACTTTTCATCACGTTCATGGGCGAGTATTTACAGTAGATGCCGAAGCCTTTGGCTACATGTATGATGCTGAGAATGTCGACAGTGACGGGGTTGTAGCCGATATCCTTGATGTTGATGTCGTATTCGTGGTCACCTATCTCGTATTTGTTGTTTACGCGGCCATAGCAATACCAGTTCAGTTGGGCGCCCAACGAGATGCTGAAATTTTTGCCGAATTTCTGTTTTACGAGCAGTGGCATCGAGAATCCCATCGTATAGATGCTCGAAGAAAGGTCGCTCAAATTGCTTTCCTTTTGCCCTACAACGATTTGGTCATTCACCTTGGAGAACATCTTGTCGTGACCGCTCAGAGTGTAGTTGCGGAAAGTCAGGCCCAGTCCGGCAGAGAGCGTAGTCTTCGAATTTTGGGGCGTATAGTCGTATTGCAGAGGGGTAATCCCGAACTCCCATGAGCGGAAAGGAGCGAAATCCACATCGCTTGGTGTGCTGAGAGGAATGTTGATGCCGATTTGGGCGTGTATCGACCATGGGTCGTCATCGTCATCATCCTTGTCTGTCTTGGCCTCTTCGTCATTCGACGCTACAGCATCATTGGCTTTTAATACGGTGGTGTTGTCTTCGTTTGAAGCCGTCATGCCGTTCTTCTCTTCAGCATTAGCGGTCGTTGCCAAAGCCACTAATGCCATCAACAATACTCTTTTCATTCTAACTACTTTTTTGTTTATATTTATATGATGTATCAATCACAATTTTCACTCTTTGATATTGCAAAGATAGGTATTTCTCCTTAAATAAAAAAGCAAAAGACAAAGAATTGTCGTCCTATAGGATAGACCTCAAGCATATTTCCTGCTGCTTGACGGCACTGGCCTGTACCCGCCGCGAGCCTGAAGCGAAAGCCCGGTTTCCGTCTCCCCCAGGATGCCAGGTCGCCAGATTCGCGCCAAATCGGCCGTTTTTGCTTAAAAAAAGGCGAATTATTGCCTTTCTTAAGAAAAAAGGCACCGAAAGTTTTGTGGATTCACAAAATATCCTTACCTTTGCATCGCTTTTCACAAAAGGGCGTTTAGCTCAGTTGGTTTAGAGCATCTGCCTTACAAGCAGAGGGTCGGCGGTTCGAATCCGTCAACGCCCACTTGGGGTGATACCCTGTGGTCCTTCGGGGCTGCAGGGTTTTTCTTTTTTTTGTATAGAATGTCCTCACTCCGGCACCGCATGGCGCAATGCACATTTTTTAAAAAACTTTATGTTTTTATTTTCTTCGTTGATTGATTATTTTTGTATCTTTGCATGCCGATTGGAATACATACAGACGCACATACATACATTATAATATATATATAGATTTAGACTTTTTGAAATGATCGGGCTTGATACATTGACGGCCATATCTCCTATCGACGGCCGGTATAGAGGAAAAACAGTGTCATTGGCAGGATATTTTTCAGAATATGCGCTTATCAGATACAGGATACGAGTAGAGATAGAGTATTTCATTGCTCTATGCGAACTTCCTTTGCCCCAACTCCAAGACTTCGACCAGTCGCTCTTCCCCACACTCCGTGAGATTTACGGCAACTTCTCTCTCGACGACGCCCGTAGGGTGAAGGAGATAGAGAAGGTGACCAACCACGACGTGAAGGCGGTGGAATATTTCATCAAGGAGCAGTTCGACCGTATTGGCCATCTCGACCAATACAAGGAGTTCATCCATTTCGGTCTTACCTCTCAGGATATCAACAACACCTCCGTTCCGCTCACGATAAAAGACGCCCTTCACGAGGTGATATGCCCTGCCATCGAAGAACTGGTGGGACAACTGCAGGCCTATGCCGAAGAGTGGCGCGATGTAGCCATGCTCGCCAAGACCCATGGTCAGCCCGCCTCACCCACCCGTTTGGGCAAGGAAATCATGGTGTTCGTATACCGTCTCAACGAGCAGTTGGCACAACTCAAGAGTTGTCCCATCACGGCAAAGTTCGGCGGTGCCACCGGCAATTTCAACGCCCATCATGTGGCCTATCCCGACTACGACTGGCGTGAGTTCGCCAACCGGTTTGTAGGTGAGAAACTGGGTCTGCAGCGTGAGCAGTACACCACACAGATCAGCAACTACGACTGCATCGGAGGCGTCTTCGACGCCCTTCGCCGCATCAATACCATCATCATCGACTTGGACCGCGATTTCTGGATGTATATCTCCATGGAGTATTTCAAGCAGAAAATCAAGGCCGGCGAGGTAGGCTCCAGCGCCATGCCGCATAAGGTCAATCCCATCGACTTCGAGAACAGCGAGGGTAACCTGGGCATCTCTAACGCCCTGCTGCAGTTCCTGGCAGCCAAACTGCCGGTGAGCCGCCTGCAGCGCGACCTTACCGACTCTACGGTGCTGCGCAACGTGGGCGTGCCCTTCGGGCATACCATGATTGCCATAGAGAGCACCCTGAAGGGTTTGCGCAAACTCATCCTCAACGAGCAGAAACTCCGCGCCGACCTCGACGACAACTGGGCGGTGGTGGCAGAGGCTATTCAGACCATTCTCCGTCGTGAAGCCTATCCCAACCCCTATGAGGCGCTGAAACAACTCACACGCACCAATCAGAAGATGACGGAGCAGACCATCCACGACTTCGTGCTCACGCTCGATGTCGACGACAACATCAAGAAGCAGTTGTTGGCTATCACGCCACACAATTATACAGGAATTTAATTTAATTTTTTACTAACCAAGCCGTGAGGCTTACAAAACACTTTTTATTATGGATTACGAAAACGAGAACAAACAAGAGGGACTGTCGTCCGAACAGAACCAGGGTAACCGTGAAGGCTATCAGTCGGGTTCAGGAAACTATTCAAAGGACTATCGTAATGGTGGCCGCATGATGCGTCCACGCATTCACACTCAGCGCGCTTATTCTACAGAAAGAAACAATGACGACGAGGGCGGTTTCCGTCCGGAAGGCTTTGGGGCAGGGCTCCAGGGCGGCGGACAACGTCAGTATCGTCCTCGTTACAACAATAACATGGGCGACCGCCAGCAGGGTGGCTACCAGCCCCGCCAGCAGGGTGGCTATCAGCCCCGTCAGCAGGGTGGCTATCAGCCCCGTCAGCAGGGTGGTTACCAGCCCCGTCAGCAGGGTGGCTACCAGCCCCGTCAGCAGGGTGGCTATCAGCAAGGTGGCTATCAGCAGCGTGGCGGTTACCAGCCCCGTCAGCAGGGTGGCTATCAGCCCCGTCAGCAGGGCGGCTACCAGCAGCGTGGCGGCTATCAGCAGCGTGGCGGTTACCAGCAGCGCGGCGGCTATCAGCAGCGCGGCGGCTACCAGCAGGGTGGCTATCGTCAGCACACTCCGGGCTACGACCCCAATGCCAAGTATAGTTTGAAGAAACGTATTGAGTACAAGGAGGAGCACATCGACCCCAATGAGCCCATCCGTCTCAACAAGTTTCTTGCCAATGCCGGCGTATGCAGCCGTCGTGAGGCCGATGCCTTCATCCAGGCAGGTGTAGTGTCTGTCAACGGACAGGTGGTTACCGAACTGGGCACCAAGGTGTCTCGTTCCGACGAGGTGATGTTCCACGACCAGCCCGTACGCCTTGAGAAGAAGGTCTACGTGCTGCTCAACAAACCCAAGGACTATGTCACCACCAGTGACGACCCCCAGCAGCGCAAGACCGTCATGGACCTCGTGAAAGATGCTTGTCCGGAGCGAATCTATCCTGTGGGCCGTCTCGACCGCAACACCACCGGTGTGCTGCTGCTCACCAATGATGGCGACCTCGCCAGCAAACTCACCCATCCCAAGTTCCTCAAGAAGAAGGTCTATCATGTGTTCCTCGACAAGAATGTCACCGCTCACGACATGAACCAGATTGCCGAGGGCATCACCCTCGAGGACGGTGAAATCAAGGCCGATGCCATCGAGTATGCCCATGAGACCGACAAAAGCCAGGTGGGTATAGAAATCCACAGTGGCAAGAACCGCATCGTGCGCCGTATCTTCGAGAGCCTCGGCTACCGTGTCGTACGTCTCGACCGTGTGCAGTTCGCCGGACTCACCAAGAAGAATGTGCGCCGTGGCGACTGGCGCTTCCTCACCGAGAAAGAGGTGGAGATGCTCAGAATGGGCGCTTTCGAATAATCAACATATAATTACGTATAGCAAAAACGAAAATGGACACAATTCGTAGGACAAAAGTCGTCGACGTGCTCTGCCGTACCGACTTTGGTGCCGTTGTCAATGTAAAGGGTTGCATCGCCCTTAACGACGGTTCTACCATCAAGAACGTTCAGATTGTTGTCGACCCCTCGAAATTCGATGCTGCCTTGCTCAAGCAAGTCACCACCGGTGCCTGTATCAGTGTTGATGGCGTGCTCGTGGAGAGTATGGGCGGCGGCCAGGCAGTGGAGTTGCAGTGCAAGAACATTGAGGTCTATGGCCTCTGTGGCGCTGATTACCCGATGCAGAAGAAGGGACAGAGTTTTGAGTATATGCGCCAGCATGCTCATATGCGTCTGCGCACCAATGTCTTTGGTGCCATCATGCGCATCCGTCACAACATGGCCATGGCCATCCACACCTATTTCCATGAGCATGGCTTCTACTATTTCCATACACCGCTGATTACAGCCAGCGACTGCGAGGGAGCAGGAAACATGTTCCAGGTCACCACCAAGAATCTCTACGACCTGAAGAAAGACGAGGAGGGGAAAATCATCTACGATGATGACTTCTTCGGACAGCAGACTTCGCTCACGGTTTCCGGACAACTCGAAGGCGAACTGGGTGCCACTGCATTGGGCGCCATCTACACCTTCGGACCAACCTTCCGCGCCGAGAACTCCAATACCCCGCGCCACCTGGCAGAATTCTGGATGGTGGAGCCCGAAGTGGCGTTCCTCAATCAGGAGGAACTGATGGACCTCGAGGAGGATTTCATCAAGTATTGCGTGAGATGGGCGTTGGAGAACTGCAAGGACGACCTTGAGTTCATCAACGACAACAAGTTCCTCACTCCGAAGCACGACCTGATTCCACGTCTGGAAGGTGTGCTCAAGGAGACCTTTGTGCGCTTGCCCTATACCAAGGGTATAGAGATCTTGCAGGAGGCTATCAAGAACGGAAAGAAGTTCGAGTTCCCATGCAACTGGGGCGACGACCTGGCTTCCGAGCACGAGCGCTACCTGGTGGAGGAACATTTCAAGAAACCTGTCATCATGACCGACTATCCTGCCAGCATCAAGGCTTTCTATATGAAGCAGAACGAGGCTCAGGGCAATGGCTCGGTGGGCTATCAGGGCTGTGTGGCTCCTGGCCCCACCATGCAGGGCACCGATGTGCTCTTCCCGCAGATTGGCGAGATTATCGGTGGCAGTGTGCGTGAGGAGAATTACGACAAACTGATGGCTGAGATTAACAGCCGGCAGATGGAGACCGACAAACTCTGGTGGTATCTCGATACCCGTAAGTACGGCTCTTGTCCCCATGCTGGTTTCGGCCTTGGTTTCGAGCGTCTGATTCTCTTCGTAACGGGCATGCAGAACATCCGCGATGTCATCCCCTTCCCGCGCACACCGAAGAGTGCGGAATTCTAAACACGATAAAGGCTCCCCCCGGGGAGCCTTTATTGATATAGAGCGTCAAATTCTTTTTTCAGTCGCCTTCAGCGAGAACCAACGGTCAACGACTTTTTCAGTCGCCTACGGCGAGAAATCTTTCAAATTTATCCAAATCTTTCAAATCTTTTTTCTATTGTGATTTGTTTGATTTGAAACGATTTGTGAGATTTCTGCGCGAAGCGCACTCCTCTTTTTAGTCGCCTTCGGCGAGAACCAACGGTCAACGTCTTTTTCAGTCGCCTTCGGCGAGAAATCATTCAAATCTATCCAAATCTTTCAAATCTTTTTTCTATTGTGATTTGTTTGATTTGAAACGATTTGTGAGATTTCTGCGCGAAGCGCACTCCCTTTTTTAGTCGCCTACGGCGAGAACCAACGGTCAACGTCTTTTTCAGTCGCCTTCGGCGAGAAATCTTTCAAATCTATCCAAATCTTTCAAATCTTTTATTTTTGTTTGATTTGTGACGATTTGTGAGATTTCTGCGCGAAGCGCACTCCATTTTTAGTCGCCTTCAGCGAGAAATCTTTCAAATCTATCCAAATCTTTCAAATCTTTATATTTGCTTGATTTGTAAGTATTTGTGAGATTTACTTTCCCTCGCTTCGCGAACAGTTTAGAGAGGTTGCGTATGCTACACATCCGCGACCGTTGGTTCTGAAAGTGTATCATAAGCCACCATTTTTGTCTTTTTTTTCAATTCTTCAGGCTCGACAGTAGCCATTGTTCGAAAATCTTGATTTTG
>OMZE01000055.1 GCA_900315455.1 uncultured Prevotellaceae bacterium | reverse complement strand
CTACAGAAAGTGCGCGGTATGGAACCTGCAAAATAATAGTTTGGGACAATACCTATGACAACAAATTATGAGACGATGAGTTTTGATACACTTTCGAAGGTACTGACGCTCGGGAATAGAAACAAAAAAATGCTTTTTTGTTTCATATTCCACTCGCTTAATCGTACCTTTGCACTTGGAAACAATCACACAGTAACGATGGCAGAGAACAAATTCCTGAAACAATTTCCCGACGTGATGGCAGGGAAGAAAGTGATGTATGTACACGGCTTCGGCTCCTCGGCCAGCACGGGTACGGTAGACCGCCTGCGCAAAGTGCTTTGCAATGCCACGGTGATAGCCGAAGACATGCCGCTTCATCCCAACGAGGCTCTTGCACTGCTCCACAGGATGTGCGAGACAGAACAGCCCGACCTCATCATCGGCACCTCGATGGGCGGCATGTATACCGAGATGCTCTATGGCTACGACCGCATCGTGCTCAACCCCGCCTTCAAAATCGGCGAGACGATGGTGGAGCATGGCATGACGGGAGCACAGACCTTCTTCAATCCCCGTAAAGACGGTGTGCAGAAGTTCTTCGTAGACAACAACCTGGTGAAGGAGTATAAACGGGTGACAGGCCAGTGTTTCAGCGGCGTGAACGACAGTGAACGCCAACGTGTATGGGGGCTCTTCGGCGACCAAGACGATCTGGTGGACACCTTCGGCCTCTTCCATCAGCACTACCCCAATGCCATCCATTTCCATGGCGGACACCGCATGGACGAACGCTCCTACATGCATGCCGTACTGCCTGTGGTGCGCTGGATAGACGACTTGCAAGAAGGACGTGAGCGCCCTGTGGTGATGATAACACTGGATAGTGCGCGTGATGGCTACGGACAAGCCCGGAGCAGTGTGCAGAAAGCATTTCGCCGACTCATAGAGACCTACGATGTGTATCTGGTGGCCCCTGCTTCTTTCAACGGCAGGGAAGAGATGCCGAAAGCCGTCGACTGGCTGGAAGACATCTTCGATGCTCCTTCCTACAATCATGTGATTTTCACCAACCAGCCCCATCTATTGATGGGCGACTATCTCATCGACACTGCCGACAACAACCAGTTCATGGGCACGATGATATGCCTGGGCAGCGACAGTTTCAAGACCTGGGAACAGATTATCGAGTATTTCGACCGCTTGGGTGGACAATGAGGGATGGTTTATCATGCTTTGCATGATGAACCTCGGCGACGCCTCAGCATACTGAAAGTAAACTTTCGTCTGCTTTCGGCTTGCACGAGGTTTGAGATTTGAGATTTGAGGTTTGAGGTTGATTCCTATATTATGGAATCCATCTTCTATTTTTCATCGGGAGAAGTCTTGGAATCTGATTTCAATATTTCCATATACTCCTCATAGGTAATATAACGCGCCCCCATCGACTTGAGATGTTTTGTTTCCAACTGGCAGTCGATGATGCCGAGATGGTTTTTCTCCATGCGCTGTGCCAAGGCAATCAGGGCAAGTTTGCTGGCACTGGGCACCAGCGAGAACATGCTCTCGCCAAAGAAGTTGCGCCCTATCGCCACGCCATACAATCCCCCGACCATACTTTCTCCTTCCCACACCTCCACGCTCATGGCACAGCCGCGCCGGTGCAATTCAGTATAGGCATTGATCATGTCGTCGCCCAACCACGCACCCCTCTCATTGATACGCAATTCGCTGCAGTGACGGATAGTTTGCGGGAAGTCGGTATTGAACCGCACCTCATAGCGGTTCTTGCGCATGAGTGTTCGCATGGAGTGCGACACGTGTATCTCGCTGGGGAAGATGACAAACCGCTGGAGAGGACAAAACCAGCAGATTTCGGAGTCACGGAAAGAATACCACGGGAAGATGCCATGGCGATAGGCCAGCAGCAACCTCTCTGGAGACAGGTCGCCACCCACGGCTATCAGTCCGCTGGGTTCACCCCTATGCGGGTCGGGGAAGATGAGTCGTTCATCGAGTCGATAGACCATGGTCACACCTCCAGTTTTAGTTTTCCGTCGTCGACGACAAGTGTCACTTCACCGCCCTCCTTCAACCGTCCGAAAAGGATTTCACGCATGAGCAGCGGCTTGAGGTCGCGGGCGATGACACGGTCGAGTTCGCGTGCGCCATACTCACGGGTGAAGCCCTGTTCGAGGAGCAGCGAGCGTGCCTCTTCGGCAATGGTCATCGTGACTTTGCGAGCCATGAGCCGGTCGTTGAGTTCACGCAGTTTCTTGTCGAGAATCATGCCAGCCATGGTGCGGTCCATGTCGTTGAACACCACCGTGGCCGACAGTCGGTTGATGAACTCGGGCTTGAAAGTCTTCTTCACCTGTCTGAGCATAGCCTCTCCTGCCGACACGCTGGCACCGAAGCCCACCGAAGCCTGCTTGGCATACTGCGCGCCTGCATTCGATGTCATCACGAGCACCACATTTCGGAAGTCGGCCTTCCTGCCACGGTTGTCGGTGAGGCGGGCATAGTCCATCACCTGCAAGAGGATATTGTAGATGTCGGGGTGGGCTTTCTCTATTTCGTCGAGGAGCAGCACGCAGTTGGGGGTCTTACGGATGGCATCGGTAAGCAGGCCGCCGTCCTCATAGCCCACATATCCCGCCGGCGAACCGATGAGTTTGGCCACGGTATGCTTCTCGGTATACTCACTCATGTCGAAGCGTACGAGGGCAATGCCCAGTTCGCGTGCGAGCACACGCGCCACTTCGGTCTTCCCCACCCCGGTGGGTCCGACGAAAAGCAGCGAGGCGAGTGGCTTATCGTCATCGAGGAGGCCCGCTTTCGACATCTGCACGGCCTCGACCACCTGTCGCACCGCCTCATCCTGTCCGTAGATACTCGCCTCCACCCGCTGGCGCAGTGTCTCGAGTTGTTCGGTATCGTCTTCTTTCATCGCCATGGCATCGACCTTGCACACCTTTGCCAGCACGTCGCTGATGAGTTGCTTGTCGACCACCGCCGACCCATCTTCAGCGGGATGTAATTCACGATAGGCACCAGCCTCGTCGATGAGGTCGATGGCCTTGTCGGGCAAGAAACGGTCGTTCACATATTTCGCGCTCGCTTTCACGGCGTATTCTATCACCTCGTCGGGATAGGTCACTTGATGAAACTCTTCATATTTCCCTTTCAGCCCCTGTAGTATACGCACGGTCTCCTCCACCGAGGGCTCGTCGATGTCGATTTGCTGGAAACGCCTCACGATGCCCTTGCTCTTGGAGAAGAAACGGTTGTACTCATCGTATGTGGTGGAACCGATGAACCTGATGTCGCCGCCCTCGAGGTAAGGTTTGAGCATGTTGGAAGCATCCATCGACCCCTCACCAGTGCGCCCAGCGCCCACGAGGTTGTGTATCTCGTCGATATAGACGATGGCCTTCCCCTCGCGCTTCGCCCCATCCATGATGAGTTTCACGCGTTTCTCAAAGTCACCCCTGAACTGCGTTCCAGCCAAGAGTGCCCCGAGGTCCATCTGGTAGATGCGGCTGCCAATCAGGCGTTCGGGCACCTTTCCCTCAGCGATGCGGGCTGCCAGTCCGTAGACCAGGGCTGTCTTTCCCACACCCGATTCCCCCACATGCAGCGGATTGTTTTTCTCACGCCGGCAAAGCACCTGTATGGTACGCTCCAATTCTGCCTCCCTGCCTATGAGGGGATTGCGCAGTGCCACAAGGTCGTTGAGGCATGTCACCTGCGAGCGCCATGTCTGGTCGTCTTCCTCAGGTTCCTCTCCTGTCTCCGACTCTTCATGCTCCACGATATAGTCATCGCTGCCACCATACTCGGAGATGACAGTGCTGAGGAATCCCTGCACGTCGTGGCTCACCGCCTTGGTAAGCAGGTAGGCAGCCTGTGAGTTGGGAAGTTGGAGGAGTGCCATAACAAGGTGAGGCACATCGAGTTGCTTGGCCGATGAGTTGAGCACATACTGGTAGGCCAAGTTGAAAAGTTGGTCGAGTTGTGCCGACGGTGTGGTCTCGCATTTCACATCACCGGGCACACGCTCCATCTGGGTGAGGTATTTGCGCACTTCCTTCTCAAGGGCAGCGGGCTTGGCATTGCTGTAGGTGAGGGCCGTGCGGAACGGCTGCTGAGCCAGCAGTGCCAGGAGCAAATGTTCGGGCATATAGAACTCATGACGCATGCGCTTCGCCATGGTGGCGATGTCGTTGAGCACGGTCTGCACATTCTTGCTGTTCTCTAGTTTCTTGGGCATTTCTAATCGGGTAAATAGGTTAGACGCAAAGGATAGCCCTCCTCCCGAGCCATGGCAACGGCTCGGCGCACCTTCGACACCGCCATGTCGTAACTATAGATGCCCACCACGGCTTTGTCGCTGTGGTGCACCTTGAGCATCAATCGCTCGGCCTCTTCCTGGTTTTTGTAGAACACAGTCATGAGCAGACGCACAACGAAGTCCATTGGGGTGAAATCGTCATTGTGGATATACACCTTATACCGTTTTGGCTCGTTCACGTCGATGCGTTGCCGTTCGAGCACAGAGGATTGCTGTTTTGCCATAGGTCGCAAGTTTTGCTACGTCGAGGACACGAAAATACGAGCGGAAATCCAAATGATTTGGGATAATCCAAGCATCAGTATCTTCGCCACGAATGGCAAAGATAGTGCAAGGTGAGAGAAAAACCAAAAGAAAACACAGTTTTTTTGTTTTCTTGCACAACAAGGGGTGTTCTTTCAAACGAAATGTTTATCTTTGCATACTATCCTACAACTTTGCAATAGTTGAGAAACCAAAAGAAAGCATTTCAGTGATTATGACCCGCAAGATATATGTAGCAAGCAGTTGGCGCAACGGCTACTACCCCGAGGTAGTGGCGAGGTTGAGGGAGGCTGGGCACGAGGTGTACGATTTCCGCCATCCCCCATCGGGCGACGCAGGGTTTAAATGGAGCAGCGTTGGCGACGACTTCATAGAGTGGACGCCACAGCAATACCGCGACAAACTGAACCACCCTAAAGCCGAACGGCAGTTTCACAACGACATCGAGGCCATGGAGGCATGCGACACTTGCGTTCTGGTGCTGCCCTGTGGCAGGAGTGCCCACACCGAGGCAGGTTGGTTTGCCGGCAAAGGCAAGACGACCATTGCCCTCATCCTTGAACGACAGGAACCGGAACTGATGTACAAACTATTCAGCAGCGTATGCTGTTCGATAGACGAACTGATAGGCATCTTGTGACACTCCCCGAGCCTTGTTTCAAAAAAACAAGGAATGTGAATTTCATAGGTACCATGTGATATTGAAAAACTTATTTTGACTATTATGAAAAGATTAATGCTGATTTTTGCCACATTGTTGATGTGTGCAGGGCTGAGTGCCCAAAGTATGAAAATGGTGGTCGACAGCAAGGGTGAAGTCGTAGGCCGCCTGGTGAAAACCAATGCCACGACCTACACCGTGTCGACACAAGAAGACGTTGACGTGCCCAAGGCCGGACACCGCGTAGTGGTCTACAGTGCCGCAAAAGGGCAGGGCATCGTTTATCGGCATCCCGACCGCGTGGGAAACATCAACGTGCGCAAGGGACCGTCTACCAAGACTGCCATCATCGCAAAGATTCCCGACTGTGAAGACCTGCCCGACCCCTATGACTGCCTCGGAAAGGTGAATGGCTGGTACAAAATCAATATCGACGGCAAGATAGGCTATGTGCGTGCCGATTTGATGTGCTGGGACGGAATCTGTACTTTCTAAATATATGACCACCTCGATGCGGTACGTCATCACGACGTACCGCATCACTTATGAATCAAAATCAGTTTTCAGCGAAACTGTAAACCATATTCAATCGCCGATTCGTTCAACGATAAAGTCACAAGCAGAGAACCAAGAACTGTTGATTTGCTCGGAGTGGGTAATCTCCGGACGGGTGCTGACGCCATAGGTCAGCGTGTCATCGTCACAGACCGTGACTTCATCGAGCCAGATGCGACTCCAACCAAAGCCCTGCCCGCCATTAGCCGCGGTCTTATCGATGTCGAGGGCGGTAACGAAGTCACCATTTCCGGCACGCCGTTCGAAGCGGCATAGTGCAGAGAACCATACATTGCCACCCGTATTTCCCATGGCGGGAATCTCCTTGGTGCAGAGATTGCCATTGCCCGTCTTGGCGAAGATGAAGACATTGGAATGCTCTGCCTCGGAGGCGCGCACCACGGCGGAGACACGATAGCGACCGGGGCGCAAGTTTTTCAGCGTGGTTTCGGCTTCGAATCCCTTGCGTGCATCACCGCTCACATTCAAATAGCCTTTCCGCTCATCGCCGCTATAATGCTCTCCACAGGCTGTGAACTGAGTTCCGGCATTGTCATGACTGAGTTTCCAGAAATTGCGGTTCAGGTAGTCCTGGTCTTGCTCATTCAAGTTGTCAATCTCTGCCGTCAGGTTTCTCTTGGCATTGATGTTTTTACGTGCTGATTCCACCTGTTGCCTTTGACCAGGAGGAACGGTAGCCTCCAAAGCATCTATCAGGCCACACAGTTTTTCGATTTGTCCTTGAGAAAGCAGGAATGGATAGTTGCCAACTTCCTTGTTCAACGTGTGGAGGATGGCCTCCAGTTCGGTCATGTCGGCGGTGTGGCTCAACTCCCACATTCGTTGCACTTTTGCCAATAGGGCATCAAAACTGGTGTACACATTGGGAATCTCTGACGACCCGTAGAGTTTCGCTACCATTTCTTGAAATATGTAGCCATACCCCTTCTCCATCATGGTGTCGGTCTCCAAAGTTTTGGCTCGTTCCGGATTGCTCTTCTGAAGCCCGCGCACCAAGTTGTGCGCCACACCCAATCCTGTGTTGGTCCTATTCAGGTATTCGTCGGGGTCGTAAGATTTCATTTGCGGTGTGTTGTCTATTTTCGGACAATGGAACTCGTAGATGATGCCTTCTACCATATAGTATTTGTGCTTGGTGTCTCCATCGGTCAACTCAGTATCTGTCCACGTGAGAAGATAGGTGGAGCGGAAGCCGTCATCATCCTTGAAACTGATGATACGGGTATTCATTGACGGGTAGAGTTGCAGGGGGAACGTCTGTCCTTGCTCACCCCAGGCAATCTTTACTCCCGGGAAGACGGCCTGTTCATCACCCGCCGTATAACTGTAATAACTGTTGGCAAAGGGTGACTGCTTGTCGAAGGCGTCGAGCATGGGACGTAGTGGCAGCGTGGGGTCATCGGGCACCTGATTGAACGAGAAACGGTGACCGTCGATATACAGTGGTCCGATAGATGCTACGACGTCCGACTTGCTCTTCGAGAGGTCCACCACGTGGATTTTCTCCCTGGGCACCAGACCGCCACCATCCAGGCAGCCCCATTCGCCCCATGCCACCGCGACAGAGTCTTCGTTCATACTCTTCAACTTGACATCTATGCTCTTCGGAAACTTGCCATACATCGTTTCGACGAAAGCCGTGCGCATGGCTTGGGCATGCTTGTTCTCCTGTGCATGAAGCCAGGCTGCGGACATCAGCAGGAGGGCAGTTATCAATATTTGTTTTTTCATTTTGCTTTCATTGATTTAGAAGTTGATATAATTGGCAGTACTGTCTTTCTGAAGTTCATTCATAGCCCGTTCCTCCTCACCTTTGACGATGCGGTTGACAAGTTGTTGCAGGCGGAAGTCTGCAGCGATGATTTTTTCAAGTTGAGCCGCCCTGACGCTGTCGTCGACCGCTTCCATCTCTGCTTCGAGGAGAGAGATGTAGTAGTTGAGTTTGTCATCGTCTGCCACAGCAGATACCGTGTCATTCCCTTTTAGTTTTGCCGGTTGCTCTACGGCTTCAACGGTCTGCTGCATGATTTTGTTCTGGGCCACAACGGGTTTATCTTGTGCCATCATCGATATCGGTTCATTCTTTTCAACAATCACTGTGCTGTCTTGTTGCTCCTTATGCTGCGCCATTACAGACTTTTGCTTTTCTGATACGCCATCCTTCATAAACAGAGAGAAGCCTATCAATATCAAAATGCCTGCTGCAATGGCACTGATGGATACAGCGTAGAGCCAACGAGTAGATTTGGATTTTGACTTTGACTTGATGCGCTTCATCACACGCTGCTCCATGTCGTGGGGCATCTTCATCTCTGACGCCCGGTCGTTTTGTCGTTGTAAAGCCTGGCGGAAAAGGTCTTCGTTATTCATCGTTCAAGCGTGTTAAGATAATCCTGAGTCGTTGACGTATTCGGTGAAGTTGACTGCTGAGCCTCGATACTTCACGATGGAGAGAGTCGCTTGGAGAGCCTGTTATGTATGCTATTTCTTTTAGGGGGCGGTGGTCGAAATAGTAGAGTTGCAAGAGCATCTGGTCTTCGGGCGTTAATTCCTGAATGGCTTCATCCAACTGTTCTACTGTTGTCGTTTCCAGCAGTTCGTCTGGGATATTGTCACTCACCTCGATAGGTATATCCAACAGCCGTTTTCGTCGTCGCAAATGACGCAATGCTTCGTGATAAGCCAAACGATAAAGCCATGTCTTCAGCGAAGCCCTTTCTGGGGAATAGTCATTCAAATGTTCATAGGCCGTCACAAAAGTCTCCTGCACCACGTCCTCCGCGTCCTCCTGAACGGTGACAATACGGCCAACAAATGCCATGAGCGCAGGACCATACTGATTTATCATCAGTGCAAGGTCCTCGACCTTCTTGTTTTGTTTGTGGTGTATCAACATCTGCCTGTCGTTTGTCATTCTATTCTATATAGACTGTTAACGGCAAAATGTCACGAAAGCCACAAGGCAATTAACATAAATTAATGATTTTTGTCCTCTTCTGCAATTCCTGAATTGGTGACCAAATCAACACTTAACAAATAGGAAAGAAACGAAATGGCCAATTGGCGAAAAAAATGCGTTATCATTTTAGGTGAAGGTATGCTTTTTTTATAATTTTGTCCGCAAAAATAGGGAATAGTATATTTTTTATTATAATAAACGGTATGAAAAAAATCTTATTATCAGCATTATTACTGACTATCTCATTGTGTGTCAGCGCTTACGATGTGGAAATTGACGGCGTCTGCTACAACTTGAATCCCACTGACCGGGAGGCCGAAGTGTCGTGTCTGCATTATCATCTTGGTGAAATAAACTGGGATGGAACCTACCGCTTCGCACCCGAGAGTAATCCTACCGGCGAGGAGTGCTATATCGTTCCGATGGATATCTGGGAGAGACTGAAAACCGAAACATTCTATGCCACTATCAAGGGTGACAATCCCTCGATTTACCTTACCAATGGCTGGTGGAGCAGCCTGTACACAAACAACTTTATCACGCCCGGCAATGAACTGCTTGCCGACAACGGCGACGGCACCTGGACCCTGAGTGTGAACTTAGAAGGCGACATGCTTTTAGAGTTGTTGGACGAACGGCACCTGCTCTTCACAGGTAGTGGATACTCAGTAGAGGATATCTACCTGAAGGATGCAACCACTGATGGTTCCGGAGACGGGCAGGAGATTGTATATGTGTGGAAAAACGGTACTTATCTATCAGACGAGGCAAACATCCCTGAAAAGATTACCTACGAAGATGTGGAATATACCGTGATAGGTATAAGTGAAAACGGATTTAGCGGTTTCACTCGCCTGACCTCCGTGACCATCCCCTATACTATAACCTCCATCGCGAACAATATTTTCTCTGGCTGCAGAAACCTGGTCTCCATCAAGGTAGACAGCAGAAACGTGACGTATGACTCGCGCGAAGACTGCAACGCCATCATCGAGACAAGCACCAATACGCTGATTGCGGGTTGCCAAACCACAGTCATCCCCAATTCGGTGACTGGTATCGGAGACTTTGCTTTCAATCGCTGCAGCGACCTTACCTCCATAACCATTCCCAACTCGGTAACGACAATAGGCGAGAGCGCTTTTGCTGCTACTGGCATTACCGCTGTCGAGATACCCAACTCCGTGACATCTATTGGAGTCTTTGCTTTCGGTGCTTGCAGTTACCTCGCCTCTGTGACCATCCCCAACTCCGTGACGAGCATCGGCGACTGGGCTTTCTCAAGTTGTTCGACCCTCACCTCTGTGATTATCCCCGATGAAGTGAAAAGCATAGGAGACTATACTTTCGCTTGGTGCTGGGATCTTGCCTCCGTGGTTATTCCCAGTTCCGTTACCAGCATTGGGGCTTATGCCTTCGAGGCATGCCGTCTGAAGGATGTTTATTGCTATGCTCCGCAAGTTCCCGAAACAATTGAAGACAAAACGTTTCTAGATGCATCAATCGGAGAAGCGACGCTCCACGTTCCTGCCGGATCCATCAACGACTATATGAGCATCACGCCATGGAACGGTTTTATGAACACCGTAGCCCTGACAGATGATGACCCGAGCGAGGTCAGACAAATTGTGAATGAATCAACGTCTACAGACTACCAACCCGTCTACAACTTGAATGGCCAGCGTGTGAACAATGCCGCCAAGGGTATCCTCATCAAGAAAGGGAAGAAATATGTGAGGTAGACTATCAAGAAATCAACTTCAGCAAGTTAAAAAGAGTTCATAATCATCGGGAATTGCGGCAACTATCAAGAATCACAGGCCTCATTTACAGGACTCTATCATCACCTAGTTTACCTTGGTCATGCGGTATCCCATCCGTTTCAGTTGCATGGCTGCTCCCATCAGGTAGAGTTGGTGCAGACAGGTGACATATGCGTTGAAGGCATCCCTTGTTCCGGGCTCGATGTTCTGGTGGCGCAGGGCGTTGTAGACGCGGGAGGCGCATTCGCCGACAATTTTCTCGAGCACGGTGTAGTCCACGCCGCTCAGTAGCAGCACTTCCTCGCGGATATACTCATCCATACTGTCGTAGCCGCGCTTGTCGCGCATAAAGGCATAAAGGTTTTCTATTTTCGAGTAGATTTCCCACTCTACATCCCAGAATTTAGCGACGGCCATGCCGATATACATCATCCATCCGAGGCTGGCAGAAGGGAAGTCGTTGAACTCCCTGATTCCATCAGGGATGTATGCTTTTGCTATCTCTTCCCATTTCTCCTCCACGTCAGGGCATTCCGGCAGCCGCTCATCCACTTCCTTCATGCTGACAAGGAACTGATGCAGGTCATTATGTAGTTGCTTTTCGAATTGTTCCATTTTTATTGAATAATTGAGAGTGCAAAAATACGAAAAAATCCCAAAGCATGGTTGATGATGCTTTGGGATTTTTGACAGTTGTGGTGTTTCATTCTATGATTCTTTCTGCCAGTCTTGTGAGTTCCTGGTAGGGGAGTGCGCCGACCTGCCGCTCGATGTCTCCGTCCTTGGTGATGAAGAAGAGAGTCGGGATGGACTGGATGCGTGCAGCCATGGCCAGCGCCTGATTCTTGTCCACATCCACCTTGAGAACTTTGATGCGGTTCTCATAGTCTTGTGCCAGCCGTTTCAACAATGGTGCCATGCCCTGGCAGGGGCCACACCATGTGGCATAGAAATCGATGATGACGGGAATCTTGCCCGTGTAGTCGTATCCTCTGAGATACTGCTGATAGTCTTTGATATTCTCCATATTCGTATTGCTATTTTCTTAGTTTCATAATTTTAGTCGGGCAGGCCAGCGTGCATTTTCCGCACTTGATGCAGTCGGGATGCAGGTAGCCTGCTGCCTCGCCGCGGGAGTCGTAAGGCGTGAGTTGCATGGGACAGACGCGGGCGCAACTCTTGCACTTCATCTGGCAGGCGCTGCTCACATGAATGCTCTTGAATCCTTTGGGCAGCGGTTCTTTCTTGGGTGCCACCCAGCGCGAGATGGTTCCCATGGGACAGAAACTGCACCAGGTGCGGGGAGCATAGATGAACGACAGAACGATGCCCACGATGGTGGTGATGAGGATGATGGTCCAGAACACACGCCCCACATCGCCCCAGTTCTTGGCAAAACTCAGTTGGATGCCGAACATGGTGAAGATGAAGACCACCATGAACAGCCGGAACCCAAAGGTGCGTACAAACTTCGGTATGGGTCTGTGAGGAGAGTATTTCGAGAGCAGACGGTCGTACATGCTTCCTCTCGGACAGACATGGCCGCACCAGTATCTGCCTCGCCAGATGGAGGTCAGCACAGGACCTATCATGCAGATGAGCGCCAGCAGTCCAATCACCGGATAGAACCATGCGATGATGAGGTAGGCGAAAAGGATCCAAAAGAGCGGCAAGCCCTTGGTCTCGAAATGCCGGTGGAAGTTCTTTTTCTTGTTCTTCTTCTGTTCCATGTCGTATTCGTTTTTTTCTTGCTGCAAAATTACAAAGATAATAATAGAAATATGAACGAATTTTTCTATCTTTGCATCGACTCTATCTATTATAGAATACAAATGACCTTACAGCAACTGAAATACATTGTAGCCATCGACCGCTACCGCAATTTTGCCAAGGCTGCCGAATCCTGCGGCATATCGCAGCCCACCCTGAGTGCCATGCTGGTGAAACTGGAAGAGGAATTGGATGTGCGCATCTTTGAGCGCAGCAACAAGAGTGTCGCCCCGACGGACAACGGAGCAAAGATCATCCGTCAGGCAGAACGTGCCATTGCTGAAACAGAGCGCATCACCTGGCTGGTGAACGAGGAGAAGGGCAGCGTGTCGGGTGAACTGTCTCTTTCCGTCGGTCCTACCATCGCCCCGTATATCCTTCCGAAGTTCATCAGGCATTATGTGGAGGACTATCCTGTAGTCAAACTAAGTGTCAAGGAAATGAAAGCCGACATGATGCTCAGCGAATTGTTGTTGGGTCATCTCGATGCTGGCGTCGCCATCAGCGGGAACACCCGTCAAGGGGTGTTGGAAATACCGCTTTACACAGAGAAGTTCATGGTCTATCTGGCAGAGAACTGTTGGAGGAAACTTCCCGTGTTCAAGCCCGAGAATCTGGAGCATGAGAAGATGTGGGTGATGAAGGAGGCGCAGTGCCTACGCGATAGTGCTTTCAGTTTCTGCAAGGCCCGTACCAAAGGACGGCATATCTATGAGGCAGGCAGCATCGAGACCCTCATCCGCATCGTCGATGAGAATGGTGGTTTCACCATCATCCCCGAGATGCATCTGCCTTTCCTATCCGACAAGCAACGCGAGAACGTGCGCCGCATAGAGGGTGACTACCTCTCGCAGCGTCGTGTCTCGCTTTACATCCGCGAGGATTACATCCGTCAGAGCATGCTCAACACCATCACGAAAACGCTCCTCCGTTTCATGCCAGATGGAATGATGGAGGAGCGGATAGTGAAGTACGGAATCAAACTGTAGCCAACGAATCGTGGTGAATGTTCTCGTGATCCATTTTCGTCCTTTAATTTGCGATTCTCCATTAATAGTCTTATTTTTGCATCAAGTGAGTAAAAATCGGCTCGGCCATGGACAGATTGATGTCTATAAAGGCCTAAAAAACAAGTGGTATCACAATATAAATTGATCAATATGGAATTATCGAAAACAGACAAACGTCAAATGAAAGACATCATCCGCCAGGGAATCCTACGCTGGTGTGAAGAGTGGCTGAAAGAAACATCCGAGTTGATTAACAAAGAATACGGCAAAGAGGAAAATGCCTTCGACCGTTGTATGGAAGTAACCAAGAGGTCACGCAACTACTTCAAAGAAGCCATGAGGCGTGAAGACTATTACCGCAACACGATGCTCCTCTCGGGGGCTGGTGAATTGCTCGCCAACGGTTACCTGACACTTGATGACTTCAAAGATGTAAGACCCGAGATACAAGATGCCGTTAGACTATGGGCAAGGATGGATTACTGAAAACGGAATAATAGTGGATAATTGAGATAAGGTAAATCCGCGAAGGTCAGGAAAAAATAAGAGATGATGAACTTTTATTACCATCCATTTGAGTTTGAGCAAGGTTGTTGGTATCATCGCAATGAAAGGACGGATGAGTGATATTAAAAGATGCCTAACAAATAAGAATTTTGAAATATGCCAAAGAAAAAGAACAAGAAGCAACAAAAGGGACAACAGTTCCTGACGCCCGAACAATTTATGAAGCAGCGTGCACGCTCATTGGAGATTGGCACTTGTTACATATCGGAAGACATGAAGGATTATGGCGAGGGGTACGTCATAGTCACCCGACGGCATACCGGTGGGCGTATCAGCATGGCCATGTATCTCGTGGACATTTATTGCCTCGGTATGAAAGACTCTTTCTTCCGACTCAGGCTCGAAGAAGATGAACTGAAAGAGATGCTCGACCATGGGCCCATTATACGTGAATGTTCCTACGATGAAGCCCACAACTGGGTGTATGGTGCCATTGCCTGGGCAGAGGAGGCGGGTATAGCACCCAACAAGTCGTTTGCTATTACAAAGTACATGCTTGAGGAGGACACCGATGACGTACCACTGATAGAACATGAGTTCGGATACAATGGCAAGCATTTCTTGGTGGCCAACAATAACCTGGAGGCCAGCAGATACTTGCCATTGATGAAGAAGAACCTGGGCGAGGGTAATTATACATTCACCATCAAAACAGATTGTGACGAGGACCTGGACTGGGATCCTGATATAATACAAGAGCGGCTGGAACATGTCAGCGAAAACCCTATCTTCAAGCGCTATGGTCCCAGCACGGAATACACCTACCACCACCCTGAGTATCCCAAAACGCTCCAACTCGATGGTCCGGAATGGCTCTACAGCAAATTACTGAGTACGGATAACGCACTATATCTTCCAGAAGAGTTGACCAAACGTATCTTGGAACTGCCACACGACATAGTGAGGCACGACTTGGAACAAATTGTACTCTACCATATAGGTCTGACTTGCGACAAAATCCCTGACGACTACGCCCCAGATGGTTATACAGGCATCCTTTCCAACTGCGCCATTCTTTTAGGCGAAGTGGGCAATGAGGAAAGCAGCCTCAATGTTGTTTTGGAATTGTTGCGCCAGTCTTTCGATTTCATGGACTATCATTTTGGTGATGCCGGTAACGAGATATTTGTACCTACATTATATCTGCTTGGGCAGAACAGACTTGATGTGCTGATGAATTTCGTCAAGGAGGAAGGTCTTGAAACGTTCTGCAAATGTTATGTGTTCCCCGCCGTAGCACATATAGCACTCGTGCAGCCGGAGCGGCGCAACGAAGTCATTGGATGGTTCCGCGAGGTAATACGCTTCGCCACGAAGATGCTGCCGAAGACACAGTGGATAGACTGTGACCTGGCCGGGCTGATGCTGCACGACCTGCTAGATATACAAGCAAGGGAACTCCTGCCGGAACTTCGTGAGATGTTTGCCACGGGACTTGTCGACCTTGGATCTTGTGGGGATTTCGCCGACGTAGCACGCATGATTGCCAACCCTCGTTATATCGGCAACCCATCAGCCTATGAAACAGACACCTACAAACGTTTTGCGAAGATGAAAAGACATTGGGAGAAATGAATCGTAATGTAATAGACAAGAAGAAATCCTGAAAGAGTTGACTGGTTTTGACACAGAAATGTTCACCACCATCCTCAAACTGACGAAATTGAAATAGCGGGTGCTGACAAAAGTGGGAAATATTGCAAATATTTCAAAGTTCAAAGCAAAGCAAGTAGAAAAACACTAAGCGATTTTCAACTTTCAACCAGTTTGAGAATGCAAAGTTGCACGAAAAACAACTTTTTTGCCCCAAAATCGCAAGAAAAAAGTTGGATTTCGTGCAATTTTTGAAAACTAGTTGTATCTTTGCGAAAAGTAACAAACGTTACTGTAATAACGAATACTATTCCAAATTATGAGATTCTACGATAGAGAGAAAGAGTAACAGGTGCTTGGTGAAATGCTTCGCAGAAGCAAGTCCGAAGCAAAGATGACCATGCTGATAGGACGCAGGCGCATCGGTAAGACTGAACTATCGCTAAGATGTGCCGATGAAACAGTTTTGTATTTCTTCGTGGGTAAGAAAGCGGAGACGCTGTTGTGTCAGGACTATGTACGCGAGATACGAGAGAAACTGAATCCTCCGATACTTGGTACACCAAATACTTTCTCCGAAGTATTCAGGTTCGTACTTCAACTGTCAGAAAACCGCCCGTTCACATTGGTTATCGACGAGTTTCAGAATTTCCTGAAAATAAAACCTGCTATCTTCTGCGATATTCAGCGCGACTGGGACTTACATAAGCGGAGCAGTCATTTGAACCTGATTATCAGCGGCTCGGTATTCACGCTGATGACCAAGATTTTTGAAGACAAGGAAGAACCTCTGTTCGGACGTGCTGATGAGAAGATTGTGCTTGAGCCGTTTACCACGGACGTACTAAAACAAATTCTGAATGACTTCAACCCAGAATATACACCAGAAGATTTGCTGACCTTATATAGTATAACAGGTGGTGTGCCTTGGTATGTCACGTTGCTGCTTGATAAGGGCAAAACCAACAAGGATGCGATGCTCGCTGCACTGACAGAGGAGAATTCACCATTTATCAACGAGGGGAAAAACATTCTGATAGAGGAGTTCGGAACCGACTATGTGACCTACTTCTCTATCCTGACCTGCATAGCCAGCGGCATGAAAACCCGTTCAGCCATTGAGAACGAACTTGGGAACAACAACATTGGCTCTTATCTTGTGAAATTGGAGAACTATTACAAAGTCATCACCAAGTCACTTCCTATCTTTGCCAAGGAAAACAGCAAGAAAGTGAGGTACCAACTCAATGACTGCTTCCTTATATTCTGGTTCCGTTTCTTCTACAAGTATCAGGCTCTTGTGGAGAATAAAGCCTTGAAGTCACTTGGCGAAATCATAGAGAAAGACTACAGCAGTGTGTCAGGGTTGATGATGGAGCGCTATTTCATGAAGAAGTTTCAGGAGGAAGGTCGTTATATCATCGGGAAATGGTGGAACAGAAAAGGAGAGAACGAAATCGACCTCATCGTTGTTGACCCTATTGGGAAAGAAGCCTGGATCTATGAACTGAAGAAACAAGACTATCGATACAAGGAGAATGAATTTCGTGAGAAAGTAGACAAGGTACTCGATCAGACTTCCGAACTCCGTAAGATGACCATCCATATTGGCTCGTTGTCACTTGAAGATATGTAATTAACAATTTAATCTGTTTTTCTTAACCTCTGCCACGATTTGGCGTCATCAAAAGGAAGTTGACAAGTAGAAAAACACTAAGCGATTTTCAACTTTCAACCAATTCTTTGCATCAAAATGATTGTTATTGCAGAAATAATACAAATATTGCAGGGCAAACTAACAAATTTTGCAATTATTTGTTAGTTGAAATATATGATAAAAAAGAAATCAAATGACTGTAAAAGAGCATATTACAAAAAAACAGGTCGAAGTTTGGATGGAAGTTTGTTTTTCAACAACAGTTTTCCGAACTATGACGATGTTTATGTCCGTCAGATACTCTCTGAATTGTGTAGCCAGGGACTGATAGCACGTATCTCATTAGGTATCTATGTTAAACAGTAAATTCGGCATTGTATATCCTCCTGTTGGTGAGATTGTGAAAGCGATTGCGAAGAGAGACAGAGCCAAGATTCTGCCTACTGGCAACACTGCCATGAACCAACTGGGACTATCTACGCAAGTGCCAATGAACTCAGAGTATATCACTAGCGGCTCTGCCAGGGAGATAAAACTTGGGAACCGTACCATCAGGCTGAAACGCAGTGTACCGAAGAACTTTGAATACAAAGGAGAATTGATGCTCATTCTTGTACAGGCAATGAAAGCCATTGGCAAGGACAACCTAACAGACGAGCATGTTGGCATCATCCGAAAGTTGTTGAAGGAACATCCAGAGGACGACATTTGGCAAAAAGACGTGAAACTGGCCCCCGCTTGGATTCGTAAAATTGTGACAACCCTGAAAAAGGAAATTGCAAATGAGCAGATGGATTGATAGCAACTTGGCAGACCGTCTATATATGGTCAACCACGTTTCATCTACGGCAATCCTTTGGACTTTGATATGCTAATCAAGCGACTTGAGGAATTGCAAACTCGATTTAGGCAAATGAAAGGATAGCACATTTGTATGAACCAAGGAGCATCTCAGAACTGGCTTGCTGAACGTCAACAACTCATTGAGCGTATCAAGGAGTTAGAGAAAGAGAATGCCGAGTTGCGAAAGCGACTAAGCAGCCACCGGGACTCTTCGCAAGGATGGCCGCAAAAGTAGCCGCCTTTACCATGTTGCAGTATTTCAATCTTCTCAATCATAAGCCTATAGGGCAAGTTAAGTATGCATTATTTTAATTTATCCTACAGGTAAGAAGACTCAAAAACGTATCAATTTCCCCGTCCCCATGATACGTTTCACCGACGAAATCGACCGTGCTTGCTGTCGGAGATGGCTGGGGATGAAAGGTGCCACTTTGGAGCGAGAACTACAGAAAGCCATGGGGACGCTGTTCCATCAACTGCCACAGATTCTCTTTCCCCATAAGTTGTTCACCGCTCCCGGTGGCTCCCGTGAAGGTGAGAACTTCAACCTCCGACACAAGAGTCGCGATGAGATACTGCGTGAGATGATTGATGAGGGGTATAACATAAAACTTTCGTAATGTAAAAAATGTTAAAAAAAAGAGGTCAATGCAGTTATATTGTAGTTTTCTTATCTATTAAAGAAAAACAATCATATTTTTGCAAGTAACAACCAAACAACGACGTTATGAGAAAGATTGTACTTATGATATTGTCCATCCTGATGGCAACAACTGCTTTAGCCCAAGAAGAGGAACCGAAAACAATCACCTTGACCGATGCAGAGCGCACGTTGGTGGAACAGAACAGCGACTTCGCCTTCAACCTGTTCCGCAAGACACGCGACACGGAGAATCACATCATCTCCCCATTGAGCATCACCTACGCCCTCGGGATGCTCAACAACGGTGCCGAGGGCATCACCCGCGAGGAGATATGCCAGGTGCTGTCCGGCGGACGGCAGACGGGCTATGCCGATGTGGCCACGATGAACGCCTTCTGCCGGAAAATGCTCACGGAAAGCGCCTTGCTCGACGAGGACACACGCGTGGCCATTGCCAACACCATCTATTTCAACGGCGACAGGAAGGACATCTCACTGAAAACGCCTTTCAAGGATGCGGCGGCCACTTATTATGACGCCACGCCATCCGTCCTCAGCTTCCGCGACGAGGCCACGTTAGACGTCATCAACCAATGGGTTGCTGACAAAACCGACGATATGATAACCGACTTGCTGAAGCCGGAGGATATGCAAGACCCCAACTTGGTGAGTTTCCTGCTGAACGCCATCTGCTTCAAGGGCGCATGGGTCAATCAGTTCGAAGAATGGCAAACTCAGAATGCATATTTCGACAACATGCGGCGCACCGCCATGATGATGAGCCAGGTGAATGAGTTCCGTTATGCGATGACCGACCTTTACCAGTCCGTCATCCTGCCCTACGGCAACGGCTCATACCAGATGACGCTTTTCCTGCCCAATCACGGAAAGACGCTTGACGATGTGCTGGCGGCAATGAATGGCACGAACTGGAATGCAGCCGAATACACAGATTACCAGGTGAGGCTGATGATGCCACGTATAGAAACCGACACCAACCAGGACCTGAATGAGATCATGGCTTCACTGGGCATGCCGGATGCCTTTCAGGAATACAACGGCCACGGCTTTTTGGACTTCTGCTACTTAGGCGACAATGAGGATGACTCCGACTCGTGCTGGATAAGCATAATGCGACAAAAAGCCCATTTGAAACTCGACGAGAAGGGCACCGAGGCTGCTGCAGCCACGGTCATCGGGATGACCGACGAAGCTGCTCCTTCCCAATATGCAGAGTTCATAGCAGACAGGCCCTTCCTATACATCATCAGTGAGCGTTCCACGGGAAGCATCTTCTTCATCGGACAGTACATGGGCGAGCCTCTGCAGAATCCGCGACACGACATCAGTCTCACCG
>OMZE01000069.1 GCA_900315455.1 uncultured Prevotellaceae bacterium | reverse complement strand
TTGTCATGGCTGTAAGGTTTTTGGTTGCCTATGGTCTCCCGGATTCGGCGGTGGTTTGTTTTCCTTGCATAGAGACTGTTGCCGAAGCAAATGCAGGATGGTTGTTTCTTTGTTTCTTTTCCCTTATAGAGCATGAAAACAAAGAAATCTATCACAATAATATTGAAAATTGAATATTGAATATTAAGCTTCGCTTGAAGTTGCTCACGCTCGGCATACTGAAAACAAGTTTTCGTCTGCTTCAATGGTCTTTACACCCCCTTCGGTTCCCCCGTTATCGGGGGACAGAAACGCTTAATCGCAACTTTGAATATTGAAAATTAAGTATAGCCATCGGATGGTTGAAGATAATCTTCAATTTTCAATCGGGCGAAGCCCGGGATCAATTTTCAATCGGGCGAAGCCCGGGCTCAATCTTCAATCGGGCGAAGCCCGGGATTGAAAGTATCCTCATTGATGACGTTATAGACGAAATATAACAGGATATGAATGATATTTGCTTTTTTTATGTATTTTTGCACCGCCTTTCTCTTCCCTCGAAGACGAGAAGGGGGGGAGCACTGTTTAAGAACAAACTTGAATTGATAGGATAAAAATGAAAAAAGCATTGTTTTTGTTGTCGCTGCTTGCTTGCTGGGCACTCCAGTCGGCAGCACAGGTTGAAGGAACGCCGGTCAAGGTGAAGGGACAGGGTGTCTATTGTGGCGAAGTCGAGATGGACGTCACACAAGGAGCCGACGGCAAGTATTATCTCTACGATAGCGAGCGCAAAATCTGTACGCTGATAGGCGCATCGCTCCTCTCGCTCGATGAATTGGCTGCTAATGGCACACTTCGCGACTTAATCCGTACGGAAGATGAGGCACCTGAGGATGACGAGGAATATATCAAGGAAATACTCGATGCCAATAAGGCTTTCGACACCACCGACTACCTGAAGACTGGAGAGGTGGCAAACAGTACGTCAGAATTTTATGCCTATCAGTTGAAGAGCATCACCATTGAACAACTGACGAAAGACGGGCAAGACTGCATACCTACAGACGAATCGCCTGCCGCCATGCGTGTAGCCCTCTATTACAGACAGACCAAATGGACTCCTTTCTATGAGCAGTTTTTACCCGATGAAGATGGAGCACCCGTTGTACTCGACGAAGACGAGGCCGGTCAGACACGTGCCGCCATTCCTGTTGAGGGTGCCACGCTGGAAATAAACATCATTGATGAGGAGGGTGAAAAAATGCCCATCTTATTCAGGGCCTTCTTCGTACCCGATGAGAGTGGTGTAACCCATATCGATGCCGATGGCATAAAAGCAACCATCACGTACGAGAAAGGAGGGTCACCCCTGGTGGATGCCCATTGGGGAATGATGCAAGTCTACGATTTCTATAAGAATGTTCTGGGACGCGACAGTTACAACGATAAAGGGGCAACAATCTATAACATCATCTATACCCCCGGCTATTCTTCCGGCAAAGACGGAATGGACTTCGATGACCCCATGCCGAGTTTCCTGTACAATATGGCTCAGGTCGGTGCAGAGGCAAGGAGCGACTGGAATCCGCCGGTGATGATTTATGGCTTGGGAGGACAGAGCATCGACATTGATATGGAGGGGGGAATGGGACCTTACATGCGGGCATTTGTAGAACTGTCGATAATGTGTCATGAGTTTACCCATCTCGTTACGAAGAACACCTCTCAACTGTCGAGCAGCATTCCTTCTGAGGGCGGTGCCATCAACGAGTCTTTTTCTGATATCATGGCAGTCAGTCTGATGAAGAACGACACTTACGGGTACGGTTCACAGTCTCCATGGATTGTGGGAGGTCAGGGCCTGATAATAGGAAAGGACAACTTACGCAATCTTGAGAATCCGAAATTATCGGGAGATTTTCCCCAACCCGACACCTATCTTGGGGAGAACTGGAATAAATTAGACAAATACGCGATGATGGGTGTTCAGAATAAGTTCTACTATCTGCTCTGTGAAGGTGGTAAAGGAACCAACGACAACGGTGACAGTTACGACATGACAGGTATCGGCATCGACAAAGGGACGCAGATAGCCTATCTGACACTGACAAAATACTGTTCGTCAGAAACCGACTTCTCGACCATCAGCGAGTGTTGGCAACAAGCATCCGATGAGTTGTACGGCAAAGGCAGCACCGAGACACAGGCCGTCATCAGCGCATGGGCAGCCGTAGGCATCGGCAACGCCGACACAGGCATTGAGGAGATAGACGGATTGCCGACTGCATCTGCAGTTTATTACGACCTGCAAGGCCGTGTATTGCAAACTCCTCCTTCAAAGGGAATCTACATCAAGAAGTCGGGCAAAGGACACGCGCAAGTCAAGAAAGTCATCACACAATGATCGTTTGTTCCCGGAACGTAGCGGCAGTTTCACTTCCTGCATCACGTTCTGGGCTTTCCGCGAAGGCGGATGCGAGCGGTTGCATGAGGGTGTGTCAAATTTATTTTTCAGTCGCCTGCGGTGAGAACCAGCGGGCGACGTTTTTTAGTCGCCTACGGCGAGAAATCCAACAAATCTGTTCAAAATCTTTTCTTTTTTTTGATTTGTTTGATTTGGAATGATTTGTGAGATTTACTTTCCCTCGCTTCGCGAACAGTTTAAAGAGGTTGCGTATGCTACACATCCGCGACCGATGGTTCTGCCCCTAGGGGCACTCCATTTCTTCAGTCGCCTGCGGCGAGAAATCCAACAAATCTGTTCAAATCTTTCAATTCTTTTTTACTAAATTATTTCACCTCCACAAAAACGAACACGAGATTTGTCTAAGACCCGCTGACCGAAGGGAGGTAATTGACCGAATGAACCGAATAGTTAAATCATCAACCACCTAAAGGTGGCACGAATAACACGAATTGGAGTATCTTTGATTGAAATAGAATATTCGTGAGATTCGTTCAGTCGCTTGCGACTATTGAAAGAACTATTCGTGTGATTCGGTAAATTCGTGTTCGTTAAAAAAAGAAGTGAAATTCCAGTCTTTTTTATTTGTTTGATTTGGAATGATTTGTGAGATTTACTTTCCCTCGCTTCGCGAACAGTGACCGATGGTTCTGCCCCAAAGGGGCACTCAATTTGACACGCCCTCCCTTGGGTTGAGGACGTGGTTACTGAAGGATTTAACTTACCTTATGGTTTTCAGGTGCAAATTAACGAAAAACTCAGAGAAATATCTCCGACTTTTCTTGGTAGCAAGCGGTAAAATGACTATATTTGCACATGTGAGGTTTTATTGAATTTGCACTACAAAACCGGCGCTCTCTCTGTTACCAAACAGTTAGAAAAAAAACTCACATTTATCATTTTAGTATGAAATATTCAGATTAAAAACCGAGACCAATATGAGCCAATCAGTCATCACAAAAGCAACATGTGGTTTTATCATGCTCTTTCTGTGGATAGTCACACCCATCTGTGCACAGAAGACAGACAATATGACGCCCAGTCAGTTGACCGACCTGGGCAACGCATATTATGCCGGCAAGAACGGCAAAAAGAAAGACTTTGCGAAAGCAGTGGCGTATTACCGCAAGGCGGCAGAGAAAGGATATGCCAGGGGACAGAGAAACCTCGGCTTTATGTATGAGAATGGCGAAGGTGTAGCAAAGAACTATGCCGAGGCGGTGAAATGGTACCGCAAGGCAGCCGAGCAAGGGTTAGCAATGGCCCAGTATGACCTGGGCAGAATGTACGACAGCGGCAAAGGTGTGAAGAAAGACACCACACTGGCCAATGTATGGTATCTGGAAGCGGCCAATCAAGGATATGAGAAAGCCAAGAAAAAGTTGGAAGAGAGACACATCGTAGCCATGGCTCCCAACTATAACAAGCCTATCGATGTCGTCAGGGGCACCTATACCACTACCACTCAAGGTAACTTAAGCACTTCCACCAATGGAGGCCTTATCTCAAGAGTTACCACATCCACCGGCTCGACTACCACTCAAGGTAACTTAAACACTACCACCAATGGCCTTATCTCAAGAGTTACCACATCCACCGGCTCGGGTTCATCTTCTTCCACTGGCACATCACAGTCATCATCCATGACGGCGGAGCAGATGTATCAATTAGGAAGGGATTATGACAAGGGTACTAACGGGAAAAAACAAGACTTTGCAGAAGCATTGAAATGGTACCGCAAAGCGGCTGACAAGAAATATGCTCCTGCCCAATACGCTGTTGGGAATATGTACTTTAATGGAGATGGGGTGGCAAAGAATTACACCGAAGCAGTAAAATGGTTCCGCAAGGCTGCTGAGCAGGGAGACAAGAAAGGCCAATCTAATTTGGGCTATTGTTATGTTAATGGTTTGGGCGTAAACGTCAACTACGCCGAGGCGGTGAAATGGTACCGCAAAGCAGCAGAGCAGGGGGAGTCGACTGCACAAAATAATCTGGCGCTTTTGTATCTTGAAGGCAAGGGGGTAAAAAAGGATTACGCCGAAGCCTTAAAATTGTTCCGCAAATCAGCCGATCAAGGCAATCCCATGGCACAGACAAATCTTGGCACTATGTATCATCGGGGGTATGGTGTCACGCAAAATTTTACGGAGGCGGTGAAATGGTACCGCAAAGCGGCCGAGCAAGGGGATGAAACAGCGCAATACGACTTGGGATGGTGTTACGAGCATGGCGAGGGTGTGACGAAGAACATATCAACGGCAATATCATGGTATGAGAAATCAGCCAAACAAGGATTTGAGGAGGCCAAGAAAAAGTTGAAGGAACTAAAGTAAGCGACCTACGGATCACTGCCAAATGAATTTGAAGAAGCGTTAGTTCTATCCACTTTTTCAAGAACAACAGTCAGACAAATCGAAATAGATATGGATCGTAGTTCACAAATAATTCGTACTAGTATCATAGGCATTGTAACCAATGTGTTATTGGCTGCATTCAAAGCCGCAGTCGGTGCTCTGGCCAGTTCCGTGGCCATAGTGATGGATGCCGTCAACAACCTGAGTGATGCGCTGTCGAGCGTCATTACCATCGTAGGGACGAAACTCTCGCAACGGCCTGCCGACCGCAAACATCCTTTCGGATTCGGGCGCATTGAGTATTTCAGTGCCATTATCATCGCCGTCATAGTGCTCTCGGCGGGCATCACCTCTCTCATTGAGTCGGTGAAGAAAATCTTCAACCCAACAGAACCCCATTATACCACTGTGACGCTTATCGTCATTGTAGTGGCCATAGTGGTAAAACTCGTTCTTGGACAATATGTGAAACGCAAGGGCGAACTGCTGAAGAGTGATGCCCTGATAGCCTCCGGTTCAGATGCTCTTTTCGATGCCATCATCACCTTGGCAACACTCGTTTCTGCCGGTATCATGCTACTATGGAACATCTCCCTTGACGGCATTCTCGGAGCACTGATCTCCATTGTCATCATCAAGGCCGGAATCGAGATGCTGGCCTCGCCAGTCAACGAACTGCTTGGCACAAGCATTCCGGCAGAACTTACAAGTCAGATAAAGAAAGAAGTCTCTGATTTCGATGGCGTGCATGGCGTATTCGATTTGATACTCCACAACTATGGTCCAGACGTGAAGATAGGTTCACTCCACGTTAATGTCTACGACACGATGTCGGCCTATGACATACATGGATTGACGCGTAAGATTACAACATACATGTTTGAGAAGCACGGCATCATTATGACTGTCGGGGTATATGCCATAGCAACAGGTGAAAACCGTCGGGCAGAATTGCAAGCAAAAGTGATGCAAACACTGGCCGCCCATAAAGACATCGTGCAGGTGCATGGTTTCTACTATTCGGAGAAAGACAAGATGCTCTCCGTCGATGTCGTCCCCGATATTTCCGTTCACGATGATACCGCATTCGTCAGCAATCTCACAAACGAGATACAACCATTTGTGCCTGACATGGAGGTAGTTATCGTCGTGGATCATAACTACAGCGAATAAAAAACTCTTTTATCTGAATAACACTTCGACAAGCAACGTGGCAGGCCAAGGCAACGGTGGCACAGCAGCCGCTCACGAAACCTTCGGCGGACGCAGGTAACGACCATACAAAGGAAGAGGCACCGAGCGAGGTGCCTCTTTCCTTGTTCATAATCATTACTACTTCAAAATTTCAACTAACCTATGTGTTTGTTTTCATGATATTATTCTATATTTTTTCTTCGTGAGATTCGGGTTCGTCATCACTTCTTACCATGCGCTGGTGGTGATTTGGTACTCGTTGTAGACGTTGCCGCGGTTCTTGATTTTGATCTTGAACTGTCCTGTCCACCTCGGGGTGAAGGTGCAGAGGCACTCGTCGGTGCTGTCGGTG
>OMZE01000057.1 GCA_900315455.1 uncultured Prevotellaceae bacterium | reverse complement strand
GGAGTATGGCACGCAATAGGGTTTCTGATTTCATGCCACAAAGGTAACAAATTACTCTTGACCGGGCAAGCCATACCAACCAGGTTTATCCGCTGACCCAAAAAAAGAGTGTGCATTTGCACACTCTTTAATTCTTTAGAACATAGACTGCTCAATGTCTGGACCAGCATAGATAGTTTCGGGCACGCTAGTATAAATTACCGGCTCGGTGCAGAGAGCACTTGTGATGTCAAGTGACAGTTTTTTGGTCACTGGACGCAAATAGTTCTTTTTCTCCATAGTCGTAGAATGTAATTAATAATTAGCTAATTGTCGCAACAAAAATATGTAAAATATCTCAAACTACCAAATTCATTGCTGATTTTTTACAATTCACTTGAAAAATACAAATAAATCTTTTTTTTGTAAAACAAATAAATTATCTTTGCAACAATTAGAATGATTTATAACCTAAAACAATCATGGATACTAAATTACCTCCACCAAGTTTCCCCAAGGGAATGCAACTTCTTCAAGCCAGCCTGATTAATGAGAAGCGGATGAAAAAGCATGTGCTACATCAACTTTTCTGGGAGTGTACATTACGTTGCAACCTGCATTGTCTACATTGTGGCAGCGACTGCAGAGCCATTGCTGAAACAGAAGACATGCCACTTGAAGACTTCCTGGCAGTGCTCGATGACGTGCGAACGGTGATGGACCCTGGGAAAATAACCGTTCAGACAGTAGGTGGTGAACCCCTTGTAAGGAAAGACCTCGTTGAATGTGGAAGGGCCATACGTGAGCGTGGTTTCCATTGGGCGATGGTTAGCAATGGCTTGTTGCTCGATGAGAGGATGTGTGCCCGGCTCTTGGATGCAGGGTTGGAGTCTATCGCAATCAGCATGGACGGTTTTGCGGAGGACCATAATTGGATACGTGACAGCAAATTCAGTTTTGCCGGCGCAGAGAGGGCAGTCAAGTGTCTTGTAGGGAAAAAACTCACATGGGATGTCATTACCTGCGTTAATCAGAGGAACATTGGCTATCTCGAAGACTTCAAGCGTTATCTTATTGACTTGGGCGTTAGGAAGTGGCGCATTTTTACGATTGTTCCCATGGGTAGAGCCGTAAATTATCCAGAACTGCAACTCAGCGACGAACAGTTCCGTGAGTTGATGGACTTCATCGTGAAAGTGCGCAAAGAGAATTCCATCCGCCTGAGTTACAGTTGTGAGGGATTCCTCGGTGAATATGAATGGCAGGTGCGCAATGCTCCATTTTTCTGTCATGCGGGTGTCGGTGTGGCATCTATCCTCGCCGATGGGTCTATCTCTGGTTGCCTAAGTATACGCAGCCAGTATCATCAGGGGAACATCTATAAGGAGCGGTTCACGGATGTATGGGAAAACAAATTCCAACAATATCGCGAGCGTGAATGGATGCATACTGGACCTTGTACCGATTGCAACATGTGGGACTTCTGTTTGGGTAACGGCATGCATCTACGAGAAGATGATGGAAAGATGATGCTCTGCAGGTATAAATAGCCAAGTTTTTCAACCATTATAAAGAGACACTGCTTCAGGTGTCTCTTTTTTTGTTCTTCATTAATCTTTGGGTACGGTATACAATGATCCAAGGGCTTCTTTATTTCATAGTCCGTCATTTTCCCACCCTATGTGTATAGCCCTACTCATATTCATACAAGAAATAAGGCTATTCATACAATCTTAGGGAAAAGTTGATTGTTTCTTTAAGATGAATGGTATCTTTGCGATGGTATAATATGAGATGATATGAAAAAGAACCGAAAAAAATGGCTGAAAAGAATCATGTGGGTGATAATAGCATTGATTACTTTGAATATGCTGTTGCCCTCCAAAATTCAAAACCCTGTTGAGGGTTGTGGCAAGGGAAGTTACAACTCCCAATCGTTTTGGCATCCCTGGGGTGACCACAACCATCGCGGCATCGACATCTTTGCTCCAAAAGGTACAGCGATTCACCCTGCCATAGGTGGGATAGTCGTGGCTGCAATGCATACTGAAGGCGCAGGCGGCAACATCGTTTTGGTGCTCAGTTCGAAAATGCGCCTCCACTACTACGCTCATATGAGTGAGATTGATACCCATGTCGGTGCCATCGTCACAAAAAAGTCGGTAATCGGCAAGGTAGGTAATACAGGCAATGCCGCAGGAAAAACTCCTCACTTGCACTACAGCATCTCCTCTGTCATCCCGCAAGGTGACTGGCGATGGGATCCAGAGATGAAACTCTTCTTTGTCAACCCGATTAAGGAATTGGAAAAATAAGTCATTTAAACATACTTGTAATGAAAAAGAAAATAATTGGAATACTTCTAGTCTTTGTGGTGTTATTTCTTGGCATCAAATACTGCTCAGGACAGACATCAGCAGACAAATTGAAGGAGGGAGACCTCATATTCCATACGTCAAATTCTGAACAGTCGCCACTTATCCAGTATGCCACGGGGTCGGTACTGAGCCATTGTGGCATCATCATCGAAAAATCCGACGGATTGTATGTGCTGGAGGCTACGGGCAAGTTGAAACTAACACCTTTGCAGGAATTCATCAATCGGGGCAAAGGAAAACAATGGTGGGCGAATCGGGTCATCGACAAGCCCATAAAAGTGAAATACCGTCATCTGCTCGGCCGTCGCTATGATACTTCGTTCAAGCCCGGCAACAACCTGTTTTATTGCTCGGAATTGCTACACCACATCTACAAAACGCAGTTTGGCATAGAGTTGTGCAAATACAGAAAGGTCTCTGACTATTACCTGATCGGACTGAAGAAAACACTTAAGAAACGAGGCATCAACCTCAACCAAGAAGTCGTGGCTCCAATAGATATTTACAACTCTGATAAAGCAAAAACCATCTGAAATGATAATTCTTATCATCTGTTCTCTTTTGGCTGCTCTTGTAGCATTCATTGTGCTTTTCTGCAAACCATTCATGGGTAAGATAAAGAAAGCCAAAAGTCTCATCATCATTGTGGCTGCCATCCTCATTTGGAATCATATGCCGTACTATTACAACAATGATAAGACAGTATCTTACGTTACCTTCCACGCAGCGCCACATTCACGCTCTATGTGTGCTTGGTATGTAATCAAGGCAATGTGGAACGGAGGTTGTGTCCTATCGGACTTGTTCCTGCATATACATACGATATAACCTTGCCACAAATGGGATTTGAAGAAATACCATCAAAAGGGTATAAACCCAAGAAAGGCGATATTTCTGTTCTTCCCCAAAACGAAGTAAGCAGTTTCGGCCATATTGCTATTTACGGTGGTAAACAATGGGTGTCGGACTACGAGCAAAAGTATTTCTATCCAAATCCCTATTACAAGAAAAAGGGACAAGAACAATAATTCCGTGCCAGCGACGGTTGGCATTGGAAGCATGTGTGGACATCACCAATGAATTGGTATGGGTGGATTAAATCACTGGCTATGGCTTTAAAAAGATTAAATTCTGAAATGTTGTTAAAGCGTTAATAATTTAGAATTATAGACAAATAGGCTACTCTATGCCCCAATTTTGCATACCTTTTTAGTATTTTTGTAGTGCTAATTGTATAAATATGGCTAAAAATCTATTGAATAAGTACGTATGGTTGGTAGAAACCATATACAAGGCGAAGCGGATTTCATTCGAAGACATCTGTCAGCACTGGCTTGACAATGATATGAGTGAGGGTAAGCCTATGTCAATCAGAACATTCCATAAATGGCGCATTGCCATCGAGGAGATGTTTGGTCTCATTATTGAGAACGAGCATAATGGTCACTACCGTTACTTTATTCAGAATGAGGAAGAGTTGAAGAATGGCTCAATGCGCAGTTGGCTTTTCAACACCCTTGCTGTCAGCAATCTGATGATGAATAGTGTCAGCGTCAAAGACAAAGTGTTGTTTGAGGAAATCCCTGATGGAGAGCAGTTCCTTCCTATCATTATTGAAGCGCTGAAGAAGAACAAGGTGCTTGAAGTGACCTATCAAGGCTTTTCCCGTGATAAGGCAAATACTTTTGAGGTGGAGCCATATTGTCTGAAGGTTTTCAAGCAACGTTGGTATTTGATGGGGGCTAGTCCTTACAATGACCAGATAAAAATCTATGCCCTTGACCGTGTTCGATGGTTGTGGATGACGGATAAAGGTTTCAAATGCCCCAAGGACTTCGTTCCAGAGGAATTTTTCGAAGACTGTTTTGGTATTATTGCCGACAGAAAGATAAATGTTGAGACCGTTAAGATGAAAGTCTTGACTAAGCAAGCCAATTATCTCCGTTCCCTTCCTCTGCACCATACTCAAAAAGAGATAGAGAAGACGGATGAATACAGTATTTTTACAGTTCACCTCCGTCCCACCTTCGATTTTAGTCAAGAGATTCTTTCTCAAGGTGCTGATATCGAAGTCTTGTCACCCAAATGGTTTCGTGATGAGATAGTGGAGATTTCAAAACAGATGTATAACAAGTATCACAAAAATAAGAATCAATATGATAAACGGTTTTAAAGTAATAACACTTTGTGGCAGCACACGCTTTAAAGATGAATTTTTGGAGGTCCAGAAACGACTGACCCTTGAGGGCAACATTGTAATTTCTGTAGGACTGTTTGGCCATTCTGGGGACGAAGAGATATGGAACGAGGGAGTGAAGGAAATGCTAGACCGCCAGCATCTGGCTAAGATTGATTTGGCAGATGAATTATTTGTCATCAACGTGGGCGGTTATATAGGAGAAAGCACAAAGGGGGAAATCGCCTATGCAAAATCCAAAGGTAAAAATGTGGAGTATTTGGAAGACAATTTTGAATATAATAACAATTGCAATAATTCCGCTCTTGATGAACCACATGAATCAGACAGGCATTCAGATGAGAATAATGAAATGGCAGAACGTATGCTCAAATTTGATGATTGGGTGACAAGGGTTTGCTCATTTTTGTCTGAATATGGTCCTAAATTAGGAGAAAAGGGAACACATTGTGCTTCTTTTCAATCCAAGCCAGTTTTGGATAAACAACCCGAGGTTGTTTTACTTGGATATAATCCTAATGAAGATTGGAAGTATTATGAAGAGGATGCCGCACCAGAAAGATTTTATGAAGGTAATAGAAGTTTCTGTAATCCTCTTGAACGAAAGAAAAGTGCATGGAAAGTATGGAATCGATTATATGGCTCTTTTGAATGGGCAAATTATACTCGTCCGTGGGAAGATGGTAATTTCGTTTTTTTCAACGCAGTATATTTTGGATCAAATAATATTGAAAAAATGAAAAAACTTCCCCATGCGCAAGAGGCAATTGAAAAATGTTTGGAGTTCACAGGTGAAGTTATTCAAGAAATATTTCGCCCAAAATGTATTGTCTGTTTATCCGTGAAGGAGTGCTTTGACAATTTAAATCTAAAGTTCAAATTTGATGATGTCGAAACAGTTTCAACCGTTGAAGCTACAAATAGAGATTTATTAGATTTTGCTCTTAAAAGAACCGACGGGAAGAATTGGAAATCCATTCACAACTGTAAAAAAACAATAAAGAAAGCATCGTGGAACAGGATTCCTATTTATGGAATTCCACATACAAGTGCACGAGATTTTAGTTGGGATGATTTTGGCGCAATTGCCTTATATCTTAAAAGTGAAATGTTAAAAATTGGATTATAAACGGAACGAATCTTTAGTTCAAGCCTCTGCCCCAAAACGGCAGAGGTTTGTTTTATCTTTGTATTGAAGTTTATATTATTATGGATTTCAGTCTATTGATATATGGATATAGTATTGTGAAACATCCAATTCTTATTGGAAAAGAGTAACCACGGCAAAATTGTTTTTGCCAACTAACCACAACTTGATATGGCATCAAAAATGGAAATATTAAGAAAACTTGTTGAGAAGGGTGGAAGGTATCGTGAAGTTGATGCAATGACTATCTATAAAGAACTCAACTTCATTGAGCATCGCCATCTGGAAGATTACTTCCTTGTAGCGTATCAACTTGTATCAGAATTGAAGAGAGAAAAGAATATCATCTTTGGCCCAGGGTGGGGCAGGATGATTAGTTCTCATGTGTGTTATTCGCTCGGAATCTCCAACATTAGTCCCGTCAGTGTGGGGGGTGAACCCATACTGATATGGGGTGACAAAAAGAAGGTTCCTACTATAGACATAGAAGTGGATGAAGAGTCGTATGACCGTGTTTTTCAAAAGGCTATTGAATTGTTTGGTTTTGAGAATGTAGCAAGAATGCCTGTAAATGTTGGCCCAAATCAGGATTTGAGAAACCATTTCTGGATTGGAACCAATGCCAATGGCGAGAAAGTGTATTTGCATGCTTGTGCCTTATTGATTTGCTTGAATGGAATAGAGAAGAATTTCGAAGTCGATGAAATGATTGACGAGCATGGAAGTCATATTCTTTGCACAAAAAAGTATATCGAAGACAGCGACAATCAAGAGTTCCTACGCTACAACGTATTGACATCAGATGTTCTGACAAGGATAAAAAGAATTCAACAACTAATAGAAAAGAAAGGCAATGAGTTCCCTGGGATGTATGATAGACCGATCGAAGAAGAGGATTACACACTTTTTTATCTTGGAGATTTAAACGACATTCCTGATTTTGACAATAAAAGTATCCAGAAAGTCACCATGATGTTAATGCCGAAGATAGAGAGTGCTGCCTTTGAAGAACTCTTAAATATTCAAGGGTTGTTTACTTTAGGTGAGAGATACTTCCTTATGACCGAAGAGATGGTTGCTGAATACAAGCAAAAGCATCTGCTTCCACCTTTTCAAAATCAGTACCCATATGGATTTTTGTTTGCAGAGGATGTTGCCTGGTTTTTGCATCATTGGACAGGGCTCACTTGGAATCTAACAGTCGAATTACTCCAATACGTTTTTGAAAAGGATGAGAAAAAAGCAGAACCATTGTGGACCCACTCTCTAATCCATGCGAGAGATAATGGATTCAAAAGAGATGACAGTTATCGTATCTTATGCTCTCTTTTCAACAGGCCTCTAATACGAAGTAAGGCTCATTATGCAGGACGATTATATTTGTCTGTCTATTTAGCAGGGCTTAAGCATAGGTTTCCTAAGGAGTTTGAAAAAGTGAAAGAATGATTGTTGGGGCTTATCCTCTTCAAAGGTACGGAATTTAAATCATATTGAGAAACAGATAGATATAAATAATCTTGATATTTGACGACAATCCCTACTTAGGATTCCTAATTCTGCACAAATATATTACTTCATTGACTCTGTCAAATCATAAGATAAAATGACCATTGAGAACCATCTCCAATGATCATGATGGATAACAAAAGGGAAAAAGAGGATTTTAACATTTGCCACAATGACATTTGCCCCTGGGTTTTGCTGGTTGTCGGGAAAATATGTAAAAACGAAAGAAAACAGCACAAATATAAAAATGTTTTCTTAAATTTGCAGCATAACATAGTTTTCAATCGTAATTTTCAAAAACAGATTATTAACCAAATCTATAGTACCGACCCCAATGATTATATGGTGTAGGAACAATGGACAATAATTTATATTCAATACTATTAATATGATAAAGAATAAGAAATCTTTCTTCTTGGGTCTAGTGACAGGTATAGTTCTTACATTCGTTGGCTTATTCGTCATAGGAAAGGTCATTCAGAACTACGTAGGTATAGCCTCAATTAAGTATCTTGAAAAGCCCGTGAGTTATGAGAACAAAAAGGTAACATCTTTCCAGGTGTTTCAAGTTTTTAAAAACTCAGCACTGGCAACAGAGTCTTCTGGCCTTGGGATGTATTTGGATAACACCGTCCTCATTCTTGGCAAGGATTTCTATAGTGACCAAATTGTAACAGTGGAGAATCCTAAGAGAGTAGGCACGTATAGTTATACCAATAACGCAGGTATCCCCATGACAGTTCCTGTCATAAATGGAAAAATGAAGTAATCATCTTTCCAAAATTGACAACCAAACAACCCCACTGATTTACAGTTGCGATTGTTGGGAAAGGGTCTCAATTGCCACGACTTCTTTACGCACTCCCACAGAAGTTCCTTGTCCCTAATCGCTATAGAAGAATAGTTTATGACACGCGAAGAAGCCATAGCAGCAGGCATGGAGGTGCACGAGATACAACACTCGATGAAGAGACGCACTCCATGGCACGACTATAGCCGCAAGGGAACGTACATGCTGACCCTTGTGGTGAGAGAGCGCAGGGCATTATTGGGCACATTGTGTGGAAGTTTGGAAGGTGAGAAGGGTCCTTATGTGGAGCACTCTGCCCTGGGGAACGCTATTGCTCAAGAAGAACAGAAGAAGATTCATCGTTTTTATCCTCAACTGGAGGTTTGGAAACTTTGTATAATGCCTGACCACTTGCACATGATTGTAAGGGTGAATGAGAACATGGAAAATGGTAAGCATCTCGGGAAAGTTGTTGCTGGATTTAAATCGGGATGCAACAATGCCTATTGGAAGTTGTTTAACATGAATGAACCACCAAGACAAGGTTTGTTTGAGACAGGTTACTGTGATAAGATTCTCATGAACGATGGGCAAATGGACAAGTGGACACGCTATCTTGATGACAATCCTCGTCGATTGATGATGAAACGTCAGAATCCTGACTTGTTCACCATACTCACAGGCATGGAGGTGGCAGGTGAAAAATGCCAGGTGGTAGGTAACAGATTCTTGCTCAATATCCCCGACAAGGTGGCTGTTATCGTGCATAGGCGCTATACAAATGAGGAAAACGCCCGGCTGCGAGAGGAATGGCTGGCATGTGGTGAACGTGGTGGTGTGCTTGTTAGTGCTGCCATCTCGCCAAAGGAAAAAGAGGTTTTGCGCGAAGCCATGAACAGGGGTTACAACATCATCCTTCTTAGGGAGAATGGTTTCCCAAAACTATACAAACCCTCTGGTGAAGCCTTTGATGCTTGTGCCGAGGGATCGCTGCTACAGATAAGCCCTTGGGAGTTTCATTATGAGAAAAGGGTAATCACGAGGGAGCAATGTCTTCACTTAAATGCGATGGCGGAAAGGATTGCCGGCTATGCGTAGAATGGCTTGCGATTCATGCGGCTAAACCGCATGGAACAGTGGTGGAGGAGCAACCGTTCACGCCGGTTCGGCTGAAGGCAATTCATGTGGCTAAACCGCATGGGACAGTGGCGGAGGTACCACTGTTCACGCCAGTTTGGCTGGCGTTACCTTCCTTTCGTATTTTGTGAGTTGCCCCATTCGTCATAGAGAAAAACCAAATATAATTTGTTTTTTCTCTCGGTTTGCACTACCATTGGCTTTCGACCGAAGGTACTGACGTTCGGGAATGAAAATAAAAAATGTTTTTTATTTTGCATTCCGCTCACTTAATTGTACCTTTGCAGCCAAGCAGAGGTCCCGGCTTGTCGCTGGTGCTTTGGCACGAGAGGAAAGTCCGGGCAGCGCAGGGCATCCCACTTCTGAAACAGAAGCTATTTGTAAAAGGGTAGGAGAGGGCAGAAGAGAATGACCGCCCGTCGCTACGGCGGGTAAGGGTGAGAAGGGCGTATACCATCGTCTGAGGGTTGCCCGCCCGACTCACTCCGATGGAGGGTAGAACGCTTGAGCCGAGGGGTGACCCGAGGCCTAGACAAATGACAGGCGCTGCAGTGCATGTACTGCAGAACAGAACCCGGCTTACAGGGACTCTGCTTCTTTTTTCTCAATCTTCCCCCATGAATTGGATAAAGAAAGTTGTCGACTTTTTCTCCGTTGGAGTATGGAAAGTCAAGAAAGATGATGTCTCACCACTGGTGTTCTTCTTGGTGAAACTGCTCAAGATATTGCTGCTGGCAGCAAAGGCATTCACTACCCGGCGCATCACAAGGGCTGCCTCGGCACTCACCTATTCCACGATGTTGGCGATGGTGCCCATGGTGGCGGTGGTCTTCGCCATAGCAAGGGGCTTCGGATTTAACAAGAACATCGAAATATGGTTTCGTGACGTCCTCTCAAGCCAACCACAGGTGGCCGACATCATCGTGGGATTTGTCAACTCTTATCTGGTACACGTGAAGAGCGGGGTAATCCTCGGTTTCGGACTCCTCGTGATGTTGTGGACGGTGATGATGCTTATCAGCAATGTGGAGACGACTTTCAATGATATCTGGGGCGTGAAAAACTCCAAGGGACTGCTGCGCAACCTCGTCGACTACACTGCTTTCTTCTTCCTGCTGCCCATCGTGGTGGTCGTCACCTCGGGTATCTCCATTTTCATCACCACCTCCTCGGCGCAACTTGGCGAACTGGTGGCGCCCATCGTGAGTATAGCCATCAAGGTGCTGCCCTATGTCATCATGTCGGCGGTGTTCATCGCCATCTATATGCTCATGCCCAACACGAAGGTGAAGTTCAGGAGCGCGCTGATGCCCGGTATCATAGCGGGCGTGGCGATGCAGATACTGCAACTCTTCTATATCCACTCGCAAATCTGGGTGTCGAGTTACAACGCCATCTACGGCTCTTTCGCCGCCTTGCCGCTCTTCATGCTGTGGATGCAAATATCGTGGGTAATCTGCCTTTTCGGGGCGCAACTGTGCTACACCAACCAGAACCTCGACGAACTGGCGTTTCTCAACAGCGAGGTAAAGGTAAGCCATGCCTACAAGATGATGGCTTCGGCATGGCTCCTGAGCATCGTCTGCAAACAGTTTGGCAATGAATACTGCAAACCGCTGACCCCCAGACAACTGCACCTGCAGACGGGCATCCCCATGCGCGTGGTATCCTCCTTGCTCAATGACCTGCAGACTGCCAACCTAGTCGACGACGTGTCGGGCGGCGGCAAGGACGTGGAGGCGGCATACAAACCGGCAGAGACGCTCGACAACATCACCATGGGGGCGATGGTGGAGCGGCTCGAGGCAGCAGGCGTGTCGTGGAACGACGACGACTGGCCGCTCATCAAGTCGGAGAAATGGGAAGAGGTGATGCGGCTGCGCAATGACTATCTGTTGCGTCTGCGCGATATTCCTGTCAAGGCTCTTTGAATTTCATCACATCGGCAATGTAGCGCTCTATCGCCTCGTTGTTGAGCCGGCTCATCCTGATTTTGTGAATGAGGATGGTGAGCAGATAGTAAAGGAGGCAAAGCACAAGACCGCATCCCATGGCAATGAGACAGTTGGTGACGGAGGTCTTGTAGAAGGAAATCACCACGAAAGGAATGATGAAAATCACCGAATAGACAGTATATTTGCGGCGAAGGGAGTCGACATCGTCGATGACGGCTTGCTTGTAGAAAAGGTAGTCGTCGAACTCCTTCTCGCTCACTCCGTAGTCGTCGAGTTGAGGGAAACCCGGTGTTTCGCGGTGCTGTGCGATGACTTTGCGCACTTGGTGCTCCATGTCGTCAATTTCGTATTCCATATTGTCAGATTTTCTTGCGAAGTTAAGATAAAATGTGGTTTCTTCCAAATAATATTTTGCCTAATTGAAAAAAAAACGTAAATTTGCCCCGTTTTTAAGTTGATTATACATTATGGAATTACCAGATTTCATGTCATACTCCGACAAATTCTCCTCAAAGGGATTTGTCGAAAAAATATCAAGAATAGCAAAAAGAGCGGGTTCAAAACTCGTTTACGTGGCTTTGGTGCTTTTCTACACGCTCCAGAGCAAAGAGGTGTCGCTCAAGGACAAGGCCATTATCGTGGGAGCACTGGGCTATCTCATCAGTCCGCTCGATGTCATCCCTGATGCCATCCCCATCGTGGGACTCTCCGAGGACCTCACAGTGCTGATGTATGTCATCAACAAGATTTGGGTCGACGTGCCCGATGATGTGAAGACGAAGGCACGCACCAAACTCAGCGAATGGTTCGATGAGGATGAACTGGCTGAAGTGGAGGAATTCCTCAACGAGCACCAGAAAAAGGGTGAGAAGACTGAAAGTGTGGAAGAAGCCAGATGATTAGAAATGATAATGGCTGGGTGGCAGTACATACGTGCCTGCCGCTTCCCCGATCTTTCAACATGGAGAGGATTTTAAAATAGCCTGTATCGGATGCTGTGTCCCGAATGGCACTCCATACCCCATATAACAAATCATCCCCGCCTTTTTGGGCGGGGATGATTGTTGTATAGTGGGAATGGTATTACACGATGCCCTGTGCCATCATGGCCTTGGCCACCTTCAGGAAGCCTGCCACGTTGGCACCCTTCACATAGTTGATGTATCCGTCGGCCTCGGTGCCATACTTCACGCAGTTGTCGTGGATGTTGTTCATGATTTCATGCAACTTGGCGTCTACCTCTTCGCGGCTCCAGCGCAGGCGCTCTGAGTTCTGGCTCATCTCCAGACCCGACACTGCCACACCACCGGCGTTGGCTGCCTTTCCGGGAGAGTAGAGAATCTTGGCATCCTGGAAAATCTTGATGGCCTCTGGAGTGGAAGGCATGTTGGCACCCTCGCTCACGGCAATCACACCGTTGTCGACCAAGGCTTGTGCTGCCTCGCCGTTGATCTCGTTCTGTGTGGCAGAAGGAAGGGCGATGTCGGCCTTCTCAAACCAAGGCTTGGCACCCTCTACGTATTTCACGCCAAACTCCTCTGCATACTCGCGGATACGTCCACGCTCCACGTTCTTCAGTTCCATAATCCAGTCGAGTTTCGCGCGGTCGATGCCATCGGGATCGTAGATGTAACCGTCGCTGTCCGACATGGTCAGCACCTTGGCACCCAGTTCGATGCACTTCTCAACAGTATACTGAGCCACGTTGCCGGCACCCGATACGAGCACTGTCTTGCCCTTGATGTCGATGCCGCGGGTCTTCAGCATGTTCTGCAGGAAGTATACATTGCCATAACCAGTGGCCTCGGGACGAATCAGCGAACCGCCAAACTCCTGGCCCTTGCCGGTGAGCATGCCAGTGAAGGTGTGGGTGAGTTTCTTGTACATGCCAAACATGTAGCCTACCTCACGGCCGCCAACACCGATGTCGCCTGCGGGCACATCCTCGTCGGGACCTACGTGACGGTAAAGTTCAGTCATGAATGCCTGGCAGAAACGCATCACCTCGGCATTGCTCTTGCCACGTGGGTTGAAGTCGCTGCCACCCTTGGCGCCACCCATAGGAAGCGTGGTGAGGGAGTTCTTGAAGGTCTGCTCAAAAGCGAGGAATTTCAGAATGGAGAGGTTCACTGATGCGTGATAGCGGATACCACCTTTGTACGGGCCAATCACGTTGTTGTGCTGGATGCGGTAACCCATGTTGGTCTGTACATTGCCTTTGTCGTCGGTCCAGGTCACACGGAAGGAGATGATTCTGTCGGGGATGCAAAGGCGCTCAATGAGGTTGGCGCGCTCAAACTCCGGGTGCTTGTTGTACTCTTCTTCGATAGTGCCCAACACTTGGCTCACTGCCTGGATGTACTCTGGCTCATTCGGGAATCTCTGTTGAAGATTCTCCACAACTTTTGATGCAATCATAATCTTTTTACTTTAAATTAGTTGTAGTTTTACACTTATCCTATTTGATTATGGCTGCAAAGTTATAGGTTTTTGTCGAAACGCCAAACAAAATGAAAGAAAAATTCACAAAATCGTATAAAAAAGTAACATTTTTAACGATTTGTAGAATAAAAAGCCATAAAAGTGGTGGTTTTTTTAAATATTTGATATAAATCAATTGTCTTCTTTTGGCACTTTCTTGTTTTTGCTTCTACGGCGGCGGGATTTGTCTTTCTTCACGTCGCTCGCTTCGACATTTGTATTTTTGCTGGCTTTCTTTTCGGCATTCTTTCTGCCGTGGTCCTTGCGGTGACGGTTGTTTCCACCCCGCCTGCCACTGCCGTGGTTGTTGCCGCGTGAGCCCCGTGCCTTTATGGGTTTGTATTCGGGAGCCTCGCCCAGACCTTCGGGCAGTGCCACTTTCTCTACCTCGTAGCCGAGGAATTTCTCTATCTGCATGAAGTCGCCTATCTCGCGCCCTCTCACCAGCGTGATGGCCTTGCCGTCGCGCTGTGCCCTTGCCGTCCTGCCAATGCGGTGCACGTAGTCTTCGGAGTCGTGAGGCACGTCGTAGTTTACCACGGTGGCGATATCGTCGATGTCGATGCCCCTTGCCACGATGTCGGTGGCCACGAGCACGTCGATCTGTCCGCTCTTGAACCTGTACATCATGTCGTCGCGCTGGCTTTGGTCGAGGTCGGAGTGCATCTCACCGCTGTTGATGTGCATCTGTCGTAGTGAGCGGTTGATTTCCTTTACCTTCACCTTGGAACCGGCAAACACGATGACGCGGCACAGTTCGTTATTTTTAAATAGGTGTCGGATGATGCCCAGTTTCTGGTTCTCGTGACATACATACGCCACCTGGCGGATGTTGTCGGCAGGGCGGCTCACTGCCAGTTTCACCTCTACGGGGTCTTTGAGGAGGCTCTTCGCCAACTGCTCTATCTTCTCGGGCATGGTGGCAGAGAACATCACGGTCTGACAGGTGGGGGGCAGGTAACCGGCTATCTTCATGATGTCGTCGCTGAACCCCATGTCGAGCATGCGGTCGGCCTCGTCGAGCACAAAGAAGGATATGCGGCTGAAGTCGCCATGTCCCATGGTGAGGTGGCTGATGAGCCGGCCGGGAGTGGCTATCACTACGTTGGCACCGAGGGTGAGACCCTTCGTCTCCTGGTCGTAGCGCCCGCCGTCGTTGCCGCCGTAAACTGCCACGCTGCTGATGCCGTCGAGATAGTAGCCGAAGCCTTCCATGGCCTGGTCGATCTGCTGGGCGAGTTCGCGGGTTGGACTCATGATGATGCAGTTGATGGCATCGTCGGGGTAGAATCCGTCGTCAATCAGACTGAGGATGGGAAGCAGATAGGCGGCGGTTTTTCCCGTGCCGGTCTGTGCCACTCCTATCAGGTCTCTGCCGTCGAGTATTTCGGGTATGCACTTTTCTTGTATAGGTGTGCAGGTCTCGAAGCGCATATCGTCGAGCGCGTCGAGTATGTTGTCGTTTAAATTAAGTTCGTCGAATCGCATGTAATTTTTTAATAAATGGAGTTAAAGAGGAATTCTCGTGCAAACCAAGAGTAGTGCCAAGCCGAATGTTCATCATGTGGCATGATAAACATCAAATCTAAAATCTCAAACCTCAAACCTCAAATCTCAAATCTCAAACCTCAAATCTTAAATCTCAAACCTAACTCGGCGCCTGCCGGTAGCAGAAATAAGCCACCACGGCATACACGATGTTGGGTATCCATGCTGCCACCATCGGTGGGAATCCCGTGTTGATGGCGAATGTAGACGACACGGTCTGCAGCATGATATAACTGAAACTGAGCACCAGTCCGAGTCCGAGGTATAGTCCCATGCCGCCCTTCCGTTTGCGTGAGGAAAGCGATGCCCCGATGATTGTGAGAATGAACGAGGCAAACGAGGTGGCGATGCGCTTGTGGTATTCCACCTCATACTGCACCACGTTGCCCGACCCCCTGGAATGCTGTTTCGAGATATACTCACGCAGTTCCGGACTGGTAAACGTCTCTTGCTGGCCCTTTGAATACACCAGGTCGGTAGGCTCCATCATGATGACGGTGTCTTTTCGTGCTCCCTCGGTGATTTGTTCCTTCAGTCCGCGCAGCCGGCGCTCTTTCCAGTTGGTGATGTGCCAGTGGAACTTGCTGTCGGAGATGGTGTCGTATTGTATCTCGGTGGCGGAGAGGTGGCTAACCAGTTTCTTGTTCTCGAACTTGTCGAGACAGAATCCGTAGCCACTCTTGCGGTGGTTGTCGTAATACTGTATATACGCTATCACGCCGGGCCCTACCTGCAACTGCACGTTTTCTGCCGAGGTGTTGCGCTTTTTGTTCTTGTATATCGTCTCGAAGTTCTGCCGTATCACCGTGCCGTGAGGGATGACGTAGGCTCCCAGATAGTAGGTCACCAGCGAGATGAGCACGCACGACACCATGTAGGGGGCCAGCAGCCGCTTGAACGACATGCCCGAGGCGAGCATGGCGATAATCTCGGAGTTTCCCGCCAGTTTCGAGGTGAAGAAGATGACGGCGATGAAGACGAAGAGCGGACTGAAGAGGTTGGCGTAGAAAGGTACGAAGTTGACGTAATAGTCGAAGACGATGGCTTTCAGCGGCGCATTGTACTGCGAGAACTTGGCCAGGTTTTCGTTGATGTCGAAGACGATGGCTATCGAGATGATGAGGATGATGGCATAGATATACGTGCCGATGAATTTCTTGATGATATACCAGTCCATCCGCTTCATCAGCCTGCTGGGTGACAGGTATCTGAGCCATGACTTCACCTTTCCTGCCGCGGAGCGGAGGAATCGGAGCAGTTTGAGTGCCCGGTGGTGGCGTCGGATGGTGGAATACTTCATCAGCGTGGGTGTTTTAAATTCGTCTGCCTAGTTTCCCGACGACTTCCCTCTTCCAACTGGTGAAGTCGCCGGCGATGATATGCTGTCGGGCGTCGCCCACCAACCGTAGGTAGAACGACAGGTTGTGGATGCTTGCCAGTTGCATGGCGAGCAGTTCCTGTGCCTTGAACAGGTGGTGCAGATATGCCTTGGTGTGAATGCGGTCGGTGGTGCAGCCATCGGGGTCGATGGGGCTGAAATCCATCTCCCATTTCTTGTTGCGCATGTTCATCGTGCCTTCATAGGTGAAGAGCATCGCGTTGCGGCCGTTGCGGGTGGGCATCACGCAGTCGAACATGTCGACGCCGCGGTCTATGGCCTCAAGGATGTTTTGCGGGGTGCCCACTCCCATGAGGTAGCGTGGCCTGTCGGTGGGCAGAATGTCGTTCACCACCTCTATCATTTCATACATTACCTCGGTGGGCTCTCCCACGGCCAGTCCGCCGATGGCATATCCGTCGGCTCCCTTGTCGGCAACGAATTTTGCCGACTCCGTGCGCAGGTCCTTGTAGGTGCAGCCCTGCACGATGGGGAAGAGGCTCTGGCTGTGCCCATAGAGCGGCTCTGTCTCGTTCATCCGCTTCACACAGCGGTCGAGCCAGCGGTGGGTTAGTCCGAGACTCCGCTTGGCGTAGGAATAGTCGCTGTCGCCTGGCGGGCATTCGTCGAAGGCCATCATGATGTCGGCGCCTATCACGCGCTGCGTGTCGATGACGTTTTCCGGGGTGAAGATATGTTTCGAGCCGTCGATGTGGGAGCGGAACTCGCATCCCTCCTCTCTCAGTTTCCTGATGCCTGTGAGCGAGAACACCTGAAATCCTCCCGAGTCGGTGAGGATGGGTCTGTCCCATGTGTTGAAGCGGTGCAGCCCTCCTGCCGCCCTGAGCACCTCGAGTCCTGGCCTGAGGTAGAGGTGGTAGGTGTTTCCCAGGATGATGCGGGCACCGATGTCTTCGCGCAACTCCCTGAAATGCACGCCCTTCACGCTGCCGCAGGTTCCCACGGGCATGAAGATGGGGGTGGGGATGTCGCCGTGGTCGGTGTGCAGCATGCCGGCGCGGGCACTGGTTCCCGAGAGGGTCTTTTCCAGGTCGAATGTCATTGTGGCATGTTGTTTTCGGGTTCCACGCTCAGGTCAATGGGGTTCGACACCACCTCGTCGGTGAGGGCGAAGTCCCACACGTCGCGCACGTTCTCCACATAGTGGAACTCCACGCCTTCAAGGTAGATGGCAGGAATCTCGTCGATGTCTTTCTTGTTGTCGCGGCACATCACGATGTCGGTGATGCCGGCCCGCTTCGCAGCCAGAATCTTCTCCTTGATGCCTCCTACAGGGAGCACCTTTCCACGGAGCGTAATCTCACCGGTCATGGCGGTGTTGCGGCGCACCTTGCGCTGCGTGAGTGCCGAGGCAATGGAGGTGGCGATGGTGATACCTGCCGAGGGACCGTCTTTCGGCGTGGCTCCCTCGGGCACGTGGATGTGGATGTTCCACTGGTCGAAGATGCGGTAGTCTACGCCCAGATGGTCGATATGTGCCTTGACATACTCCAGGGCGATGACGGCCGACTCCTTCATCACGTCGCCCAGGTTGCCGGTGAGCGTGAGTTTCGAGCCTTTTCCCTTGCTCAGCGAGGTCTCGATAAACAGTATCTCGCCGCCCACGCTCGTCCATGCCAGACCGGTCACCACACCGGCGTAGTCGTTGCCTTGGTAGATGTCGCGGTAGTAGGGCGGCCTGCCCAGCAGGTCGAAGAGTTTGTCGGGTGTGATTTTCACATAGGGCAGTTCTCCGTCGCGGGCCTTGATAAATGCCATCTTGCGGAAAGCCTTGTTGATTTGCTTCTCGAGTTGTCGCACGCCGCTCTCACGGGTGTATTGCTCAATCACCTTCTCTATAGCCAACTTGTTGAACTGAGGCTTCTCTGAGAGGGTCGACAGTCCGGTGGCTTCGAGTTCGCGGGGGATGAGGTGCCTCTTGGCTATCTCTATCTTCTCCTCGGTGATGTATCCGCTCACCTCGATGATTTCCATGCGGTCGAGCAGTGGGCGGGGGATGGTGTTCAGGTCGTTGGCAGTGGCGATGAAGAGCACCTTCGACAGGTCGTAGTCGATGTCGAGGTAGTTGTCGTGAAACGCGTTGTTCTGCTCGGGGTCGAGCACTTCGAGGAGTGCCGATGCCGGGTCGCCGTTGATGGTGTGCTGCGTCACCTTGTCTATCTCGTCGAGGATGAACACGGGGTTCGACGAGCCTGCCTTCTGTATGCTCTTGATGATTCTGCCGGGCATGGCACCCACATAGGTGCGGCGATGGCCCCTGATTTCCGACTCGTCGTGGAGTCCGCCGAGGGAGATGCGCACATACTTGCGCTTCATGGCCGAGGCGATGCTCTTGCCCAGACTGGTCTTTCCCACTCCTGGAGGACCATAGAGGCAGAGGATGGGTGATTTCAGGTCGCCCCTGAGCGAGAGCACGGCGATGTGCTCCAGGATGCGCTCCTTCACTTTCTCCATGCCGTAGTGGTCGCGGTTGAGTATGCGCTGGGCGCGCTTCAGGTTCATGTCGTCGGCGGTGAATTCTCCCCAGGGCAGGTTCACCATCGTCTGTAGGTAGTTGATTTGGATGCTGTAGTCAGGACTCTGTGGGTTGAGGGTGTCGAGTTTGTCGAGTTCTTTGTAGAACACGTTCTCCACGTCCTCGTTCCATTTCTTCTTCCGTGCCTGGCGCAACAGTTCCACACGTTCGGGAGAGCCCTCGCCGTTGCCGAGTTCTTCCTTGATGTTCTTGATTTGCTGTTGCAGGAAGTATTCGCGCTGCTGCTCGTCGATGTCCTCACGGGTGCGGCTGCGGATGTTCTGTTTCAGTTCCAGCAACTGGGTCTCCTTGTGGATGACCTTCAGCAGGTTGAACACGCGGTCTTTGGTCGACTCGCAGCGCAGCAAATCCATCTTGTCGGGGATGTTGAGCGGAAGGTTGGAGCACACGAAGTTTACCATCACCACGCTATTGGTGATGTTGGTGAGGGCAAACTGCGACTCGTCGGGTATCTCTTCGTTTTTCTTGATATAGTCTATCGAAGTGACCCTCAGGTCTTCTACGGCGGCATTGAACTCGGTGTCGTCGTCGGGGGGGAGTATCTCGGTGATGCTCTCGGTGATGCCGGTAAGATAGGGACGGTATTTGGTGATGTCCGTCAGGCGGCATTTGCCGAGTCCCTGCACGATGGCAGTGAGGTTGTTGGAAGGACCAGGCATCTCGAGCACCCGAATGATTTTGGCATAGACGCCATACTCGTAGAGGTCGCCGGCAGAGGGCGTGTCTACAGTGGGGTCTTTCTGGCAGAAGATGGCGATGATGGTGTCGCTCTTGTCCTGGAAACGCCTCACCAGGTGGTAACTGGCAGGCCTCCCCACGAGGATGGGTGCTATTACGCCAGGAAACAAAACCATGTTGCGCGTGGCGAGGATGGGTATCTCGCCGCTGGGTGCCATCTCAAACAGATTGCGGATGTCGCCTTCGTAGTCGGCTATCATCTGGAATGTGTTGTTATGTTCTTTCTCCATTCTTCTTTTTTCTTCTTCTTTCTTCTTTGGTGTCAGTAAGCGGCCTTTTCGCATGGCCTTAGGGGCATTGTCTTCCCCTTTCTGTTGATATGATGCCCCTCGCATCCCTTTCCTTGCAGAAGGGTGGGGAAGGGCTTCGTCAGTGGCCTGTCGTGCAGGGAAACGTCTTGCCCTTGAGTCATTCAGACTGCAAAGGTACAACATTTTTCAGAGACTAAAGGAAAGAATGAGTGAAAATCACTTAAAAACGACAGCCATGTTGGGTCATAGAACAAACGTGGACTGAAAATCGCATGATTATTTTGTTTTCTGTCATTCTTTTCGTATCTTCGCTGCGCCATAATGTAATTGCTGCGCACAGTGCATCATACCCACACGTGCTGTGGTGCAGAGTGATGGTCGGGGGGCGGTTCATTCGTCCTTTTTATCTTCTCTTCAGTATGCTTTAACTACCCTTCAAAAATCATGCCTAATTCGTTTTTCCGATTCCGACAATTTGTGGTCTGTCAAGACCGGTGTGCCATGAAGGTGGGCACCGACAGTGTGCTCCTCGGTGCCTGGGCGAAGGGTGGCAGGCGAATCCTCGATGTAGGTGCAGGAACGGGTGTCATTGCCTTGATGATGGCACAGCGCTTTCCTCAGGCCGATGTCATGGCAGTGGATATCGACGGTGAAGCCTGTGCACAGGCTGTGGAGAATGTGGCGGCATCGCCCTTTGCGGGTCGGGTAGATGTGAGGTGTGTGGCGGTGCAGCAGTTGGCTGCCGATGAGGCCATGCAGGCGCGCTTCGATGCCATAGTGAGCAATCCCCCGTTTTTCGACAATGCCCTCAAGGCTAAGGGGGAGTCGCGCCTTATCGCCCGTCACACCGACACGTTGCCTTTTGTTCAACTTTTTGCCGCCGTGCGCCGCCTGCTCGCCCCCGGTGGGGTGTTCTCAGCCATCATTCCTTTCGACTACCGTTCAAAATTCGAGTCTGAGGCTTCCTTGGCAGGTTTTTGCACCTCTGGGGTATGCGCGCTGCGCACCACACCCAGCAAGGCCGTGCGGCGATACCTCCTCTCCTTTCAGGTGGAACGTCCGGAGGAGGTGATGGTGGAAGAGCAAATTCTTGAAATACATCATGGTGTGCGGTCGGAGTGGTATGCCAACCTCACCCAAGACTTTTATCTGTAGGGTCGGAGATGAATGCCGTTGAGTGAATCTATAATAACGACTACAAATTTACCGAACCACAAGAATAATGAGGAAAAAACTTATTTCGTCAGTTTTCTCCACAACCGTTTGTTCATGGCCAGAAGGTTGCGGCCCTGGTGTGTCAGACTGGCGTTCACGTCGGCAATGTCGTTGAAAAGTTCGCACATCGCGTTCTGTATCATGTTGGGCGAGAACTGGCTTCGGTTCTCTACCTCGGCATTGCATATCATTCGGATACCTTTCTCCACCACCCTTATCTCCAGTTCCTTTCCCATCGTCATCGGCTCGCCGTCGAAGTGGATAGGACCCTCATGCTGACGGTGAATCAGCACCTTCTTCGTCCTGAAGGTCTTCACCTTGTTGCTCTTGTTCAGCGTCTTGTTCATCAGGTCGAACCCTACATGGGCGGCATCGAGGAAGCCGAATGGCTCTATCACGATGACGTCGAGCAGACCGTCCGACATCGAGGCCTGTGGCGCGATGTAGGCATTGTTGCCATACTGTGAGGCGTTGGCGCACGACACCAGGTAGGCGGAGTAGCGGTGGGTGCCACTCTCGTCTTCTATCGTGTAGACCTCAGGGTGGTAGCGCAAGCCCTCCACGAGCACGTTCTCCACGTATTTCAGTGGTCCGCGCTGCTTGCCCTCGGCAAACTTCTGGCTGATAAAGGCGTCGAATCCCATGCCGCAGGTGCAGAAATAGGGATGGTCGTTCACCATGCAGTAGTCGAGGTCGTGCACGTTGCAGGCGTTGATGATGTCTATCGATTTCTTGATGTTGACGGGAATGGAGAGGTGACGGGCCAGGCCGTTGCCGGAGCCACAGGGGAGCAGGGCCATGATGGTGTCGGAATGGAGCAATCCGCTGCCCACCTCGTTGATGGTGCCGTCGCCCCCTACCGCCACCACCACGTCGTAGCCCTCATCGCTTGCGTTGCGGGCTATCTCCGTGGCGTGACCGGCACGCTCGGTATACATTATTTTATAGTCATACTTATCCTTGTCAATATACGCATCAATCAGTTTTGCTATCCCAGATTTCTTAATCGAACCAGAAATAGGGTTCATCACAAACAAAGCCTTCATGGTGTGACGTTTTTTGTCATTCTGTTATTTTCTTCCTTCAAACTCGAATAATCCTTGGCACAAATTAGGGAGAGGGAGTACGTTTCCGCACTGTTTTCTTGGCGCACGGAGGGTGTTCTCCTTTTAAATCGGGTACAAAATTACGAAAATAAGATGACTGACAATGGACAAAATATGACTTTTTTTTGCCCGATTTGTTTTTTCTTTGGAAAAAGTAATGATTATATAGCCTATTTTTTGTAACTTTGCAGCCTAAAATCAAAAAACACGTAATGGGACTATTACAGGAAAGATTCAAAAACTACCGTGAGCCTCAGCGTTTCATGGAAATGGGAGTGTACCCTTACTTCAGGGCCATCTCGGGAAAACAGGGAACAGAGGTTGAAATGGACGGTAAGAAAGTCCTTATGTTTGGCTCCAATGCCTATACCGGACTCACTGGCGATCAGAGGATTATTGATGCTGCTAAGGCGGCTCTCGACAAGTATGGTTCTGGATGTGCCGGTAGTAGGTTCCTCAACGGGACAGTCGACTTGCATGTGCAACTCGAGAAAGAATTGGCCGAGTTTGAGAAAAAAGACGATGCACTTTGCTTCTCCACCGGATTCTTCGTCAACTCTGGTGTTCTTGCCGTAATCTGCGGCAGAGAAGACTATATCATCTGCGATGAGCGCGACCACGCCAGTATCGTAGACGGACGCCGTCTCTCTTTCGCCAAGCAGTTGAAATACCGCCACAACGATATGGAAGACCTGGAGAAGATTCTCCAGAAGTGCGAGCCCAACGCCATCAAACTCATCGTCGTCGATGGTGTGTTCTCCATGGAGGGCGACCTCGCCAACCTGCCTGAGATTGTAAGGCTGAAGAAGAAGTACAATGCCTCGATTATGGTCGATGAGGCCCACGGCATCGGTGTCTTCGGCAATGAGGGTAGGGGAGTGTGCGACCACTTCGGACTCATCGATGATGTCGACATCATCATGGGCACCTTCAGCAAGAGTCTCGCCAGCATCGGCGGTTTCGTGGCTGCCGACAAAGATACCATCAACTACCTCCGTCACACCTGCCGCACCTATATCTTCAGTGCTTCCAACACACCTGCCGCCACGGCAGCAGCGCGTGAGGCCCTCCACATCATCCGCACCGAGCCCGAGCGCATGGAGCGTCTGTGGAAGACCACCAACTATGCCTTGAAGAGATTCCGTGAGGAAGGTTTCGAGATTGGCGATACCGAGAGTCCTATCATCCCGCTCTATGTGAGGGATGCCGACAAGACTTTCCTTGTCACCAAACTGGCGTTCGACAATGGTGTCTTCATCAATCCTGTCATTCCGCCAGCCTGTGCTCCGCAAGACACCCTCGTGAGGTTTGCCCTTATGGCCACCCATACCGAGGAGCAGGTGGAAAAGGGCGTGCAGGTGCTCAAGAAAATCTTCGTAGAGCAGAATCTAATAAAATAATCCCCATAAAATTTGCACGGTTCAGAAAAAGAGCGTACCTTTGCACCGCATTTTTCAAAACCTTATGCATTCGGGGTGTAGCGCAGTCCGGTAGCGCACCTGGTTTGGGACCAGGGTGTCGCAGGTTCGAATCCTGTCACCCCGACTTAACTAAAACCCAAGTTATTGATTTTCAATAACTTGGGTTTCTTTTATTTCATATACTACGCTCTATTCTTAAAGAAAAATCCCGATCTGTCTGCTTATTTTTCTATCTTTTTGATTATCTTGGCTGGTATGCCGCCAACTATTGCGTTGGGTTCAACGTCTTTTGTGACTACGGCACCAGCGGCCACCACAGCCCCATCACCGATGGTCACTCCGGCAAGGACAGTTGCATTGGCTCCAATCCAGACGTTCTTGCCAATGTGGATGGGTGCATAACTCATACTTTGACGTTTAGCAGGGTCAAGGTCATGGTTGATGGTTGCCA
>OMZE01000062.1 GCA_900315455.1 uncultured Prevotellaceae bacterium | reverse complement strand
GAGAATCTTCTTCTCGAGAGCTACGTTGATATATGGACCTTTCTTTAATGAACGACTCATAATTACTCTTGTTAACGATTATTTCTTGTTAGCTCTCTCGACAATATACTTGTTTGAATGCTTCTTGGGAGCCCTTGTCTTGAGTCCCTTAGCATAGAGTCCCTTGCGTGAGCGTGGGTGTCCACCCGACTGGCGTCCCTCGCCACCACCCATTGGGTGATCGTGCGGGTTCATCACCACACCACGGTTGTGTGGGCGGCGACCCAGCCAGCGTGAGCGACCGGCCTTACCCGACTGCTCGAGAGCGTGGTCGGAGTTGCCTACGCTACCCACGGTAGCCTTGCAAGCGCTAAGTATCTTGCGCAATTCTCCTGAGGGGAGTTTGATAAGGCAATAACTGCCCTCGCGAGAAGTGAGCTGAGCGAAATTACCTGCGGAACGCACCAACTTTGCACCTTGTCCTGGGCGCAGTTCGATGTTGTGAATCACTGTTCCGACAGGGATGTTAGCAAGCGGAAGGGCATTTCCCACTTCCGGAGCCGCCTCGGCTCCAGACATCAGTGTGGCGCCCACCTGCAGTCCGATAGGAGCAATAATGTAGCGTTTTTCACCATCAGCATAGTAGAGGAGTGCTATGCGAGCAGAGCGGTTAGGATCATACTCGATAGTCTTCACTACGGCTGGAACACCATCTTTCTCCCGTTTGAAGTCGACGAGACGGAATTTCCTCTTGTGGCCGCCGCCTCTGTAGCGCACGGTCATTTTTCCGGAATTGTTTCGTCCTCCTGTGGAGCGCTTTCCACTAACGAGAGACTTCTCTGGTACGGATGCAGTAATATCCTCGAACGTACCAATAATCTTGTGTCTTTGACCCGGTGTAACGGGTTTTAATTTACGTACTGCCATTTTTTATTAAATATTGCTGTAAAAATCAATTGTATCGCCCTCTTTCAGGGTTACGATAGCCTTCTTGAACGCGCTTTTCTTTCCTCTGATGAGGCCTGCCTTGGTGTAGCGCTGCGAGCGTTTCCCGGCATAGGAGAGCGTGTTGACGTCGACAACCGTGACATTATAGAGTCGCTCGACTTCTTCCTTAATCTGAAGTTTGTTGGCAACCGGACTAACGATGAATCCATATCGGTTTGGACGCTTGTCAGTGATCTTGGTCATCTTCTCAGTGACCAATGGTTTCAATATAAATGCCATGTCTGTAAGTCTCCTTGATTATTTTGATAAGATTTCGTCGATAGTCCCGAGCGATTTTTCGGTCACGACAATAACATCAGCATTCAAAACTTTGTAAGAATTGAGTGATGATGCGAGTATGATTTCCGAACGCTTCAAGTTTCGAGCCGACAAATATACGTTTTTATTTAATTCTGGCAAAACGAAGAGCGATTTGCGTCCCTCAACTTTAAGATTTTTAGCAATATTTACGAAATCTTTAGTTTTCGGGGCATCCAAAGTGAAGTCTTCCACGATGATGATAGCCTCTTCGAGCGCCTTATACGAGAGTGCGCTTTTTCTTGCGAGTTCCTTTACTTTCTTGTTGAGTTTGAACCTGTAGTCGCGCGGTTTTGGACCGAACACGCGTCCGCCACCTTTAAGGAGTGGTGAGTTGATGTCACCGTGGCGTGCGCCGCCACCGCCCTTCTGGCGTCCGAGTTTCCTTGTAGAACCAGTGTGCTCACTTCTCTCCTTAGCCTTGGCATTGCCTTGGCGCTGGTTGGCCAGATATTGTTTGACGTCGAGATAAAGCACATGGTCGTTGGGCTCGATACCGAAAATCTCATCGTTGAGTGTGACCTTTCTCCCGGTCTCCTGACCATTTATCTTCAATACGTTAAGTTCCATTATTTCTGAATTAAGACGGTTGAACCATTGCACCCAGCCACAGAACCTTTCACGAGGATGAGGTTATGCTCGGGTATTACTTTTAACACTCTGAGGTTCTTGGTAGTGACCCTGTCGCATCCCATGTGTCCTGCCATGCGCATTCCCTTGAACACTTTGGCTGGATACGAGCATGCTCCGATGGAACCCGGTTTGCGGGCCCGGTCGTCCTGACCGTGAGTTCTCTGTCCTACACCGCCGAAACCATGGCGCTTGACGACGCCCTGGAAGCCCTTACCTTTTGAAGTACCTGTTACGTCGACAAACTGTGAGTCGTTGAAGATCTCCACAGTGATGGTGTCGCCGAGGTTGTACTCCTCGTCGAATTTGAACTCGGCCAAGTGCTTTTTCGGTGTTGTGTTGGCCTTCTTGAAGGCTCCCATCATAGCCTTGGAGGTGCGTTTCTCCTTAGCCTCGCCGAAACCGAGTTGGAAGGCTTTGTAGCCGTCATTCTCCACGGTCTTGACTTGGGTTAACCAGCTTCGATAACAGTGCACGGCACGTTTTTGCCGTCGGCACTGAAAACGGATGTCATTCCGATTTTTCTTCCTATTAATCCTGGCATTTCAATAAAAGTTTATAAATAATTGTATTTAGAAATTGTCTTTTAGAACACGTTGTAGTGTGATGTACTATACCTTGATTTCCACTTCCACGCCGCTGGGGAGTTCGAGTTTCATCAATGCGTCGACTGTCTTTGCAGTGGTGCTGTAGATGTCGATGAGGCGTTTGTAGTCGGAGAGTTGGAACTGCTCGCGTGCCTTTTTGTTGACGAACGTACTGCGGTTGACAGTGTAAATGCGCTTGTGTGTGGGCAGGGGGATAGGACCGCTGACGGTAGCACCCGTGGCCTTGACAGCCTTCACGATTTTCTCTGCCGACTTGTCTACGAGTTTGTGGTCGTAAGACTTCAGTTTGATTCTGATTTTCTGACTCATGTTGTTTTTTGTTTTAATTGATGATTATTTGAATGTGGACCGCAGGCATTCTTAAGAGTCATATGCTAAGCAATGCCCCGGTCCTCATTTTCTGTGTTACACCAGGTCTGCCCTTCCGTTGACCTCCTGCAGCACAGCCTTGGCGATGCTGCTTGAAAGAGGTGCGTGGTGGTCGTACTCCATGGAACTTGTGGCGCGTCCTGATGTGATGGTACGGAGAGCGGTCACATAGCCGAAGGTTTCCGACAGTGGCACCAGGGCTTTCACGATGCGTCCGCCCGAGCGAGCCTCATCCATGCCCTGTACCTGTCCGCGGCGCTTGTTGAGGTCGCCGATAACGTCGCCCATGTTTTCCTCTGGCGTCACCACCTCGAGTTTCATGATGGGTTCCATCAGCACGGGTGCTGCTTTCACGCATGCGTTCTTGTAGGCCTGGATGGCTGCGATTTCAAACGACAGTTGGTCGGAGTCTACGGGATGGAAGGAACCGTCGAGGAGAGTCACCTTGAGCGAGTCCATGGGGTATCCTCCGAGCACGCCGTTCTTCATGGCGGTTTCGAAGCCCTTCTGCACCGACGGGATGAACTCCTTGGGGATGTTACCACCCTTCACCTCGTTGACGAACTGCAGTCCGCCCTCCTTGAAGTCGTCGTCGACAGGTCCTACGTTGCAGATGATGTCGGCGAACTTTCCGCGTCCACCACTCTGTTTCTTGTAGACTTCCCTGAGGTTGACGGTCTTGGTGATGGCCTCCTTGTAGTTGACCTGTGGCTTACCCTGGTTGCACTCCACCTTGAACTCTCTCTTGAGTCGGTCGATGATGATATCGAGGTGAAGTTCGCCCATACCCGAGATGATGGTCTGTCCGCTCTGCTCGTCGGTACGCACGGTGAATGTGGGGTCTTCCTCAGCAAGTTTTGCCAATCCGATGCCGAGTTTGTCGACGTCGGCCTGCGACTTGGGTTCCACTGCGATACCAATCACCGGGTCGGGGAAAGTCATCGACTCCAGCACGATGGGATGATTCTCGTCGCAGAGTGTGTCGCCGGTATGGATGTCCTTGAAGCCCACTCCTGCGCCGATATCGCCGGCGTCGATTGACTCCATGGGGATTTCCTTGTTGGAGTTCATCTGGAAGAGGCGGCTGATGCGCTCTTTCTTTCCGGAGCGTGGGTTGTAGACATACGACCCGGCCTGAACCTTTCCTGAATAGACGCGGAAGAACACCAATCGGCCCATATAGGGGTCGGTAGCGATCTTGAAGGCGAGTGCCGATGTGGGCTCATCCTCAGAAGGCTTGCGCTCCTCCACTTCCTCGGTGTCGGGGTTGGTGCCTTCGATGTTGACGGCGTCGATGGGCGACGGCAGGAAGGCGCATACATAGTCGAGCAGTGGCTGCACGCCCTTGTTCTTGTATGAAGAGCCACACACCATTGGGGTGAGTTCCATAGCCACCGTGCCTTTACGGATGGCGGCGATGATTTCCTCCTCGGTGATTTCCTGTCCTTCAAGATATTTCTCCATGAGTGCGTCGTCGTAGTTTGACGCGCTCTCGAGCATCTTGTCTCTCCACTCCTCGGCCTCGTCGATGAGGTTGGCGGGGATGTCCTCGACGTCGTACTCAGCGCCCATGGTCTCGTCGTGCCACAGGATGGCCTTCATCTTGATGAGGTCGACCACACCTTTGAAGTTCTCCTCAGCACCGATTGGAATCTGCACCGGACAGGGGTTAGCCCCGAGGATGTCCTTCATCTGCTGCACGGTCTCGAAGAAATCGGCACCCGAACGGTCCATCTTGTTGACATATCCGATACGGGGCACGTTGTATTTGTCGGCCTGGCGCCACACGGTCTCCGACTGCGGCTGTACGCCGTCGGCTGCCGAGTAAGTGGCCACGGCACCGTCGAGCACGCGCAGTGAGCGTTCCACCTCTGCGGTGAAGTCGACGTGTCCCGGAGTGTCGATGAGGTTGATTTTGAATTTCTTTCCGTTCCATTCCCACGAGCAGGTGGTAGCGGCAGAAGTGATAGTAATGCCTCGCTCTTGCTCCTGTGCCATCCAGTCCATGGTGGCTGCTCCGTCGTGCACCTCTCCTATTTTATGGGTCTTACCCGTGTAGAAGAGTATACGTTCTGAAGTTGTTGTCTTACCTGCATCGATATGCGCCATGATACCGATGTTACGGGTGAGATGTAGATCTTGCTTTGCCATTTTCTCTTTTTACCTAAAACTATTACCTGAAAACTAGAACCTGAAATGAGCGAAAGCGCGGTTGGCCTCAGCCATGCGGTGCATATCTTCCTTACGTTTGAATGCACCACCCTGGTTGTTGTATGCATCCATGATTTCAGCAGCCAGCTTCTCAGCCATGCTCTTGCCGCCACGCTTACGTGCAAAGTTGATCATATTCTTCATAGAGACGCTCTCCTTGCGGTCGGGGCGGATTTCAGTCGGCACCTGGAAGGTAGCACCACCGATACGACGGCTCTTCACCTCCACCTGTGGGGTGATGTTGTCGAGGGCAGTCTTCCAAATCTCGAGCGGACTCTTCTCCTCCTTGGCCATTTTGGCCTTTACGATATCAAGAGCGTTGTAGAAGATTTCGTATGAAATGGTTTTCTTACCATCATACATCAGATGATTCACAAATTTCGAGACCTTCTGGTCGTTGAAAACTGGATCTGGGAGTACCAGACGCTTCTTTGGTTTTGCTTTTCTCATTTTTGTTTGAAAATAAATTCTGCTTGGGGCTGTCGTTCTTGTTCTTCAACGCTCACACGAGAGCATTTACTCAACCTGTAGTTAACAATTCTCCAGCAAAACGGTTAAAAAATGTAGTGTCCTTTATAAGTATTGACCTTCTCCGGTGTTACTTCTTGACTTTAGGACGCTTGGCTCCATATTTGGAACGACGCTGTGTGCGGTTGGCGACGCCTGCGGTGTCGAGGGTACCGCGCACGATGTGGTAACGTACACCAGGCAGGTCTTTCACACGTCCGCCGCGCACCAGCACGATACTGTGCTCCTGCAGGTTGTGTCCCTCACCTGGGATGTAGGAGTTCACTTCCTTTTGGTTGGTCAATCTTACACGGGCAACTTTTCTCATTGCCGAATTAGGCTTTTTAGGAGTTGTGGTATAGACACGCACGCAAACTCCGCGGCGCTGAGGACATGCGTCCAGCGCGGGTGACTTGCTCTTGTCTACCAGTTCCTTTCTGCCTTTTCTTACTAATTGCGAAATTGTAGGCATTTTGTTGATTTTTTAATTATTATATTGTTGTTTAGTTGTTTGCACAATTGAGTGGGCATGCCTTGACACACCATTTTGGGCTGCAAAGGTACGAACATTAATTGGATTATCCTAATTAAATAAGCCATGACCCTTTGCAGATACATGTGATTTATGCTTATATAACTTATGTTAACATAAATTAAGGACAGAATCCGTCATATCACATGGATTCTGCCCTTCTATTTGGATGGAATTGCCGGTTCAGGCCTCTCCTTTGTTGTTGATATTGAAGGGAGAGATGGTACGCGGTTGCCGGTTGGGCAATTGTATTCTCCCGAATTCCTGTTCGTATTTGGCGATATTCTCTTGCAGAGCCATAGCGAGCCTTTTGGCGTGTTCGGGTGCGAGTATGACCCTGCTTCTCACCGTGGCTTTTGGCACGCCGGGCAACATGGAAGCCAGGTCGACGATGAACTCAGAACTGGTGTGAGATATAATGGCGAAATTGGAATAGACACCCTGTGCCACATCTGGCGACACTTCTATCTGCAGTTGTGGTCCCTGTTTGTTTTGCTGATTGTCCATTTTATAATTATAATAAGGTAAGAAAAGCCACGGCTACCCTATAGTCGGTATAGCCGTGGCATTGAGTTGTGCACATTAGTTTTCCTCAACGGTCATCTCCTCTTCGGCAAAGTCGAGCACATGCTTGCGGTTGGCCTCCATGCGGTCGTGCTCTTCCTTGGAGCCGACGAGCAGTTTGTCCCATTGCCTCAGTCCGGTACCAGCCGGGATGAGGTGTCCACAGATCACGTTTTCCTTCATACCTTCGAGGTTGTCGACCTTGCCGCGAATGGCGGCCTCGTTGAGCACCTTGGTGGTTTCCTGGAATGAAGCAGCCGACATGAAACTCTTTGTCTGGAGTGCTGCCCTGGTGATACCCTGGAGAATCTGTGTAGAAGTAGCGGGGATGACGTCACGCACCTTGATGGTGCGGAGGTCGCGGCGCTTGAGGCTTGAGTTCTCGTCGCGGAGTTTCCTTGCCGAGATAATCTGTCCCTCATACACATTCTCGCTATCGCCCTTGTCGAGCACGTACTTCTTTCCCCAGATGCGGTCGTTCTCCTCAGCGAAGTCGAGTTTGTCGACCACCTCCTGCTCGAGGAATGTGGTGTCGCCCGGCTCTTCGATTTGCACCTTACGCATCATTTGCCTTACGATGATTTCGAAGTGCTTGTCGTTGATTTTCACACCCTGGAGGCGATAGACGTCCTGCACCTCGTTGACGATATACTCCTGTACGGCAGTGGGGCCCTTGATGGCCAGGATGTCGCTTGGAGTGATGACACCGTCGGACAGAGGAGTTCCAGCCCTCACGGCATCATTTTCCTGTACGAGTATCTGCTTGGAGAGCGATACGAGATAACGCTTCACGTCACCGGTCTTGCTGGTGACCACAATCTCGCGGTTACCGCGCTTGAGTTTGCCCATAGACACCGTACCGTCGATTTCGCTCACCACGGCGGGGTTCGACGGGTTGCGTGCCTCGAAGAGTTCGGTGACACGTGGCAGACCACCGGTGATGTCACCACCCTTAGCCAGGGAGCGTGGAATCTTGATGAGCGTGGTACCGGTATCAACCATGGCACCATCTTCCACCACCACGTGACCTCCCACAGGGAAGTTGTATGTACCCACCACGTCACCGTTTTCGTCGATGATGTCGCAAGTAGGCACGAGTGCCCTGTCTTTAGGCTCGATGATGATTTTCTCGGTAAGTCCGGTGGTGTCGTCGGTCTCAGCCTTGAAGGTAGAGCCTTCTATCACGTCTCTGAAAGCCAACTTACCCTTGAACTCCGTGACGATGACGGCATTGAACGGGTCCCACTTGGCCACGATGTCGCCTTTCTTCACCATGTCGCCATGCTTGAAGTATAGCGAACTACCATAAGGCAGAGGTTGTGTGGAGAGCACGATACCCGTGTTCACGTCGACGAACCTCACTTCTGCCAGTCGGCTCACCACCATCTGGCATTCTTTCGGATTCCCGATTTCCTTGCCCTCGACGAACGGTACAGTACGCACCTCGTCGAATTCCACCTTCGAGTCGTTCTTTGCCTTGATGGATGCGTTGGCTGCAGCGTTGGCTGCCACACCACCGGCGTGGAACGTACGAAGGGTAAGTTGGGTACCCGGCTCACCGATAGCCTGTGCGGCGATGACACCCACGGCCTCACCTTTCTGCACCATGCGGCTGGTGGCGAGGTTACGTCCGTAGCATTTCATACATACACCCTTACGGCTCTCGCAGGTGAGCACCGACCTGATTTCCACGCTCTCGATAGGCGAGTCCTCGATGGCCTGTGCCACGCTTTCTGTGATTTCCTCGCCTGCAGCGACAATGAGTTTGCCCGTCATGGGGTGAACGATATCGTGCACCGACACGCGTCCGAGGATACGGTCGTAGAGTGTTGAGATGACTTCGTCGCCATTCTTGAGCGCCGAGCATACGAGTCCGCGCAGCGTACCGCAGTCTTCCTCGGTGATGATCACGTCGTGTGACACGTCTACGAGTCGGCGGGTGAGGTATCCGGCGTCAGCCGTCTTCATGGCGGTGTCGGCCAGACCCTTACGTGCACCGTGAGATGCGATGAAGTATTCGAGCACCGACATGCCCTCCTTGAAGTTGGAGAGGATAGGGTTCTCGATAATCTGTGCATCCTCAGCACCCGCTTTCTGTGGTTTTGCCATCAGACCGCGGATACCCGAGAGTTGCTTAATCTGGTCTTTCGAACCACGGGCACCAGAGTCGAGCATCATGAACACGGCATTGAAACCTTGGTCGGCCTCTGTCATCTCCTTCAGCAAGATATTGGCGATGTTGTTGTTGACGTGAGTCCAAGTATCGATGACCTGGTTGTATCGCTCCTTGTCGGTGATGAAGCCCATGTTGTAGTTGTCGGTGATCTGACGCACCTCCTCATTACCCTTCTCAATCAACTCTGCCTTCTCTGGCGGGATGATGATGTCGTCGAGGTTGAACGACAGTCCGGCGAGGTAGGCCATGCGGTAGCCGAGGTTCTTGATACCGTCGAGGAACTCGCAGGCGCGGGCGAAGCCAACGGTCTTGATGACGTCGGCGATGATGTCGCGGAGGCTCTTCTTCGAGATGACCTTGTTGACGAAGCCCACCTCCTCGGGAATGATGCCATTGACAATGACACGTCCGACAGAGGTTTCCACCATTTTATCTACCAGTTGTCCGTTCTCGTCGAGGTCTTTCACCACCACCTTCACCTGTGCATGGAGGTCACATTTCCCCTCATTGTGTGCGATGATGGCCTCTTCGGGTCCATAGAAGGTGAGGCCCTCACCCTTAGCACCCGGACGAATCTTCGTGATGTAATACAGTCCGAGCACCATATCCTGCGACGGCACGGTGATAGGTGCGCCATTGGCAGGATTGAGGATATTGTGGCTCTGAAGCATAAGGATCTGTGCCTCGAGGATAGCCTCGTTGCTCAGCGGCAAGTGCACAGCCATCTGGTCGCCATCGAAGTCGGCGTTGAAAGCCGTACATGCCAGAGGATGGAGTTGGATGGCCTTTCCCTCGATGAGTTTCGGCTGGAAAGCCTGGATACCCAGTCGGTGGAGTGTCGGTGCACGGTTGAGCAGCACGGGATGGCCTTTCATCACATTCTCGAGGATATCCCAGATGACCGGTTCGCGACGGTCGACGATTTTCTTTGCGCTTTTCACCGTCTTCACGATGCCGCGCTCGATGAGTTTGCGGATAATGAAGGGTTTGTAGAGTTCGGCCGCCATCAGTTTCGGCAGACCGCACTCACCCATCTTCAGTTCGGGACCTACGACGATAACCGAGCGTGCCGAGTAGTCGACGCGCTTTCCGAGCAGGTTCTGGCGGAAGCGTCCTTGCTTACCTTTCAGCGAGTCGGAGAGCGACTTGAGCGGTCTGTTCGACTCACTCTTCACCGCACTGCTCTTGCGCGAATTGTCGAAGAGGCTGTCGACAGCCTCCTGGAGCATACGTTTCTCATTGCGGAGGATGACTTCCGGAGCCTTGATTTCCATCAGCCTCTTCAGGCGGTTGTTGCGGATGATGACCCTGCGGTACAAGTCATTGAGGTCGGAAGTGGCGAAACGCCCACCATCCAGCGGCACCAACGGCCTCAGTTCCGGCGGTGTGACGGGGATGATTTTCATAATCATCCACTCCGGGCGGTTCAAGTCCTTGCTGATACGGAAAGCCTCGACCACCTGCAGCCTTTTCAAGGCCTCGGTCTTGCGTGCCACCGACGAGTCGTTGTTGGCACGTTTTCTCAGTTCGGCAGCCAGTTCGTCGAGATTGAGGGCGGCAAGGAGGTCATAGATGGCCTCTGCTCCCATCTTTGCCACGAACTTGTGTGGGTCGGAGTCGGGAAGCATCTGGTTTTCCGGGGTGAGTTTATTCTCTACGATATCGATATACTCATCCTCTGAAAGCAGGTCATACTTGTTTGCTCCAAGAGCCACCGACCCGTCATCCATGATGCGGTTCTCGAAATCACCGGGCTGGATGACCACATATTTCTCATAATAGATCACCTGGTCGAGTTTCTTGGTGGGAAGTCCGAGCAGATAGCCTATCTTGTTGGGCAGAGACCTGAAATACCAGATATGTGCCACAGGCACGACGAGTTCGATATGTCCGGAACGCTCACGGCGCACGTTTTTCTCTGTCACCTCGACACCGCATCGGTCGCAGACGATGCCTTTGTAGCGTATGCGCTTGTATTTACCGCACCCGCACTCATAGTCGCGTGTCGGGCCGAAGATGCGCTCGCAGAAGAGGCCGTCGCGTTCGGGCTTGTATGTGCGATAGTTGATGGTCTCAGGCTTTGTCACCTCACCATACGAATTTTCCAGGATTTCCTCTGGCGAGGCGAGTCCGATGGTAATCTTCGTGAAATTATTCTTTACTTTTGAATCTTTCTTAAAAGCCATTTCTGATACGATTTAGTCGAGTTTGATACTTAATCCGAGTCCGCGGAGTTCGTGCAGCAACACGTTGAGAGATTCGGGTATTCCCGGTACTGGCATGGGTTCGCCCTTGACGATGGCCTCATAGGCCTTGCTGCGTCCCACGACGTCATCAGACTTCACGGTGAGGATTTCCTGCAGCACGTGGCTTGCGCCGAATGCCTCGAGTGCCCAGACCTCCATCTCACCGAATCGCTGTCCGCCAAACTGTGCTTTACCACCGAGTGGCTGTTGTGTGATGAGAGAGTACGGTCCGATGCTCCTTGAGTGCATCTTGTCTTCCACCATGTGGCCGAGTTTCAGGAAGTAAGTGATACCCACTGTAGCCGGTTGGTCGAACTGCTCTCCTGTCTCTCCATCATAGAGGTGTGTTGAGCAGAGTCTTGGCAGGCCGGCCTTGTCGGTCCATTCGGAGAGGTCCTCGAGTTTCGCGCCGTCGAAGATCGGTGTAGCAAATTTCACGCCGAGTCGTTTTCCTGCGGCGCCGAGGATAGCCTCGAAGATCTGTCCGAGGTTCATACGCGACGGCACGCCAAGTGGGTTGAGCACGAGGTCGACGGGTCTTCCGTCCTCGAGGAACGGCATGTCTTCCTGTCGCACCACTTTCGACACGATACCCTTGTTTCCGTGTCGTCCGGCGAGTTTGTCGCCCACGCCAATCTTGCGTTTCTTGGCCACATAGACCTTTGCCATCTGGAGTATTCCTGAGGGCAGTTCATCGCCGATGGTGATAGCGAACTTGCGTCGTTTGAGTTCGGCATCGAGCAGTTTTGCCTTCCTGATATAGTTCATGATGAGTTTCGAGATGAGCATGTTGGTATGCTCGTCGTTGGTCCATCCATTCGACTGTATGCCCTCGTACTTGAGGTTCTTCAGGTTGGCGGGAGTGAATTTCGAGCCTTTGTTGATGATTTCAGAGCCTGTGTAATCCTTCACGCCTTCCGACGACTTGTCCTGGATAAGGGTGAGCAGACGCTCTACGAGGATGTCTTTCAGTTCCTCGTTCTTTGCCTCATACTCCTCGTCGATTTTCTGGAGGATAACCTTGTCTTGTCGGCGTGCCTCCCTTGTCTTCACTGCGCGAGAGAAGAGTTTCTTGTCGATGACGACGCCGCTGAGCGACGGATTGGCTTTGAGTGAGGAATCTTTCACGTCACCGGCCTTGTCGCCGAAGATGGCCCTGAGGAGTTTCTCCTCGGGTGAGGGGTCGCTCTCTCCCTTTGGTGAGATTTTACCGATGAGGATATCGCCCGGTTCCACACGGGCACCCACACGGATAATACCATTGGCATCGAGGTCTTTTGTGGCTTCCTCGCTCACATTGGGTATATCAGAGGTAAACTCCTCCATTCCGCGTTTTGTCTCGCGCACATCGAGTTGATATTCATCCACGTGAACGCTGGTGAGGATATCGTCGCGCACCAGTCTCTCTGAGAGCACGATGGCATCCTCGTAGTTGTATCCCTTCCAAGGCATGTAAGCCACGAGGAGGTTGCGTCCGAGAGCGAGTTCGCCATTTTCGGTGGCATAACCCTCAGTGAGGATTTGTCCCTTATGCACCCTGTCGTCCTTGTTGCAGATGGGCCTCAAGTCGATGGTCATGTTCTGGTTGGTGCGGCGGAACTTCGGAATCCTGTATTCCTTGAGCGACGGTTCGAAACTCACGAACTCCTCTTCCTCAGTACGGTCATACAGAATACGGATGGTGGTGGCGTCGACATATTCGATGACGCCATCGCCCTCTGCCACGATCATGGTGCGAGAGTCCTCGCACACCTGACGCTCGAGACCGGTTCCCACGATAGGTGAGTCGTTGTGGAGCAGAGGCACTGCCTGTCGCATCATGTTACATCCCATGAGTGCGCGGTGTCCGTCGTCATGCTCCAGGAACGGGATGAGGGCTGCCGACACCGACGCGATTTGCTGTGGCGACACGTCCATGAACGACACCTTGTCGGGTTCCACAACGGGGAAGTCGGCGTCGAGGCGGCATTTCACCACGTCGCGGATGAAGGTACCGTCATCATTGAGCGGTGCGTTGCCCTGACCGATGTAGTGCTCCTGCTCTTCCTCGGCAGTCATATACACCACATGCTCATTGTCGAGGTCCACCTTCTTGTTGACCACCTTACGGTAGGGAGTCTCGATGAATCCCAGACCATTGATGGTGGCATAGACGCAAAGCGACGAGATAAGACCGATGTTGGGACCCTCAGGGCTCTCAATGGGGCAGAGTCGTCCGTAGTGCGTATAGTGCACGTCGCGAACCTCGAATCCGGCACGCTCACGAGAGAGACCGCCAGGACCGAGTGCTGAGAGGCGTCGTTTGTGTGTGACCTCTGCCAATGGGTTGGTCTGGTCCATGAACTGGCTCAGTGGGTTGGTACCAAAGAACGAGTTGATGACGCTCGAGATGGTCTTGGCATTGATGAGGTCGGTAGGAGTGAAGTCCTCGCTGTCGCGCACGTTCATGCGCTCGCGGATGGTGCGGCTCATTCGTGCGAGACCGATGGAGAACTGGTTGGCCAACTGCTCTCCCACAGTGCGCACACGGCGGTTGGAGAGGTGGTCGATATCATCCACGGTGGCATTGGAGTTGACCAACTGGATGAGATACTTGATGATTTCTATGATATCTTCCTTGGTGAGGATACGTGTGTCCATATCGGTATCCAGCCCAAGTTTCTTGTTGATGCGGTAGCGTCCCACCTCTCCCAAGTCGTATCTCTTGTCGGAGAAGAAGAGGTTTTGTATCACCTCCTTGGCGCTGGCATCGTCGGCTGGGTCGGCATTTCTCAACTGGCGGTAGATATACTGCACAGCCTCTTTCTCTGTCTTGCTGGAGTCTTTGGCAAGGGTGTTGAAAATGATGGAATAGCGGTTGGCCGCATCCCCAGCCTTGTGGAGCAGAATTGACGAAGCCCCACTGTCGAGAATGGCATCAATGTCTTCCTTGGTGATGACATGCTCACGCTCCACGCACACGTTGGTACGTTCGATGGATACCACCTCGCCTGTCTCCTCGTCGGAGAAGTCCTCTGTCCACGACTTGAGCACCTGTCCGGCGAGACGACGTCCAACGACCTCCTTCAGGTTCTTCTTGTTCACCTTCACCTCCTCGGCGAGGTCGAAGATCTGGAGGATATCCCTGTCGCTCTCGAAACCGATGGCCCTGAGCAGCGTGGTGACGGGAAGTTTCTTCTTACGGTCGATGTAGGCATACATCACGTTATTAATGTCGGTAGCGAACTCTATCCACGAACCCTTGAACGGTATGATACGTGCCGAATAGAGCACCGTGCCGTTGGCATGCACGCCCTGGCTGAAGAACACGCCGGGTGAGCGGTGCAACTGTGATACCACCACACGCTCAGCACCATTGATGATGAAGGTGCCGTTGTTGGTCATGTAGGGGATGGTACCCAGGAAGACGTCGGAAGTCTTGATGCCGAAATCCTCATGGTCGGGATCGGTGCAATGATGAAATAGTCGAGGAACTCGAGCACGAAATTGTTTCTCGTGTCGGTGATGGGGAAGTTCTCCGAGAACACCTTGTAGAGTCCGTCGTTCTTTCTCAGTTCGGGAGGGGTGTCGAGTTGTAGGAAGTCTTTGAAGGACTTCAATTGCACATCAAGGAAATCCGGTGTGGGCATCGGATTCTTCACGCTGGCAAAGTTTACTCTGTTGTTGTTTTGTGAAGCCATTAAAAAAATGATTACATACGGTCGTCGACCGGTAGGATTGCAATGTTTAGACACAAAAAGGTTAAGAATCCCCTACTGGGAGACTCTTAACCGTAAAATTCGAGAAGTGGCCTCGGGGGCCTTCGGCTCCCAAGGCTGTTGAAGTCAAAATTATTTCAGTTCAACCTTGGCGCCTTCAGCCTCGATCACCTTCTTCAGGTTCTCAGCCTCAGCCTTGGCAACACCCTCTTTCAGAGTTGAAGGAGCGCCGTCGACGAGATCCTTGGCCTCTTTCAGACCCAGACCGCAAGCCTCTTTCACAGCCTTCACCACCTTGAGTTTGTTAGCACCAACCTCGGTGAGCACTACGTTGAACTCTGTCTTCTCTTCCTCAGCGGCAGCAGCGCCACCAGCGGCGGGACCAGCAGCAACAGCAACAGCGGCTGCAGCGGGTTCGATTCCATACTCGTCCTTGAGGACAGTAGCCAACTCGTTAACTTCCTTTACTGTCAAATTTACCAATTGTTCAGCAATAGCTTTGATATCTGCCATTTTATTATGATTTTTTAAATTGTTTTTTTAATAAATGATTGACTTTTAATTATTCAGCACGCTCGCCTAAAGTCTTCAGCACACCATGGATGGTGCCAGCGCCTGATTGGAGAGCAGAGAGAACGTTCTTTGCAGGCGACTGCAGCAGTGCCACGACGTCGGCGATGAGTTCGTTCTTGCTCTTGATAGATGCCAGTTCCTCAAGTTTGTCGGCACCTACGAAGATGCCTTCCTCGGCATACGCACCTTTGAGTGCGGGGATGCCTTCCTTGGTATACTCCTTGAGCAACTTTGCAGGTACGTTAGCCGTATTGCAGAACATCACGGCAGTATTTCCCTTCAGGGTATCATACAGTTCGGTGAAGTCGACATCAGAAGCCTCGAAAGCCTTGTGCAAGAGGTTGTTCTTCACGACGACCATTTTGATCTCGTTCTTGAAGCACTTGCGACGCAGTTTGCTGGTATTCTCAGCATTGAGGCCTGTCACGTCGACGAGATAGAAATGAGGATATTCCTTCAGTTTCTCTCCCAGTTCAACGATGATGGTATCTTTTATTTCTTTTTTCATTTTACGCTTTCCGTTTAGAATTATTCAATAGACTTGGGATCGACCTTGATGCCCAAGCTCATTGTGCTTGAAATAAAGATACTCTTGATATATGTACCTTTAGCGGCAGCCGGCTTCAGTTTGATCACAGTAGCGATAAACTCTTTCGCGTTCTGGAAGATCTGGTCCGGTGTGAAAGTGATTTTACCGATAGAGGTATGGATGATACCGGTCTTGTCGACCTTGAAATCAATCTTACCCTGCTTAACTTCCTTCACTGCCTTAGCAACATCCATGGTCACGGTGCCACTCTTCGGGTTTGGCATCAGTCCGCGCGGACCGAGAATACGGCCGAGGGGGCCCACCTTACCCATGCAAGAAGGCATGGTGATAATCACGTCTATATCAGTCCAACCACCCTTGATCTTGTCGATATACTCCTCGAGACCCACATAGTCGGCACCAGCCTCCTTAGCGGCAGCCTCTTGGTCGGGTGTACAGAGACAGAGCACGCGCACTACTTTGCCAGTACCACATGGCAGCGACACCACGCCGCGCACCATCTGGTTGGCCTTTCGGGGGTCGACACCCAGACGAACGTCGATGTCGACAGAAGCCTCGAACTTGGTGGTGGTGATTTCCTTCACCAACTCGGATGCTTCTTTCAGAGTGTAGGCCTTCCCTGCTTCAATCTTGTCGGCTACTGATTTCTGGTTTCTTGTCAGTTTACTCATAGTTCCTAAATTGAAGTTAAATTATTGACCGGGGAATTCGCCTTTTACAGTGATACCCATACTTCTAGCAGTGCCGGCAACAAGTTTCATGGCAGATTCGATGGTGAAGCAGTTCAGGTCGCTCATCTTGTCCTCTGCGATAGCCCTCACCTGTTCCCAAGTAACAGAAGCAACCTTCTTGCGGTTGGGTTCGGGAGAGCCGCCCTTAATCTTGGCAGCCTCGAGCAGTTGAATTGCTGCGGGAGGAGTCTTGATTACGAAGCTGAAAGACTTGTCGTTGTAATAAGTGCCCTTCGAACCGAGGGCAGGTCCCACTGGGGGTGAAGGATTAGCAGCGCCACCCTTAATCTGTAATTTGATTAATCCAGCAACTTCTTTAGCCATTTTTGTTTGAAAATTAAAGTTTGATATTATAAAAGAATATCGGGCCGTAACAATCCCTTTATTCTTTTACGACTTGCATAAAACCAAGTTCGAGCGGTGTTTTCCGTCCGAAGATCTTGACCATCACCTTTAGTTTGCGTTTCTCTACGTTCACCTCTTCGATGACTCCTGAGAAACCGCTGAACGGGCCTTCCGTTACCTTCACTGTCTCGTTGACCTCATACGGGATTGACACTTCATTCTCGATTTCGGTCTCCTCGGCATTTCCGAGCATACGGTTGATTTCTGACTGTTTGACAGGCGAGGGGTTGTCCAATCCGCCGAGGAATCCCAGCACATTGGGCATGAAGCGAAGTGTGTGAGCCACGTCGCCTTTCATTTCTGCCTCAACGAAGATATAGCCAGGGAGAGAAACTTTCTCCTTGACCACGCGTTTCCCGTCGCTGCGTTGCACAGCATGTTTCTCCATGGGGATAACGATTTGGGAAACGAATTGAGACAAAAACGGATTGTGCTTAAGTTCAGCCTCGATGTATTCTTTCACTTTGCCTTCCTTACCGCTTACGGTCTTAAGCACATACCAGTTCTTTCCTGTCTGAGCCATTTGTTAAGAAAACAATTGATAAATAAATTGCATACAATTCTTAAACACCACGTCCATAAGGAACACCACGAGAGCGATGATAAGGGAAGCAGATAGAACAACCATCGCAGTGTGAGACAATTCC
>OMZE01000064.1 GCA_900315455.1 uncultured Prevotellaceae bacterium | reverse complement strand
CTGTGATTAGTTCCTGATCACGGCGGCGGCCACACCGCTTTCACCTTCCCTCGGGGACTCGGGAAGGCAAGGGAGAGAGGTCGAACCTCTGTGGAGGGCCAGCCCCACCACACTCCTCGCAGGCCGGGAACACGGCAGACCGCTTTGGCTACAGACACCGCGCTCATCCTCACACGACGGACAGGGCATGAATGCTCTGCCGTCACTCCATCGGATTTCGGGCGGTCAGTCATGTGGCCACCGCTAACTGCTGAGTTCCCGTCCCTTGGGGTTTCTTCTATCAATGCCACGGCATTCACGGCATGTTCACGCCCATGACGAGGACGTGCCGCAAGTGCCGTGGAGCAATCCTGCCTAAAGCAGTGTGGCTGTCACTGTCATCCGCGTCGGACAACGGTGACGGCCACACCGCTTTTCTTCGGTCGTTGACGGGTTGAAAGGATGATGATCGGGGATTTCAACCTTTCAACCAAAACTTTCCACACATCTTTCATTCATGTTGCCATGCTCTTGCCGTCTGGGGCACTTGATTGTTCCCACTGCAAAGGTATTTCATGCCCGTCTTGCGGCCTCGGTATTCATGCAGCACTTGTGGAAATCTTCCTCTCAGAGCAAGCTTTGAGAGCGTATTTCCCCAACTCCAGCACGTAACCTTCCGATTGCCGGCTGCCGTGCATGACCTTTCGGGGCAGTGTGAAAATCAGTTCCCTGACGGCTGGAGCAAGCTCCAGAACAAAAGGGAAAAAGAACACAACCCGACAAACCAAGGTAACGTGAGACCAACCACCTCACACTAAAACTTCAACAATATGCAATTCTTAGTAACAAGTGACACCCTCGGCAAGAACATCCAAGGTCTGTCAAAGATGATGAACGGCAAGGCTTCCCTCGCCATCCTCGACCACTACCTTTTCGAGGTAGATGGCAACGTCCTCCAAGTCATCGCCTCCGACGGCGAGAACATGATGCGCACCACCACCGAACTCATGGAGAGCGACCTCACCCCCGGGGAGTCCATCCGTTTCTGCGTCCATTCCAGAGTGCTCGGCGACTTCTTGAAGAACATCCCCACGCAACCCCTCACCATCATCATGGAGAACAAGACCGAGCTCACCATCAACTACATGAACGGCCACGTCAGTTTCCCTTGCGTCTCCGATGATGAATATCCGACATTCGACATTCTGACCGGCGACACCGAGACCGCCATACTCCCGTCTACCGCCATGCTGGAGGACATCACACGCACCTCGCCATTCACCGAACAGGGAACGATGCGCCCCGTGCTCAATGCTATCTGCTTCAACTTCAAGGAGGACGGACTTGATGTGGTGAGCTGCAACGGACAAGTGCTGATGAAGAACCACCACCTCGACATCCACACCGACAAGGAGGGTATCTTCCTGCTTCCCCCGAAACCCGCAGCCCTGCTCCGCCACTTCCTCTGCAAGGAACCTCTCGACATCTGCATCAAGTTCACCGACAGCGCAGCGCAGTTCGTGGGCGACACATGGCAGCTCACCTGCCGACTGATAGAGGGCAGATACCCCAACTACAACAGCGTGATTCCGGCCAACAACGACAAAACGATGCTCATTGACAAGCGAGCACTCCAAGACGCCATCCGCAGGATGCTCCCCATGGGCAACCCCCATTCCAAGGTCATGAAGATGGAACTCGACACCACCGCGCTGACCGTCTCATGCGAGGACATCGACTACAACACGAAAGCCAAGGAGAGCGTCTGCTGCGACTACAACGCAACACCCATGGCCATCGGTGTGAACGGAGACACCCTCTGCAACGTGCTCTCCAACATCCCCTCCGACATGGTGAGGATCACGTTCAGCGAGTATTCAAGGCCGCTGCTCGTCTCTCCCGTTGACGAGACCGATGGACTGCAAATCACCGCCCTGCTCATGCCGACCCTGCTCAACGACTGATAGACAACAAGGAGGGAGTGGCCTTCCGCTCCCTCTTACTCTCAAAAAATCATTTCAAATCATCATCATCAACATCAACCAAAATTTCAGAACCATGACATTTGCCGCTACTTTCAAGATTCCGACCTATGCCGTTTGCTACATCGAGTATGGTGACGCAGAAGGTCTTGACGAGACCGACATCAATGCTATTGAGAACTTCGTCCGCACCAACTTCCCCAAGGGATATGTGGCAGACTGGAGCAAAATCGACCAACCCTATTTCTCTTCCTGCCCCGAATTTGGCAAGGCCACCGACGTGGTGGATGCCGACTTCTATCACTTGTAATCCAACCCCAACAACTATGGAACAAAGAACTTTCAACCTGATTGACGCCGTTTGCCGGGATGGTCTCGGCAACGACGTCTGGGGTGTCGCCGATGGAGGCAACACCTCAGATTTGTTTGGCTCCGAAGCGAACCTTGAAATCAACACCATGTTCCTCTATGTCTATGTTGACGAGGATGCCTTTTACCCTGCTCTCGACCGTATCGATGCCGACCTCACCATCCGAGGTGAAGACAGTACAATGATACGACTGTATTATCTCAAATGACCAACCCTTACAATGACAAGACCATGATAGTCAGCGATTCCATCTACCACAACATCGAGTGCTGTCTCCGCAACATGGTTTGCGAGGACGATGAAGCGAAGAAACAGAGGATAGCAACGCATATCCTCAGAGTGCTTCGGACGGGACAGATATGAATTTGACTGCCGCCCTAAAAACGGTTTGGGCGTGTCTCAGCGACACGCCCAAACTCTTTTGGATGTACGTGATTCCCATCGGGCACATCCAGTGAAAGTAAATCTGTGAAAAATAACATTTTATTAACCCAATCTATTTGATGAAAAAAGAATTATTTCGGGGGAAAAGTCTTTGTCTTCTTTGCCGTACTTTTCCTTGATGGCGATTTACCACTGCCAGACCGTGATGTCTTTCTCTTTCCTGTGGCACCGTCTTTGGAACAACTGGAAGCAGACACGACTTTTCGGCTATTGTCGTCTTTTACCTCGTTGATGATGGCTATAAGCTGCCGTTTCAACTCATTGATGAATTTTTCTGCATCGTACTCTCCGCGCTCTATCTGCCGAAGCTTCTTTTCCCACATTCCCGTCAGTTCACAGCTTTTGAGCAAGTCGCTCTTGATGGTGTCAATGAGCGACATTCCCGTGGCAGTGGGAGCAATGGCTTTCTTGTCCCTGATAATGTAACCCCGCTTGAACAGCGTCTCGATGATACTTGCCCTCGATGACGGCCTGCCGATGCCGTTCTGCTTCAAGGCGGCGCGCAATTCTTCGTCCTCGACGAACTTTCCGGCGGTCTCCATGGCCTGAAGGAGTGTGGCCTCGGTGTAGCGTTTCGGGGCGGTGGTCCACTTCTCTGTCAGTTTTGGAGTGTGTGAGCCGCTTTCCCCTTTCCTGAAAGCCGGAAGAATGGTGGCCTTCTCCTGGTCCGCTTCCTTTTCGTCCACGTCTTTTATATTGGCATAGGCGATTCTCCAACCCCATTCCTTGATTTCCTTCCCAGTGGTCTTGAACGGTACTTTTCCCACATGTGCCGTGACCGTGGTCGAGAGGAACGTGCAGTCGCCGCAGAACACGGCGATGAAGCGACGGGCTATCAGGTCATAGACCTCTTGCTCTTTTTCTGTGAGCGAATGGGGTGTCTTTCCCGTGGGAATGATGGCATGGTGGTCGGTGACCTTCGTGCTGTCGAAGACACGCTTGCTCCGGGCAAGGGGATAGCATACGTTGTTCCTATACTGCTGGTAGGTTGCCAGGACATCGTTGAGGATGCCCTGGCATTTCGGATAGATGTCGTCGCTGAGATAGCGTGTATCGACGCGCGGATAGGTGGTCAGTTTCTTCTCGTAGAGCGACTGTATGGTGCTGAGTGTGGTCTCGGCTGAATAGCCGAAACGCTTGTTGCAATCGACTTGCAGGGAAGTGAGGTCGTATAATTGGGGCGGTGCCTCGCTGCCTCGCTTCTGGGTGACGCTGTCGATGACGAGTGGCTTGCCGACAATGGCTGCAAGGGCCTGTTCACCCGAAGCCTTAGTGGTGAAGTTGCCGTCCATGGCATGGAAGACGGCATTCCTATAAAGGGTGGTCAGCTGCCAGTAAGGCTCCGGCTTGAACGTGTCGATTTCCTTCTGTCGGTTGACGATCAACGCCAAAGTGGGTGTCTGCACCCGTCCGATAGAGAGCACCATGCCTGAACCGCCATAGCACAGGGTGTAGAGCCGCGTGGCATTCATGCCCAGGAGCCAGTCGCCGGAGGCACGGGAGAATCCGGCCTGGTAGAGGTTGTCATAATGTTTCTGGTCTTTCAGTTGGGATAATCCGTTACGGATGGACTCTTCAGTGAGGGAGGAAATCCACAGCCGCTTGACAGGACACTTGGCTTTGGCGAGTTGCATGACCCACCGCTGGATGAGTTCTCCCTCCTGTCCGGCATCACCGCAGTTGATGATACAGTCGGCTGAGGAAAAGAGTTTCTTGATGGTGTTGAACTGTTTCCTGATGCTTGCCCCGTCGATGAGACGGATGCCGAAACAGTCGGGTATCATCGGAAGCGTGGAAAGCGACCAACGTTTCCAGTTGTCATCATACTCCTCGGGGGATTTCAGACGGCACAGATGACCAAATGTCCACGTCACCTGATAGCCGTTGCCCTCGAAATAACCTTCACACCGGCGCGTAGCACCGATGACCCTGGCGATTTCCTGCGCCACGCTGGGCTTTTCAGCTATGCATACTTTCATGTCTTTGTTTTCTTTTTGGATTATCGTTAAAAAGCGGGGTCTTGCCTGTCATAGGACAAGACCCCTGACACCATGAAGTAAATGGCACGTCGCTTGACTCAAATCTCTGGCACCTTTTTTTCGTATTAAGCGGATTGAATTTCTTTTATCTTTCATCCATGCGATGTCAGTCATCAAGTCTGCCGACAGGTCTTGGAAAGACCTTGGGCGGTTGGAATAACAGCCTATGTCATCATACATCTCACGATGTCCTTGCCTGGCGAAATCCAAAATGAAGTTCAAATAAAAAGCGTGTGGTTCGCTTCGGCTTCTGCAAAAATAGGAAAATGGAAAATAATAAATGTCGTAAATTGCGTAAAACCAATGTTTTTCCCTGAAAAACAAAGTTAATGTCTACTCATGTCATGTTTTGGTTATTAAATGGCAGTTGCTTCAGAAAAGAACTTATTTCTTCAACATGTTCCACGATATGAGTCAACCATGCTTAACTTTTCACATGAATGTCGAAGGAAGGTTGCACTACAGCAATAATTGCAATGATAGTGCTTTTAGCTCGAAAGGTCAATAGGATTGGTCCCTTTTTGGTGAACAACGAATATGAATCCTTGCCAATTCGAGTAAAAAACCTAATCCCTTACGCTACCCTGTAGCTGAGTCTCATATAATACCTTACCCCCGAGCACTCTGTAGTCCACATTCGTCAAAGCCAATGTGAATGGTATGAATGAAAACGAACTAGCCATGCGCTTTAGCTTGGACTGTTTGATGTTGAAGTCTCTCAATCTGCCCAATGTGACATGCAGCATGAAGTCGGATTGAATCACACAGCCAACAGCCTTCATACCCTCACGGACTGCTTCGATCAAAGCGAGAAAACTCTCTGGCTCGTGACTTGTAGACAAGTGGATGATATGCATCCCAGACTTCACCGAAAACACCTCTATCTTGTCAAAAGTCAACATGGGAGCGTGTGCTGCTGAAAAAAGTCTCTTCAATATCGGATCCATATCAACTCCCTCCGGCGTTTCATTGACAAACACCATCGTAATATGATAATAATCCTTCTGCCATCTGACTGGTATGCCAGAGAAATGATTCCTCAATTCTTCAAACCATGAATCATCATACTTGATGGGTACTATTATTTCCAGATAGGTCTTCATTGGAGAGTATTACAATAAGATATGATGGCAAGATTGCCTAATCCTACATAAGGTGAATATATAGTTCGCATAAGAACATAATAAAAGATGTCCCCATACTTCCTTGAGTTAGAATGGTTTAAAAAGGATTTCTTGGTTCATCTACTCTTAAGCCTCAGGGGCTTTAAGCACGAGGTATTCAAAAATATCATTTGCATACAGGCCGTATAGGATGGCCGTAACAGCGCTCTTCTGGAAAAATCATAAACTTAAAATCACCATAATACCAGGGTTCAACGGAAACTACCCAAGCATCTGTGTTACCAATTTCATCAGTTATTGTACTTTCCCAACAACCATCTAAATAGGGAATTGAATTGCCGTTTGGACCTATTAATTTTCCGTATTTGTCATCAATTTTACAATAAGACATTAATTCACCAATTTGCTCATCAGTGGGCATCTGCCAAGATCCCCCCGATTTCACATAGGCCACATCATAGGCTGTCCCACTGATTTCATTGCCAATATCATGACAGGTTTCTGCTGTTCCGTCACAATGGATATAGTTTTCCCATTCATATTTATCTTTTGTCTCCGTCTCACCCCAGGCATAAAGATCACCTCCAGCTCCTGGCTTGTCTGCTCCCAAATCGCAGCAAGACCACTTCGTTCCACTTGGCAGACCTAGGTCAATCATGTGGGGGTGGTTATCGTCGGGACAGTTATGATGTAAGGCTACAGGGAAATCTCCTATGATGACAGGACGAATGGGAAGACCGTGATACGCACCAATATCTTCTGGGATGCCCCAATCTCCAGGGTTCAAGGGTTGTCTATAGAAATAATTAATGTAAGCATTTTCACTTACAACAAGTGCAGAACCAAAGCCGTCTGTCCCTTCTCCCGACCAGCAAATGGTATAATTGCCAAGGTCCTTAATCTCATTCTTACATCTGAATCCCGAAGTTGGAAAAAGGATTTGCCCTCCATTCTTGCCAGTTAACTGAGCACACTTCATGCCATTCACTTTTATCCATTCCAATTTACAGTTACCCAACAGTTCCCAGATATAATTGCCACCAGGCATCTGCCAAGAGCCACCCCATTTTTGATGAGCCGCGTCAAATTGGGTTCCTCTGATGTCACCCAAGCTTAACATAAAATAACCAGGATAATACTCATCAATTATGGGAATTACGGGTGGTTCTCCTTCCGGGTAATCAGGATCAAAGGGCTCACCTTCATAGTTTTCATCTATTTGGGAAAAAAGATAAGAGTCAAGGCTATACACATCTTTCACTTCAGTCTCACCAAAAGCGTAATAGTTTCCATAATCCTCAGGCTTGAGGGCACCAACATTGCAACAGGCCCATTTAGTGCCACTGGGTAACCCCAAATCAATCATATGAGGATGGTGGTTGTCAGGACAAGTCAGAAAAGCCTGGGTGTTGTCTCTTGGGTTTTCCTTTCCCAATATATGGTTGATAATGTATGTCACATCAGTTATGTTGACATAGTTGTCACCGTTAACATCGTAATGGTTGATTTGTGCATTTAACGTATGACAGAAAAGAATCAATGCAAGAATGGATGTTGTTTTCTTCATAGCTAAGAATCGGATGGTTATTAAATGCAAAAATACAAAAAAAATCGTTTTTTAAACCCTTGGTAGGGAATTTTTTTGCTATTTTCAGATAATAATGCATCACGTCAATAACGTCATCATGCCAAACATTCTAATTTCGTATTCTGATTTAAATATTCTTTTAGCGTTGCTCGCATCTTATAATTTGGCGTCTCATTTGACAAATGCTTGAGAACTGCCAGGAGCTATTTGCACCCTGACCATTTTGTTGGCAGCCTTATAACTAAGATCTGAGGGGGTGTTTGATTAAGAAAAATTGAAAAATCTCAATACCTGTCCCACGATTTGAGTCAACTATTGATTATCTTTGCACATAAATGTGCGAAGGAAGGCGGCAACTCAGCAAAAGAACAAGTTCTTCTGCGTTCGGTTTGCACTTACTTTGTGGCAAAAATATGAAAATAGACATGAAAGAAAAGAAAGAACGTTTTATAGAGCTGCTGCGCTCCACAGAAAGGCAAGGCATCGAGGAAGTCATCAACTATCTGGAGAACGCAGGGTTCTTCACTGCTCCGGCATCCACCAATTTCCACCTCAACTATGAGGGTGGCTTGATGGAACATTCGATGAATGTCTATGACATGGCGATGGCTATGCGCGGCCCTATTGTCGCCATGAAGCCAGGGGCAGGGGAGAGACTGCCAGAAAAGAGCATCATCATCGCCGCTCTGCTACATGACACCTGCAAAGCCAACATCTACAGAAAAACAAAGAAATGGGATTTTGGGAAGGATGGCACACCTGAACAGAAAGAGAAATACTCCACCAACTACTCGGAAATGCCCGTGGGCCATGGAGAGAAGTCGGTAATCATATTGCTGAGACAAGGGTTGGTAATGACAGATGACGAAATCATGGCCATTCGTTGGCACATGGGCGCATGGGACCTTGCTTTCCAAAGTTACGAGGCAAAAAGCAATATCGGCGAGGCAGGAAACCGTTACCCTCTTTTGGCTCTCATCCAGTCGGCTGATAACATGGCAACCCATATCATGGAACAATAAACTTAAGGAGATGATTGATTTCAACGCTATCTGGCGGTATCAGGATGAGATAAGGACGGAAGTCAACGCCAGCCTCGGTGACTGCATTTGGAACCTGAATTATAACCCTGCCCGGCAGTGTATAGAACTGGAGTTGGAACGGCATCTTGATGACGAGGAACAGGAAATGTTGTCAAGCCAACTCACACTTCCTGCTGATTATGATGGAGAGAGTGACAACGGGTCGATGTTCGTGATTTATCCGTAGTATAATTATCTAATGGTATATGATATAATAGATATGGACAAGATAACAGACAACATCAAAAACGAAAAAGTAAAAGAGTATTTCGACCAAGTGACACAAGGACAACGTCCCACTTCTCAAATATCTCCAGATGAATATGAGGAGGGCCTGAGACAAGTGCTTGACAATTTGGACACAGTACTGGCTGATGGCCGGGCTGAGGTGGCAAGACGTCAGATTGGTACATCCCCTTTGTAATTCTTGGCACAGCTTTTGCTTAAAAATGGACAAATAAAATCTATCAATATGGACTTAATGAATTTCACCAGAGTTAGTTTCCATCAGATACTCACTTTAATAGAAAGAGACGATGGAAACAAAAAGAACAAAACTTTGGAGAAGAAAGCAGGGCTTCCGAGTATTTAAAGCTCGAATGATCTATTATGCGTCTTTCGAGCGCGAATGTCACTATGCTGACGGCAGTCATCACATCCCATTGCACTGGTTTGAGTTGGCAAGGGAACCTTGGACATATGCCTATCGTTCCACGGGAACTCCGTGCAGTTGTATCTTGTGCCGTGGCATGAAGTATGACCGTTTGGGCTTTAAACGTGAAACCCAGCGTATAATCAATGAGTGTCTTGATTGAGTAGAATAACAAAGAGGACAGTTCCAATCGGAGCTGTCCTCTTTGTTATTCTGAAAGTGATGTCTTATGAAATCTCAATGGCCTTGGCGGCTTTCTTCTCCTCTTTCTTCACCTTCGGCAGGGTGACGGTCAGGATGCCGTTCTCCACCTTGGCTGCGATGCCCTCCTTGTCCACATCCTCCGGCAGCATATAGTTCTGCTCGTAGTTCGAGTAGGAGAACTCGCGGCGCAGATAGTGGTGCTTCTTGTCCTCATCCTTGTGCTCCATCTTGTTCTCGATGGCGATGCAGAGGTTGCCATCGTCGTTGATGCTCACTCGGCAAGATTCTTTCTTGATGCCCGGAGCGGCCAGCTCCATCGTGTAGGCACTCTCATCTTCCTTCACATTTACGGCAGGTGCTGTAGTGTTG
>OMZE01000067.1 GCA_900315455.1 uncultured Prevotellaceae bacterium | reverse complement strand
ACGGTTTGGATAACCAGCCAGTTCGCAAAAAGGAGCAGCCGACAAACGCCTGATTATGTGACAGTATCGGTAGAGGGGCCTGTGCGTCTGCGTCTCAGCCCCGGCGGAAAGGACAGTGGACTGCGTGTAGACTTTGACGAAACTTTCAAATACCTTGGTGAGCAAGGCAATTGGTATAAGATTTCATACAAGGGACGTGCCCTCTGGATCAGCAAAGACTGTAGTTGGGCTGAGTAACCCTTTTGGAAAATATTCAACAAATCATACAACCTTTCAACATGAAAACCATTATCAAGTCAATTGTTTCGGCCCTCTGCTTCATGTGCATGGCCGCATGCGGTCAGGGTGACCCCAAAGCCGAGGTGACCGCTTTCGCCAACCGTTTTGCCTCATACGTGGCACAAAATCAGATTGACTCTATCCGTACCGTCTATCCCGATGCGGCAGAGTGCGACTCTTTCGCACTCAACTTTGTGGCCGACAGCCTGCGGGTGAAGGCCAACGAACAGGGTGATATGTTCACTGTAACTGTGGGCAACGGGATGGATTTCGTCATTGCAAAGGACAAAGATGGAAAGATGAGTATCGCAAGTTCACACGGACTGGTGGCGTTTAATGCCGATGATTTGGCTTTCGCCAAGACTGTGGGACAATACAAGGAGGGGCTTACCGATGTGCAACAGGCACGACGCATGGGCGTCAAAGAGTTCAAGGAGAGCCTGGTGTTCAATTTCGTCAAGGAATTGCAGACGAAGGTGGAGGCGGGCCGCGTCAACCCCGAGGTTCGCCTGCCGATGTCTGCCGCAGATGAGGGCGTGGGGGCCGTCACCGTCTCCAATGCCACGAGAAAGGCCATCGACGGCAGCGACTATAAGGTTAATATCTTTGCCGAAGGGCAACACGGTTCTGGGTCGTATCAGCAGAAAGGCAAGACCATTCCCGCCAATGGTTCCACCACTATACAGTTCTCCTACGCCGGCAATACATGGCCCACGGGGGCACTGTTGAATTTTGTTATCCCCGACGAGCAACTCTTCGCCAAGTATTTCGATGCTACGGGAAATGAGTTTGATGAATACTTGAAGGCACATGATATCGACCTTGACGCTGTGGCAGAGGGACAGAAGACCGCAGGTGATGAAACAGCCACCACTGCTTCTCCAGCAGAGGAGGATGCTGCGGTAGAAAAATTCATCCGCACATTCTATATGACCTACGTACTGGGAGAAGGTGAATTTACTCCAGTGGCCAAGAAATACTGTTCCCCGAAATTGTTGAAAAAGCTCAAGGACGACTACGACTTCGAAGGCGACGGCTATGCTATCTGGGACTTCCGCAGCGGTGAGCAGGAGGGTGCGGGCGCGTCGGAAGTAAAGAGCGTGAAACGTGTGCGCGACGGACTGGTTTATCAAGTGGAAATGCTCGATATGGGCCATACGCACACCGCATTGTTAACTTTGGTGAAAACTGCCTCCGGCGACTTCCTCTTCGATGATGTTAAATAAGATTGATAAATAAATATGACCATGAAAAAGTTCTATTATTATATTATTGCTGTACTGTGCGTTTTAAGTTCCTGTCACAAAACCACGTATATCAATCCGTCGAAAACGATGCTGGCATATCCTATTCAAGGCGGGGAGATGCTTGACACTATCCATGCAGATGGCGATTGGGAGGTTGCTATCTGTCCCGACTGGGTGCAGGTTGAAATACAAGACAGTGTCTTGAAATGTGTAGTGGGAGAAAATCAAACAGGCAAGAAGCGCGATGGTAAGATTACCCTGAAAGGCGGCGATGCCCGCCAGTCTATCTCGGTAAGCCAAGCATATATTTGTACACACATCACTCCTGAGAATGCCATGCTTACCTTTGGTAAAGAGGGTGGCACACAGACCGTGAACATTGATACCGACGGTAGCGACATCAATGTGGATGTAAGCGGCAATATGACAGCGAAATACGACAATGGTAAGCTGGTGGTAGAAGCACCTGTCAATAACGCGGCTACTACCTCTGGTAAAATCGTGTTGACCTGTGACTCTCAGATGGCACAAATCGATGTCGCATTGAAAGGAGCGATATGTCCCAAGTGTGGCGGCAAGGGCAGGCTTGCCTGCACGAAATGCGGCGGCACTGGCTATGTTTGGGAGGAAAACGACGATATGACCTATGGATGCACTAGATGTGGTGGAAGCGGAGGAGGTTATCCCGTAGAATTTTATGGTTCTAATGCCCACCAATACGACTTGCGGAAGGGCTCAGGCCAGATGGTATGTCCTGTTTGCAATGGCCAGGGAAGTTGAAATGTTTAATGATAAAAAATAATCTATTATGAAAAAATTTTATATAACACTTTTTATAACGTTGGTTTTTGCTGCCAGCGGTAATGCACAGCATATGGCTACTCCTCAAACTCTTGACGATCTCCCCATTTCCGACATTCTGAAATTGGTGGATGAAGAAGTGGCAGCCGGTGAAATCCTCAACCCTGCTGGTTACAAGTATGTGGGTGAATATACTAACGAGGCATCACGGGCCTATATCCAGACGTGGTGCATGAATTGTACTTGTAACAAGCGAGGTGATGTGGTGAGTTTCCAGAAAGGAACCTCGAGTATTGTCTGCGTGGTGATGCAGATGGGTTCACCTACTACCCTCACCATCGAGGTTTTTAATACCAATGCGCGTGATGTAATCATCAAAGAGTTAAAAGCCGCTTCTTTTGTGGAGGTGAATGGTGTTAATGAAATGAACTTTAGTCGCAACAATGGCGATCAGATCGCCATCATGGAAAAGACAAAGAAAGGATGGCTGTTCAGTCTCTTCCCCGTAGCATGCGAATGACAACGTAAACGACAGCAAAGATAATTAAGCGGGCAAGAAAACGCCCGCTTTTTTGTCTATATGATTTGAAGTATCTTTGCTATTCATGGCGAATTTAGGTTGTGCCTCGGATTGATAAAAATAATTATAATTATTTAGCGTTTCTCTTGACATAATACTATATTTGCAGAAACATTGGAAAGCATGTATCATTTTTAAGATTACGACCTATGAAGAAATATCTCACCATACTCCTCTTGCTTTTCGCTGTCATGTCGCTCCATGCGCAGAGTATCAGTTATATCGAGACCACACGGTCGTGGTATTATATCTATGACCAGGATGGTAAGAAGATCAAGGGGCTCTCTACCACTATCGGCGAACTGAAGGGCTTCAGCGCGTCGTTCTTCGTCGTGAAGAGTGGGTCATGGTATTATATCTATGACGCCAAGGGCAACAAGACCAAGGCGCTGAGCACATCTACCGTGGGAGAGGTGCTGTCGGTGGCGGGCGATACGTTCACCAGCCGACTCGGTTCCTGGATTTACACTTGGAGCAAAGAGGGCAAGAAAATCAACGCAAGGGCAGCAAGTCGGTAAACCAACCCTTTGGTTTTTGGCTTGTTCTCATGTTGCCAATGGTATGATACCAAAGGGAAGATGGTTTATAGTGATGAGATGAATGCGCGTCTGATGGAAAGATAATGGGTCATGAAATTTGCCATATGGGATTTTTTGTTTATTTTTGCAATTTGAAGATATTTCGTAATTGTTCAACGAATCAATAGACGAAGTAATGTTCGTCGGGATTTGTAATCCCGACGCAGTGAATATCAGGATTTTTAATCCGAAAAAGCGCATTGAAAATGCTAACACTCAATCCGGTCGGATTGCAAATCCGACCGAACGCCCATTCGCTGAATAGATACGATATTTCACATCCTGTCATGCTCACTAATCCTGAAAAAATATAAACAACCAATGAAAAAAATTTTGCTCCTTTTCGCTTGTATGGCCATGACCATGGCGTCGATGGCGCAGACCGCAGAGATTACTGCCAGTGATGGCACACACTGCCGCGTGAGTTTCTATTCATCCAACATCGTGAGGGTGACCAAATGGGCCGCCACCGCTGCCGAACCCCAGACGAAGAGCCTGGTAGTGACGATGCAGCCACAGGCCAGCCTGAAAGTAGACAAGAAGACGGCTGGGAAGAATATCACGATGTCTGCCGGCAAACTGTCTGTCGTCATCGACGGCCGCACCGGAAACATCCGTTTCGCCCATGCCGGGAAGGTGCTCCTGCGTGAGAAGGCACACGCCTTCGAGATGCGCACCGAAGGACCCGACAAGGGAGCCTACAGGGTGACGCAGACCTACCTGCTCGACAAAGACGAGCCGATATACGGTCTGGGCACATTGCAGGACGGGAAACTCAACCGCCGCGGCACGGAACGGAAATTCCTGGAGCAGAGCAATCTCGAGGACTTCCAGTATGTGATACAGTCGCTGAAAGGGTGGGGGATATACTGGGACAACTACTCGCGCGCCGACTTCATCGACAATGCACAGGGCATGACTTTCTCTGCCGAGGTGGGTGATGCCATCGACTATTACTTCATGTATGGCGGCAGTGCCGACGGCGTGAACGCACAGATGCGCGAACTCTCCGGGCAGGTGCCGATGTTCCCGCTCTGGACTTTCGGCTATTGGCAGTGCAAGGAGCGTTACAAGTCGACGCGTGAGGTGCTCGGTGTGGTGAACTGGCACCGTGAGAATCAGGTGCCTATCGACGGCATCATCCAGGACTGGCAATACTGGGGCAGCAACTACACATGGAACGCCATGGATTTCCTCGCCGAGGAATATGCCGACGGCAAGCAGATGGTGCAGCGCGTGCACGACATGAATGCCCACCTGATGATTAGCATCTGGGCGAGTTTCGGCATGCACACCAAGCCCTACAGACAACTCGACGAGAAGGGGTTGCTCTTCCCCTTCAAGACATGGCCACAGAGCGGACTCACCCTCTGGCCACCGCGGCAGGACTATCCCTCGCCCGTGAAGATTTACGATGCGTTCAGCAAGGATGCCCGCGACATCTACTGGAACAACCTGAAGACGCTCTACGACTATGGCTGCGACGCGTGGTGGATGGACTCTACCGACCCCGACTTCTTCGACCCCGTGGACAGCGACTACGACCTTGTGGCATCGATGGGCACCTGGCGCAAGATGCGCAACGCCTTCCCGCTGTGCACCGTGAGTGGGGTGTATGAGGGGCAGCGTGCCACTGGCAGCGACAAGCGCGTGTTTATCATGACACGTTCTGCCTTCGCCGGACAGCAGCGCTATGGCTCTGGGTTGTGGAGCGGCGATGTGGCTTCGTCGTGGGACATGCTGCGCAAGCAGATTCCCGCCGGACTCAACTACACTATGACGGGATGCCCCAACTTCAACACTGATATCGGTGGCTTCTTCTGTGGCAGTTACAACACCAAGGGCAGCGGCAGCGCGCCACGCAACAAGCAATACCAGGAACTCTACGTGCGCTGGATGCAGTATGGGCTGTTCTGTCCGGTGTTCAGGAGCCATGGTGCCGACGCGCCCCGTGAAATCTACCAGTTTGGCAAGCGCGGCGAACCTATCTTCGATGCCATAGAGTCGCAGATACGTCTGCGTTACCAACTCCTTCCTTACTTATACAGTACCGCCTGGCAGGTGACGAGCAACAACGACAGTTACCTGCGTGCCCTCGTCTATGACTTCCCCACCGACCGTCGCGTGTGGGACATGACCGATGAGTTTATGTTTGGCCGCAGTATTCTCGCCGCACCTATCGTCAAGCCACAGTATACCGAGGAGAAGGTGCTGAGAGAGGATGCCATGTCGGGATGGGACAAGAAAGACGTGACAGCCGACGACCGTGGCGACGTCGACTTCACCGCCAAGAAGACCGCCGTGAAATACCTGCCCAAGGGCAACGACTGGTATGACTTCCATACCGGCCAGCGCTATAAGGGTGGGCAGGATGTGACCATAGAGACCACCATCTACCGCGCACCGATGTTTGTCAGGGCGGGTAGCATCCTGCCTCTCGCTCCCGTGATGCAATATGCTGCAGAGCGTCCGTGGGACGACCTCGAGGTGGTGGTCTATCCCGGTGCCGATGCCACCTTCACACTCTACGAGGACGAGGGCGACAACTACAACTACGAGCACGGTGCCTACGCCACCATCACCTTCCAATGGGATGATGCCAGGAAGATGCTCACCATCCAGCCCCGTGACGGACAGTTCCCCGGCATGCTAAGCCAGCGCCAGTTCCGTGTGCACCTCGTGGGCAGTTCCTCTGTCCAGACCGTCGGCTACCAAGGCAATAAGGTAGAAGTGGCATTTTAAAGGGAATTGCATGGAAGGCGAAAAATGAAAAAGAACTGTTGAAGAATAAAAACCTCCAGTGTCGATGGCACTGGAGGTTTTTATTGTATGTATCAAACTGCTGAACCAGTCGTACAAGCAGATTTATTGCTGTGCGGGCTGGTCGGTCTCTGTGGGCCAATACGGATTCTGATACAATGGGCTTGAGGAGACAGAACTGTGGTCGGATGCTGTCAGCAAGAACTGTCTCAGCGGCAGTGGCTGGAGATAGTAGGCCATGCGCCATGTGAGTCCTTTGGCATAACTGTTGTTGGTCATATTCACAATATGCGGGCAATGGTACTCGCTGATGCTGCGCTGTGATACGTTCGAACTGCTGGTGCCGTCGGCCACCAGGTCGTTATACCACGACTCCATGGTAGTGCCCCAAAGGTGTATGCCCTCAGCATAGACGGGTTGGGTAATCAACTGCTCATACGAACGCCAGCGCTTCAGGTCCATATCTCTCAGTCCTTCGGCAAGGAACTCACAACTGCGCTCACGGCGTATGTTATACAGAATGGGGTCTGTCAATACTTTTCCTGCGGTGAATGCCCCCCAGTCGAGCGTCTCTTTCGACATGTCGGTGGCAGCGATGGTCACCTGTGGGTCGAGGCCGTTGCCGGTGAATCCTGCACACTCACGCACCTTTCTCCAATATTCCATGATTTTGCCCGAGTTGATGTTCTTGGTCAGCATATACTCTGCCTCGATATAGTTGAGCAAGGCCTCTGTGGCACGGAAGATGACACACACGTTGTAACTTCCACCATTGGCGGTGAGAGAGCGGTCGAAGGTCATGCCCTTGCGGATGGCATAGCCGGTGATGTATCCGTCCTCGGCATTGGCGTTGGTGATATTGGGCACCGGCTCTGTCTCTGTCCAGTGGGTGCCGGCCACGTCGGTGACATTCTTGAAGCAGTTGACCTGTCCTGGCACTTTCAGCATGACAGCGAGGCGCGGGTCTCTGTTGGCCACCACCTTGGCTATCTCAGAGTCATCATAGGTGTAAGAGGAGTTGTAGATGGGTTTTCCGTCAGCCATCAGATAGCGCTCCACGAGAGAGCGTGTGACACCCGTGCCGATGTTGCCTTTCTCTACAGCCACCTCGATATCGTTTTGCACACCGAGCGACTTGCTGTATTCGCGCCACAGCAGAATCTCGCTCTTGCCTGCGCACGAGGTGGTTCCCCACAGTTCCAGATAAGGATTGCTCTGTCCTTCAGCCTGTGGCACCACGCCGTTGTTGACTGTCAGGCCTGCTTTGTATTTGTCGGCCACTTGTTCTGCGGCTGTGGCGGCAGTCTCAAAGAAATATTTAGCCTCGTTCTCCAGCGAGCCGGCAGGGAAACTGTAGCCTGGATTCTTCTCTGCACCCGGCCATCCATTGCCTAAAGGCACAAATGGCGTGCCGGCGAAATTGGTCAGCCATGAACCCATATAAAGGGCGACCCTTGATTTGAACAGGCGTGCCACATCCACGGAGATACGTGTGTGGCGGCTTTCAAACTCTTCTTTCATGTAAGTGGCTGCTGTGTCGAGGTTGTTGATGATGAAGCGCGCCACCTCGTTGCAGGGCTGTCTTTTGCTGGCAGCCACGAGCACTGCCTCGTCGTCGGGCAAGGCCTCTGTAAGTATGGGCAGGTCGCCATATTTTTTCAGCAGTTCGAAATAGGCGTAAGCCCTGAAGAAATAAATCTCACCAATATACTGGCGTATGTTGGTCTCATTGCCACTGATGGCACCCTGTGCCAGTTTTTCCTTGATTTGTGCGAGTTGGAAATTGACATTACGCACATTGCCCCATGACCAGTCACCCTCCGACTGGCTGGTGCGCCAGAGGTTGCTGGAAAATTTGGCGCTCGGTGTGCGCGATGCCTGCACGTCGGTGTTGTTGTCGTTGGTATATGTGCCATAGTCCCATCCTCCATGTCCTGGCATGATGTCCTGATAGAAACGGTTGGCCACGGCCTGCACCTGGTCTTCACTGGTATAGAAATTCTCTGGTGTGAGAGATGATGGGGGCTCTTGCTCCAAGTAGTCGTTACATGAGGTGACGCTTGCCATGAGAGCCAGTGCTATAATTGAAAAATGATATCGTTTCATAATCTTCTGTTTATTATTACGTGTTTTGTGCATTAGAATGATACATTAAGACC
>OMZE01000068.1 GCA_900315455.1 uncultured Prevotellaceae bacterium | reverse complement strand
CTTAACCAAACGAGCTACGACTTTAGATTACCCGATGAAGGAAGAAATGCAGAAAACACATGAAAGCTGCCCTCAAAAGGATAGTGCGGAACACGAAAGATACAGAGGGAGCGCACACTTACATGATTACAAAAGGAGTTTCATATGGATTCCACATGGACACGGTGTAACGAATCAAAAACTCCGTCTCCATAATGCTGTCCCCATAATTCAGAAGTGGCGCAACACCAGTATGATAGTGAAAGCCTCTGTACTTGATGGATACAATAATCCTCTCATTTCAATAATGAGTTCTTTCCAAAGTTGCCGTATTTTGTTGATTTTGGAAAAATCTCAGTTTTTCTTCGCTGTATTCATGCCTATTTGAACAGGTCGTCCAGAGAATGAATCAAAATCTCCGTTCCCGCTGTTTCAAGGTCCCTACTCGTCAACATATCTGTTGACTTCATCATACGGAACGATGTTGCCGTCTTTGTCGACTCCGATATAGAAAGGTACGGCATTGAACTGAAACTTGTCATTGAGCAAGAGCCAGTCTTCATTCGATACGTAGATGTGCTCACCTTTGATGTTGTTTTTTTCCAACCACGGCTCTGCATAGTCGCGTGGACTGGTCTTCTCGTTGCAGACATAGAGGAAGCGGACGGGCTTGTCTTTCAGCCGCTCCACCTTTTCGCGCTCGTCGAGCATGTTGCGCCGACATGGAGCACACCCCATGTCCCAGAAGTCGACAAAAAGGGCATATCCCTCGTAAGGTTCAATGATGCGCTTAAAGACGGCATCGGCCTGAGGATTGCTGGATGTGGCAACCGTTGCCTTGCCCTCGTGCTCTTTCACATACTGGCGGAAACGGTCCACGGCATGATAGGCCACAATGGGATTGTTGATGAGTGACATGGCGGCAGCAAAGCAGGCTGCCACATTGTCGGGGTTGGAGTCCTCGTCGATATGGTCTTCACGGAATACATTCTGGCAAAGCACCATCTGTTGAAGGAAACCGACGCGCTTGAGGCCGTAGCGCGAAGTGATGGCACTGGATGCCATCTGATAGTAGTTGGCCATGGTAAGCAGCGTGTCCTGTCGCATGGCGAGCAGACGGCGGTGCTGATTGGCATTATAGTCGCGTGGCAGTACTTTCCACGTCTTGTAGGTGATGTCGTCGGCATTGTCATCGTCGCGGATGCCAAGGTCTAACCTATTGTGCATCATGCTGATATCAGTCATAATGTATACCCCTGCATAATTGATTAGAAATGAAGGGTCTTTTGTGACAAGCAACATGGCGGGATTGTCCAACAGCCATCTTTCGCGGCCGGCCAGAAAATCGTAGTAGTCGCCCAGGTCTTCAATCTTGAAATTATAGAAATTGCCTCCTTCGGTCATGTTGTGACGGAAATTCTCCATGAAAGCCATGAGCAGTTCGCCCAGCAGACTGGCGCCCATCACCTCCTTGACGTAGGCGTTGGTGCCGGCAGGCAGAGGCAGACGGTCGGCTTCCATGTCGGCGATGACGGTGTCCATCAGTTTTACCATATCGCTTTTCCATTTGGGAACATCCTCCGTCGCCAGGCCGTTGATGAACAGCCGCTTGCCACCGAAGTAGTGCCTTCTCACCTCCGGCCATAGGCGGTTGATGTCGGCACTCGTGCCGTGCCCGCCGATGGTCACGCCCTCGTATTCGTCTTGCGCGGCGTCCTTCGTCACTTCAACCGTGTCGCCCACAGCCAGGAATACGTCAGAGATGCCCAATGCCAGTACACTCTGCGAATGAGGCAAGTGTATGCTGCCCTCGAACGTGCCGTCTGGGGCTACGGGGATAGTATATATCAGTTCCTTGTCCATGAACAAATCATAGGCGCGAACGGAAACGATATTCCATTTGTCTTCAGGTTTGTTCAAGATTCGTCCCTTTAATACTTCTGTTCCGCTGTGGAATTGGTATTCGTCGATGGCCAGCGCTGTCATTGTAAAGCAAGCGAGCAGAATGGTAATGATAGTTTTCTTGTTCATTGTTGTTGTTGTTTTTTTTCGGGCAAAGGCATGGGGCGCATCACTGTGCCCCATGCCATGTCCCGGGGAATTGATGAATCAAAATCTGTTGATGTTAGTTGTCTTTCTTCGGTTCCATTCCTTTGAGATAGACCCTATCTCCGTTGATATAACTCTTCAGTTTCTGCCAGTCGCGGGGAACCCAGAGTTCACCCTTGTTGTTGAGGGTGAGGATGTGGAAATTGCCGTCTTCATCGCACATACAACTGAGATAGAACTCTCTGTCGTCTTTAAAAATGTGCCCTTTGACGATGTCCTTGAGATTCAAATAGGGGAAGCGCTGGGTGTAATTATAGGAATAGGTCTGCCTGGGGTGACTGTTTACATAATCGTATGCCAGGGAATCGAGTTGCCGATAGAGGGCTTCTGCCTCGTCTTTATGCTGAGACGGGATGAAATAGTGAATGCCGGTAGTCAGTCCTGTATGCTTGTTGTCGCCGTAATCGCTCTGGCGAGTAGTCCAAAATACGAAATCGTCGTCGTTCTTAAAGCCTTCGTCGTGACGCCAATACACCGGATATGTCTTCGCCCCCTTCAGTGTTTTCAACCGTTTCAGAACAGGCTGAATGTGTGAGTTGAAAGCAATGGTGTCAAAGGGTTGCATGTCGTTCCATGTGATGCCGGTAGGTATGGAATAGTAGTGGTTGTAGTTGCCTGCCTCTTCTGTTCCCCCAAACCATTTGCTGTATCCTTTATGATAGTCGAACAAGGCGGCTTCTCGGGCTGTGCCAAAAATCACGAGATTGTTGAGGCGCGAAGACTGGAGCGTGTCGTTTTCGCCCAGGAATGCCAAGGAGTAACTGATGGTATCCACGCCGTTCTTGTGATATTCGTACATGTAGTTCTCCGAGGCGTCCTTGCCCAGAGTGGCGAAGGTGATGCGGATGGAGTCGAGGATGTTGTCAAAATACTGGCGACGCAAGGCATTGATACTGTCGTATTCGTGGATGACCCTTTGCTTTTCTTCCTCGCTTATGTCCTCCGAAAAAGAGGCTGCTTGCAGATTGACCATGCTGGGATAGGCATGCATCATATGTGTGATACTGCCGTCTATGGCATTTGTCTGCTTGTGGCTGACGCCGATGCCTTGCTGCTGAAGGAATTCATCCAACTGCTTGAGGCGCTGGTTGGGCTGTCCCTGTGCTGTGACAGTGAGTAAAGTCAGCAACATGGTGAATATATACTTCTTCATGATTCTGTTTATGCTGTATTTAGGGGTTGTTGATTAACATTGAGATTTCTTGATGAAGCCGTTCTCCGCGAGAACGGATGTTCTGCGCCTGTGCTGCTGCCAGAAGGAATGGGTCTTCCATGGAGGAACTGAAAACAGGTGCCGTGTCGTGACCGTCGGGATGGCTGGCCGGTTCGGTGCTTTCCTGCTTTGGCACTGTGTTTTCCTGCTTTGGTTCTGCCTCTGCAAGCATGGGCTTTTCCTGAGGGCTTCTCCTCTTGATGGCCTTTCTGTGTTTCTTCGCCGACTGCGGTGCCGGTTGCACTTCGGCCAATTGCTCATCACTCTTTTCTTCAACGATAGACGGTGAGATAGAAGGTGAGATTGGCGGGGAAGCGGTCTGTGGGGTGTTATGTTCCACCGCCTTTGCCACAACGGGCTTTTCCTCTGTCTGGTTCTGCCTGAAATGGAACGTCAAAAGCAGGAGCACGCATGCGGCAGCAACAGCAGCGAGCCACGTGAGAGCGACAATCTTTGGCTTCTCCCTAACCGTCTTGGGAAGCATCCTTGTCTTTTCGCTGTCGCCATTGTCAAGATGTTCTGACGTTTCGGTTTCCAACTCAATGTCTACCTCGCCATTGTCGAAAAGCGCGAACATTTCTTTATATTCCGTCCACTCTTCGTCTACCTCATGCGTACGGAAGTACTGTGCCAGCACTTGTTCCTCGGCAAGGCTTGTCTCGCCTGCCATGAACTTGTTGAGCAACTGGGTTATTTCCTGTTTGTCGCACTGTTTTTTCATCGTTGGTTCCTCCTCTTCAGTTTGTTTAGCAATTCGTTTCTTGCCCTTGAAAGCAACGTAGAGACAGACTTGGGGCGAATGCCTAAGATTTCGGCAATCTCGCCCACTTCCCGGCGTTCCAATTGGCGCATTTTCAGCACCGTTGCCGATGTGGACGGCAGGTGGTCTATCTGTTCTGCCAGCCATTGCTCCAGTTCCGTATACTCAAGCCGGTCGTGGAACGTGTCCTCATCTGCAATCGGTATGGCATTGTCAATCTCCTGGTGCTGATGCGCAGTGCGCCATCTGTCAATACACAAGTGCTGGGCGGTAATGGTCGCAGAGGCTTTCAGGTGGGCAGCATTGGTGAACTGTTCGTGCAGGTTCCATAGCCGAAGCATCACGTCTTGCGCAATGTCTTCGGCGTCGTACTCGGAGTACCCGAACTTCTCTGCTGCCGACACGGCCTTTGTCCGCGTCTCGTTGGCCAGATATTTGAAATCTTCTTGCGTCATTACACTTCTATAACGAACAACCGAATACAAATTAAACAAGAAATGGTCACTTTTTATCATTTTCCTTCAATTATCTTTCTTTCAGGTGTGAAATATTTTACAAAACTCTGCGAAAAGTGGTTGAAAAACCAAGATTTCGCAGGACTCCCAAACTTGGGCTATGGTTAAATAGTCCCTAACCAAATCTTCAACTATGATGCTCTTCGGCCGCTTCATCAATGCTGCAAGACACAACAAGGGTGCTCAAAAAGATGCTCTGACATTTTATACTTCGCAGGAGAACAGGCGGCATCAGGAAAAGAAAAATACCGTTATCGCTTCCCATTCGCTTATTTCATAATTGTAATAAATACACGTATATTTATTCAGATTGTTGCGTAAACCTTAAATTTTGCATGATTTTGTTGTAAAATCTGTTATTTTTATGCAATTATGTTAATTAAATGCAAAATATGGCCTATAGGAGAACAATGTTTGCAAATTCTTACTATATTTGTACATCTCAAACATTAAATTCTCAAATGATGGATACTGGTAAACTACAAACCTTGCAAGACTGTCTTGATGAGTATATGATACGCACGGGCAGGCATGAAATCGACGAGATAGAGGCCAACTTGGCTTTGGCCCACGCCGGTTTGCTGAACGATGAAGACCAACACCCTGGTCGTCCGCTGAGGGAGATTCTCATACGTTTGCGCGATTCCAATCATTTGCCACAGAACATCAAGCAGATGTATGGCTTGTGGAAAATCAAACTGTCGCGTACTATTGCGAAATACCCTCTCATTTTGCAATTCTAATCGCTCCCTGTCACTATATCCGTCATTCGCCACGGAAACAGCGAAGCGTTTTCGTGGCGAATGACGGTTTTTCCTGCCCCCCCATTTTCTTAACTGCTCAGCTTTTGTAAATTGTTTTTTGATTTGGTCTTTGTTGTCATGTAAGGAGTGGTTTCCATTATCCGCCAATGTATAACACTTGTTTGTGAAAATTAACACATTTAAGTAAAATGCGTAAAAAATGCGTATTTCTTATCTTGGTCTCACAAGGTTTTTCTACTATTTTTGTTGCAAATCTGTTACCTTCATTATTAACAAATGCTATTTAACGTATGAAAAAATTATTTCTTTTTATGTTTGTTTTCTTTATCTACACCTTGACTGGGTGTTATTCACAGAATTCAAGATGGCATTTAGAGATTGGAGAAAATGTATCGTTTACACAGCATCATCTTACTCCTTTGACGAATAATATGAGTATTAGTTATGATGTTGCTAATAATCTATACATTTTGGCAAAAGTGGATGGTGTAATTGGGCTTTACAAAGAAAATGAACATCGGTCATTTTATGATGCCTGTAATCTTGGTGGTGGGTTAGGTTGCCATTTCTGGAAATTGAAAAATGATTGTTCAATGGATTTTAGGGTGTCGATAGGTCAAACTATTGGTAATTCTACTTGGAAACAGACGGCATACGATGCGGGATTATATGTAGGTGGACCTAAAAAGGCTGTGGCAGGAATTGGTTTTCGGCATATTAAATCACATCAATGTGGGGTGGAAAATCATAACGGTGTGTTTGTCATGCTTGGTTTCAGGTTCTGATTCATCAAATAAACAATCAATTGATTAATCGTCAGATTAATTCTGCCGTTCAGATATGCTGCATCTACCTAAAGAAGATTAAAATAAGTCTGGTGACAATATGCGTTTTTTATCCCGAATCTTGCATTATGCAATAAGCGTTCTGAAAGAATGATGAGAAAAGTGTGAGGACGGATTTCTTTCTTTGCGTATGTGTTATTTATCTTTGTCTTTTAACAAAATGTTTGATAAGTTAATGAAAAGAGTTATAAATATGAGATTTACCTCTCTTTTATTGTTGGGTGTTCTTTTATTCCCCTTAGTGATATTCGCCAATTCCGGAGAAGTTGTCCTTCAAAGGGGTGATACTGGTGGCGGTTGGGATGGAGGAACAGGGGGTGGAGCCACCATACCCCGTGTGACCTACGACGACACCTCGATTACTTTTTCGTGCGACAGTACCATTACCCAAGTGGATGTGGTGGTGAAGGACATCCAGGGGAATGTGCTGATAGAGGACACCATCTCGACAACACCAATAAACGTACAAATGACTTACCAAAATAATCTACATATACGCCAGTGCCCCATACTCGTGATGGCGGTGCTGGCAACCATCCTTTCGTGCTGTTCGACCAACAGGCACCAGAGGCTTGAGGGCGTTTTGGCCACGGTCGACAGCATGACCAACGCCATGCAATACAACGACAGTGCCATAAGTCTGCTGGAACAGGTCAGGGACTCGATGCTGCTACAGGACGAGGCTTCGCGTATGGCCTACAAACTGATGTGCGTCAAGGCGTATGACAGGGCAAGGCAGCCTTATGACGGCGAGGATGAGATTCTTGACATCCTGGAATACTACGAGAACAAAGGTGATGAGGCGATGCTTCCCGTTGCCCTGTATTATGCCGGGCGACATTCTGCCAAACAGCACGACGCTCCCTCGGCCCTGAGGTATTTCCACCGTGCGCATGAGTTGATAGCGAGTGACTCCGCGAACGTACTTAACGGTTGGATATGTGGCCAATCCGGCTATTTGTATTCCCAGCAGATGCTATATGAGGAGTCAAGGCGGTTCTTCACGGACGCATTACGATACAATATGGTTTCAAAAGACACCATGAGCATGATATACAGTATCCGTGACATCGGCGGTTCTTATCAGATGGTGGGAGACAAGGCTACATGCGACACCTGTCTGCACAAGGCTCTGCGGTTGGCAGAGGCCAAGCGCGATACGATGATGATCAGGAACATTCAGTTAAGTTTAAGCGACAACAACATCGAGATGGGTCGCTATGACTCGGCCATGGTTTACCTAAGGCCAGTTTTGGCAAACCCGTTGAAAATCAACAAAAGTCCCATCTACACCAATGCCTCAAGGATTTACTATCATTTGAATCAGCCCGACTCTGCCCTTTTCTATATCGAGAAGGTATTGGATGTGGGCACTATTCAAGGGAAGACGACCGCCTATCGCAACCATACGCGCATCGACTTGACGCGTGGCGACGTGGCGGCGGCAAGGGGAGACTTCGAGAACTACGTGCTGTGCATCGACTCCGTGAACCGCATCACCGCCTCTGAGGCCCTGGCAAAGGCTGCCGCCACCTACGACTATACGATGAAAGAAAATGAAAATATGAGATTGAAGGATGAGAATCTTAAAACGTCGTTTTTGGTTTGGACATGGGCTGCAGCATGTGTGACTTTACTAATGTTATTATTGTTGGGGTATATGTACTTCAAAACACGACGAATGGAAGACATCTCCCGAAGCCATGCTTTGGAAAGAGCCCTTGATGATAGCAAGAAACAATTTAATGAATTTCAGATCAAGCACCAATGTGAGATAGAAAAACAGGTGAGGAATGTAATGAAAATGATTGATGGAATGAAATCCTTTGGGTCTGATATTAAAGATGAAAAGGATTTGTTGCTAAGGGAATTGGCAACATTTGTCTGCTTTGGAGAAAAGGAGATGGCATCCCAACAAAGGCTTCTTGAAACTGTTGAAATGTTCAAAGAAATCTTGTTAAAAAAGAAGATGCCAACTCCAAATGAATGGAATCAACTGAAAGAGAGTATAATGGAAGTTTATCCTGGCCTTTGGCAGTTCGTTCCAACGAATATGTTCTTGAGCGAGATAGAAGAAAGGGTGTGCTGGCTAACAAAACTTAATTTCTCTCCCTCACATATTGGTATCCTTGTGGGGAGATCACCACAAAGTATTAATAGTATTAGGGCAAGATTGTATAAAAAAATATTCCAAAAGAAAGGATCTGCCAAGGATTTCGATGAATTACTCAAGAGAGTGGAGAGTTTTTGTATCTATTTGATGTTGTGCTAAGATGGTCGTAGCGGTCGTGAACAAATATCCGCAAGGCTAAAAATCGCAATACGCCTTACATATGTCCCTTCGACTTCCTTTCTACTTCCCTTCCTTTCTTTTCAGAAGAACATTCTTCCCTTTAACTCCCTTTCCTTTCCGTAATCGGTTGAGCGAATGCAAAACTTAAGTTAATAATCAATAAACCGACCCAATCTTGGTTAAAATAGATTAAACGCTTTCAATAATCTTGTCACTTATCCGTCTTATAGATGACAGATTTTGAGATATCCATTTTTTTAACGTTAACGTCACAAATTTTACTATTAAGATTTAGAAGAGTATGAGAAGAAATGTATTAATGTTGACTTTGGCGGCCGTGGTGCTGCTGATGTCGAGTTGTGCCAGCAAGAAAGACCTGCTCAATTGCCAGACGGAGAACCGACAGTTGATGGGCAACTATCAGGATGCCAAGGAACAGTTGGCCGCCAGCAACGCGCGCGTGCAGAGTTTGGAGGAGCAACTGGCACAGGCCAGGGAGCAACTGCAACAGGCCAAAGAGACTTACACCCGTCTGCAACAGTCGCTCGACCAGAGTCTGAGCAACGCCAGTCAGAATAACGTGAGCATTGAAAAGTTGGTAGACCAGATCAATGAGTCAAACCAGTATATCCGCCACCTGGTAGAGGTGAAGAGCAAGAGCGATTCGCTCAACATGGTGCTGACCAATAACCTTACCCGCTCGCTGAGCAAGGAAGAGATGAAGGAGGTTGATATCCAGGTGCTCAAAGGTGTGGTGTATATCTCGCTCGCCGACAATATGCTCTACAAGAGCGGAAGTTATGAAATCAACAGCCGTGCCAGGGAGACATTGAGCAAGATTGCCAAGATCATTGTCGACTACAGCGACTACGACGTGCTGGTGGAGGGTAACACCGACGATGTGCCCATCACCCGTGAGAATATCCGCAACAACTGGGACCTCAGTTGTCTGCGTGCTTCAAGCGTTGTGCAGTATCTCCAGAACAACTTCGGTGTAGACCCCAAACGCCTCACGGCAGGTGGAAGGGGTGAGTACAACCCGCTCACCAGCAATGACAGCGAACTGGGACGTCAGCGCAACCGCCGCACACAGATTATCATCACGCCAAAACTCGACCAGTTCATGGAACTCATCGACGAGGCACCTGCCGACAGCCAGCAGTAATATCTCTTCGGCAGAATCATATAGTTCCCCATTTCCAGGCCAGGAAATGGGGAACCTTTTTTTCTGTGGTCAGAATACCGATAATTCAGATGGTATCAGTCGGGCACCACCCGTCAGCGCACACTTTCCACCATCCTCGTCGTGCCGTCTTTCCCCCTCACCAGGAAACGATGCTTGCGCTCGTTCACAAAAGGATAGTTGAGAAACTGCTGGAACGACAAGATGGGTGTGCCGTCTACCGAAAGGATAGTGTCGCCCTCGCGTAGTCCGTCGGCATACTGCTCGCTCTTCTCCCATATCAGTGCTACCATCGGACGGCCGTTCATCGGCAGGAAGGCAATGTCGGTCTGCTCGTTGCTCACATAGCACGACATGGTGTCGTCGAAAGGCTGGAAGATGAGTTCCTTGCGGCGGGGGTTGATGATGATGTTGCCGTAGTTGAGAATGCCCGCGCCGATGCGGGAGTTGCCCTGGGTGGTGAGGGTGTGGTAGTCGTGGAAAGTGAAGAAGTCCCATTGCACGGCGTCAAGCCACAGAAATGCCACCTCGCCCGGCTTCTCTGCACCGAAGGTGCCTATGGAGCGGCGTCCATAGCCCACGCCTTCTACCTGTGTCTGGAAATCAGGAAACTGTTCCATGAAGGTTTGCCAACTCTTCCTCGACATCTCATACAGGCGGCGGCTGCCGGTGTCAAAACGGGCCTCGTCGATGCAGTAGTGGTAGATACCCACCTTGATATTGGGCACCCATCTCACCAGACGGTATTTGGTGGAGTAGCCCGGTTCGAAGTCAAAGTATTTGTAGTTGTCGGTGAGCACCAGCACGCTGTTCTCCACGTCGATTTTCGCCGTGAGGCCTTTGTTGAAGAGGTCGAAGCCAATCACCGCGTCGAAGGCGGTGTGGCGCTGGCTGGAAGGGATGTAAGAGCCGGGGTAGCCTCTGACCATCAAGTCGCCTATCTGAAAGTCGGGGTATTGCACCACCTCTATCTTGCTCGTGTGGCCGTTGGCATCGTGAGAGGTGATGGTACCCAACTTCTTGGTATAGGGAAAGTCGCTGCTGCTGTAGACGATGCCCTGGCTTGAACCGGTATCAAGACAAAACCTGTAATTTTTGCCGCGTATGGTGGCGCGTATGTAGATCTGGTCGTTGTCGAACTCGATGGGAATGCTGTCTACAAAATTTTTCTTCGAGATGGTGAACTTGGTGTTGTAACTATACGATTGGGCATGTGTGGTCATGCACATTATTATATATAATGCGCCACAACACATCCGCCAGAGATAGTTACTGCCTTTCATGCCCCAAAAATACATTTTTTTTTCCACAACAGCAACTTCATTTGTGTTTTTTGCCGTTCATTGCAATATTTCTGATAGGGTGGGGCGCGCTTTTCTGTGGCTTTCTTCATGCACATATCACTATTGTGCAGCATGTGAAGCCTGTAAAAACGGGCTGTTTTGTCAAGAAACGCGAAAACTTTCATGTTTTTCTGAAATTTTTCCCTGGAAAGTTTGGCGGTTTCCCCCGATGTCCGTACCTTTGCATCCGCTTTCGGGGTTAACGCCCCGATTTGCATCGACAAGAAGCGATCTTTGAGAGATTTACATGGAAGACAAGTAGTACAAGAAGCAGCGCCGCGCTGTCCCCTCGGGGCATGGTGTGGCGTGGGTAGAAGATACGAGCCGTCA
>OMZE01000070.1 GCA_900315455.1 uncultured Prevotellaceae bacterium | reverse complement strand
GACAGATATGGATACTTATATTTCTCAAGCATACGCTGTGCAAGAAGCGTTTTACCCGTATGTGAAGCACCTGTTATCAGTATAACCATATATGTAAAACTAATCTTTAATCTCTTTGATTAATGACAAATCACCACTTGACAAGGCTTCAAAATTGTCCTCAATCTTCTCTATGTCCCAATCCCACCATTTCAGTTCCAGCAGATAGGCGATAAATGCTTCGTCAAAACGCATCCTGACAACCCGACAGGGATTTCCCACGGCTACAGCGTAGGGAGGAATGTCTGAGGCCACCACAGAGTTGGCTCCGATAATGGCTCCGTCGCCAATATGTACTCCAGGCATGATGGTTACATGCTGGCCAATCCATACGTCATTGCCCACAACGGTATCACCCTTCAGCGGCAATTCATCTTTCACAGGAGCAATGGCGCTGCCCCAGTCATCGCCAATGACATAAAATGGATAAGTCGTCACGCCGTCCATCCTGTGGTTGGCACCATTCATGACGAATTCCACACCCTTGGCGATAGCACAGAATTTACCAATAATCAGTCGGTCACCAATGAAGTCGTAGAAATGGGTGACATGCTTCTCAAACTGGTCCGCGCCATCCACGTCGTCGTAGTAGGTGTAGTCGCCGATGATGATACGCGGGTTCTTCACCACGTTCTTGATGAAGCAGAGGCTTGGAATCTTGGGGTTCGGAAAAGCCTCATTCGGATTGGGTCTTTTTTTTATTGCCATGAATTCCGATTTTTCTAACTTGCAGATGCAAAGGTAACGTTTTTCAGCATATTATTTGTATCTAACGTCGCTGTCACTCACAGAGGAATCGTGGTTGTCGTTGCATCAGGCTTTTTTACCTTTACTCGTTCAGCAATTCTTCCACCGTCACATCTTCACGGCGTTTGCCCTGCTTGTCAAAGAGCAGGACGAAGGGAATGGCGGAGAATTGGAATTTTTCCTGCAGATAGCCCCATTCGGAGCGCGTGATGTGGATGTGTTCCCCCTGGATGTTGTTGGGTTCCAGGAAACTACGACAATCTTCGGGTGTGTCGTCGGTGATGTAGAGATACTTCACGGGCTTGTCTTTGTTGGCTTCCACCTCGTCGCGCATGCGGAGCATGCCTGCACGGCAAGGATGACATGACATCTGCCAGAAATCGATGTAGAGCACATTGCCCTTGTAAGGCTCGATGATGCGCTGGAAGATGCTGTCGCCCTTGGTGAGCGGTTTGTCTTCCACCACCTTCAGCTCGTTCTCCTTCACGTATTCGCGATAGGTCAGCACGGCTTGGCGTATCAGTGCAGGATGGTTGATGAAGGGCATGGTGCTGGCAACATCCTCGGAGGCCGTGTCATAATTATCCTTGAGCCATTTCAACATGATGAAAAGCTCGCGAAGCACGCTCACCTGAGTGCTGAAATTGGTGGGACTGAGGTGCAACTTGTCGTGCAGTTCGTCCACCGCCGATTTCTTGGCTTCATGGATGCTGATATGCTTTTCATTAGCCAGCATTTCGGCTGTTCCGGAATTGTAATCTAAAGGAAGTATCAAACCTTTTGATGCTGTTGTATACAAAGGGCGCATGACAGAGACCTCAACATAGTTGAAGAAGAACTCGTCGGCACTAATCATCAAAAGCGGGTTGTCGAGCAGATATTTTTCGCGGGGCGCCAAGAAACTAAAATACTGCTGCCAATAAGCATCCTTGTCCGTATTGTCCAAATCTGTCAGAATATAGTAGCGGCAGATGTGCTCCAAATGTTGTTTGAGGATGAACGTGCGCAGGATGTCGGAAGCCAAGGACGAGCAGCCTTCCAATTCGGGGAGCCCCGCATTCATCTGACGCACAACGTCGTCCAACCGAGCCACCTGCACGTCCTTCCATTTCATCAGCGAGTCGGGGCCCTGCTCGTGGATGTTATCTCTCATGGGGAACTTGCAGTATTTTTTTATCATCGTTTCCGCCAGTTTGCTCACTTCGCCACTCACTCCAGTGCCACTGACGACGAAACCTTCTTCACGCGTGGGTTTCGTGGTGTCTATCGTCAAATCGATGGTGTCGCCAGGACAGGCATATACCATGGTCAATGGATGGACGAGCACAAACATGGGGTATGGAACACGGACATTGAGCGAGAACGTCCCGTCGGACTTGAATTCGATGGTGGTGGTCTTTTCCTTTTTTACGATGTAGTCGCGCATGATGACATTGAAATGGGCGTTCATCTGCTCAATCATCTGCTGGTCTTGTGCTACCAAGCGCCCCTTGATGACCACTTCGCCGCCGTGCAGGCGGAATTCTCCGAGTTCGGCACTCGGATAGTTCAGCAACTGCGGCACATCCTCTTTCTTCACCTTTTTCTTGGCTTCCATGCACATGGGTGCGAGGAGCATGGCAAAAAGAATTGTAAAAATGATTTTCTTGTTCATCATCGTTTTATGGCATTTTTATTTACAATCATATCCTGATTCAGCATAGTTGAAGAATTCTGCTGTCTTATCGTTTGTTGATGTTCTTATAAATTAAGTTTTGTTTCATGATAAATCCCGATTTTTCGGTCTGTTGGTGTATATTCAATCTTGGCATCCTCATCAGTCGCTTCAAGTTTCATAATCACAGGGCGCAGACCGTCATTGCAACTGACAATGGCAACACCAGGTTCCTTGATCCAGTCACCATAGTAGAACAGCCCTTTGTCTGCACCATGTGCCAAGGCGAACACATACTGGTAGATTGCCTTCCATGCCTCATCACAGAAGCCCTCTGGTTTTGCGTAGTCTGCATAAAACACATCGCCCACCTTCATCATGGGACAGGCTTTAAGCCCACAGATGCCATATTCTTTCGCCAAGTCCTCATTCAGCATCGTTTTGAGGATGGTAATCTTTACTTTCTTCATAGGTATATGTTTTTTCTATTTTTCTTTAGTGGATTTGTAAACAGCCAATGTGGGTAGGATGACCATTAACAGCAATGACACCTCCACCAATGCGTAAGAGCCGAAATAGTCAACTAATGACTGGAATTTCAGAACTCCGTCCACAAGAACGGTCATGAGGGCAAACCAGCAGATAAAGAATATAGCTGCATATTTGATTTTTCTTTTCTTCAGCTTCATTTGATTATTTCGCAAAATTGGAATTTACTTTTCATTAAATCTCCTTCTTTTTTGCGATATATTCCCATGTTACACAATGCAGTGCACCGCCTTCTTTTATCAAAGGTTTTGCATAAATGGGGATAATCTTCAAATCTGGGAAAAGTTTTTCAAAAATATTCAAAGCTGCAATATCGCTCTCACTATCTATATTTTCAGAAAGACATGGAAGTAATATACCATTGCTCACTCTTAAAAAATTCAGATAGCACCATGAATCCTTATCTTCTTTACAGTCTAAATCGAGTTGAACAACATCGAATTTAGCTTCAAGGATTTTTAAGAGTCTGTTATGAAATGCTTTGGCTTTGTTTTTCCAACATCCATTCAAAAGTATTCGATTATCATCCAGAGGTGCAACCATTCCATCTGAGTGTCCGCAGAAGTCTTTCATGTCCCAGGGTAAAAGTATTATTTCTTCAGCACACAAGGAATCTTTTAGATGCTGCAAAAGTTCAAGAGCCGTCCATTGGGGATTTTCGCTGAAAATCTTATCCGTCATAATAACCTTATTGCCACATCTCACATAGTTTCCTCCATCAAATATGATATTCATATTAGTTGGAGTAAATAGATGCAGACCCTTACAAACTTCATCCTGATTGGTTATAGTCTTCTGGTACGTCTTGTATTCAACTAAATAATCTGGATTATATCTGAATTTAGAGTAAGTGCCATCACTGAAAATCATTACTGGCATATAATCCCGACACCAATAATTTTGAGTATTAGATAACTCTCGGTGTTCTACGTTCAACTTGGATAGAGCGGCAGAAATAGATTCTGCTACACTTGCTGTTTTTGGTGTTGTACGTAGCCGTTCTGAGGTATAAATGATAATATCTTCCATAAATATAAATGTTTGCTAAATTCCGATTTATCTGTCATATACTATGCAAAGGTAAAACTTTTTTTCGAAGAATCCTCTCGTATTAGCACACATTTGTATCTTGCACATCATCTTTCTTGTCTTTCCACCAAGGCTTCAGGGAGATTCTCTCCCTTCAAGCCGTGTGTCCGTTGATCTCATGAGAGTATATAGACTGCCGACTGCAACATTGGATTTTGAAATCCACACGTAGAAAATCTCCACACCCCCAAAATCGAGGGTGTGGAGATTGTGAGTGCATCATGGTCGCCCATGCTGTGTATGTAGTGTAGGCACAGTTGCTGTAGATGCACAACACCTCACTCCTTATTAATGGTTCGGGACATTCAGAACGGCATCGAACGCCGGTTTGGGTGTCCTGTCGCGATAATAGAGCAAGGGATAGTTGGTACGGTTGGGTATGGGGTAATCGTTTTTCCACGACATGCCGTCGTGCAACCCCCAAATCGTCACCCTGTCTATCTTGTCGCGTCGGTCATAGAAAATCCTCATGAGTTCGGCATACCGGTTTGTGAGTAGCCTTTCGACATCATCGGGCAGTCCATTCTTATAAGGATCCAGGAATGTCTCAAACTCCTCAAGTTGGTAGAGTGGGTCCTGAAGGGACTTTCCTATCACCTGTCCCTCCTTAGTGATCGGCAGCACATCCACATCCAACTCGGTGATCATCACCTTTACACCAAGGGTGGCAAAGGTGTCAATGGCGGCTGTTATGTACTCGTTCTTGGGGAAGTTGAGACCCCAGTGAGCCTGGATGCCAATGCCGTCTATTTTGATTCCGTTTTTCTGGAGCATCCTTACCATGCGGGCTATGCCGTCACGCTTGGCGGGGCGCCATACATTGAAGTCATTGTAATACAACTCCGCATTCGGGTCATACTCATGAGCGAATTGGAATGCCAGCCTGACTACTTCGTCGCCGTTACCGCCGAATGCGTTGGTCCAAAGGGTCTTGCGGTATGAACCATCATTGTCGATGATCTCATTCACGACGTCCCAGGCATTGACTTTTCCGGCAAAATGCCCTGCCACTTTCTTGATATAGGAACGCATGGTCTCTACCATCTCGTCATGGTTTTTGGGCGTTCCGTCAGCATGGTTGAAAAAGAAATCGGGTGTCTGGTTGTGCCATACCAGGGTATGTCCCAGCGCCCATAGTCCGTTGTCTTTGGCAAACTGGACGTAGCGGTCGGCAGCCTGGAAATTCCACTCGTCGGGTTGAGGGTGCAGCACCTCAGGCTTGAGGTCATTCTCCGGTGACACGGCATTGAACTGCTTTAGGATAATCTGGGCAGAGCGGTTGTCACGGCCGCTTACTATTTGTGTGTTGACGGCACATCCCATTTTGAAAGCATCTTTGTAGGCCTCCTTCAGGGTGTTCTGAGCCAATGCCGGCAGTGAAAGGATTGCAGCCATGCAAAATGTAATGAACCGCAGTTTGCAGGACTTGATTGAGACGTTCATAATTTTTAGGTTTAATTGATTAATTGAAACAGGATTTCTTGTTGTAAAAGAAATGCACATTGTTGATTGCCAGATATTTAGCTTTTTAATAATAGAAGAGTGCAAAGTGTGTTCAGATGATAGTTCAAAAATCCCATGATTGACACAAATAACTGTAAATAGGCAGCATTGTAGCCTTAATAGGGCAAAAATAGGCAAAATAATTGAAATGCGAAACAATTCTATGGTAAAAAAAAAGGTGTCCAGCTGCTGTTGTTTGTGCCAAATGACGGCGACGGCCACACCGCTCTCACCTCCCTTCGGGGACTCAGGGAGGCAAGGGAGAGAGGTTGTGACCTTTGTGGAGGGCTAGCCCCACCACACTCCCCGCGTGCCAGGGACACTCCCTTTCCCCTTTGGTGAAAGACACCGCGCTCATCCTCACACGACGGGCAGCATCCTCACACGACGGGCAGGGCAAGTCTGCTCTGCCTGTCACTCCATCGGATTTCGGGCGGTCAGTCGTTTCACCGCCGTTGTCCGGGAGAGTCCCTTGCCCTTGTGTTTGCTGTTTCTTGATGCCCACGGCAACCGCAGGATGTTCCTGCCGGTGGCGGGAATATGCTGCCGATGCCGTGGAGTGTGTTTCTGTTTCCAAGGTTGACAAGTTGAAAATGCCAAGGCGTTGTCAACCCGTCAACCACGCCGTTCCGAATGTTTTCTTTTCCTTGCCACTTTCAAGCGGAGTGGTCAAGGAAATGAACCATGGTAAAGGAAAATGGATATAAATCCTACTTTAAAAAACGCTTTTTCGTTAAAAAAGTAGAAATAATGCGCGAATTATTCCCAAATCTGGGAACAATTCCCTATCTTTGTTTCGTGATTGAAAACAAAACACTATGCAAATAGTTTTTGAAGATACTGATTTGGAGGAATTGATCACTACGGGGCGCAACAACAAATACAAGAAGTACACCCCAATGCGAAGTTCATGAAGGCTCTCGCCATAGCATACAACTATTTGCGTTTGTCGGAGCGGACCGGAGACCTCCGGTCCATCTCTTTCCTCCACTACGAGCAACTTGCAGGAACCAATGGAATGAGTTCCATAAGGGTTGTCAACGGAATGGTGGAGCGCATACTTTTCCGCGAGTTTGAAGGTGGAATCAGAATAACAGTTTTAAGTTTAGACAACACACATTATGGCAACAAGAAATGAAAATCCGGCACCATTCATGGCGGTGCATCCGGGAATGATGGTCAAGCCGGAACTCGTAGAGCGTGGCATCACCCAGAAGGACTTTGCCAAGATGCTTGGCATTCAACCCTCACATTTGAGCGAAGTGCTTAATGGGAAGCGTGCTCTTTCCACGGATTTGGCAGTGAAAATAGAAGAAGCCATCGGATTGCCTGCAAAGTTGCTGTTGTCAGCGCAGGCACAGTATGACCTTGAATCAGCCCAAGCCTTACCCGACGACAAACAGCATGAAACCGTGGCACTCACCATACCCGTCCAAGACCGCAACCTGCTTCGTGAAATCGTTCGCCGATTTGGTTGGGTTTGCGTTTTCTGAGCCAAGTTTTTTCCTTATTTAAAAATAGGCATTGATCGAGTAACCATCAATGGATAGTTACAAGAAATGATTATGAACAAAAGAAGAGGCACCGAGCGAGGTGCCTCTTCCTTTTTATGGTCGTTACCTGCGTCCACCGAAGGTGCCGTGAGGAGCATTGGTGCCAGCCACGTTGCCCGACGGACGGGTGCCGAGGGTGCGGCTTGGAGTATTGGCCGACCCGCTGCGATGGCTGTTGCCGAAGCCGCCACCCATCGAGGGGTTGCTGTTGCCGTTACCCGTCATAGGACGGTTGCCGTTGTTCATCGAAGGATTGTGGTTGCCGTTGCCATTGGGGTTCCCATTATGATTGCCACCGTGGTTCCAGTTTCCGTTGTTGTGATTGTTGTTATGGTTGCCGTTATTATTATGGTTGTTGTTATGGTTGCCATGACCCCTGGGAGGGTTGGGCTTGTCGAAGTGGTGGTGAGCATAGAAACTGCCGCCTCTATGGCTGTGGCCACCCTTGAAGGTCACGAACACTGCGGGACGATGGTAGAACATCCTTCCGACACCATAGCGGGTGTAGATGGAGAAGGTCCAGCCACCAGTGCCCCAGACGACGGGACGGTAGAACCACTCACTG
>OMZE01000071.1 GCA_900315455.1 uncultured Prevotellaceae bacterium | reverse complement strand
TATATCATTCACTATCAAGTTCTGGCGTCAGAACGGACCTCGTGAGAAAGGATATTTCGACACCCACGAGATGAAAGACATTCCCGACGACACCTCTTTTCTGGAGATGCTCGACATCCTCAACGAGGAACTGATCAACGAAGGCCGTGAGCCATTCGTGTTCGACCACGACTGCCGAGAGGGTATCTGCGGTATGTGCTCGCTCTATATCAACGGTACACCACACGGCAAGACAGAGCGCGGTGCTACCACCTGCCAACTTTACATGCGCCGCTTCAACGACGGCGATGTCATCACCGTGGAGCCCTGGCGCTCCGCCGGCTTCCCTGTTATCAAGGACTGCATGGTAGACCGTGGCGCTTTTGATAAGATTATCCAAGCAGGCGGATATACCAGCATACGCACAGGACAGGCACAAGATGCCAACGCCATCCTCATCCCGAAACAGGATGCCGACGAGGCCATGGACTGCGCCTCATGCATCGGATGCGGTGCCTGTGTAGCAGCCTGCAAGAACGGCTCTGCCATGCTCTTCGTCAGTTCGAAGGTAAGTCAGTTGGCTCTCCTCCCACAGGGTCGTCCAGAGGCCGCCAAACGCGCTAAGGCCATGATGGCAAAGATGGAAGAGTTGGGCTTTGGCAACTGCACCAATACCCGTGCTTGCGAGGCCGTGTGCCCGAAGAGCGAGACCATCGCCAACATCGCACGTCTCAACCGCGAGTTCATCAAAGCCAAACTGGCCGACTAATTCCGTCAATCCATCCCATAAGGGGCTCAAACATGGAGTCAGGCAAACGATAGTGTTGCCTGACTCCTTTCTTTCCCAGGATATCCCATCGTTATATATTATCATTATTGTTTTTCTTTTTTGAAAAATAATAAAATGATGAATGATAATAGGCTGTGGAAAATGTGGAAAACCTATACAAAATACCTATGATGGAGAGTTAGGATGAGATAAATGGATTTATCCCTCATGTTATGGTATATTAAAATGTTTACAATCAATGAAATATAAAGTTTTCCACAATTTATTGATGTGGTGGATAAAAGAAAGTGGATAAATGTGGTTGTTGGATAAGTGTGCAAAACCGTTTTGAAAAACACCCTATGATTGTTGAGATTATCCACCAAATGACAGTCATTCCCTCAAGAGTTGGATAACCAAAAAGTTTTCCTGAAGTTTTCCATAACGTTATACACAGTTTTTCCACAATGTGGTGGAAAACTTTGGTAATAAAAAAAGTAAGTGTTAATTTTGTAGCATAAAAGAAGATGTTATGGCAACTAAGGAAAAAGGACTGACACCAATGATGAAGCAGTTTTTCACGCTGAAGGCGAAACACCCCGATGCGCTGATGCTGTTTCGTTGCGGTGACTTTTACGAAACCTACTGTGAAGATGCAGTGGCGGCTTCGAAAATACTCGGTATTACCCTCACACGCCGGAATAACGGCGGTACGTCAGGGTCGGCCGAGATGGCGGGTTTTCCACACCACGCCCTCGACACTTATTTGCCAAAACTCATCCGTGCCGGTAGGCGTGTTGCCATCTGCGACCAGTTGGAAGACCCGAAACTCACCAAGACCTTGGTGAAGCGCGGCATTACAGAACTGGTGACCCCTGGTGTGGCGATGAGCGATAATGTGCTCAACTACAAGGAAAACAATTTTCTGGCTGCTGTACACTTCGGCAAAGGGTCGTGTGGTGTGGCTTTCCTGGATATCTCTACAGGAGAATTTCTCACTGGAGAAGGGACCTACGACTATGTAGAGAAACTCATTGGTAATTTCCAACCCAAGGAGGTGCTTTACGACCGTGCCAAAAAAGCCGATTTCGAACGCTATTTCGGTACAAAACACTGTGTTTTCGAACTCGACGACTGGGTCTTCACTTCTCTCACCGCCCGGGAAAAACTTTTGCGCCACTTCCAGACGAAGTCGCTGAAAGGTTTCGGTGTAGACCATCTGCAGAATGGCGTGGTGGCGGCAGGAGCCATCCTTCAATACCTTGAACTCACCCAACATACCCAGATAGGTCATATCACCTCTATCTCACGGATAGAAGAAGACAAGTATGTGCGGCTCGACAAGTTCACCATCCGTTCGCTGGAACTCGTCAATACCATGCAGGAAGGTGGGCTGTCATTGCTCAATGTTATCGACAAGACCATTACCGCCATGGGAGGACGTATGCTGCACCGATGGCTCATTTTCCCATTAAAAGACGAGAAACCCATCAACGAGCGGCTCGATGTGGTGGAGTATTTCTTCCGCCATCCCGATTTCCGTGCGTGTGTGGATGAACAGTTGCACCATATCAACGACTTGGAGCGTATCATCTCAAAGGTGGCTGTGGGCAGGGTGTCGCCCCGTGAGATTGTGCAGTTGAGGGTGGCACTGCAGGCCATTGAACCTATCAAGACCGCCTGTATGACGGCCGACAACACCGCCTTGCGCACCATAGGCGAGCAAATCAACCTCTGCCGTTCCATCCGTGACCGTATACAGCGTGAAATCAAGCCCGACCCACCTTTCCAGGTCAACAAAGGCGACATCATCAATGATGGGGTGAATGCCCAACTCGATGAATTGCGTGCCATTGCATACCATGGCAAGGACTATCTGCTGAAAATACAACAGCGCGAGACAGAGGCTACAGGCATCGCTTCACTGAAGATAGGATATAATAATGTGTTCGGTTACTATCTTGAAGTAAGAAACACATATAAGGACAAGGTGCCTGCTGAATGGGTGCGCAAGCAGACTTTGGCTCAGGCCGAACGATATATCACGCAGGAATTGAAGGAATACGAGGAGAAAATCCTCGGTGCAGAGGAGAAAATCCAGGCTTTGGAAACACATTTGTTCAATGAACTCGTCATGGCTATCCAAGAGTTTATCCCCGCCATCCAGATCAATGCCAATCTCATTGCCCGTCTCGACTGCCTGTTGTCGTTTGCCAATGTTTCAGAAGAAAACCACTACGTGCGGCCTGCCGTCGACAATACCGAAGTCATCGATATCAAACAGGGCCGACATCCAGTTATCGAAACCCAACTGCCATTGGGAGAGCGTTATGTGCCCAACGACATCATGCTCGACAACGAACGCCAGCAAATCATCATCATCACAGGACCCAATATGGCTGGTAAATCGGCACTGTTGCGCCAGACAGCCCTTATCGTACTCATGGCACAGATAGGCTGTTTCGTGCCTGCAGAGAGCGCGAGAATCGGTTTGGTGGACAAAATTTTCACCCGTGTGGGCGCTTCCGACAATATTTCTTTGGGAGAGTCCACATTCATGGTAGAAATGACAGAGGCAGCGAATATCCTCAATAACGTGTCGCCCCGTTCACTGGTACTCTTCGATGAATTGGGACGCGGCACGTCGACCTACGATGGCATCTCCATTGCCTGGGCCATTGTGGAATATCTGCATGAGAATGTCAAGGCACATGCCCGCACCCTCTTCGCTACCCATTATCATGAACTCAATGAGATGGAGAAGAACTTCTCACGCATCAAGAACTACAATGTCAGCGTAAAGGAGGTGGACAACAAGGTGATTTTCCTGAGAAAACTCGAAAGGGGTGGTTCGGAACACTCTTTTGGTATCCACGTAGCAGAGATTGCCGGCATGCCTAAGAGCATTGTGCGCCGGTCGAACGTCATCCTGAAGCAGTTGGAGGCCGACAGCAACAAGGTAGGAACAGTGGGTAAGCCTTCGGCACAGGCTCTCAACCAGTCGCGTGAGGGTATGCAACTGAGTTTCTTCCAACTCGACGACCCTGTACTCTGTCAGGTGCGCGACGAAATCCTCGGTCTCGACATCAATAACCTCACCCCTGTGGAAGCCCTCAACAAACTCAACGAAATCAAGAAAATAGTGAGTGGAAAGTCATCGTGAACTCTTCAACGCATCATCATACTATCATTCATATCTAACCATTTCTAACTAATGAGACGATTCTTTACTTTTCTTTTCATTGCCTGTTGTATAAGTGCTACAGCACAGACCGTGAGGACGGCAGGCAAGACTGCCCTGGAAGAGATTTCGGGCAACCGTTTCCTTGCTGGTGGCAATAATGCCGACTACGACCGCTTACCTCGTGATCCTCTCACCCCTACGCCCAAAGGCTACGAACCCTATTACCTGAGTCATTATGGCAGGCATGGTTCACGCTGGCTGCTCAACGACCGTGACTACGGCATGCCGGTGAAGACACTGACAGAAGCCAGGGACTCCGGCAAACTCACTCTTCTGGGTGAGAAGACATTGGTGAAACTCGACTCTTTCTATCAGACCACCAAGGACCATCTCGGTGACCTCACCCCTGTCGGTGAGCGTCAGCACCATGGCATAGGAAAGCGCATGACAGAAAACTTCCCCGAAATCTTCAAGGTGAAGAATGTGCCCATCAATGCCATAAGCACCACCTCGGTGCGTGCCATCCTCTCGATGATGGCAGAGTGTGAGGAACTCGCCGCTGCCAACCCTACCGCACGCATTCACAACGAGGCCAGCCGTGCCACAATGTACTATATGAATGCCTCGAAGACCGATGAGATGAGGAAACTCGACATGAAAGCCCGTCAGGTGCAGGTAGAGTATGAATCGAGACATCCCGACCGGCTCATGCAGACCCTCTTCAACGACCAGGATTGGGTAAAGGCACATGTGGATGCCGGCAAACTGATGAGCGCCATCTACGATATCGCCAACAACATGCAGAGTCATGATGGCGACGACACCCTCCTCTCGCTGTTCACCAACGAGGAACTCGTGGAACTCTGGCACAGCGGTAACCTCTACTGGTATCTTGGCTTTGCCAACGCCCCGCAGACAGAAAACAAGATGCCCTTTGCGCAGAAGAACCTGTTGCTCAACATCATCGAGACTGCCGACACCGTGACCCAGACACAAGCCACCCTGCGTTTCGGCCACGACACGGTGGTGCTTCCCCTTGCCAGTCTGATGGATCTCGACGGTTCAGGCGTCTCGGTAGACAACCTCGATGAACTCGACAAGTATTTCCGCAACTACCTCATCATTCCCACCGCCTGCAATGTGCAGATGATTTTCTATCGTCCGGTGAAAGGAAAGAAGGGCGATATCCTCGTGAAGGTGCTGCTCAACGAGCGCGAGGCCCATATGCCCATGGAAACGGATATGTGGCCCTATTACAAGTGGTCTGTCGTACGGCAATACTATCTCGACAAATTGTCGGAGTAATCTTGTAGGGCTGCACACCGGGATTGCTGCTCTCACGCATAAGGCTGCCGAAGGCATAGTAGTGGTTCACCTGCTCCACTGCGCCCGCCTGCCCCATCACCACGCGGACGTTGCCGAGGTGGTCCTTCAGATAGTAGTGGTACTGAGGCGTGCCGTCTGCGGCGAACGTCACATAGCCCTCGTCGGTGAGCAGCATCCTCTCACCACTGTCATAGACCACGTTGCCGCAGTAGTTTTTCGTCATGTCACCCGAGGGATTGACGGAGGGAAGAACTCTCGTACCAGAACCGGAGATATCGTCACCCATGCCCCCCGGGGATTCCGCCTCCGTGGAA
>OMZE01000073.1 GCA_900315455.1 uncultured Prevotellaceae bacterium | reverse complement strand
CTTGATGACAATGGCAGACTGGTCGGCTCTACTACAGCGCTATATGGATTTGAACAACCGTCCGTTACTTCCAGATGCAGGGCGTGTGACTCACGAACAGGCGGTAGAAAAGGCACTCACAGAATATGACAAGTTCCGTGTCATTCAGGATTGTGAAATCATGAGCGACTTCGACAAGCAATTGAAACTATTGTTTGGAGACAAGAAGGATTGATTTTTATAATTCCAAAGTTCTCACATACAACTACCCATACAAGTACCCGTACAAGTTCAATCGAAATACAACTATTTTCGGATTATGTCAAAAGCAACAGTAAAAAAAATACTCATGTCCATGCCCAAGGAAGAAATCATTGGCATGGTTCTGGAAATGTATGATGCTCGCAAAGAAGCAAAAGAATATCTGGAGTTCTATGCTAATCCTGACGAGGATGGTAAGTTGGAAGAGTATAAGAAGATTATTACAGAAGAGTTCTATCCTTCAAGGGGAAGACAGGAGCCAAAGACCCGGTTCTCGGTTTGCCGGAAGGCTGTCTCTGACTACAAGAAACTGAAGCCTTCGGTAGATAAATTGGCGGACCTAATGCTATGTTATGTCGAGAATGCTTGTCAGTTTACATACGATTATGGTGACATGTGGGAGCAGTATTATACATCTGTAGAGAATAATTTCGAAAAGACAATGGCATTCATTGCCAAGAATAATATGTTGGAGCACTTCAAACCGCGTTTGAGACAATGTATGGAGTGGGCTTCACCATGCGGATGGGGATTTGCCGATACAATTGGTGATATTTATTATGAGTATTTCCCTGAAGATGATTGATCTGTATAATAAATGACTACCTGATTCTTGTCGAAATTGGCGGAAGCACCAATGAATATCATTGCCAGAACAGCAACTATTTCCAATATAACAATAGCCCATACTATCTTCTCTATAATTTTGAAAAACTTTACCATAGCTTATGTGCTATACAAAAATGATTATAAATCCAAACTGTCCTCTTTAAGAAGGAAATCAAAAAGGCCTATTGTAAGTATGCCCTCTTCATTGCGGCGAGGCATAATGTGGTCTTTCACGATGATTACCTTCTTGAAAAAATCATTGATGTTTGTAAGTGGACGAGATTCCTGTATCTCTTTCTCCCTATCAGGGATGGACAAGGCAGATTGCACATAGTACTTCTTACTGCCGAGGCTGGCAATGAAGTCCACTTCTAGTTGGGTGCGAATCCACTTCCCATCTTTATCAGGCTTTCTAATTTCTACCATTCCAACATCCACGCTGTAACCACGTACAATCAGTTCATTGTAGATGATATTCTCCATGATATGCGTTTCCTCTTGTTGGCGCATATCCAGAATGGCATTTCTCAAACCAATATCTGAGAAGTAGTATTTGGAGAGTGTATTAATGTATTTCTTTCCTTTTATATCGTAGCGTATAGCTCTATTCAAAAGAAATGACTCCGATAGATAGGCAAGGTAATTAGAGATGGTCTGGCTTCCAATGCTCACATTCTTAACGCTCTTGAAAGTATTCGACAATTTGGTAGGATTGCATGGAGCGCCTATAGATGAAGCCAGAATGAGCACCAACTCACGCAACTCATTATTATTCTTGATTTTATGCCTCTCAATAATGTCTGCAAGATATACATTCTCAAACAAGTTCTTCAGATAATTAATCTTCTTTCCTTCGGATTCGAAAGATTGGATGAGCGGCATACCGCCATAAGTGTAATATTCGCGCCATGCGTCTAACTTGTCCCCACCTTTTACAGAATAGAACTCTGCAAATGAAAGTGGATTCACATGAATATTTTCCCCTCGACCACGAAACTCTGTCGGTATGTCTGAAGACAAGAAGTGGGAATTACTTCCTGTTACATATGTGTCAGCATTATCAATATGGCGGAAGCTATTCAGTACATCAACGAACTCATCCATCAACTGAACTTCATCTATGATGATGTAGTATAGGTTCTTGTCCTTGATTTTGTCGTGAACATAACGTAGCATGGCATCTGGGTTCCGAAGTTCCTTGTTCATTCGGTCTTCGAGATCAACACGGATGATGTGGTCATCTGCCACACCATTTTCCAGCAAGTAGTGATAGAATATGACATTCAGCAGGTATGACTTGCCACACCTGCGGATTCCGGTTACCACCTTGATAAAGCCATTTTTACGGCTTTCTATCAGTTGCTTTAGATATCGATCTCTTTTTATTTCCATTTCTTGCATTAAATTTTTGTCAACCTTGACGTTTTTATACGATGCAAAGATAGGGGATTATATTTGATTATGCTAATTTTGCATTAAAAATCTGTCAAGATTGACACTTTTTTAATATGCCAAGTAGCTGTTACTTGGTTTTCCAATATAGAAAGTTGGACTATAAGTCCCCACAAAAATGAATTGTAGCACAATTTTGCCATTCACCTATTTTTTAATAACCCATCTACCGTCCTTGCGACCTCCTTCACGAGTGAGGATGCCTTTCTCATGTAGTGAAGCCAGGTCTCTTTGAATGGTTCGCGTAACCATGCCGGTCTTTTGTGACATCTCGCTGGCACTTAAAGAAGGATTCTCTTTTATAAGTTTGAGGATAACTTTCTGTATATCAGTCAGTTCTTTTACGACATCTTTTACGACATTTGCTGTCATTGCCGTCCGACCCAGGGGGGTAAGGAGGGTTCCCTGAATATGCTCCAATCCACGCCCGATTATCCCAAAAGTGATAAGGACTGCAAAAGCAAGGATAGTTTGTGCAAAAAACAAAAAAGTGGTGCAACTGCGTGAGTTACACCACTTTTTATAGATTATCTTAAAACACCGCTTTATTTCACCTCCTCGAAGTCGGCGTCTTGGATGTTGTCGTCGGTCTTCGGGCCTTCTTGCTGAGGACCTTGCTGGCCGCCGAATCCTGCGCCGCCGTTGAAGTCGGCACCGGGCTGTGCGCCGGCCTGCTGATACATCTTGGCGCTGGCAGCCTGCATCACCTGGTTGAGGTTGTTGATGGCGTTGTCGATGGCCGTCACGTCGCCGCTCTTGTGGGCGTCCTTCAACTGCTGCACGGCAGCCTCCACGTTGGCCTTGTCGGCACCCAACTTGTCGCCGTTCTCGTTGAGGAACGTCTCGGTCTGGAAGATCATCGAGTCGGCCTGGTTCATCTTGTCGATGCGCTCGCGCTCGCGCTTGTCGTTCTCGGCGTTCTGCTCTGCCTCGGCCTTCATGCGGTCGATTTCCTCCTTGCTCAAGCCAGAGGAAGCCTCGATGCGGATAGCCTGCTCACGGCCTGTGGCCTTGTCCTTGGCGGATACGTTGAGGATACCGTTGGCGTCGATGTCGAAGGTCACCTCAATCTGAGGTATGCCACGGCGTGCGGGAGCGATGCCGGTGAGGTTGAACTGGCCGATCGACTTGTTCTGTGCAGCCATCGGGCGCTCGCCCTGAAGCACATGGATGGTCACCTCAGTCTGGTTGTCGGCAGCGGTAGAGAACACCTCGCTCTTCTTGCAGGGGATGGTGGTGTTGGCGTCGATGAGTTTCGTCATCACACCGCCGAGGGTCTCGATACCGAGGGTCAGCGGGGTCACGTCGAGCAGCACGATGTTGCCCACTCCACCTTCTTTGTTGAGGATGGCGCCCTGGATGCTGGCACCCACTGCCACTACCTCGTCGGGGTTCACGCCCTTCGAAGGCTCTTTGCCGAAGTAGTTCTTCACCAGTGTCTGCACGGCGGGGATACGGCTCGAGCCGCCCACGAGGATGACCTCATCGATGTCGCTGGTGCTCAGTTTGGCATCGGCGATAGCCTTCTGGCAGGGAGCCAGACAAGCCTGGATGAGGTGATGTGCCAGTTGCTCGAACTTGGCGCGGGTGAGGGTCTTCACCAGGTGCTTGGGCACGCCGCCCACAGGCATGATATAGGGGAGGTTGATTTCCGTCGAGGTGCTGCTCGACAGTTCTATCTTAGCCTTCTCGGCAGCCTCCTTCAGGCGCTGCATGGCCATCGGGTCGGCCTTCAGGTCGGCACCCTCGTCGTTCTTGAACTCCTGCACCAGCCAGTCGATGATGACCTGGTCGAAGTCGTCGCCACCGAGGTGGGTGTCACCGTTGGTGGAGAGCACCTCGAACACGCCGCCGCCGAATTCCAGGATGGAGATATCGAATGTGCCACCGCCCAGGTCGAACACGGCAATCTTCATGTCCTTGTTGGCCTTGTCGATACCATAGGCGAGGGCTGCTGCTGTAGGCTCGTTCACGATACGCTTCACCTCGAGTCCGGCAATCTGTCCGGCCTCCTTGGTGGCCTGGCGCTGAGAGTCGCTGAAGTAGGCAGGCACGGTGATCACGGCTTCGGTCACCTCTTCGCCCAGATAGTCCTCGGCGGTCTTCTTCATCTTCTGGAGAACCATTGCCGAAATCTCCTGCGGGGTGTACTTGCGGCCTTCTATCTCCACACGGGGATATCCGCCTTCGTTCACCACCTTGAAGGGTACGCGGTTCACCTCAGCGCTGCACTGCTGGTAGGTCTCGCCCATGAAGCGCTTGATGCTGTAAACCGTGTTTTGAGGGTTGGTGATGGCCTGGCGCTTGGCGGGGTCGCCCACCTTGCGGTCGCCGTCTTTCACGAAACCCACCACCGATGGGGTGGTGCGCTTACCCTCACTGTTTGCAATCACTACGGGCTCGTTGCCCTCGAACACCGACACACACGAGTTGGTTGTTCCTAAGTCTATACCAATAATTTTTCCCATTGTTGTATGTTTTTTGTTTGTTATTAATCAGGTCTTTACTCCGCCGCAGTCGTGGCGGTCCGCTCTAATTACAACAAATGGTGTGCCAAACTGCCAAATTTCAAGAAAAATATGACATTGTGGCAGAGGGGGATTAGGGAATGGAAAAAAGATTTTGCATTGCATTTGCTTTGTTGTATCTTTGTAGCCAGAACACA
>OMZE01000074.1 GCA_900315455.1 uncultured Prevotellaceae bacterium | reverse complement strand
CTACACCTCCGAGACGGGACGCAGTTACGACTTCAATACAGCAGTGAGATTGAACAGGCTTCTCGTGAAGATACTCGTGAGCACCGGCCAACTCTTGGCGGGCAAATCCTACGACCTTGACTTCGACCACCAGTTCATCGAGACGGAGAAGTACGATGCCAAGATGACCTACAAGAAGTTCACCGGCTATAGTCCGGGCGTTGCCGTCATCGGCGACCTCATAGTGGGCATTGAGAACCGCGACGGTAATGCCAACGTGCGTTTCCACCAGCAGGACACGTTGGAGCGCATCTTCTCAAATCTCGAGTCTGACGACATCCACTTCAGGCGTGCCCGGATGGACTGCGGCTCCTGCTCGCGTGAGATTGTGGAGACCATAGAAAAGCACTGCGACCACTTCTACATCCGTGCCAACCGCTGCTCCTCGCTCTATGACAGCCTGCTGGCACTGAGGGGATGGAAACGCGAGGTGATCAACGGCATCGAATATGAGCGGAACTCCATCATCACAGAGAAATGGGAGGGCAAGGCGTGCAGCTTTGCACCATGGCTAATGCGCTGATGAGGGTGGGAATTTGTGCCCGAAAATACCCATGGCGGTATGTCAGTTTGGCATTTCCCGATGGGTAACACTGCCATCCCGATGACTTTGATGCTCTTGACAAGTGTCTATCAGTGGTGGCTAAGAAATGGAAATCCTTATCGTTTCAGGAGTCTATGAAGCATTGCTTTGGAACGGTTCCACATATGCACCATTGCCTAACATCAAGTAGCCGTAATTCACGTCTGCATATTCTATGGGATCTTTCCAATATTGTACCTGCTTTGCTCGGATAATCGTTCCCGACTGGTATTCGTCGCCTTCATTTCCCGCAAAATAGCCTTCGAATGATTCACTGTAGTACAGATATCCTTCATAGACGAGATCATTAGGGATACGGGTTTGATAACTCGACGGTACTAATTCGTCGGCATTAGGCCCACTTTGCTGTAAACCGGATTGCATACCATTCTCTCTATAAACTTTCCAATATTTGCTATAAATGATTATGTCATCATCTTCAACTTTATAGAGCCTGAAATCGCACGCAGAAATAAAGGAATTTGCCGAAAATTCCTCAGCGACCAAAAGAGGCCTTGCATATTTACGTTTTTTGTCCATAAGTTATAATTAGAAAGTTTTATCTCGCAAAGTTAAAAAATTCCCCTTTCGGACAATTAGAATTAGGATGCATTTAACTTTTTTTAATAGATGAAGAGTGTATGTTTGTTTTATTAAAAAAACTTAAAATCATTACAAAAAATCCATTATTTTGTAGAAATTCATCTAACTTTGTTTCGCATAAAGTCATCACATTTTTTGTTGTCAGTTGCAACTACCGCGACGGCAATGCCAACGTGCGTTTCCACCAGCAGGACACGTTGGAGCGCATCTTCTCAAATGGTGTAAGTGCTTTACATTTTTTGCTTTTTAAGACCATTTCCATCAATTCATGCACTTTTATACCTTATCTATCAAAAGAATTCATTAGCATAGCAGTCAATTAATCACTTCCTCTCCAGAGTTCTATGAAATTGAAAACTCTCATATGAGAAGCCTATCACCGCCACGCTCGACAAGATGACTGAGAAATAGGACCTGGTCATTGATGAGGATGCCATCTTCCTGCCACCCTTCTACTATGCGGAGTGCGGTGTCGCCAATAAACTCAAATGGTTGATTGATACTTCATCTAAAGACCTCTTTGAGGAAGACGTGAACATTGGAAAAATTGCACTTAGATTTCATTGAATAAATCAGGCTGCTCGTTGAATAGATTTTTGTAAAATGCTTCTTCTGCCTATTTTTGCAACGAAAATAAATGAAGCGAAAAAAATGAGGAAATTTTTGATTTTTACGATGCTTGTGACATCAGTGTCTCTGCTGACATGCTGTTCGGCAGAAGACCCGTTTGAAGAATTCATTAACAATGATTGGAACAACAGCGGTGGCATGCCCGGAGGCAATGGCAGTTCAACCACGAGTGGCGAACTGGTCTCCTTTGACATCAACATAGACGAATCATCATCAGAACCTACAGAAACTGCAGCAGAGTATTTCCCCGAAGAGGAAGACGCCCTGGAAAACAACTCCTTCCCCACCGAAGTGGCGATAGACCTCTCCAACCCCGTGATGAAGACGGAGAATGGTGTGGAGGTGACGGTGAACGGCGGGCATGTAACAGTCAATCATGGCACCACCAAAGGCATCTGCTATGTGGTGAGCGGAACAACCACCAACGGCTCGCTGACCGTGGTGGGTGACAAGAAATATGCAGTAAAACTCAACGGTGTGAACATCACCAATCCCGATTCGGCAGCGCTGAACCTGCTGAGCGGCAAACGCGCCTACATCATGTTGGCCGACGGCACTACCAACACACTGACCGACGGCACCGGCGGCAGCCAAAAGGGAGCACTCTACTGCAAGGGCAAACTGCTCTTCAACGGTAGCGGTTCGCTTTCCGTCACGGGAAATACCAACAACGGCATCCACTCGGCAGACTATATTGTATTCCGCAAAGGCAACAACATCCATGTGAAGTCAACGGCCAACCATGGCATCAAGGCCAATGACGGAATCTTCATCAATGGCGGCATCCTGAACGTCGAGGTGTCGGCGGCAGCAGCCAAAGGCATCAACAGCGAGAGCCATATCATCGTCAACGGCGGGCGCACTACTGTGCTGACCTCAGGCGACGGCACTTACGACACAGAGGACAAGGAAGCCAAAGGAGCGGCAGGTATCAAGGCCGACTCGACGCTGACCGTCAACGGCGGTGAATTGTGGCTGAAGAGCACCGGTTCGGGCGGCAAGGGCATCAACGTGGACATGGAGGCCAACTTCAACGGCGGCAACGTCTATGTAGTGACCACTGGCGGACAATACAAGAGCAACAACGACACCTCGTCGCCCAAAGGCATCAAGGTGGACGGCAACATTAACGTGAGCGGAGGCAGGATATGGGTGCGCACCAGCGGCTACAACGGTGAGGGCATAGAGACAAAGAAGGAACTGACCATCACGGGCGGCGAGGTGGCCTCGTATGCCTACGACGACGCCATCAACTCCAAGGGCGACATGACCATCAGCGGCGGTTATGTCTATGCACATGGTCAGCACAACGACGGCATCGATGCCAACGGCAACTGCTACATCAAGGGTGGCACGGTATATGCCATCTGCTCGGGTTCGCCCGAAGTGGCCATCGATGCCAACACGGAGGGCGGCTACAAACTCTATCTCACCGGTGGCACTGTCGTGGCCATAGGCGGTCTGGAGAATGGCTCGCAACTCTCACAGTCGTGTTACCAATCCTCTTCATGGTCGGCAAACACCTTGTATACGCTGGCTGCCGGCAACAACACCTTCTCGTTCAAGACTCCTTCGAGTGGCGGCTCCGGACTTGTTGTCTCCAGTGCATCGCAGCCATCGCTCCAGTCGGGCGTCAGCGTCAGCGGCGGCACCTCCTATTTCGGTGGCCTTGCCATTGTGAATGGCACCGTCAGCAGCGGATCCACCGTCAGCCTGTCATCCTACACGAGTGGCAATGGAATGGGAGGCCGTCCAGGTGGTTGGTGATGACGGAAGTTATTAATATAAATGCCTGCCAGATCAATAAAAATCCGTGGCGGTCACCTTTGACTGCCACGGATTTTTATCTTGCCAGATTGTCAGCGCTTGTCGGGCACGCCGTAATCCATCCAGCGCTCCTGCGGATAATAGCCCTTCAGAGCCTTTTTCTTCTCGGCATAGGACTCTTTCACACGAGCCAGAACGGTGTTCATGTTTTTCACCTTGACGGTGAGTTCTCCTCGCAGGCGGTCCACTTCGGTGTTGGCTACCTCCAACATCTTGATGGCTTGGTCCATCTCGTTGATTTCATCGGAGGAGACACCACGCTCACCCATTTCTCTGACATGACGGCGCAGGCCTTCAATGAGGCCGCGGCTCTTCTCAATTTGGATTTCTACTGTCTTTGACATGATTTGATGGTTTTATAGTTGAAAAAAAGGAAAAAAGTCATTTGGGAGGCAGGCTTTGGTAATGCCGCGTAGCCCATACTTGCAGGAGCAGAAGCAAACAGAGCAAGATACCTGTCTTATAGGGCGCTGTCATATCATCTTCACCAAAAAAGGTTGCCGAAAAAGGCAAGACCACCAATGGTGAAACGAACTGTCCAAGATACAAGGCCGCAGAGAGGAGCGGCATCACGGTTGTAGCAGAATTGCGTCCTCCTTTGATGCTGGCGATAGTGTTCAGATAAGGAACGCCGATGCCAGTGGCAATGCCGATGAAGGCAGAGCCGAGACAGATATATATAATTGAATATGGGGTCTGCTTTTCAGGCAAAAGCAAAAAAACATATCCCATAAGGAAGGACAGCGGAGCGAAATATTTCACACTGAGCCGGAAGCGGTGCATCACTCCTCCAAAGGCAAGTCCCACAAAGAAAGCCACCACATCAAGCCCCACCATGATGATAGTGATGACAGTGGAGGAAAGTACCGTCAGCCGGGACGTAATGATAGCGAAGTTGGTAGGATAAATGAAGAAGATCATCATCAACAAAAGCATTCCCATAACAGAAGGGTGATACTTCAGCAGTTGACGCGGCTCAAATGGCTTGCCACGCTTTGTTTCTGAAGACAACTTGGCGTCAGGCAACCAACACCACACCATGGCCAACGCTATCAGTCCCAGCAGATAGACGAGGAATGCATAGTTCCATGCTATGTTGGCCAGCAATCCTGCCAACAATGTGGCTATGACTCCTCCCATCTGGTTCATTGCCGCTGAGAGACCCATCAATCCC
>OMZE01000076.1 GCA_900315455.1 uncultured Prevotellaceae bacterium | reverse complement strand
GATGAGGAACGGCAACTCGTGAAGAGCAACAACGACTTTGCCATACGCCTCTTCCGCCAGGCACGCGATGAGAAGAGCAGTGTCATATCTCCTCTCAGCATCACCTACGCACTGGGCATGATGAACAATGGCGCGGCCGGACAGACACAGCAGGAAATCAACGACGTGCTGGGCTTCGGCGAGGCCGGTGCCGACGGCATCAACCAGTTCTGCCGCAAGATGCTTTCCGAGAGCGGCACGCTGGACAAAGAGACCAGGGTCGATATCGCCAACACCATCTACGTGAACAGTCACTGGGGCATCGAACTGCAGGCACCGTTCGTCCAGAAAGCCAACGAATACTACGACGCGCAGCCCGAGACACGCGACTTCTACGACGGAGTCACCCGCGATGTCATCAACCAGTGGAGCAGCGACCATACGGAAGGCATGGTCAAGGAGATACTCTCCAAGGATGAGTTCGACAAAGACACCGAGAGCTATCTGCTCAACGCCTTATACTTTAAAGGGCCATGGACGACGAAGTTTGATCCCAACAACACTGTGGAAGAGTCTTTCAATGGTGGCGCAGTAGTGCCGATGATGCACATCCCGCGTGGCGAGTTCATGGGCGGAGCAGAGTTTGCCTATACCGAAAACGACCTGTATCAGGCCATCAAACTGCCCTATGGCAACGAAGCCTACCAGATGACTGTCATCCTGCCCCAACCCGACAAGACCATTGACGATGTGCTTGACAAGATGGACGGTCAGAACTGGCAATTCCACGGGCGTGGCACGATAGTGGACCTGAAACTGCCACGCTTCGAGACCGAGGCATCCACTGACCTGAAACCCGTCATGTCGGCATCACTGCCTTCATTCTTGATCTGGCTGAATTCCCGGATTTCTGCAACATGCCAACCTTTATAGGCTTGATGAAACAGGTGGCCAAAATCAATGTCAATGAGGAAGGCACCGAGGCTGCCGCCGTCACTGTCATCGGAGCAGAGACTTCTGGCATGCCCGACATTGCTGATTTCCACGCCACGCGCCCGTTCATTTACATCATTAGCGAGCGTTCCACGGGCATCATCTTCTTCATCGGACAGTACATGGGCGACATCACAATGGCCATGCCTCAAGTCGAGATCAACAAAAGCGCCATGGGAAATCCTGCCATCTACGACCTGCAAGGCCGCAAGGTCAGTGTGGACCAATCTTCCATACTGAAGAAGGGAATCTATATTGTCAATGGAAAGAAGGTCATCATAAAATGAACATAGACCATTTTGTATTCTATATTGTTCTTTAGCCGAGTCAGCTCCTGCTCGGCAGAGTTCAAGCGAACATGGCTGTATTCTCGCTTGCTCGCAGCCATAAGCGTCGTGGTCTTCTGTTGCGCCGCCAGCGCACAGGAGGCCACGGGGCGTGTTCATGCCGTCATCATCAACGGTGGAATGAACAAGCTGATGAACCACGAGCGCTACTGGAACGACTGTGCCTTTCTCTACCGCACTCTCCGTGAGGACTTGCATTTCCCAAAACAAGACATCACACTGCTGATGAGCGACGGTGGCGACCCGGGCCGCGACATGCTCCTTGCCGACGGCAGCGGATTCGCCTCATCGTCGACAGACCTCGACAACGACGGTGAGCGCGACGTGTGGCTGCCTGCCACACTGGCACAAGTGGAGGCCTCGCTCACTGAGTTGGCTGCAAGGCTCACCTCCAAAGACCGCCTTTTCCTCTTCATGATAGACCATGGCGATTTCGACAACAGCATGCGGCAGTCGTATGCCTGGATGTGGGGCGGCGGTCGGCTTTATGCCACCCATCTGGCCCAGTTGCTCGAAGCCTTTCATGTGGAATCGATGTGCTTGTGCCTGGGATTGTGTCATTCAGGAGGCTTCATTGATGAGTTGCGTCGCGAGAATCGTGTCATTGCCACCAGTTGTGCGGAAAGCGAGGAGTCATGGGCATGCACCGACAGGCCATACGATGAGTTTGTTTACCACTGGACATGTGCCGTGGCGGGACACGACCCCGAGGACAATGCGGTCTGCGCCGATACAGATGGCGACGGCTACGTATCGATGGCCGAGGCTTTCGACTATGCAAGTCAGCACGACCGCCGGCAAGAGACTCCACAATATTGTTCCACGCCATTGACATTGGGCGGGCAGTGGTTCCTCTCGTCCAAACAGGGTAGCGGCATCAAAGAAAGGCAGATGGCAAACGGCATTTCATCAAGCCTCAAATGCTATGACCTGCAAGGACGTGTTGTCCCCGTACAGAAGGAAAGAGGAAGAAAATATTTAAAAAAGATTAATGCGAAGCAGTCTTCTCCGCTTTCACCTATCATAATAATAAAACCGTGAACATGATGGAAACACATAGGACTATCATTGCTGCAATTCTTGCCTCCCTGCCTTTCGTGGCACAGGCACAATCCATAGAGCTGACCTGTTGGACGACGAGGGGCGAGCCATCGACGTTGACAACGGAAGACGCCATGCTGAAGGTTCCCGACACGATTGCCGCCTTGGACCTGCGTGGCGTCGAGGCCATCACCTTGGACCGTTCTTCGGCCAATCCCAACTGCCTCTACTATACCGACGATGGCACCATCGTGGAGGGGCTGCCAAGTGCCAATGTGGTATGCAACGGGGTCTGTGACGGCCTGCTGATCACCGATGACGCCTGCTTCTACTGTCCCTTTGCCTTCACCGCCACGGATGCCATGCTGAGGTTGATGCCACGGAGGGACGATAGTGACGATGAGGCAGACCCCAGCCAGCCGTGCCATGAGACCGTCTTTCTCCCCTTCGATGCCGATTTCGTGATTCCCGCAGATGTCAACGGTCCCATGCCTGAAGGATGGATGCAGGTGGCACATTATGAGGGATATGAAAACTATATGCTGTTATTCGGTCTGGAGATGCCCTGCCAATTGCATGCCAACAAGCCATACTTGGTGCAATTCACGTACGGTGCATACGGCACACAAATCCTTTTCTGTGGACAGGACAAGACCGTGGAAGAGACAAAAACAACCATTGAAAGCGAAGAAACTTACAGCTTCGCCGGGACCACCATGTCAATAGATGAAGAACCTGGCTATTTCCGCTATCACAGGGGGCAGGATCGGTATTTCATCCATACCGGTGACGGAACGCCGATGGAACCTTTCAGATGTTTCATCATATCTCCGGATTTAAATACTGAAAGCCAGCAACCTCCAGTAGAAAGTGGACATATATTGGAATATACCGTTTTCGAGGAAGAAGCGACAGGAATAGACACAGTCATCAATTTTGACTCTTCAAAGAAATACTATGACTTGTTGGGAAGACCTGTCACAAATAGTAAAACTGTCAGGGGCATTAAGATAGCGAGAGGTGTCAAGATTTTGAAATAGGGAACAGGCAGGAGCGACCCGCAACGAACATATACAGGGATGGAGCAGTTGATACGTCGATGTCAGCAGGGTGACAGGGAGTCCATGGGACGCCTCTACACTGTCATGCACGACGAACTTCTTGCACAATGCCGCAGATATGCCGCCAACGACTGCGATGCAGAAGACCTCCTTCACGATGCATTCCTGCTCATTTTCAGCAATATCGGCAAGGTGCATTCTCCAGAGAAGGGAAGACGGTGGATGCACAAGGTGACCAAAAACGTATGCCTTCTTTATGTGCAGCATCGCCAAAGTCGCTCTTGGGTTCCCATTGAGGAAGTGAAAGAGACTTCACAAGGTGCTGAACCCGACATGGCCGTCACCTACGAAGAACTTCTGAAAGCCATAGACCAACTGCCACGTGGCTACCGTCAGGTGTTCAGACTGTCTGTGCTCGAAGGAATGACACACCAACAGATAGCCGAACTGACAGGCATTGAGCCTCACACATCGTCGTCACAACTCTTGCGGGCTAAAAAGCAACTGCGACAATTGGTGAAGTTGCTCATGCTCACCCTTCTTTTAGCCGTGCCTTTCGGGGCGTATTATCTCTGGTCATTGCATGACAAAGACCATGACGTGGCTGAGGCAGATACCACAACGACCGACACGCATGAGGCAGACATGCGAGAACATCCTCACGAACCGACCGACCAAGGCCAAATTGCGACAGCACATTCGGAAGATGCAAATAGAAGCATATCGAAATCGTCGCAGGCCTTGACTGTTGACCATTCCACAGTACGTGTGCCCAAGACTGTGATGGTGGATAGTAACAAGGCAAAGGGAGAAGACAATGCCGGCAACAACATCTTGGTGGCAGAAAAGCCTGTGGTTGCAGGAGATTCCGTGGCGACTGAGAAAACTCTGGTGGAAGAGGATGTAAGAGTGGCTGAAAACGACAAGGTGAAACAAGAAATGGGACCTGTGCATGAAATACAGCCAACACCAACCTTGGAGGGTATAATCCCTGGGATAGCAGTGAAATCAGAGAAAAATGAAGACCTCTCCCTGTCGCTTGCCTACAGCGGACTTCCCAATGGTGCAGCCCGCTCGTTGCCCTATGGCGCCAAGGGCATGAACGGTGACATTGACTCTGTGACTCACCATCGTCTGCCGATGACCGTGGCACTGGATGGCCGCTATGGCCTGGGGGCACGCTGGTGGCTCGATGGAGGTATCAGATACTCCTTGCTCTCCTCGGAAACGCGGGTGGGCAACACCTACTTGTTTATGGAGCAGCAACAGCGTGTGCGCTACCTTGGGCTCTCCCTCGGAGTGGGTCATGATTTCTGGCGCAGCCGCCATTGGAACCTCTATGCCACCACCTCCGTCGTTTACGAGTTGCCTTTGCGCAGCACCTTGGAGACATCCTACTGGGAAGGTGGCCGGTTGATTGATGCTGAGAACGTCCGTCTCAACCCGCACGTGCAATGGTCGATAGGTGCCGGCATTGGACTGCAATACGACTTCACCCCGGCCATCGGATTGTTTGCCGAACCAAGCCTGCAATACTATTTCCATAATTCCGATGGCATCTACACATGGCGCACCAACCATACGTTCACCCCCTTGCTGCCGTTTGGCTTGAGAATATCCTTTTAGGAAAAGAAATGAATATTTGTCTGTTTCGGCAATTCCTTAAACCAATATAAAGGAATTTGTTATCCGCGTTTTCTTTTATGGCATCTTACATCCTTTTACTTGAAGTCTATGTTATTCTGTGAATCTATTTCCCCAACATGTTCTACTGGGTTGGGGCTTTTAGGGATAAAGAATTGTTTTCATCTAGATGAAAAGGTTTTTCAAATTGTTCGCTATTTTCCTTCATGACATCGTCTGAAAGAATGCCATTGGGACTTTGATATCCCATGATATCACCCTTGAAATAGTCAATATTAATAACCAAAATTTGTTCAGATGACCAAAAACAAGAGAGAGTTACTTACGTAACTCTCTCATTTTTAAGCGCTTCAGGATGGGCTTGGATTCAAGAAGATGAAATCAGTAGAAATCTTTGGAAATTATAAGGAACTATAATACAGGAAGTTACGAAAGATATGAGAA
>OMZE01000078.1 GCA_900315455.1 uncultured Prevotellaceae bacterium | reverse complement strand
TATCAACGTAGCTCTCGAGAAGAAGATTCTCGCCATGAATGAGAGCGGAAAGAAAACCGTCGTCAAGACATGGGCCAGGGCATCAATGATCTCACCCGACTTCGTGGGACACACTGTTGCAGTTCATAACGGAAACAAATTCATACCTGTTTACATTACCGAAAACATGGTGGGACACAAACTCGGAGAGTTCTCGCCCACACGCAGGTTCGGCGGACATGCCGGAAACAAACGGTAAAACAGGCTAACCATTGAAAAAAAAAGAATAATATAATGGGAGCAAGAAAGAAAATCGCGGCCGAGAAAAGAAAAGAAGCCGCAAAGAGCCTCTACTTCGCTAAACTGGTAGGGGTGCCTTCATCACCCCGCAAAATGCGCTACGTGGTCGACATGATCAGGGGAATGGAGGTCAATAAAGCACTCGGCGTGCTCAGGTTCTCCAAGAAAAAGGCAGCCATCGACGTGGAGAAACTCCTCCGCTCGGCAGTGGCCAACTGGGAAGCCAAGAACGACCGCAAGGCTGAAGACGGCGAACTCTACGTCTCACGGGTGTTCGTCGACGAAGGTGTTACATGGAAACGTATGCGTCCGGCACCCCAGGGTAGAGGATACCGCATCCGTAAACGCAGCAACCACGTCACCCTGTTCGTGGATTCTAAAACTAATGACGAAAAATAATAAGCAGAATGGGACAGAAAGTTAATCCAATTAGCAACCGTCTGGGTATCATCAGAGGATGGGACTCGAATTGGTTCGGAGGCAAGAACTTCGGCGAAAACCTGGTGGAAGACCAGAAAATCCGCAAGTACCTCAATGAGCGCCTCGCAAAAGCCAGCGTGTCGAAAATCGTCATCGAGCGCACGCTGAAACTCGTCACCATTACTATCTGCACTGCCCGTCCGGGTATCGTCATCGGTAAAGGTGGACAGGATGTCGACAAACTGAAGGAAGAGTTGAAGAAGGTCTCCAACAAGGAAATCCAAATCAATATCTTCGAAGTGAAGAAACCTGAACTCGATGCCACTATCGTGGCCAACTCCATCGCTCGCCAGGTGGAGGGAAAGATCGCTTACCGCCGCGCCATCAAGATGGCTATCCAAAACACCATGCGCGCAGGAGCAGAGGGTATCAAGGTGCAAATCACGGGACGTCTCAACGGCGCCGAAATGGCAAGGAAGGAAATGTACAAGGAGGGTAGAACTCCTCTTCACACTTTCCGCGCCGACGTCGACTATTGCCAGGCAGAGGCTCTCACCAAGGTGGGAATCCTCGGTATCAAAGTGTGGATTTGCAGAGGTGAGATCTACGGAAAGGTTGACCTCGCCCCCAACTTCACACAGGACAAGCAAGGCGGACGCCAGGGAAACAGTGGTCGCAGAGACCGCGGCAACCGCAAGAGAAACAATAACCGTTAAAATTGAGAACCTACAATGTTACAGCCAAAAAGAGTAAAATATAGAAGGCCTCAGGACGGACGCGGCAACAAAGGCAACGCCCACAGAGGCACCGAACTGGCTTTCGGCACATTCGGCATCAAGACACTTGAGGCCAAATGGATCGACAGCCGGCAGATCGAGGCTGCCCGTGTCGCCGTCAACAGGTACATGCAGCGTGAGGGACAGGTGTGGATCCGTATCTTCCCCGACAAACCCATCACCCGCAAGCCCGCTGATGTGCGTATGGGTAAAGGAAAAGGCGACCCCGCAGGTTGGGTGGCTCCCGTCACTCCAGGACGCATCCTGTTTGAAGTTGAAGGCGTGAGTTTCGACATTGCTAAAGAGGCCCTCCGCCTCGCAGCACAGAAACTCCCAGTGAAGACTAAGTTTGTTGTAAGACGTGATTTCGATAAAAACGCATAAGCTATGAAGATGAATGAAATAAAAGAGCTCACTACACAGGACTTGGTAGAGAGACTCGAGGGCACCGTGGCCGAACTTCGTCAGAGAGAACTTAACAAATAACATGCTCAGATGGAAACAAGAAATTTAAGAAAAACAAGAACGGGTGTGGTCATCAGCAACAAGATGGAGAAAACTATCGTAGTGGCTGCCAAGTTCAAGGAGATGCACCCCATCTACGGAAAGTTTGTGCAGAAGACTAAGAAATATCACGCACACGACGAGAATAACGAGGCAAATATTGGTGACACCGTGCTCATCATGGAAACTCGTCCCTTGAGTAAAACCAAGAGATGGAGATTGGTTCAAATAATCGAAAAAGCTAAGTAATCATGATACAGGCAGAATCAAGACTTACAGTCTGCGACAACAGCGGCGCAAAAGAGGCGCTCTGCATCAGGGTCCTCGGTGGTACCCGTCGTCGCTATGCAAGTGTGGGCGACATCATCGTGGTCGCCGTGAAAAACGTGATACCGTCAAGTGATTTGAAGAAAGGGGCAGTGTCGAAGGCACTCATCGTGCGCACAAAGAAGGAAATACGCCGTGCCGACGGCTCATATATCCGATTCGACGACAATGCTTGTGTGTTGCTTAACAATGCCGGCGAACTTCGCGGAAGCCGTATCTTCGGTCCCGTGGCACGTGAGTTGCGCGCCGTCAACATGAAGGTTGTCTCACTCGCACCCGAGGTACTTTAACAATTTAAATGAGAAAACCAATGACAAAGTTACATATCAAGAAAGGCGACAACGTGATCGTCCTGGCCGGTGAGGACAAGGGCAAGACCGGGAAAGTGCTCAAGATGCTGGTCGACAAGCAGCGCGCCATCGTCGAGGGGGTGAATATCGTCTCCAAGAGCGCAAAACCGTCGGCAAAACACCCGCAGGGTGGCATCGTCAAGGTTGAGGCTCCCATTCATATCTCAAACCTGAGCCTTATTGACCCGAAAAGCCAGAAACCTACCCGCATCGCCATCAAGGTAAACGAGGACGGCAAGAAAGTTCGCATCGCTAAAAAATCTGGGGAGGAGATCAAGTAATGAATACAGCACAGTTAAAGAAAGAATACAACGAGAAGATAGCACCTGCTTTGATGAAGCAGTTCAACTATACCTCGCCCATGCAGATTCCAGTGCTCAAGAAAATCGTCATCAACCAAGGTCTTGGCGACGCCACTCAGGAGAAGAAAATCATCGACGTGGCTATCAATGAGCTCACCACCATCACAGGACAGAAGGCTGTCGCCACTTACTCTAAGAAAGACGTGGCCAACTTCAAACTCCGTAAGAAGATGCCCATCGGCGTCATGGTGACACTCCGACGCGAACGCATGTACGAATTCCTCGAGAAACTCGTACGCGTGGCTCTGCCTCGTATCCGCGACTTCAAAGGCATCGAGTCGAAACTCGACGGACGCGGCAACTACACCCTCGGTATCGAGGAGCAGATCATCTTCCCTGAAATCAACCTCGACACCATCGAGCGCATCCAGGGTATGAACATCACTTTCGTCACATCAGCCCAGACCGACGAGGAAGGCTATGCACTGCTCAAGGCTTTCGGTCTGCCGTTCAAAAACGCTAAAAACGCATAATCACCATGGCAAAAGAATCAATGAAGGCCCGCGAGGTCAAGAGAGCAAGGCTCGTGGCAAAGTATGCTGAGAAACGTGCCGCCCTCAAGAAAATCATCGCCACTTCCAACGACCCAATGGAGGCTTATGAGGCCGCACGCAAACTCCAGAGCATACCTCGTAACGCCAACCCCATCCGCCTGCACAACCGCTGCAAGATCACCGGTCGTCCAAAAGGATACATGCGACAGTTCGGACTCTCGCGTATTCAGTTCCGCGAGATGGCTTCGGCTGGTCTCATCCCCGGCGTGAAGAAGGCAAGCTGGTAGAAAAGCAACTTTTTATTTATTTAATATTGTCGGGGGAGTCCCGATCAATTAAAACATCACAAATATGACAGATCCAATAGCAGATTATCTGACGAGGCTCAGAAACGCCATCATGGCTCATCACCGTGTGGTCGAAATTCCTGCCTCAAACTTGAAGAAAGAGATCACCAAGATCCTCTTCGAGAAAGGCTATATCCTCAACTACAAGTTCGTTGAGGATGGCCCACAGGGTACAATCAAGGTCGCGCTCAAGTATGACCCGCAGACCAAGACCAACGCCATCAAGAAACTGAAAAGAGTTTCTACTCCTGGTCTCCGGAAATACACCGGATACAAGGACATGCCGAGAGTTATCAACGGACTGGGTATCGCTATCCTTTCCACATCCAAGGGTGTAATGACCGACAAAGAGGCCTCCGACCTGAAAATCGGCGGCGAGGTGCTTTGCTACGTCTACTAAACAGGAGGAATAGAATTATGTCTAGAATAGGTAAATTGCCAATCGTTATTCCTGCTGGCGTGGAAGTGAAACAGGAAAAGAACGTCATCACTGTGAAAGGCCCCAAAGGCGAGCTCTCACAGAAAGTTGACCCCTCCATCAACGTGAAAATTGAAAATGGCGAGATGGAACTCTCCATCAATGAGGAAAGCCCTGTCAACATCAAGCAGAAGCAGGCTTTCCACGGACTCTACCGCTCTCTCGTCAACAACATGGTTGTGGGCGTGAGCCAAGGATTCCAGAAAACTCTCGAACTCGTGGGCGTGGGCTACCGCGTATCCAACCAGGGCAACCTCATCGAGTTCTCGCTCGGATATACACACCCCATCTTCCTCATGCTGCCGCCTGAGGTGAAAGTGGAGACCAAGTCTGAAAGAAACCAAAACCCTGTCATCAACTTGGAGTCATGCGACAAACAGTTGCTCGGACTCATCTGTGCTAAAATTCGCTCTTTCCGCAAGCCTGAGCCATATAAAGGCAAGGGTATCCTGTTCAAGGGTGAGGTCATTCGCAGGAAGTCTGGTAAATCGGCTTCAGCCAAGTAACTTTAATAATTTACGATTATGACAACGAAAAAAGTAGAAAGACGAATTAAGATCAAATACAGAATCCGCAAGCGGGTTAATGGCACTGCTGAGCGCCCCCGCATGACCGTATTCCGCAGCAACAAGCAGATCTACGTGCAAATCGTGGATGACTCATGGTATAACACAGAGAAACCTTTTACAAGGACTGTGAGGAAAAAGGGACGCAACGTCGAGGTGAAGTACTGCCCCAAAGGTAAGACCATCGTGTCGGCTTCGTCGATAGGCATGGAAGCCATGCCTAAGGCAGAGCAGGCAGAGAAGGTGGGCGCACTCATCGCCGAGAAGGCTATCGCCGCCGGCATCACCACAGTGGTGTTCGACCGCAACGGTTACCTCTATCATGGAAGAGTGAAACAACTGGCTGACGCAGCCCGTAAAGGTGGACTTAATTTCTAAGCGATTATGGCAATAAATAGAGTTAAAATCAACAGTGACGTAGAGTTAAAAGACCGCCTCGTGGCTATCAACCGTGTCACAAAGGTGACAAAGGGTGGACGTACGTTCACATTCGCTGCCATCGTCGTGGTAGGTGACGGTAATGGTGTCATCGGATGGGGACTTGGAAAAGCAGGCGAGGTGACTGCAGCCATCGCAAAAGGCGTAGAGGCTGCCAAGAAAAACCTTGTGAAGGTGCCCGTACTCAAAGGCACTATCCCTCATGAAATGGAAGTGGCCTATGGTGGCGCTAAAGTATTCTTGAAGCCAGCAGCACCTGGTACTGGTATGGTGGCAGGTGGTGCCATGCGTGCCGTGCTCGAGAGCGCAGGCGTGACGGATGTCTTGGCCAAGTCGAAAGGCTCCTCCAACCCCCACAACCTCGTGAAGGCTACCATCAAGGCCCTCAGCGAGATGCGTGATGCCTATACCGTGGCAGGTGCCCGCGGCATTTCAATGCAAAAAGTATTTAGAGGATAAAGGAGATATTGAAATGGCTACTATAAAAATCAAACAGATTAAGAGCAAGATCGGTTATCCCATCGACCAGAAGCGCACGCTCAAGGCCCTTGGACTGCACAAAATTTCCCAGGTGGTCGAGAAGGAAGACACACCGGTGATCCGTGGAATGATCCGCAAAGTGCATCATCTGGTGACCGTAGTTGAATAAGTAACTTTTAAAAGCAAAGAATCATGAAATTGCATAACTTAAAGCCAGCCGCTGGCTCAACTCACTCACGTCGCCGTATCGGTAGGGGTCCAGGCTCCGGACTCGGAGGTACCTCCACTCGCGGACACAAGGGTGCCAAGGCTCGCTCTGGCTATAAAAGGAAGATCGGTTTCGAAGGTGGACAGATGCCTTTGCAGCGCCGTGTGCCTAAAGCCGGTTTCAAGAATATCAACCATAAGGAGTATTTTGCCGTCAACCTCTCCACACTCCAGTCCCTCGCTGAGAAGAAGGGACTCGAGAAGGTGGGCATCGAGGAACTCAAGGCCGCTGGCCTCACAAATGGCAAGGAACTCGTGAAGATTCTTGGCAACGGTGAACTGAAGGCTAAACTCGACGTCACAGCAAACGCGTTCTCTAAGACTGCTGAAGAGGCTATCAAGGCAGTTGGTGGTACCACAACTATAATCTAAGTAAATGAAAAAGTTTATCGAGACACTGAAGAACATCTGGAAGGTGGAGGATTT
>OMZE01000081.1 GCA_900315455.1 uncultured Prevotellaceae bacterium | reverse complement strand
CTGCTTCCTGACAGGTGGAAACCGAGAAAAAGCCTATAGACCGACATCTATAGGCTTTTTACTTGAACCTGCAATGCGTAATCGCGGAGACGCTTACGTTCTACGAATCAATTCAACGATAAAACTATTCTTTAATTTACCCCATAAGAGACATCAGGAGCAAAATGTAGTGACATTTTGATATACATTTTCATTTTTTTCAATGCGTTGAATAAAAGCTTGTTGCATATCATTTGACTGAATTTCGGAATATACATTTCATTTACGATGTTGCACTTTTGGAAATTATATCCTAACTTTGCCTTCAAGAAACCAACCATCCTTTCATTTATTCAAGATGAAAAGATTCGCATGCATGTCATCATTGTTCTCTTTGCTCATCCTCGTGGCAAGTGGCTGCGGGAGACAGGAACAGGGGATGCCTCCCGACGGCGATTCCACCGCCATCGTGCAGCGTCTGTATGACACAGCCATGCAACTCAGGGATGAACAGAATGAGGACAGCACGTTGGCCGTGATGCTCATGGCAGCTGACTACGCACCCGGTTGCAAGGACCGGGAGAACTGTTACAAGTTGTACCATGCCTTGGCCCAGGCATACGAAAGGAAGAACATGTTCGACTTGCAGGAAAAGAGCCTCCTTCGAAAATTGGATGCCGCACAGGCGATGAACGATGCGGGCAAAACGGCCACCACCCTCTTTGCCTTGGGCGTGGCATGTTACGCGCAGGGCGACGATGAACAGGCGCTGGTATATATGGGGAAAGCCTACAAGGAGACACCTGCCGACTCTGCCCGTTTGCGCGCCAAATGCCAGTTGATGCGCTGTCAGGTGTTCCTGCAGACCGAGGCGACGGACTCCGTTGTGGCCGCGCTCCAGCAAGCCAAAGCCGATTTCCCGCCCATCACCAAAGAAGAAATCTACCATCTCTCCGAGGTATATATGCTTAACTGCACAGGTCAGACCCAAGAAGCGGAAAGCAAAATCGGCCAATACCTGGAAACCGACGGCATCTATCCCCAGATTGAACTGCTCGGCCTGCTGATGGGCATCCATGAGCAGCAAGGCAAGACACAGGCAGCACTCGATGACGCGAAACAACTGCTGACACTCAACGACTCAGTGGCACAGCGTGAGGCATCGGAATCATCGGCCAAAATCCACCAACTGCGACATGAGGAGCAGATGAAACTGGCTGCCGCCAACGAACAGACGCTCAAGGAGAAGAGCCGCAGCCGCATGTGGGCACTGCTGTCGCTGCTCACCCTCGTGGTGGCAATGGCTGCCATCGCCCTCGTGGTGCTCCGCCGACGCGCCGTAGCTGCCCGCCAGGCCGAACTCGAAGCCCTCCACCTGGCAGAAGACGCAAAGAGCAGCGAGGCGGAGACAAGGGCGCTCAACGAAGACCTGCAAAAACGCTATTACGAACACCTCTATGCCATCCTGCTACCCATCATCAACGCCAAACGTACGAGCAACGGGCACATCGACCTCAACGAAAAATCGTGGCGACTGATAGAGGAGAATACCGACTTGGTGCTGCCACGCTTCACACGCCAGTTGCGCAAGAACCACCCCTCACTGAGCGATGAGGACGTGCGCTTCTGCTGTCTGGTAGCCATGAAAGTGCCCAACCCCGTGATCGCCAATATCTACGGCATCGCCTCGTCATCGGTGGCAGTGCGGAAACAGCGTATGAAACGCAAACTCGACGAGTGTGTGGTCAACGAGACGCTGGAAACCTATCTGTCAAACTACGGTCTGTGAAACATGAATAACAACATAAACACTTTATCCTTATGAAAAAGACCATTACGATATTAGTCTTGCTCATCACTTGCATGAGCGCAATGGCTCAGGACAGCACCGAACCGCTGGAAGCCATCTACCAGAAGTTTGCCTTCACGCTGTTCAATAAAGTGGCGGAGGACGGCAACAAGAACGTCATCCTCTCTCCCTTCTCCGCACAAATCGCCCTCTCGATGGTGCAGAACGGAGCGGCCAACAACACCCTCGCCGAGATTCAGGAGGCTATGGGCACTACGGGATATACCAATGAACAGGTAAACGCCTACAACCAGCAACTGACGGAGCGACTCACCTACCGTCCTCCTTTCAGTTTTAATCCGTCGTATCAGACAGAGGAAGAAGCGAGAGAACAATACGATTATTCATATCCTGTTTTCGAAACGGCAAATGGGATATGGGCAAGCATTGGTGAATCGTTGCTGGATGAATACAAAGAACAGATGACCACCATTTATGACGCTGAGGTGGGTAACGTGGACTTTGGAGCCCAACAGGGTATTGACTACATCAACGGATGGGTAAGTGATAAGACGCATCAACACATCCCATCTATCCTTGACGAACCCGACGGCAACATCGCAGTCTTGTTAGCCAACGCGCTCTATTTCAATGGCTGCTGGACAACACCTTTCGATTCTGATTTGACCGAGACAGCAAAATTCCATCTTGCCGACGGTAAGACTATGGACGTGGATATGATGAAGACAGAAGAGATATACTGTCGCACCACCACATCCGAAAAGTTCAATACCGTGACCCTGCCTTACGGTAAGGGAGATTTCTCTATGACCATCTTCCTGCCTACCGAGAACCAAAGCATCCCACAACTCACCTACGACGATTGGCTCCTTGCCACCGATGCCAATGCTCCTATCAAAGATTTTGAACTGAGAATGCCAAAATTCGAAATCGAAGGGAAATACGACATGGTAGACCTTTTCAAGTCATTAGGTATGGAAGAAGCCTTCACTGGTTCTGCCGACTTCAGCCGGATGAGCAATTTTGGACTGTTTATTGGCGACATCTTCCAGAGCGGCAAGATCTGCGTCAATGAAAAGGGGACGGAAGCTGCCGCCGTGACGGTAATTATAATGGATAGGGGAAATCCTTCACCACCCGAAACCTTTGTGGTTGACCATCCTTTCTATTTCACTCTTGAGAACAATGCCACCCACACCATCCTCTTTATGGGACGAATGATGGAGATCAGTTCATCGGCTGGCTCACCGCAAGGCATCAAGGACATCCCCGTTACGCCTACCACCGACCACAAGATTTACGACCTCCAAGGTCGTGCGTTGCAACAGGCTCCGACAAAGGGCGTATATATCCAGGATGGAAAGAAATACATCAAATGACGGTCTGAGAATATGAGACGGATACTCCTTATTATGGCTTTCTTCTTCACGCTGCACCTACACGCCCAAGACGTGTGGAAAGAAGGTACGCAGTGGGTGGTGACATTTGACGAAGATGACGTGGAAACCTTCTTTCTCGAAGGCCATACCACCATCGAAGGAGTGGAGTATTTGAACCTGAAATCCAACCGATTATCATCAAATATAGCCTACATACGCACAGAACAGGGCGACACCGTGGTCTATGCAAGAACCTTCTTATCGGGAAGTATCACCGACGAATTCATACTCTACGATTTCGGCACATTCGAGCCAGACACCCCTTTACAATACAGTGAAATCGACACCTGTACCTATGAAATCATGCTGTGCACGGATATCATCGATGCCGACTCGCTCTGTTTTTACCATGACGTGATAGCAGACGGCGACATCCTGCCCTGCTATCACGACATTTTGTTCAAGGTGGGGCATTTAGGTGGTCCCATGTATTTATTTAATGATATCGAAGACGCCAGACCCTGGGGAGGCAACAAACCCAAGCGCAAGAACATCAGCCACACGGTGCTGAAACTCACCGGCAACCGGACGGTGGAACTGATGCCCAGTGACATCAAGCCTGTCAGTACCGGTTCTCGCACCCACATTTGCTACAACCTGCAAGGGATACGTGTCATCTCCCCGCGAAAAGGAGTATATATCCAAGATGGGAAGAAGTGGGTGGTGAAGTGACGGGGCTGAGTCGCGGCGGTTAAGGCAAAAATGTGTGGGAAAACATGTCCAATGTGTAAAAATGTGTATTTATATTCCGTCCAAAAGGATGGGGCTCACTCTTTTTTTCCTATATTTGCCATGATTGTAACCACGTCATACCATCAGCAAGTATTGCCCTGCCATTCTGCGAGAACTGTCTCCAAAGTGGAAAGGTTGGAGGATACAAGAAAACCACCTTGGCAAACCAAGGGAGGGAGAGAAATGCTTGTGAAACAATCCCCCAATAACATACAGCTGATATTGAGAACGTGGCTCGTGATGCAATCAATGAATCGAATCGACAACCAATTCAATACTTAACAAATGTGAACGAAACAAAAAAACAAAATGACCGATTTGCGTAAAAATTGAGTACTCCTTTTTGACGAAGGTATGCTTTTTTTTCCTAAATTTGCCATGACCTTAGGTCGTTCTGCCAAACGGCAAAAACGAGTTTTATATAACTTTACTTTCTGTGAAATTATTGCAACTCTGTTGAATAATAAACAATTCACTTAATCCATACAATGATGAAAAACTATATACTACGATTTAAATTTTTGATGATTTTGATGATGGCCATGAATGTCTTTCACGCACAGGGACAGGAGTTGCCAGTTTCGGATGCACAACACAGCGGTTGCATGAGAGTATCGGACTACGAAGAGGAGGACGTAGAGCCGATACCGACAATCATACTCGAAAAAGAGGGTAATATCCTTTCGGTGCAAGTACAGAATTTTATCTGCAACTGTGCAACAGAAGACTTTGAGGTGAATTCCAGTATCACTGCAGGCAATGAGGATTTGCCTTGTACTTTATCAATCCATGTGGTTCCCGTCATTGGTGAATATTATACTTCTTGCGAGTGTCCCGTCAATGTCTCTTTCACGGTTCATGACTTGGAGCAAAATAGTTTTTATCTGGATTGTTGGTGGTATGAAGGGTTTGTGGAACTTGAGGATGGAGAGACATTGGTGCTGGAGGACCTTTATGAAGATGTCACCATTGATGATGCTGATTACTCCTTGCGGAAAACCATGCATCAAGCCATGTTGAAAAAGAACGAGTGGGTGGGTGAAGTGAGCATTCCTTCGGAAGTGATTTATGAAGGGCAGATCTACTCTGTGACAAGCATAGATAGATATGCATTCAGGGACAATACGGCATTGACTAAGGTAACCTTTCCCAGAACCGTCCAGAACATGGATTTCGACAAAGAGAGTGGGTTTATTAGGAATCCGTTCATTGGATGCACGGCATTGGAGTCGATAGAGGTGGAAGAAGGGAATCCTGCATTGTGTGCCATCGACGGTGTGTTGTTCAACAAGGAGAAGACTCGGCTCCATGCTTATCCTATTGCTGCTACCCGAACATCCTACACCGTGCCTGAAAGTGTTACATGGATAGAGAATACTGCTTTCGCCCATAACCAACATCTTGTGAAGATAGTGCTGCCCGATGAGGTGACCATTTTGGGCTCCTCTGTTTTTTCTGGATGCAAGAATCTGGAAGAAGTACGATTGTCACCGAATCTTGGTTATTTGCTGGGATGGGCGTTCGCTAACTGTGAACACCTACAGTCGGTAACGATACCCGAGGGCGTCACCTCGCTTGGCGGTAAACTTTTTTACGGATGTACGAGCCTGACTTCCATAGTGATGCCCGAAAGCGTCACAAAGACTTATGAAGCCATCTTTGAGAATTGCACGTCTTTGAAGAATATAACTCTTTCGCCGAATTTGGATGAAATCGGTGAAAATATGTTTCTCAATTGCAGCAGCCTGTCTGAAATCCAAATTCCTGAAGGTTTGGTCTGGGTGCGTTCCCATGCTTTCGAGAATTGTTCGGCCCTGAAGACGCTGGACCTGCCTGAAAGTGTAACTCGTTTGGGTTGGTCGCCGTTCATAGGGTGCAAGTTAGATTCCCTGGTAATCAGGGGAATTCTTGAATCTAATTGGGTCAACGAATGGTTGTTCAAGGGCATGGGTACACAGACAAAGGTCTTTGTGCAGCCATCGGAAGTGGAGAAATTCAAGAAAATCTATAAGGGACCTGTCTATCCGATATCAGACGAAATGAGTGGCATTTCAGATTTTACTTTACCTGAAGACAACTCTTCTGCACTTTTCGACCTGCAAGGACGTCGGATTTTCGGTGAACCTTCCCGAGGCATCTACATCGTTAATGGGAAGAAGCGGGTGGTGAAATGACGGGACTGAGACGCAGCGGTAAGGTCATTCAACTAACCTTAAATAATGCGTAGAAATGCGTATTGATTTCCTTGGAAGACGACAAAACTTTTCCTATATTTGCCCATGACTTGAAATCACATAAAACCAAAGACTTATGAGAAACAATATGAAAACATATCTACTGTTATTGCTTGCTTTCGCCATGAAGATGACTTCTTGGGCGCAGGACAACATGTTGCCAACAGTCGTTG
>OMZE01000083.1 GCA_900315455.1 uncultured Prevotellaceae bacterium | reverse complement strand
TCAATGACGAGTTGAAGAACATCGCGCAGGTGGAGCACTCCAGGCACAGATGCTTTGAAAACTTCATCGTTAATATGCTTGGAGCATTGGCCGCATACTATTGTTTTCCGAAAAAGCCGTGTATCAATGTTCAAAGAACATTAGACACACAGCTTTCTTTATTTTGAATTCGTCGAACTCACGTTAATATAGAATCATTATATAAGGTTAGTCGTTACAATAGATACATGCAAAATTAAGAAAAATTATAGGTAAGCAATCAGTCCGGAAATACGGGGTTTACTGATTGCTTACAGATGAAGAGAGGTCTGTAATAGTTCAGGCGTTAGACAATTTTGGCGTAACTCCGACCGATGCTGCTCACATCTAAATCATGTCTCGTGACATGGATCCAAGTGATGCGTTAGCAACAATCGCATGCATGAATGATGAACAAAAAAGGTATGTTAGAAGTCTTCTCGCTGTTTTTATGATTGCTGACCCCGTAATTAGCGACTCTGAAGTAAAAATGTGGAGATTGATTTCATTGCTTGCAAACCTTCCAGAGAGGTCGTATAAATAGAACTGTGTCAAGGCACTGTTTCTTATTCTATTTCCATTTGGGGACTAGTCGCGCAAAAGGCAACTTTCGGCGACAATTTTACATGTTTTTAAATCTATCTCCAAATTTTATCGCCAGTTGTTGTGAGATGAGTGCTTAGTTGGCCATTAGTTGTGCGGAGCAGGAAGTGTAATCGGTTTAGAGACAGCATGATGAAGCGACAGGTGGTTTTCCCTGTTTTTGTACCTGTAATTGAGGAAATTTGCTTAATTTTGCACCCTGTTTATGAAAGTGTGAAACAAATCAACCGGATAGGGGCGTGAGTAAAACAAACTACATTTTGTCGGCACTATTGGCGGGATGTCTGAATCTGATGGCACAGAGCGCAGACAGCGTCTCCCATAAAGCATCGTTTGGCGTTGATTATACTGGCGAGGTGCAGACGAATTTCGAACGTGCACGCACAACCCACCTTCTCCAACTACATGCCGACGTCCCCCTTTCGAGGACACTGTCCGTTCAGATGTCTTCTATCAGTACCCTGTCGTCAAAGAAATTGCTGGACATCTTTGAAATGCAGGGCTATTCCAACATCGAGACTTTCGGCTTGAACATCCCTTTCGCACTCACGGTGGCTGGCATCACCTGGCAACCAGACGGTCGTCATTCGCTCTTTGCCGGCATCCGTCGCACCGATGAGGATTACTTCTGCAACGACGGTCTTGGGCTTTTCACCAACAGTTCGTGCGGCATCTTTCCCACCATCAGTTGGAACTTCCCCATCGGCACGTTCCCATACGCCGCGATGGGCATCCACTATGTCTACGACGTGGAGAAACTGTGCCTGCAGGCGTCGCTCTACAACGGTGTGGGAAACTACCGGTTTACGGGGCGCGATAACGTTTTCCGCATCTGCCCCAAAAGTGATGGCGTTTTTGCCATGGGGCAGGTGGAATACCGCTATCGCGACAGTCACTATTTCCTCGGAGGCAGCATGCACACCTTGCCTTTTGTTCGGCCTACGGTATGGGCTTATGCAGAGCAGGCACTGTCGCCCGACATCACCTTGCTGGCCGCCTACGGTCATGCTTTCGGTGGCAATATCTCTTGCAAAAACTTCTGCGGCATTGGTGGAAAAATCACGGTCAAACGTGCAGAACTCGGCTTGTTCACCGACTACACCCGTGTGGCTGACATCGATGAATGGGGCACCGAATTAGTCTGTAATCTCCATCTTACCCACTTTCTGACCGTCACGCCCGCGGTGCATGTCATCACCACCAACGACATCACCAACTGCGTCGGCTTACTGCGAATGGAGGTCAGTTTTTAAGGGGCAAGTAGGTCAACGCTTCGGCTTGATGTTCAGGTTGACACCCAGCACGTCCTCCGTATCAACGATAGTCCAACTGCTGCCGGGATAGACCCCTATGGTGCCTTGGCAGACTTGTGTATGTCGTCCACGATGATGTTCACCTGTATGAACTGCTCCTTTTTCAGTGGAGTAGCCATGGCCTGGTCAGGGTATCGCGCCAGAATTCAGTACAGTCCATGAAGATTATGCAAGGTCGAGAGCGAAGAAGAAAACAACAAACAGATAACCGATACAAAAGAATATACTATATATGGAAGACAAGAAGTGGACTATCCTGAAGTCTGAATATCTCTTTCGGCGTCCTTGGCTGACGGCACGCCGAGACCATGTGCGGTTTCCCGACGGACGTGAGAACCCGGAGTATTATGTGCTCGAATATCCCGACTGGGTAAATGTCATCGCCATCACCAACGACGGACAATTTGTGATGGAGCGGCAGTACCGCCACGCACTGGGCAGGACCAGTTATGAGTTGCCCTGTGGTGTGATGGAACAAGGTGAGGAACCTTTGGAGGCCATCAAGCGAGAACTGCTTGAGGAGACAGGATATGGTGGCGGGGAATGGCAGCATCTGATGGACATTTCTGCCAACTCGAGCACCATGAACAATATGACCCATTGTTTTCTGGCCACGGGTGTGGAGAAAATCTCCGAACCGCATCTTGACGCCACAGAAGAACTCGAGGTGTATCTGCTCTCCCGTGAAAAGGTATGGGAACTGCTGAAGACCAACCAGTTCGTACAGGCACTGATGGTCGCCCCGCTATGGAAGTTTTTCTCAAATGAGAAATAAACTCTAATTTATGGTTGACGACCAAAATATGATAATAGATATGGGATGACGGGATTTACCTAGCATGAAAGTTTCGGCTTTGCGAATAACGACATTAATGCAGATAGAAAAAAGCGGAGCCATAATGGTTCCGCTTTTTTCGTTTATTACATTCGTTTACGCCCTTACTTCCTTTCCGCAGGATTCTGCAACTGGAAGCCCTCCTGGCGATTAGGTTTCTGGAATGAGAACTCAATACTCTCCACGATGATAGAACGAGGCACGATGTAACTAATCACCGTATTATAGTCGTAATGCGAATGATTGCTGACGAACTCTTCCTTGGAAGCCGCCGTCACATGCATGAGGGCACTACGTGAAGGATTCGGAATCTCACTAACCCTGACTATCTCCTCTTTGCCAGTATTCACATCTACGCGAACCAGATACTTCCAGCAATCCTTCGGTGCTTTTACAATATACGCATGATCAAGACCTGCCTTCTTAGCCTCCTTGAGGAAGATACTCTTCATTGATGCCTGAGGAACGCACTTGGCTATGCCAACATGAATGATGCCCGGAGTACACTTTGATGCTGGAGAACCGAACTGGAAACGCTCATTACCAGTAGATTCCACAGCACCGATAGCAGGATAACGCCCTGTGAGGAGAGTCTTCAGAATACCATTCTCGATGATTGGGAGCGACTTCTTAGGAGCCACGCCGTCAACATCCACCTTATAGTTTGCCAAAAGTTTCTGT
>OMZE01000084.1 GCA_900315455.1 uncultured Prevotellaceae bacterium | reverse complement strand
GGCCATCATCGCCAATCCTGATGATGACTTTGCCCGCTCTGAACTGATGTGGGCATCGGCGATGGGTGAAAATGGCATTCTGAAACTTGGCAAGGTGACTGATTTCCAGTGCCACATGATAGAGCATCAGCTTGGAGCCTATACCGACTGTAATCATGGTCAGGGATTGGCTGTACTACACCCTATCCTCTATCGACACATCTACAAGAGCGCAGAAGAAAAGTTCCGTCGTTGGGCGCAGGAAGTATGGCTGGTACAAGATGCCGACGAGGGCATTGACTTCCTTGCCGATCTCATCCGCGAGGTAGGTCTGCCAACCACCTTCACCGAAATGGGCATCAGCCTCGATGATGCCACCATCCGCGCCATTGCCGACAGCACCATCATCACCCCCGGCTGTTGCAAGAAGCTGACACCTGACGAGATTGTGGAAATCCTGAACGAATGCATGTAATGAGGCATTCACCTGCCTACGACATCACCTACATCATCGACAGCGGGGGCTAGCTGCCCAACAAGAATCACTCTTTGTACATTAGGGCAAGGTGGGTGGTATTACTCGCGATGAGGAAATCGACTTTGCCCATGACAACAGCATCCTTAGGCCTGAATACCAGCAAGGTGGCAAAAAAGAATCTGAGTGAAGAGCAGTATATCGTTGTTATTTCAGCCATCCCCAGCGACGTGCCCAGTCCACAAGAGCCTCTTGCCGCCAACGGCGTGTGGTCTTGGCACCTTGCCATTTACCCTCATATAGAGAGCAGTCGGGCACGTCGCTGAACCATTGCTTTCCGAGGAGATAATCGTCCTGATGGGCAGCACCTGGCCATTCGTCACAGAGGAAGCTTGTGTTGGTGGCATGCACCTTTTCCAGCACCACATATTCCAGATCGGCGGGCATCTCTGCCACAACCTTCATTCTTTTTCAGACGTCTTTTCGTTATACACTTTGTGTATAAAAAGTCAAATTGAATGGGTGGTCATCGTTTTAAAGACCGTCCATCATCCACTTCATAATCACCTCGGCCGACTTCCCATTCACGGTTGCTGTCGTTTGAACCGCCACGTTGTTTGGCCACCTTGTCGATAGTGCGACCGACACCATAGCCGGAGATTTGTTGCCTCTGATTCTGTCGTTTCTGTACTTGTTTGGACTGAAGCCGTTTCACCTCGAGGCCATAGTCACTCATATTGATGATGGTGCGGTTGGCGAAGTCGATGCAATAGTACTGGTCATCGGCACGGGTGATGACATAGCCGTCCTCGTGGAGTTTGCCCACAAGAGCGTCATCAGAAGTGGTGTCGAAGATACAGCGCAGGTGCGATACCGTCTTGCTGACGTTGGCTCCTGGGGTGGACTGGATGGTGATACGCTCAGGATGGTTGTAATTGCCTATAGCACAAAGAACTATGCGCTCCTGCTCATTGGTGGGGCAGAACGATTGGAGCCAAGCGCGACGGTCGTTGGAACGCAGCGTGGTCAGGATGTGCTCTGGCAACTGGTAGGAGGAATCTCCATAACGGACGTTGCCATTCAAGAGCTTGGTGCCGAACTGGCGACGAAGGAGCCGATTGAGTTCCTTGGTGGTCAGGTTGATATTGTCATCCAACATCTGGTCAATGAAGGCATCTATCTGCTTGAAACGCTCTTCATTAGACTGGAACTGGAGCAGTTCCTTGACCTTCACCACGTCGCTGCCCTTGAAGACAGCCTTCGTATGGTGGTCAACAATCAAGTAGCCGTAAGGAGAATCCTTGGAGCTAAGGAACACCAGACTGACACCAAACTTGGCCTTCATAACATCCTGTAGTTCCTGACGATTGGCAGACATGTCACGATACTTCTTCAAGATGACTTTGAGTTGGGCCATACGTTTTTTGTCCTGCTTCTCTTGGCTGATTTTGCTTTCCACTAACTGCACCTTCATTTTCTCTTGCACCTCGCCATTGCGCTTCAGCACAATCTCATCTTCCTCAGCATAACACTCGTATCCCATGGTTTCGAGGATGGCCGTGAACTGCGGTATCGTGATGAATTGGTATTGGAATGCCTTGGAGACCGCTTCGCCCACTCGTTGAGACTCGTCAACACCCTTGATGCGGTTGATGACATCCTGAGAGCGACGCTTCTCGAAGTTGTGGTCGATCTTCTTCCCATTCGGGGCAATCCGGCTGGTGATGACATGAATGTGGTTGTTGTCGGTATCGTGGTGGCCATATATCAAGAGAGGCTGTCCAGGTTGGGCGTAGCCCATCTCACGAAGGTTTTGATGGGCTATCTCGACCAATTCTTCCTGGGTGTATTCGTTGCCCCGACAGGATATAGCCAGATGAAACTGAGGGAATTTTATGCGCCCGTTCTTGGAGGAATAATCCAAGAGAAACGAGGTAAGGTCTTCCCACGTGTAGGCATCGCCTATGTCAATATAGCCGAAGTTGGTCATCTCCAATAGTTCGGCGCGGCCATGGGCGACCTTGCGCTCATTGTATTCCACGGCATGGAAGTTGGCACTGGATGGAAGTATCGTTGCTATCATAAGCACAAAAATTGTATTTTATAATTTTATATTTTAGCATTCGTGATTTTTCATATTTCATAAAGATGTGAAATTATAAAATCATATTGATATGAGAAACAAATATCCAGTAAGACCGGAGAGCAGTCCGAAGGTTGCGTCGGTCAAGAAGAAGGACATCCATGAGAGCCTTCAGGAAGCGAATGAGTCAGCGGAAAAACTGAACGAGCGGATGACGGAACTTGGCACCAAGTTCGCCACCATGCAGAAGGCAGGAGTGACATCAAGGCTGGATGCTCGCTCTATGGAGCTGATCAACAACGTCCTCGCCGAGACAAAGGCAATGCCGAAAGAGGTGGAAAAAGCGGTGGAAAAGGCCATAAAGACGGAGATGGACAAGGCCATGAAGCGGATGGACGAGAAGATGTCGGAAATCAAGATGTTCTGCATTGTAATCACCCTTTTCCTCAATGGATTGCTGGCGATGACGATGCTGATGGTGAAGTAAAATAATACTTGCCCTAAGAGGGTGTGTCAAAAAAGGCACAGTCTCTTAGGCTTTTCTATTAGTTAGCCAACGATGCCTGGATTATCCCATATATATCGTCTGACATTTTCATGCCTCATAATGGCAGATTTTAACCAAAAGAACATTGCTTTTGAAAAATAATGAGTATATTTGTGGTTGAAATAAAATGTAACTGATGGAACGCAAACGCTTGAACCGCCTGAAGGTGGTATTGGCAGAAAAAGACATGACGAACAAACGCCTGGCCGAGCTGATGGGAAAAGATCCCGCTATGGTGTCTAAGTGGGTGACGAATGTGGCTCAACCTAATGTTGAGAATCTCATCCTCATCGCAAAACTTTTAGAG
>OMZE01000086.1 GCA_900315455.1 uncultured Prevotellaceae bacterium | reverse complement strand
GTTGCCGCTGAAAGTGTATTGGCTTCTCATCTCCTGTGTGCCTTCCTTCTTCTTCCACTTGTGCTGATACCCACCGGCGGCGCCCTGTTCCTGTCCGTAGCCACTGCCCCAACTACCGCTCCATCCGTTCATGCTTTTGCGGATGGTCTTGTCGATGTTGTTGGCGTTGGCAAATACCATCACAGGGTCGTTTTTTGACAGCCGATTCATCGACAATTCGCCCTCGTAATATTTGGGTGTTTGATAACCTGCTGACACATCGCCATACCAGCGGTCGAGGAAACCTGGCTTGATGGTCAGGTCGAGCACTATATCCTCTGTGCCGTCATCCTTGCCCGTGCGTTCGCTGAACTCAGATGCCTTGTTGTAAGCCTTGATGTCTTGCACCGCCTCTGCCGGCAACTGCTTCATCAATTGGTCGCCTCCCATCATGCCTTCGCCATCCATCGTCAAACGAATGGGCTTGCCGTTCCACGACATCCTGCCCTGACTGTCCACCTCAACGCCCGGCAACTGGCGGATAAGTTCGTCAAGGCGGGCGCCCTCCTGCAAGTGGAATGCCTCGGGATGGAAGACAATGGTGTCGCCCCGCACTGTGAACCTCCGTGCATGGCCCGTCACCTCCACCATCTTCAGCATCTGGGGCGATATCTTCAATTCAATCGTGCCGATGTCGAGTGTGTCTTTCTCACTGTCGCCGAAGGCCAACACCGTTTTCTTCTTTGTATAGTAGCCCAGCATGGATGCCTCTATGCTGCATTTCCCCTCTGCGCGAATATGAAACACGCCCAGCGAATCGGCTGTTGTCATCATCGTCATATAGCCATTGTCGCCAAATTTCTGTGTCATCTTTATTGTTGCTTGAGGCAGCGCCTCCTTCGTCTCCGAGTCCACCACGCGCCCACGGATCACATCGGCAAAGGCGGGTGGCACAACAGCAAATGTTGCCACGAGGAAGAGCATGGGGATTACAATTGCTTTTCCCTTCGGCCAGCGACCGATGGTTCCCCTAAAATAGGTGATGATGACTTTCTTGTTCATTTCGTTTTTATCGTTGCCTTCTTATTATTTATTACGCAGTTTTGTCTGGAATATATAACGGTGAGACGTTAAATGTTCTTAACCATGGCGGAAATCTTTATTACGTTGAGGTTGTGTCAAATTGAATTTTTAGTCGCCTACGGCGAGAAATCTTTCAAATCTATCCAAATCGTTCAAATCTTTTTTCTATTTGTTATTTGTTTGATTTGTAACGATTTGTGAGATTTCTGCGCGAAGCGCACTCCCCTCCTCAGTCGCCTTCGGCGAGAACCAGTAGTCGACGTTCAAAGCGCACTCAATCATTTTGACACACCCTCCCTCGAATATCAGGATTTATAATCCGAAACGCATTACAAATGCGTATATTCAATGCAGGTGGATTCTTTAGACCCTTCGGGAAAAACGGCAGAGCCGAGCAGCAAATCCACCTGAGCGCAATAAAGTGTATTCCACTATTACTATCACGAATGAGAGTGGAAAAGGTAAACTTAAATTTGCAACAAAAATAGATAAACTCTTATATATATCCCTCAAAGATGGCCCCAAAAGTAGACGCCAAGGGTGAAAGTCTGAACATTTGTTCAGAGTTTTATCTAATTATTGTGTTTATGGGGGGGGCAAAAGGTCGAAAGAATGTCATTGAATAAAGGCATGGGCCGCATCACTGCGACCCATGCCATGTCCCGGGTACTTATGAATCAAAATCTGTCGACATTATTTCGTTGTTGGGAATGTCCTTTCATTCATCATAGTCATCACAGGTCATTTCTCCCATATATTTCTCCATCAGTTTCTGCACGTATTTCTGTGCTTTCTTCCCTTTCTTGCTGGGGTCGGCCAACAGCATTGCCGTCAATTGCCCGTTTTGCTCGGAGTATGCCTCCAGCAGGTGCCCATACAATCCTATCAGTCCGGAGGTAGGTATATAGGCAGCCTTTGCCTCTTTTATGAGGTCTTGAACATCGGCATCCATCTTTTTGTTCAGGCTGACAATCTGCTCATATTGTGGACCAAATTTGGGATTCATGGCATTGCCCACGAGGCCCCTCGTAGTGTTAAATTCATTGGCTTCACGGAACTTCTCACCAACCTTTCCATAGATTTCTTGCAATGTCTCCATGTCGTTTTCAACTACTTTCACTTTCATCTCAAAACGCACCTTCTGTTCAGGAAACAAGGTCGTTTTCCACTTGTCAAATGCATTGGCAGACTCCACAACCAAAGTATCAGCAACTGCCACGCGAGGGGAAGTGGTCACCAACAGACTCCGGCCCGACTGGCGTCCCACGCGGCGCTCATAGTCGCGGTCTTCGTCGTAATAGCCATTGTGCACGGTGATGCGGTAAGTCTCACCAGGCACGAAATCGAGGTCTATCCATGCGGAGCAGAGTGAGCCGTCGGGGAAGATGCAGCGTAGGCGGCCCACCATAGGATGGTCGAGTTCGGTCTGGAACTCGAAGCGCTTGTTCACCACGGGCACGCACGCCACATAGTCATCATCGTCCTGGGCATAGAGGGCATCGCGTGAGTCGGCGATGTAGATGTTGTAGAGCGAATCGGCGATGTTGGCATCCACGCGACCCTCAATCTTAAACATCCGCTTGTTGCTCTCCGCACTCTTCTCGTAGATGTCGGGGCGCAGCGACGTGATCATA
>OMZE01000087.1 GCA_900315455.1 uncultured Prevotellaceae bacterium | reverse complement strand
CCTCTTCCCATTCCGAACAGAGAAGTTAAGCCCGCCTGCGCCGATGGTACTGCAATGCAATGCGGGAGAGTAGGAGGCCGCCACTTTTATTTTGAGCCCTGATTCACTGACGTGAGTCGGGGCTTTTTTGGTTATGATGACTGAAAAACGTATGAAATGAGATTTACGAAGTGAGGGCTAATGCTATCACAGCATCAACCCTCCATCGCAAACTTCAAACAACCAAAATTGTTTGGTCAATTATCGTATGAACAGCAGCTCACGGTATTTCGGCAATGGCCAGAGTGCATCATCGACGATGAGTTCCAGTTTGTCGATCTCATAACGGATGCTATCGAGCTTGGGTTCGACATTGTCATGGTAGGCAATGGCCTTTTCGTGTTCATCTTCAATCTTGTTGGCCTGCTTACGGGCATTGACGAGATCTTCTACGCCTTTCTCGATAGCGCTGGTGCGCTCAGCGATTTCCTCGATGAGTTTCAAGTTGCGGGCATTCAGCTTTTCTGCTTTCTCTGCAGTGAATACTTCTACCATATTCTCCACATTCTTCAGCAGTTGTGTCTGATAGCGTGTGGCAACAGGGATGATATGATTCATTGACAGGTCGCCTAAGACACGGGCTTCAATCTGGATCTTTTTCGTGTAGGTCTCCCATTTTACCTCGTTGCGGGCTTCCAGTTCCTTCTTCGTCATGACACCGAGACTCTCGAACATCTGAATGCTTCCCGGATCAAGATAGCGCTCGAAGATCTTCGGACAAGACTTTTCGACGTCAAGACCGCGCCGTGCAGCCTCTTCGACCCATTCATCGCTATAGCCGTTGCCGTCAAAACGTATGGGTTTACAGGTCTTGATATCCTCGCGGAGGATGTCGATAATGGCGTGGTAAACAGCGTTATGGCCTGTGCCAGACACTTGCTTCTCAACCTCAGGGATACGGGCGTCAACACGCTGCTTGAACGAAACAAGTGCTTCGGCTACTGCACTGTTGAGCGCAATCATGGCAGAGGCACAGTTGGCCTCCGAACCGACGGCACGGAACTCAAAGCGGTTGCCTGTGAAGGCAAAGGGTGAAGTGCGGTTACGGTCTGTGTTGTCGATGAAGAGTTCCGGAATCTCGGGTATGTCCATCTTCATTCCCTGTTTGCCGGCCATGGCGAGGATATCGTCTTTGTCGGCCTTCTCTATATGGTCGAGTAGCTCGCTGACCTGCTTGCCGAGGAACGATGAGATAATAGCTGGGGGCGCCTCATTGGCACCAAGTCGGTGGGCATTGGTAGCCGACATGATGCTGGCCTTGAGCAGACCATTGTGGCGATAGACTCCCATCAGAGTCTCAACGATGAAGGTCGCAAAGCGCAGGTTCTGTTCGGGTGTCTTGCCTGGCGCATGGAGCAGTACACCGTTGTCGGTGCTCAGCGACCAGTTGTTATGCTTACCCGAGCCATTGATGCCAGCAAAAGGCTTCTCATGGAGTAGCACGCGGAAGCCATGCTTGCGTGCCACACGTTTCATGACCGACATCAGGAGCATGTTGTGATCGACAGCAAGGTTCGTCTCCTCAAAGATAGGCGCAAGCTCGAACTGGTTGGGGGCCACCTCGTTGTGTCGAGTCTTACAAGGGATGCCTAGTTGAAGTGCATCAATTTCCAATTCACGCATGAAAGCGGCAACGCGTTCGGGGATGGAACCAAAGTAGTGGTCGTCCATCTGCTGGTTCTTGGCACTGTCATGTCCCATCAGTGTGCGTCCGGTCAACAGCAGGTCAGGACGGGCAGAGTAGAGTCCCTCGTCAACGAGGAAATATTCCTGTTCCCATCCAAGGTTGGAGGTGACTTTCTTGACTGTTGGGTCGAAATACTGGCATACCTCAGTTGCCGCAACGTTGACAGCGTGCAAGGCACGCAGCAATGGTGCCTTATAGTCGAGTGCCTCACCGGTATAGGAGATGAATACGGTTGGTATGCAGAGCGTGTCATCGATGATGAATACAGGACTTGTGGGATCCCATGCCGAGTATCCACGAGCCTCAAAGGTACTGCGGATACCTCCTGAGGGGAATGAACTTGCGTCGGGCTCCTGCTGTACCAGCAGTTTTCCGGTGAATTCCTCTACCATGCCGCCCTTGCCGTCGTGCTCAATAAACGAATCGTGCTTCTCTGCGGTGCCTTCCGTCAATGGCTGGAACCAGTGGGTGTAGTGCGTCACACCATTCTCGGTGGCCCACTGTTTCATACCCTCTGCCACTGCATCGGCTACATTGCGGTCGAGACGTGCACCATTGTCCATCACGTCGATCATCTTCTCATAGACGTCCTTGGGCAGGTACTTGTACATTTTTTCACGATTGAAGACCTTGCAACCAAAATACTTAGCTGGTCTTTCCACTGGTGTTTTTACGTCGAGCGGCTTCTTCTTGAAAGCCTCACCGACAACCTGAAATCTTAATGTTTCCATACTGTTTGGGTTTTGTGTTTGTTAAT
>OMZE01000088.1 GCA_900315455.1 uncultured Prevotellaceae bacterium | reverse complement strand
TTTGACACACGGCAGGCGCTCTATCTCACGAGCCAGGGAATAGATGGAGTCGCCATGCAGGGCACTCACGTTGACGTAAGCCACCCGGTCGTATTGATAGCCCGTATCTTTTGACAGCATATAGTCGTACTGCCGATAGATGGTGGAGAGCACACAAAGCAGCATCGTCGAAAGCACAAACTGGAAGGCCAGCAGTGACAACTTCCAAAGGCGCTTGTTCTCAGAGTAGAGCCGGTAGGCGTAAGTCAGCGGAATGCGCGAATAGATAACTCCGGGCAGGATGCCACAGCACAGCAATACAATGAGACATACAACAGCCAGCACCACGAAGGTCTGCTGGGAGAAGAGTGTCGTAATGCCGACACCCATCAACTCGCTAATCCAATCTCTCCCGGCCATGAGCAGCAACATCATCATTGCCAGAGCCACTACGAGATGGATGCAGGCTTCCTTTAGTGTCATCATGTAGATCTCGCGCCGTGGGGCACCCAGCACCTTGCGGAGTGCCACCTGACGTGCACGGCTCACCAAGAGGCTGATGACTACAAGAATATAGTTCATCACCGCCGTGAAGAGCATCACGAATGCCACCACAGAGAGGATGATGCAGGTGGTATGTACCGTGGTGTCCTTCATCCGCTGGCCGGCAACACTCACCAGTTCGATACTGGCATCGGTGTAGCCGCTTTGCTTCAGGTCGTCCCAAGGTAGGATGCGCTGCAGCAACTGCTTGATTTCGCTTCGTACCTTATCCATGTCGGCATCGGCGCGCATACGGACAAACGAATGATAGCGGTCGTTGCCTATCAGGTTTTCCGTGCCGTCCCAAGCGTAAGTGCCCATGGAGGGCATCGACATCAAGATGTCGTAGCGGGAGCATCTGGAGTTTTCGGGATAGTCCTCGAACACACCACCAATGGTCATCGGCTTCATCGGGGCTGAGGCAAAGCAGAAAGCTTGTCCAACCACCTCCCCGCCGATTTTCTCGCTCAGGCGCCGGCTAATCATGCATTGTCCGGCAGTGGAGAGGACACGCTTGGCATCGCCCTGCAAGACCTTGGTGGCAAAGATGTCGAAGAAACAGGAATCTGCAAAAACAGCCTCTTCGAAGAAGTGCCGGTTGCCGTTCTCAAGCGTCAGTTTCTCTTCGCTGAACTGGCCTGTATAGCGCGTGGCAGTCTGAATTTCGGGAATTTCCCGTGCCAACGCGGGGGCAATGCCTCCCGAAGTGGCACCATAATGTTGCGGCTTCTGGCCTTTGCGTTGGAATGTTTCTTGCAACTCATACACATGTTCTTTGTCCACGATGCAGCAGTCGTAGTTCCTCTCCAACTGCACCTTGGCTATAAGCACCAGTCCGACGGTTAGTCCGATGGCTAAAGAAAGGATTTTGATGAAGGTTCCCTGACCTTTTCTGATGATATTCATGACTCCATGTATTTATTCTGTCTTAATACTGTTGATCGGATTCTCATTTGCAGCGCGCCAACTCTGTATGATGACGGTGGCAAGAGTGACGATGCCGATGGCGAGAAATGCCAGCGGGAAGAGCCACCAATAGATGGGTGTGTGCTCAGCGAAACCTTGGAGCCACTGATCGCCGATGTACCAAGCAAGTGGGGCCGCAATGATGAAACTACCGATGAGCAGCCCGACATAGCGATGACAGAGTAGGCGAAGCACCTCGGAGGTGGTGGATCCAAAGACCTTGCGGATGCCAATCTCCTTTCGACGGTACTCCGTCTCGAACATCGTCATACAGAAGACGCCTATCAGGGTGATGATAAGACAGATGACCGAGAACACCATCACCTGACGAATAAAGCGAAACTCCTCTTGGTAAGTATCCTCCAGTTGCTGATTGAGGAATTTTACCTCCGGTTCATGCTTGGCACCCATCTTCATACAGATGTTCTTGATTTTCTGTCGCATGGCGACCTTGTCGATACCAGCCGCCACACGGACATTCATCACACCAAGACTATTGGTCCATCCGTTGCTTATATACTTGTCGCCATAAACCAGGAAAGCCATGGGTGAGGCATTGTTGTCGATACGGGTTGAGGCGAAGCGTACGTTGCGGCAGACGCCGATAACGGTCATTTCCGTTTCTTCATCAAGCAACTTCTTGTCCATCTCCACCCAGTCCCATTTCTTGCGGGCGGCCTCGTTGATGATATAGCAGTCACCATCGTGCTCAGTGAAGTCGTGCCCCTCAATCACCTCAATACCCATCGTATGAAGATAATGCCAATCTACGGGCAGCGCCACAAATTGCACCTGATGGTTCTTGTCTGCACGCCCCCAAGTCATATAACTGTCACTGCTTCCCAACGCGAACTGTGAGTATGCCACATCTACGACACCCGTCTGCCGCATCAACTCCGAGCGCAAGGCTTCGTGCTTGTCGAGCAGTTCCCAAGTATCCGCATACAGCACCTCATCCTTGTTGTAACCATAATCAGAGGTGAAGA
>OMZE01000090.1 GCA_900315455.1 uncultured Prevotellaceae bacterium | reverse complement strand
ATTAGAGAAAGAGAAGGCAAAGTTGGTCAAGGTAAACCACATGCCTGAAGGGATTGCCCCGACCGCCATCTGGTATATGATGAAGCATCACTGCCAGTTACATCAGCAGGACAGGACTGTGGGGAGAAGTCTTGAACGCCTCATGGTGCAGTTTGTAATCTCCCCCTCCAAGGAAGAGGCAAAAGACTTCATCATGAAGGACTGGGCAGACCTTCAGGATGAAAGTCTGGAAACAATGGACTCCCTCGGACTTATCCCCAAGGGCATGAAGAAGGAAGTCAAGACCAATTTCCGCAACTCTATGAGTGTGTCGGGACTTCACTCTGATTCCAAGTCTGGGACGCTGCACCTTCACATGGACTGCTGCCGTGTTGACCTTGACGGCAACACCAACGATGTCCATGATATTCACAAGAGGGCAATGATGGCTGCGGAAATTATCAACATGCGTCATGGTTGGAAGCAGCCACAGGAGATACGTGACATGCGAAAGGAAGAGATTAAGGACTTTTGCGAATACACCCTTCAGAAGATGCAGGAGTTTGACGTTGACTTCTATTTCAAGATGCTTCGTATGAAGGGCTATGAAGTTACGCCTCGTTACGACAAGGGTAAGAAACTGGTGGGCTATACCATAGGCAAGAATGCATCTGTTTTCAAAGCTTCCGAGGTTGGTCGGAGATACATGGCATCACAACTTGAAGCCACATGGAAGAAACTCCATCCAGAGCCTACTCAGGTCAGAGTGAAACCTGCTTCACCGACTGTTACCCCATGCAGCCGTCCATCTCGTCCAGTTATTCCAAAGCCGACATCTACCCAGGCCAAAGTTCAGCCGAGTGTCCAGCCCAAGCCAGCACCAGCCAAGACCGTTTTCAATATCGATACTGGCAGTGAGATCAAGAAGGTCTGGATTCCTAATTCGGTCAAGGACATCTTCTTCAATGAGGCTCAGGTTCCTGAAGGCAATGAGATTGCAACAGTTGAGAACATTGCCCATACTGCAATGCTTCTCTTTGCTGGATACATCGATGCCGCTACTTCCATGTCCGAATCTTGCGGAGGTGGTGGCGGTTCCACCCCAGAATCTGATTGGGGCAAAAAGGATGATGAGGATGAACGTATGTTTGCCCGTCGCTGCCTATTGATGGCACATTCAATGTACAAACCAAAATCAGTTAAACGCGGTTTCCACCGTTAAATCAATTCCATATGTCAAATATCAGAAAAAGTAAAAACCATGAGGATATGCCCGATTTCGATGAAATGTGGGGCGATGTTCAGGAGGAAATTCAGGAGAAGGATGCCGAGGATGCTGTGGTCAATCGTGCGTCAGAACTCAAACAGTTGAGTGCCGACATTGACAAGGCAACAACTGCCGTCATCAATGCCAAGCTATCCTTGGAATCTTCAATCCGCCAGACCCAGCGTGAAGAAGGAGTGCTCGGTGCTGCCGTGAATACCATCAGAGGCAAAGTTGACACCATCGACAAGCACATCGATCAAGTTCTGAAAGATGCGCCCACAAAGTTGAAGGTGACAGTAACAGTATGTGATACTGACTGGCAGAAGATGCAAGAACTCCATGCCCAATGGATGGAAAAGGAGAAACAGATGCTTGCCGACCAACGCAGGCAGCAGGAAGTACTATGGCAGAAGCAGAGCCACAGACTTACGGACATTGTGAGGAATAATGAGGGCGTTTGGCTCTCACAACGTTTGTTTTACATCATTGGCTCCCTTTCCCTCCTGTCATTGATAACGATTGTGTTGGAGATTGCCGCCTATGTGTATTTCCACTGGATGTAGAAGTCGTCGGAGAGGGTGTGGCCGTCTATCTGTTTGGTCAGGCGGTAGTGGCCGGGCGTGAGGTGGAGCTGGCGGATATGGCCATAGACGGTGGCGGAGTCGTGGGCGGCTACGGTACTCAGGACGGAAGCGAAGCCGAACTCCTTAAGAAAAGAAATTCATATACTTCATGTTACTTGTTTTTCGTTTAATTGATCTAACTATTCACATAAGGCATCCCGTATCAAGTCTATTGTCAATTCCGAAACGTTATGGCCAAACCATACGTTCTTACTATCGTCCCAACCCAAGTAGGTGGAACGTCGCTTCATCTCGGCAATGAACTGGTCGCTGAAAACCGCCAATAAAGGTTCGTTGCGTGGCTCATCTATTAGCGGATGCAAGAACAGATAGCCATCGAAGTTGTCTTGGTATGTACCAGTGTCGGCCTTATACTTAATCTCATAGATGCCGTCGAAAGGCTCTTTGCCGAATGGTGAACCTTGTAGAGAGAAGCCCACGGGGTGGTTGCCGATGGCTGCAAAAGCGAGGTCGAACACACCACCACGGATTGCCGACTGATGTTTGCCGCTATTGTCGCGTGGCATGACGTGCTGGAATATAGTGAACACATTCTTTATGCCAAGTCGCCGTGCCAACTGTGCCCCTGCGGTCATCTGCTCTTTGCCGTCTCCACCAGCCGAAGCTATACCATTCATGCCTGACTTGTAGGCATGGGCGCATCCGACAAGGAACAAACTGCCGCGTGTGTCGTTTTTGGTACTGATATATCGCTCGACGACATCGGCCATGTGGGTGTTGCGGTTTGGAGATTGCGCTTCTGCGGTACGGAACTCGTCGGCAGTATGGATTTGAGAATAAGGTATTTGGTAATCAACAAGCCTAATCTTGATGCGGTTCTCCAAAGGTAACCGTTGGTTGAGTTGCCAAACGTCGCAGATGAAATCATATTCGCCTTTATCCCACCAACCATTGGGCTGCTCGTTACGAAAGATATTCAGTACTAATTCACCATCCAACGTGTCTGCGGCCATGAACTTATCCATTGTGTTCTGATCACCCGACGGCAATTCCATGAAGATGGTGCCACAGACTGCGGGGAAATTTGGCTGGGCAATCAAACGTCGAAGCATATCCCATGACACTTTTCGGCGGTGGTACTCGCCGTTTATGACAAGTTGATGCGATGCCAGTTGCTGCAAGATGAATTCTTCAGGTGAGAGTGTTTGCAACTTCAGAAAATCCACAAAGGGCTGTGTGTCGGTCGGCTGGATGGTGACATTTTCGATACGCGGTATGTCACGACACAGGGAGGGCAATCTCTCTGCAAGTTGCCTTTCAGCATCCATCATGTCCTCGGCCAGGCCTTGACCGCCGTTCACCCATTTGCCGTTCTCAATCCATGTGTGGTTGAGCAATAGCCAGCCGTCTGCATCCTCGGTGATGACTGCGGCCACCGAATCCTTGTAGGCCACAATACAGACAATATTCTCGTTTAAGATACGCTGTTTTAGCAATGCATCAACCACTTCATCAGCAACCAACGTGTCCAGTTCAAACTTTGCTGTTGACATCTTCGCCATCATCCCCATCTTCCCCTCTGCCATGACATAAGCACGGGATAGGTAGTAGTTCAGCGGTGTGGACTGGTCAATGCCGATATGGTGAAAGTCCGAGACACGGTGGTCAATCTTTTGTTTGGTAAATAGTTCCTGCGCCATCGTGTATGTTGATGACGAAAGTAAGACGACGATGGAAAGGAAAAACACTCTTGTTGCTTTCATATTTTTTCTTTTAATCTTGGAAACCGATGTTTCCTCAGTGGAACATGGCTTGTTCCGAATCATCTGTGTAGTGGTTATTTTTTCGTGATGGAGAACTCCACTTTCTGTATTCCGCGCTTATAGACGTTGGCAAGGACGAGGGAGTAATGTAGCGTCTCGCCCTGTTTCATCGATTGCTTGACGTATGCCATCTCG
>OMZE01000091.1 GCA_900315455.1 uncultured Prevotellaceae bacterium | reverse complement strand
GAGCGCGACTTGGGCAAAAGCAAGGAACATGCCACCCAGCGTGGTGAAAGTTCAAAGTTTCATGACCGCCCTATCGACATCGACATTCTGCTCTACGACGACCTGACGGTTGACGAGCCCGACCTGCAGATACCCCATCCGCTGATGTATGAGCGCGACTTTGTGATGATTCCATTGAAAGAAATTAGATATTAACTTAAAAAACAAACTTCGTATGAAAAAACTGATCTGTCTGTTGCTGTTAGGCGTCACACTGACTGCCTCGGCACAAAAGCACAACTGCAAGAAAGACAAGGCTTGTGCAAAATGTGAGAATCCCTACAAGCGTTTTACCCAGAATCTGCCCTTCCAGATGCCGGAGGTAAAAGCTCCTCAGTTCCGTGACTTTGAATACCAACGCTTTTGCCAAGGCTATCGACGCTTTGTCAAAGCAGGGTGGCGGTCGCTTGGTCGTTCCTCAGGGCGTGTGGTTCACAGGTCCTATCGTGCTGAAGTCGAATATCAACCTGCACTTAGAGGTAGGCGCTGTCATCCAGTTCTCGGGCGACGAGGCGCTCTATCCCATCATCAACACCTCTTTCGAAGGCCTCGACACCCGTCGTTGTCAGTCTCCGCTGAGTGCCAATGGTGCTGAGAATATCGCCATTACAGGTCGTGGTGTGATTGACGGTAACGGTCAATACTGGCGCCCCGTGAAGAAGTCGAAGGTAACTGATGCCCAGTGGAAGGAAATCCTGAGTCGTCCTGGTGGCGTGGAGATGAAGAAAGGCTACTGGGTGCCCAACCAAGGCTATGTACAGGGCGAGAAGGGTGCCAACATGAATGTGCCCAATGCTCAGACCGATGAGGAGTGGAACGCCATCAAGCGTTTCCTGCGCCCCGTCATGATTTCGCTGGTTAACTGCAAGAATGTGCTCCTGCAGGGTGTCATCTTCCAGAACTCCCCCGCTTGGAACATTCATCCGCTGATGTGCGAGAATATCATCCTGGATAATATCCTTGCGCGCAACCCAGCCTATGCCCAGAACGGTGATGCGCTCGACCTGGAGTCGTGTAAGAACGCCCTGATTGTCAATTCTAAGTTCGATGCGGGCGACGATGGTATCTGCATCAAGAGCGGTAAGGACAAGGACGGTCGTCGTCGCGGTCGTCCGTGCGAGAATGTGGTAGTCGATGGCTGTACCGTCTTTGCTGGTCATGGCGGTTTCGTGGTTGGCTCTGAGATGAGCGGTGGCGTTCGTAACATCCTCGTAGAGAACTGCCAGTTCCTGGGTACCGATGTCGGTCTGCGCTTCAAGTCAACGCGTGGACGTGGTGGTATTGTGGAGAACATCAATATCAACAACATCTCGATGACGGACATTAAGACCGATGCCATTACCTTCAACATGTACTATGGCGGTAAGTCGGTAGCCGAGATGCTGGCCGATGGCGACAACCCCGACAACCAGACCAAGATGCCTGTGAACGAGGAGACCCCCATCTTCCGCAATATCAACATCAAGAATATTGTCTGCAACGATGCCGGTCGCGCCATGGAGTTCAACGGTCTGCCCGAGATGCCTATCGATGGCATTACGCTGGAGAACGTGATGATTCAGGCCAAGAAGGATGCTGTGTTCAGCAATTACAAGAACCTGACGAAGAAAAATGTAGTCATCAAGGTCGTCAAGTAATTTTGCAGCTTGCCATGTGCGGCACCTTGTGAGGTGCTACGTGGTTTTGGGCTAAAACCCGTTTCCGATGCACTCATTTGGGATAAGGACCAAATGAGTGCATATGTTTTCTTTTGTAATTATTCTTTTTTGTATATCTTTGCAACCGTAAAGCTTGCGAGCCTGCTTGTGCTCGGCAAAAGATGCAAGCATCATTGCTCTCGCTTACTCGCAGCCTTGCACCACGAAACTGTAAATCTCATGGACAAAGAAGAATTTGAGAAGATTGATAAAGTGATCCGACGTGAGCGGCTTTACGCTAATGTGGGCTTGATGCGCGAGAATGTGATGGCACGTTTCAACATCAGTCGTCATCGCCTGAACTATCTCTTGACAAGGTATGCAGACGGCATGTCATTTCCTCAATACATTAATGCTATCCGTATTGAGGAAGCGTACGATTTAATTACCTATCATCCCGAAATGTCAATTGCCGAGGTTGCTTCCGAAGTGGGCTTAACACCCCCGAATCTGCGTGGACTGTTTAAGCACCGATATGGTATGACCCCTTCAAAATATCGCACGCATTTGGGATGAGGACCAAATGCGTGCATTCTTTTTGTTGCAGGATTATATTTTTTTTGTTACTTTTGCATTCGAATATGGATGAGAATAACTATTTGCCTAAGGAGAATGAGAGCGTCATGGCGTTCGTGAAGCGTGTGGTAGCCAGTCAGGCCGACCG
>OMZE01000093.1 GCA_900315455.1 uncultured Prevotellaceae bacterium | reverse complement strand
TCCTCCGCATCAAGCATCTGGCTGACGTTGATGTCCAGCCAACGGTTGACTTCGGCGAGGCTGTCGCTGAGAACACTGAGACTGATGGTATATAGTTCTTTGTCAAGAAAGGCCAGTTCGTTGACGGACGGTACGGTGACCGTCCTATTCTTGCTCCTTGAGGTCACTTCTTCCCTGCTGCTCCTGAACACATGCCCAGTGTAATGCTTGACGTAAGTCTCCGTGTCCTTGACAGTGACCTGTCTGTCCTGTCGCAGATGCTCGTCATTCTCATTCCGCTTTACGATTGTCGCGTAGATCTCGGACAGCAGATGTCCTTTCTGGTTAAGGATGTTCTGCATGGAGTCAATCTGACTTTTGGAGTAATATTTGCGCAGTCCGTCGAGCGAGTTGTTTGTTTCAACTAGTTTTTGTTGGTAATCAACGGAATCTGTCGGGGACCATTCTGATACCTGTTCGCCCAAGTGATCTAATTGTATTGTGCTTTTCAGTGCAGCGTGAATGATTCTGTATTGTTCCTGGCTGTTAGTTGACTCAATAATGATATTCTCCAGTTTCTACAGCATTTGTCAGCAAGAGGTCAAACTTTGTTCTTTTCATTTAGCCTAATCGTTTAGAGGGTGATACCCTGATATCCTTATATATAAGGGATTCCAATGGGGGACATACATTTCCCTTTTTTACTCCCTATTGACTTATTTTACAATTCTTTTTTCAATTCGGGGTGCAAAATTACGAAAAAAGTCGCAAAAACATACCGACCAGTATCTAAATATTTAAAAATTAGCCCTATTTCCTCATTATTTGAAGGTAATAGGGCTAAAATGGGGGGTATTTACCTTAGGAATTACAGATTTACATTTTCAAGCCTTTGACCTTTTTCGGCTCATCATCTTTGTCAGGCGCAGGAAGCATGGAAACCTTATGACCATACTCATATTCCTTTTTCTCTTCGGGTGACTCCGGCCTCTCCTCCTTAGGGGCCAGTTCCATCTGAATCTTTCGGTCGAGGGCAGCGAGTTCGTTCTTCAGGTCGTGCAGTTCCTTTTCCTTCTTCCACTCCTTGTTTGCTGTAGGTGTGAGCTGGTCAATCTTTTTCTGATACCAGTCCACATCCTTCTGGTATTTCTCCACCAAGGAGGGAATCTTTTCCAGTGCGCGGATGAAACTTGTGGCAGCGGCCTCCTTATCCGCCATATACTCCGAAGTTGTTCTCACGGAATGGCAAACCGCCTTTCTCCACTTCCTCAGTGCGTACCTTGATGGGAAAACCGTAGATTTCGCCAATCTCTTTTGTCTGGCCTTTCGTGTCCATCGTCTCGGCGATGTGCTGCACCTTGGCACCAAGTTCCTCCAAATCAGTATAGACCTTACCCTCAATCTTCACCTCCATTACGATGTTTCCGAGGGCATCATGCTTCATGTTTGTATCCAACTGCTGTTTATCAACTGCCAACTTATCAAGCACCTCTTTTGCTTTCTGCACTTCCTTCTGTGCATCCTCAATGTCAAATTCAACACTGCGCCTTGCGTTCATAAAGCTCTTTCGTTCACTCTCCAGTGAGGCAATCTTCTTCTCCAACTTTGCCTTGTCAAGCAGGTCGGTGTTACCCGACAGGATGGCCATGTACTCTGAGAAGTTCATGCCGTTGGCCTCGTCCATTGCTCCCTCGTCGATGGTTCGTGCGCCCATTGCGCCGGACTTCAACTGTGAGATGAACGTCTGCTTGCAGTGCAGCAGGTTGAACTTGTAGGCATCCAGCGTTTTCTCAACGGCATAGATGATGCTGTCCACCGTGTTGTTATTGTATTTCTTGGCGACCTCATTGCCCTTTCTGACGGCCCGTCCATTACGTTGTTCAAGGTCGCTGGGCCTCCAGGGTATGTCAAGATGATGAATAGCGACAGCCCTTTTCTGGGCATTAACACCCGTTCCCAACATTGACGTCGAGCCAAAGAGCACGCGCACACGTCCCTCGTTCATGGCCTCAATCACGGCTTTTCGTGCCTTTTCACTCTTGCATTCCTGAATGAAGCGGATTTCGTCAGCAGGGATGCCGTAGTCCTCAATTAACTTGCGCTTAATCTCGGAATAGACATTCCAAGTATCGCCCGGCTGATACGTTCCTAAGTCA